>NZ_MJAA01000004.1:0-370768 GCF_001743375.1 Enterobacter sp. IF2SW-B1 | reverse complement strand
GGATCTCTGGTACATCCTTCATCCACACCAGTTTATTGATGAAGTCACGGTTGAATAGTGCCAGATCAGGATATTTCTTCGCCTGTTCATCAAGCGCTGCCTGCCAAAGAGCTGATGTACCGTCTTTAAGCCATTCGCTGTGATGCTTCACCACCAGGCGTTGCACCTGATACTGGATATGTGGCTGACGGTTGTGCAGAAACCGCCACAGTTCACCTGCATCGATTACACCATCCTGGTTTGAATCCATCTGCTTTAGCAGCTTCTGATACTTTTCGGTGTAGCTGGAGGAATACATATCCCGTGTTTCGCCCCTGGCTAATTCTTCAAGACGTCCGAACGCTTGTCGTAGCCAGCTTTCTCTGGGAGTCTGGAAAATGCTCTGTGGGGCGYCCTCCTCTTCCAGAGGTATAAATCCCCGTTTTTCAAGATCAAATTGATTTGCCCTCTCCACATCTTCCGCCGCCATCCATGCCAGCTCGCCGGGAATGTAATACCAGGTTTTTCCGTCGGCCTCCAGTCGGCGGCACTGAGTTTCGGGAGTGTAACGCTCTGCTGTTGTTGGCGAAGGGTCAYCGCCGACACCAGCCACGACAAAGGAATTATCTCTGTCACGATGCTGCCAGCGCATTTTATCCGCCAGAGTATGCAGTTCTGCGACTCCTTTTGTCACGCCAGCCTTATTTGTCAGAAAATCCTTCATTCKTGCATCCTGGCTGAATACTTCCAGATGACAGAAATACTGAGRATTGCCATACGGTTGTTCGTTCAGGCTAAGGTGACCTATAACATCCCCGGCCTTAATCGGAAGTGCATCTTCCACGGATACCGTTACGACCTCATTAAATACGCCATGTTTACGTGCTTCCTGCATCCACGCTGGTAATGTAATGTCTTGTCTCTTAACAAACTTATCCAACCCAGAAATCCAGCCAGACTCTCCGACAGATAATCCGGTTTTAGCTCCTTCGGGGACTGACACAACAGTAATGAAAATRAATGGAGCCGGTTTGCCGTTAAGAATAAAAGTCGCCTCTTGTTCAATCTCTACGACTGAACCGCGCGGTAATGTAGTATGCGTGTCCTGTGGAGCTTCATAGTGACGCAATGCATCGCGGGGAACGTTTATCCCCTGGGACATTCCGTTACGCATCCAGCCCGAAAATGTGTTGTCCTGACGGATTTTCAATGCGCTGGCGGTCACGGTGGCTGTCGGTGTGTCCGTAACCCCATACTCAGAAAGCGGAGCTATCTGMATCCACAGAGTGTAGAAATCCAGCGCGTTATTGGGTTTGTCCTTATCAGGGGTACAGGTTGACTTGATGAGAACAAAGGTGGTGCTGAAYTTCAGCATCTTCTTTTTGAACGGTGCTGTCTGGTAATCATCATTTAATCGCCAGGCGACCACCTGACCATCAGCCATGCATTTCAGACCGTGGCTGTCGGGTTTAAATACAGCATTAGCCGCAAAACTGTCATAAATATGGATTCCACCATGCCAGTGTTCGGCCTTCTTCATCAACCAGTGAGTATCTCCCTCACTGCCCTGTAAGGCCTCCATGAACTCTGTTGCTGAACGATAGCCATCAACAGGCAATACCATTTTCATCCTTCTATCCCTAGNGTCATAAATATGGATTCCACCATGCCAGTGTTCGGCCTTCTTCATCAACCAGTGAGTATCTCCCTCACTGCCCTGTAAGGCCTCCATGAACTCTGTTGCTGAACGATAGCCATCAACAGGCAATACCATTTTCATCCTTCTATCCCTAGATTTATGATGGTTATTTGCTCATAATACACCGCTTATGACATAAGCCAAACGTTCAAAAGTGGACAAATTTGTTACTGAATAAAGCTGAAGTAAAAAGAAATATCCCCGGCTCTATTGATGATCTGTCAGGTATAATGGTTTGTACGCTAATTATTTCACGGGGTGTGTAGCGAATATCGTAAGGGCGACACTGACCTGCTCCCTGTTGATTAATACACCGCGCTGTTAGTAATGTCTTCATAAGCCACATGAGGACATCCCCATGAAGAAGCGTTTTTCCGACGAACAGATCATCAGTATCCTCCGCGAAGCTGAAGCAGGGGGTTCTGCCCGTGAGCTCTGCCGCTAGTACGCCATTTCCGACGCCACCTATTATACCTGGCGTAAGAAGTATGGCGGTATGGAGGTGCCCGAGGTTAAGCGCCTGAAATCGCTTGAGGAAGAGAACGCCAGACTCAAGAAGCAGCTTGCCGAAGCCATGCTGGATAAGGAGGCACTTCAGGTGGCCCTGGGGCGAAAGTACTGACGACAGACCAGAAGCGGGAAGCCGTGGTATTGATGTGTGATGCGACCGGTCTGTCGCAACGTCGTGCCTGCATGCTTACAGGCTTGTCCCTGTCGACCTGTCGCTATGAGGCTCAGCGTCCGGCGGCTGATGCGCATTTATCAGGGCGCATCAATGAGCTGGCACTGGAGCGCAGGCGTTTTGGTTACCGCCGCATCTGGCAGTTACTGCGCCGTGAGGGCCTTCATGTTAATCACAAGCGCGTGTACCGCCTTTATCATCTTAGAGGGCTGGGCGTAAAACGCAGACGGCGTCGTAAAGGACTGGCAACAGAACGTCTGCCTCTGCTCCGCCCGGCGGCGCCCAACCTGACCTGGTCGATGGATTTTGTCATGGACGCGCTCGCCACCGGTCGCAGGATCAAGTGCCTGACCTGTGTGGACCACTTCACGAAGGAGTGCCTGACAATTACCATCGCATTCTGGATTTCAGGCGTTCAGGTCACGCGTATTCTGGACAGCATTGCACTGTTTCGAGGCTATCCGGCGACGATAAGAACTGACCAGGGGCCGGAGTTCACCTGCCGCGCACTGGATCAATGGGCTTTTGAGCATGGTGTTGAGCTGCGCTTAATCCAGCCGGGCAAGCCAACGCAGAACGGATTTATTGAGAGCTTTAACGGACGATTTCGAGATGAATGTCTGAATGAGCACTGGTTCAGTGATATCGTTCACGCAGGGAAAGTCATTAATGACTGGCGGCAGGATTATAACGAATGTCGTCCACATTCAGCACTGAATTATCAGACGCCATCATAGTTTGCAGCACGGTGGCGGAATGGAAAATGTGAAGGTAAACAAACCGACATTACTAACTGATGGTTGTATCTAATACTGGGGGCAGGTCACAACCTCGTACGGGGTTCAAAGCTTTGACGCTACCTCTTCCAATCCTATATTCAGGCAAATTCTGAGCGTTAGGATAACCATCAATCTCAAATTTTAACCATTCGCTGAGGTCATTAAGTCCAGGCTTCACTGCTATCATCTTGGCTTTAAGAAGAACATCCACAATATCATTCGTTCTACTACTAGCAAGCTCCTGTAATTCTAGGACTGGTGAATTTGGCATAATGCTCTCTCGAGTTAATTTTCCATATTTTAATACTCGAGACGGCTTGAGTCTAAGGAATGGATGGATACTTGTGTCACACAAACTGTCACTCATCCTGTCACACACAGCCCAAAAGGGCCGCTTTTGCCGTTTACAAGACTTCCCGCTGGCATTACTATCCTGAACAGGGATTAATGAGGATCATTAATCGCAAGCTTTTGATTTTGTTTTATTTGACTCGGGGTGCCCTTCTTCGTTGAAGGCTGAGAAATACCCGTATTACCTGATCTGGATAATGCCAGCGTAGGGAAGTCAGATGCCTTCCCGGTCATCGCTTCTTCACGCAAGGCAGGAGCGAACCCATGCAGCCTGACCTGCTCGATTTACACGTTTTACACCACTTCCGTACCCGTTCTCCGCTGACTCATTGTATGACCAATGACGTCGTACAGACCTTTACGGCCAACGTTTTGCTGGCCCTTGGCGCATCCCCGGCGATGGTGATTGAGGCCGAAGAGGCCGAACAGTTTGCCGCGATAGCTGATTCGCTGTTAATCAACGTCGGCACGCTGACCGCACCGCGCGCCCAGTCGATGCGTCGGGCAATTGAGAGCGCGGTGGCGGCAGGTAAACCCTGGACGCTGGACCCGGTTGCGGTGGGTGCCCTGACGTTCCGCACCCGTTTTTGCCATCAAATTTTGGCCCTGAACCCGACCACCATTCGCGGCAACGCCTCCGAAATCCTGGCTCTGGCCGGAATGAGCGCGGGTGGGCGCGGCGTTGATACCACCGACACCGCCGCCAGCGCGTTGCCTGCCGCTCAGGCGTTGGCCCGCCAGACCCATGCCATTGTGGTGGTCACCGGCGAGGTGGACTACATCACTGACGGAGAACGGACCCGAACGGTAACGGGCGGAGACCCGTTAATGACGCGCGTAGTGGGAACCGGGTGCGCGCTTTCTGCCGTTGTGGCGGCGAGCTGCTCGCTGCCGGGGGACCGGCTGGATAACGTTGCCGCCGCCTGCGGATGGATGAAGCGCGCCGGAACGGCAGCCGTTGCGCGCTCGCGCGGGCCAGGCAGTTTTACCTGCGCGTTCCTCGACGCGCTCTACACGCTGGAGGAGCAGGCATGAAGCGGATTAACGCCCTGACCATTGCCGGCACCGACCCCAGCGGCGGCGCGGGCATCCAGGCCGATTTGAAAACCTTCTCGGCCCTTGGCGCGTATGGCTGCTCGGTGATTACCGCGCTGGTAGCGCAAAACACGCGCGGCGTGCAGTCGGTCTACCGTATCGAGCCGGATTTTGTTGCCGCGCAGCTGGATTCGGTGTTCAGCGACGTGCGGATTGATACCACCAAGATCGGCATGCTGGCCGAAACGGACATTGTGGAGGCGGTGGCCGAGCGGCTTAAACGCTATCAGGTGCAAAACGTGGTGCTGGATACCGTCATGCTGGCAAAAAGCGGCGATCCGCTGCTCTCCGCCTCCGCCGTTGAGACGCTGCGCAATAAGCTGCTGCCGCAGGTGGCGCTTATCACGCCCAATCTGCCGGAAGCCGCCGCGCTGTTAGGCACGTCGCACGCACAAACTGAACGCGAAATGAAAGAGCAGGGGTATGCGCTGCTGGCGATGGGCTGCGGGGCGGTGCTGATGAAAGGCGGTCATCTGGATGACGCTGAAAGCCCGGACTGGCTCTTTACCCGCGACGGCGAGCAACGTTTTACGGCTCCGCGCGTACAGACCAAAAACACCCACGGCACGGGGTGCACCCTCTCCGCCGCGCTGGCGGCGCTGCGCCCGCGGCATGACGGCTGGGCTGATACGGTGCGAGAAGCGAAAATCTGGCTCTCGGCGGCGCTGGCAAAAGCCGATACTCTGGAAGTCGGTCACGGTATTGGGCCGGTTCATCATTTTCATGCGTGGTGGTAACCCAGTATACTGGCAAGAAACACCACGCCTGAGAAAACAGAGATGGAACAAGCGCATACCCGGTTAATCGCTCAACTGACTGAACGGATCGCCGCGCCTGACAACACGCCGCTGTACCTGAAATTTGCCGAAACGGTAAAAAACGCGGTGCGCAGCGGCGTGCTGGAGCACGGGAACATTTTGCCCGGCGAGCGCGATCTGAGCCAGTTAACCGGCGTGTCGCGGATCACCGTGCGCAAAGCGATGCAGGCGCTGGAAGCCGAGGGCGTTGTCACGCGTGCCCGGGGTTACGGCACGCAAATTAACAACATCTTCGAATACTCGCTCAAGGAAGCGCGCGGGTTCTCTCAGCAGGTGGTGCTACGCGGTAAAACGCCTAATACGCTGTGGGTCAATAAACGCGTGGTGAAATGCCCGGAAGAGGTGGCGGGCCACCTGTCGCTGGAGCCGAACAGCGACGTCTTTTTGCTGAAGCGTATTCGCTATGTGGATGACGATGCGGTGTCAATTGAAGAGTCCTGGGTGCCGGTTGGGCTCATTCCCGAACCGGATGCGATAGGAATTTCGCTGTACGACTACTTCCGCAGTCAGAATATCTTCCCGCAGCGCACCCGTTCACGGGTTAGCGCCCGCATGCCGGACAGCGAGTTTCAGGCTCACATTAAGATGGACGAAAAAATACCGGTGCTGGTGATCAAGCAGGTTGCGCTTGACCAGCAGCACCGGCCGATTGAGTACAGCATCAGCTACTGTCGCAGCGACCTATACGTCTTTGTGTGCGAGGAGTAATTCCTCACGAGTGGGCGCGCAGTCGCCGCCGCGATGGCTCACCACCCAGGACGCCACGGCATTCCCCAGCAGAACGGCGTCTGCCAGCGACCATCCCGCCGCCAGCCCGGCAAGCGTGCCGCCCGCGTGGCTGTCGCCAGCGCCAATGGTGTCCACTACCGTGGCGGGAAACGCCGGAACAACGCCCGATGCGTCGCCATCATACCAGGCAGCCCCGTCTTTATCATGCCGCACAATCAGCGCGGCGCCGAAGCACTGCTGCCACTCCTCGCCCAGGTTTTCAGCCTCAACGCCCAGCCTTTCAGCAGCGAGCTCCGCTTCCTGACGATTAAGCGACACGATCGGCCTGCAGGCCATAATCCGCGCCATCAGCGCGTCGGGGATATCCGCGATGCGTGGGCCGAAATCGATAAGCGCCGTCACGTCCTCCAGCCCTTCAAGCCAGCCCGTAAGCAGCTCGCCGCACGGCGAGGCCAGCTGGTAGCCGGAGAGATAAACCAGGCTATTTTGCGGGACGTTTAGCTCGTCAAGCCAGCGCTGCTGCCACTGGTTCTCGACGCCGCTAAAGGACATAAAGGTGCGCTCGCCGTCAGGCTCCACCAGCGCCAGACACCAGCCGTTGTCGCCGGTTTCAGCCTCCACGGCGCTGTGCAGATCCTGCTTCGCCATTGCGTTACGGATAATATCCGCCCACACGCCGTGGCCGACGGGAAGGGCGTTTTGCGCCGCAATGCCGAGCCGTTTCAGGGCGATGGCGATATTCAGCGCGCAGCCGCCGATATTCACCCCCTGCTGTTTAAGCTCGATATCACACCCGCGCCAGGGCAGGGCGTAGGCGTCGGCGATGACGTCAATCACCGCCGCGCCCAACACCGTCACCGGGCGCGTGGCGTGCAGGGTGTCGAGACGTTGGGCAAATGCATTCATACGCCCTCCCTTTGCTCCCTGAAGTGCAGCAGTTTTTCGCAGTAGTGACCGAAATCGAGCTGATTAACGGCGTCGAGTTCGGCTTTGAGCGCCGGGTCAATGGCCTGCACGCCGTGGAGCGCGCCGCAGATGGCCGTCGCCATCGCGCCAATGGTGTCGGTATCGCCACCCAGATTGGCGCATAAAATGGCGCAGCGGTTCGGGTCGGTTCCCGCCAGCTCCACCATCGCGATGGCTGCCGGAACGGACTCAATGGTGCTGGTACCTGCGCCAGTGAGCTGATAAATCTGCTCGCTGGCGGAGTCGATGCCGTTGGCGTCCCGCACGGTCTTAAGCGCCAACTCAATGCGCGCCGCGAGCGACGCGCTGAAGGTGGTGGTTTTCGCCTCCTGCGCATAGCGGGCGATCCCCGGCAGGGCATCGACGATGTTCTGCCAGCGTTCCCCGTCGATGGCGCGGGAAACCGCCCAGGCAATCACCACCGCGCCGGCAATGGCGAGATCCGATTTATGCGTCGGGCTGGAGGCCTGCGCCACCTGGTCCACAAAGTGCTCCAGCCGCGTCGCCGGGAGCAGGCAGCCCAGCGGGGAGGCGCGCATCGCCGCCCCGTTAGTCACGCCGTTGTTGTCCAGCTCGCTGACCGGCTTCCCGTCACGAATCGCGTTAAGCGCGATTTTCGAGGTCGGGCCGAGCACGTTCTTGTTGAACGCGTCGAAGTCGAGCGCCCAGTTCAGGATATGCTTGCCGATAACGTCCGCGTTAATCTCCCCGTCGCACTCGATGATCGCATCGGCCAGGCACAGCGCCATCGAGGTGTCATCGGTGAACTCTGCCTGTTTGAAATAGCAGGCCGCGTTATTCTCTGCCGGGCCGGGTAAAAAGCGGTCGATCCAGCCGAAGTGCGCCTTGACGCGCTTTCTCGGCCACAGCTCCGACGGCATGCCCATCGCATCCCCTAACGCCTGGCCGTAAAGGGCCCCGAGAATACGGTCTTGTTTCATTTAACTTCCCCTTGTGTCAGCGCGGTATCGCCATCAACCACCTCAATTGCGGTGATCTCTTTATCCGATTCGCGGAAAAACAGCATAAACAGCACGGCAATCAAGGCAATCATGACTGCACCAAATGTCCACATTCCGGCCCAGTTGAAGGTCAGCCCATTCACCGGCTCTTTGTAAGCGAACATTTTTTCCATCATCACGCCGCCCAGGCGGTAACCCAGCAGGCTACCAAACCCCTGACAGCACAGCGTAATCAGGCCTTGCGCGGCGGTGCGCATGTGCACCGGCGCTTTTTTATCCACGTAGATGTACGCGGTCACGTAGTAGAAGTCATAGCTCACGCCGTGCAGCAGGATCCCGAGGAACAGCAGGGCGTAGGTGAAGTACTGTTCAGCGCCACCGTAAATAAAGAAGCCGTAGCGGATGGCGGCGGTAATCAGGCCCAGCAGTAAGACCTTCTTAATACCAAAGCGTTTGGTAAAGAACGGCAGGGCGAGCATAAAGAAGATTTCAGAGAACTGGCCGAGCGTCATCCAGCCGGTGGCGTTTTTCATCCCCACTTCGGTGAGATAGCCGTTGGCGAAGATGTAGTAGAAGGCCAGCGGCATGGCGAACAGGAACGAGCAGAAGAAGAACACCAGGAAGTTTTTGTCGCGCAGCAGGACCAGCGCATCCAGCCCCAGCATGACTTTGAAATCCAGCTTGCCGGTACTTTTCGGCGGCGTGTTCGGCAGGAACAGGGCAAAGACGCCGAGCAGGGCGGAGCTGGCTGCGGTCATCAGCAGCGGAATATTGGTATCGGAAATATCGCTGTAGCCGAGCATCTGTGGCAGGAACCCGCACGCCAGCCCCGAGGCGATCCAGCCGATAGTGCCCATCACGCGGATACGCGGGAAATCAGCCTCAACGTCGTCCACGTTCGCGAAGGCAATGCTATTGGTCAGCGCGATGGTCGGCATATAGGTCAGGGAGTAGACCAGCAGCAGCGGGAAGAAGGTGCTGAACTGGGTTTGCTGCGCGGCGAAGTACATCAGGATCGCGCCGGCGAACATCAGCACCGACAGGACTTTCTGCGCGGCGAAGAAGCGGTCCGTCAGCGAGCCGACCAGGATAGGAGAGAGGATCGCGGCAATCGCGGTACAGGCGTAAGACCAGCCAATTTCCCCGGCGGTAAACCCGCTTTTGCTCAGCCACAGCCACAATGGCACAAACCACGCGCCCCAGATAAACCATTCAACAAACATCATGAATGACAGTTGGACTTTCGTTTTCATTTTTTAATCCTGCATGCCAGATAAGGTACGCCTTTAACATACCACTTAATAATACCTTTTAAATACCTTTGTGGCGATTGTTTGATCAATGTAACAGTTTTGTTGTACACGAATCGAGCCAGCAGATTGTGCTGAAAAAAAATGCATATGGTGGAAAATCTGTTAAGTCGGTACCAGGCTTAGTCTGCCCATAAAAGATGGGACTGGATAAACACACACCGACACGACGTCGGATTTACGGGAGTATCACATGACTGATATTGCGCAGTTGCTTGGCAAAGACGCCGACAGCCTTTTACAGCATCGTTGTATGACCATTCCAGCCGACCAGCTTTACCTGCCTGGTCACGACTACGTTGACCGCGTGATGGTGGATAACAACCGTCCGCCTGCGGTTCTGCGAAACATGCAGACCCTCTACAATACCGGACGGCTCGGCGGTACCGGGTATCTCTCTATTCTGCCGGTGGACCAGGGCGTTGAGCACTCGGCGGGCGCCTCTTTCGCGGCGAACCCGCTCTACTTCGATCCGAAGAACATTGTTGAGCTGGCGATTGAAGCGGGCTGTAACTGTGTAGCCTCCACCTACGGCGTGCTGGCTTCGGTTTCGCGTCGCTATGCCCACCGCATTCCGTTCCTCGTGAAGCTGAATCACAACGAAACTCTCAGCTACCCCACCGAGTATGACCAGACCCTCTACGCCAGCGTCGAGCAGGCGTTCAACATGGGGGCGGTGGCCGTCGGGGCGACGATTTACTTCGGCTCTGAACAGTCCCGTCGTCAGATTGAAGAGATCTCCGCAGCGTTTGAGCGCGCGCACGAGCTGGGTATGGTGACCGTGCTGTGGGCGTACCTGCGTAACTCGGCGTTCAAAAAAGACGGGGTGGATTATCACGTCTCCGCCGACCTGACCGGCCAGGCGAACCATCTGGCGGCCACCATCGGCGCGGACATCGTGAAGCAGAAAATGGCGGAGAATAACGGTGGCTATAAAGCGGTGAACTTTGGCTACACCGACGATCGCGTCTACAGCAAGCTGACCAGCGATAACCCGATCGACCTGGTGCGCTACCAGCTGGCGAACTGCTACATGGGTCGTGCAGGGCTGATTAACTCCGGCGGCGCGGCGGGCGGCGATACTGACCTGTCCGATGCGGTGCGTACGGCGGTTATCAACAAACGCGCGGGCGGCATGGGGCTGATCCTTGGCCGTAAGGCGTTCAAGAAATCAATGGCCGACGGCGTGAAGCTGATCAATGCGGTTCAGGACGTCTATCTGGACAGTAAAGTCACAATTGCCTGACGTCTCCATCTCCCTCTCCCCGTGGGAGAGGGTTGGGGTGAGGGCATCATCGCGCACCGTGTGAAACATCAGCGCAAAAGCACACAGTCCGGCGGCAGCCTGCACTGCAGCGCGCCAGGTAATACCTCAATGCGGAACTGCGTACCGCTCAGCGGCTCTCCGTCGAGGTTAAACGTCATCCCGTGCGGCGCATTCACCTCGAACCACGCCGATTTACCGTCAATGATATTCGGGCTCTCTTCCGGCTGCGTCAGCGTGGTAAACAGCGCGGGCAGCAGACCGTCGCCGGTGAAAATGCGCAGCTGTAGCTGACCATCGTTAATCAGCGCCTCCGGGCAGAGCTGCTGTCCGCCGCCTGCCTGACGTCCGTTGCCAATCCCAATCACCAGCGCGTCACCCTGCCACTGAAAAGCCTCACCGCGAATTTCGCATCGGTCCGGCTTGAGGGTGTCCATACGCATCAAACCGTGGATCAGGTATGACACGCCGCCCAGCGCCGCCTTCAGTTTTTCCGGCGTTTCGCTGGTAATGCGCGTGCCGAATCCACCCGTCGCCATATTGATAAAGCAGGTTTTGTCATTCACCTGGGCGATATCCACGGCGGTGGCTTTGCCGAGGATCGCCAGCTGAAGCGCCTTCTCTAAATCTTCTGGGATCCCGGCGCTGGTGGCAAAATCATTGGCGGTGCCGAGCGGTAATATGCCCATCACCGGGCGATCTGCCGGTGGCAGGTCGATAAGTGCAGAGGCGATCTCATTGATGGTGCCGTCGCCGCCGCCGGAAATGATAGTGCTGATACCTAACGCTAAGCCTTCGTTGATATAGCGTGCCGCGTCGCCTTTTTCCCACGTCACGCGCACGTGGATACGTGCGCCGTCGTCACGCAAACCCATAATCGCCTGACGCAACGGATCGTTGCCTGCACTTTTGCCATTGAGAATCAATAAACTGTCTGGATAGGTTGCCATCCTCGCTGCTCCCTTTTTTAGCGTTAGTAAGAGTGTATAGCAGAGAGGAAAAAAGCGGGTAAGAACAGGATGAAAGGCAAAAAATAAGCCCGCGTAAGGGAGATTACGCAGGCTAAGGAGGTGGTTCCTGGTACAGCTAGCATTTATGGGTTATGTTTTTCAGCGGGGGGATAATACCCGTATTGAACGAAGCGGTATGTGATCCGATTCTAAGAATTATCCCAGCGCGAAAAAATTTCCCTGATTGACTATTTGCCGTGTGGGTTTCGGGTGCTTTCACCGTTGAAGTTACGCATCAGCAGCGCGAACTTCAGCTCCACTTCTTCCGGAACCGGCAGCCAGACGGTATGTCCGTCGCCCGGCGCAACCTCAATCGCTTCGCCTTTGCCGTTTTCCAGATGCTCCAGCGTGAAGTTCATGTTGCCCTGCGGGGTCATCAGCTCCAGGCTGTCGCCTTTGGTGAACTTATTTTTCACCGCCACCGCCGCCAGCGCGCCTTTGCGCTCGCCGGTGAAGTCGCCGACAAACTGCTGGCGTTCGGAAACGGAGTAGCCGTGCTCGTAGTTCTGGTAGTCGTCGTGGGTATGACGGCGCAGGAAGCCTTCGGTATAGCCGCGGTGCGCCAGGCCTTCCAGCGTTTCCAGCAGGCTGGTATCGAACGGTTTACCGGCCGCCGCATCGTCGATGGCTTTACGGTACACCTGTGCGGTACGCGCGCAATAGTAATAGGACTTGGTGCGGCCTTCGATCTTCAGGGAGTGCACGCCCATCTGCGTCAGGCGCTCAACGTGGGCGATGGCGCGCAGATCTTTTGAGTTCATGATGTAGGTGCCGTGCTCGTCTTCGAAGGCGGTCATGTACTCGCCCGGACGTTTGGCTTCTTCAATCATAAACACGCTGTCGGTTGGCGCGCCGATGCCCAGCGTCGGCTCAACGTTCGTCACCGGAATCGGCTCATGCTTGTGGACGATGTTGCCGATATCGTCCTCTTTGCCTTCCTGGACGTTATATTCCCAGCGGCAGGCGTTGGTGCAGGTGCCCTGGTTCGGGTCGCGCTTGTTGATATAGCCAGAGAGCAGGCAGCGGCCGGAGTAGGCCATGCACAGCGCGCCGTGAACGAAGATTTCAATTTCCATGTCCGGCACCTGAGTGCGGATTTCTTCGATCTCTTCCAGCGAAAGCTCGCGGGACAGAATGACGCGGGTCAGCCCCATCTGCTTCCAGAATTTTACCGTCGCCCAGTTGACGGCGTTAGCCTGTACGGAAAGGTGAATATCCATTTCCGGGAAGTTCTCCCGAACCAGCATGATTAAACCCGGGTCCGACATGATCAGCGCGTCCGGCCCCATATCCACTACTGGCTTCAGGTCACGGATGAACGTTTTCAGCTTGGCGTTGTGCGGCGCGATGTTGACCACCACGTAGAATTTTTTACCCAGAGCATGCGCCTCGTTGATGCCGAGCTGCAGGTTCTCGTGGTTGAATTCGTTGTTACGCACGCGCAGCGAGTAGCGCGGCTGGCCCGCATACACGGCGTCAGCGCCATAGGCGAAAGCGTAACGCATATTTTGCAGCGTTCCCGCCGGGGAAAGGAGTTCCGGTTTAAACATGTTTGTTCTCGTTCTGATGACAGGTCAGATCCGCGTGCACCAGGTGCAGCGGTAAGGGGAGATCCCCCACTTTAAGGGCGGGCATTGTAGCGCTGCGGGGCAGGGAGGTAAAGTTATTGTGCCGGGTGGCGGCTTCGCCTTACCCGGCCTGGATTAACCAGCGGCTAACTAGGCAATCCTGCACGCATCCGCTTCCCAGCGATATCCCACGCCGTACACCGCGCGAATAAACGACTGCTCGGCGTCCAGCGCCTCCAGCTTGCGGCGCAGGTTTTTGATGTGGCTGTCGATGGTGCGATCGGTCACCACGCGGTAATCGTCGTACAGGTGGTTCAACAGCTGTTCGCGGGAGAAGACTTTTCCCGGCTCGTGGGAGAGGGTTTTCAGCAGGCGGAACTCCGCAGGGGTGAGGTCCAGCAGCTTGCTGCGCCAGCTCGCCTGGAAGCGGCTCTCATCCACAATCAGCGGGCTTTCGGCGTCCAGCATCTGAAGCTCGCGCTTCGGCCTGCAGCGGCGCAGAATGGTTTTCACGCGGGCCACCACCTCACGCGGGCTGTAGGGCTTGCAGATGTAGTCGTCCGCGCCGATTTCGAGTCCCAGCAGGCGGTCAATCTCTTCGATTTTAGCGGTGACCATGACAATAGGCACGTCGGAGAAGCGACGAATTTCCCGGCACAGGGTCAGGCCATCAACGCCAGGCAGCATTAAATCCAGCAGGATAAGATCCGGCGGAGTCTGGCGCACGTACGGCAGCACCTGGTCGCCGTGGCTGATCAGTGACGGGGCATAGCTGGCCGCGCGTAAATAGTCGATCAGCAGCTGTCCCAGCTTGGGTTCGTCTTCGACGATCAAAATGCGCGGCGTGTTTTCGTCAATCGGTAACTCGGTCATACTTCTCTCGATAAATCCCGTTCCAGAGGTAACTCTACTGTAATGCTAACCCCGCCAAAAGGCGAATGGGCGGCGCGAATGGTGCCATTATGCGCCTCGACGATGTTAACGCAAATCGCCAGCCCCAGGCCGGAACCGCCGCTGGCGCGGTTGCGGGAGCCTTCGGTGCGGTAAAAGCGCTCGAACAATTTTTCCAGCTGTGCGTCCTGCACGCCGGGGGCGGAATCCGCGAAGGTGAGGGCGAAGCGCCCGTTGTCCTGCCTGCCGGAGATATGCAGCCCGCCACCGCTGTCGGTGTAGCGCAGGCTGTTCTCCAGCAGGTTGTTGAACAGCTGCATCAGCCGGTCTTTGTCCCCAAATACCACCGCGCTGTCCGGCAGGGAGAGGTCGATTTTCAGGTTGCGGCTGGCAAAGCGCTCGCGGAAGGCACCGCTCGCCACCTCCAGTACGTTAATGACATCAACGGGCGCCTTCTGGTAGGCCAGTGCGCCTTCGTCGGACATGGAAAGCTGGTGGAGATCGTCCACCAGCTTGGTGAGCGTGCCCACCTCCGCCTGCAGAGAGGCCACCGATTCGGGGGTAAACTGGCGTACGCCGTCCTGAATCGCCTCCAGCTCGCCGCGCAGCACCGCCAGCGGGGTGCGCAGCTCGTGGGAAATATCGGCCATAAAGTCGCGGCGCATCTGCTGGTTTTTCTCCAGCGTGCTGGCGAGTTGGTTAAAGTCCTGCGCCAGCTTGCCCAGTTCGTCCTGGCTGCGGGTGTCGACGCGGGTGGTGAAATCCCCGGCGGCCAGCTTGTGCGTGCCTTCCACCAGCCGTTTCACCGGCGCGAGCAGACCGCGCGCCAGCGGGAAGGTGGCGAGCGCGGCGAGCAGGGTGGAGAGAGCGACGATCAGCCAGCTGGTCCGGCGCTGCTGGCGGTCAAAGTTGATATCGGTGTTACGCGTCAGGCGCTCCACCGGTGAGGCGATAACCCAGCCGACGGTCGCGTTATTCACCTTAATCGCCCGGCGGGTGCCGTCCGGCGGTATCGGGGCGCGCGGCCCAACCAGCGTGCGCATATCCTGGTCAATCACCCAGAACTGGGTGCGCCAGCCGTGCGGCGGCATGCCCGGGCCAGGCCGATCGTCGCCGGCATCGTGCTCGAGCGAGCGCAGGATCTGGAAAATAAAGCGGTCGTTATTCCGCAGAAAACGCCAGTTGCCGTGCTGGGCGTACTGTTCACTCAGCGCATCGCTTAAGCCCTGCAGGCGCTGCTCGTTGCCATGCTTAATGTAATCAATAAAACCGCGCTCAAAGCTGATCCGCACCGCCCAGTGCATGGTGATCAGCAGGACGATACAGGTGGCGAAGATCGCCACGAAGAGCTTGCCGGTAATACCCGGACGCCAGAATTTCATGAGCCACTCCTTTTGCCGCGCCTAATCACGACGTTCTTGCTGGTATCATCCGGCACGCGGGCGAAGATGAAAGCGGGCAGGGCGATGATGACCGCCATGCTGAGATAGGTATACAAAAAGACCTGATGCGCCACCGGCGTGTCGACGCTGAGGTGATGCTGGCCGTACATGCCGAGCAGTAACCCCGCGATAGTCACGCCGACGCTCATGGAGAGCTGCATGATCATCGACAGCAGGCTGTTGCCGCTGCTCGCCAGATCGTCCGGCAGGTCTTTCAGCGTCAGGGTATTCATCGATGAGAAGCGCATGGAGTTGACGATCCCCTGACAGAACAGCACCAGCGGCAGGACGTAGTACCAGCCCATCAGCGCCACGGCCATAAACAGCAGGCTGACCAGCGACAGCCCCAGCGTGGCGGCCACCAGCACGTGACGGTAGCCAAAGCGGTTCACCACCTGCACCACGATGCGCTTCATCCCCATGCTGCCGAGCACCATCGGGATCATCATCAGGCCCGCGTGAAACGGCGAAAACCCCATGCCAATTTGCAGAAACACGGGCGTCATAAACGGCAGCATGCCGCTGCCGATACGTCCGGCGAAGCTGCCGAACAGGCCAAGGCGGTAGGTGGGATTTTTAAATAAGTTCAGGCTGAACAGCGCCTGGTCATTCCCGCGAGCATGCCACAGATACCACAGAATGGCGGTGATGCCGATAACCACCAGCACCCCGAGCGTCAGGGCGGAGATCCCCAGCCCCTTTTGCCCGTCGAGCGCCAGGGTGAGCGTGGCCATGCCCGCCGCCAGCAGAATAAAGCCGAAGAAATCAAAGCGTCGGGTCTGCATTTTGTAGTTCGGCATCAGCGTCAGGGTGGCGATGGCGCCGATGATGCCCACCGGCAGATTGATCAAGAAGATCCAGTGCCAGGAGGCATACTCCACCAGCATCCCGCCCAGCGCCGGGCCCAGCAGCGGCCCCACCTGGCCGGGCAGGGTGACGAAGGTCATCGCCGCCATGTACTGCTCGCGTGGCACAATCTTCATCACCGTTAACCGCCCGACGGGCACCATCATCGCCCCGCCGACGCCCTGCAGCACGCGCGCCGTCACCAGCTGGTCGAGGGTGCTGGCCTGGGCGCAAAACAGCGAGCCAGCGGTAAACAGCACGATGGCGGTAAAGAAGATATTTCGCACGCCCACTTTGTCTGCCAGCCAGCCGCTGGCAGGCAGCATCACCGCAACCGTCAGCACGTAGGCGACAATCACCATATGCATATGCAGCGGGCTCTCCCCCAGGCTTTTCGCCATCGAGGGGAGGGCGGTGTTGACGATGGTCGTATCCAGCGACTGCATAAAGAAGCCGAAGGCGACTATCCACAATTGCCAGCGAACGTTGCTGGGAAGCTCAGTCATTTACCCGTTTACCGTTTCTCTGTTTTTACGCGAAAAGCGCAGCCGCAGGCGGTCGAAGAACAGATAGACCACCGGCGTGGTGTACAGCGTCAGCAGCTGGCTCATCACCAGGCCGCCGACGATGGTGATCCCCAGCGGCTGGCGCAGCTCTGAGCCATCGCCGCCCGAGATAACCAGCGGCAGCGCGCCAAACAGCGCCGCCAGGGTGGTCATCATGATCGGACGGAAGCGCAGCAGGCAGGCCTGGAAGATCGCCTCTTCCGGCGAGAGGTTGCCGTTGCGCTGGGCGTCCAGCGCGAAGTCCACCATCATGATGGCGTTTTTCTTTACGATGCCGATTAACAGCATAATTCCGATAAGCGCGATCAGGCTGAACGGCGCGCCAAACAGCTCCAGCGCCAGCAACGCCCCCACGCCCGCCGACGGCAGCGTCGAGAGGATGGTCAGCGGGTGAACGTAGCTCTCATACAGGACGCCCAGCACAATATAGACCGTGGCGATGGCGGCCAGAATCAAAATCACCTGCGAGTTCATCGTCTCCTGGAATACCTGCGCGGTCCCGGCAAAGCTGCCGCGCACGGTGGACGGCACGCCGAGCTGCGTCATCGCGCGGTTGATCGCGTCGCTGGCCTCGGAAAGCGACGAACCGGCGGGCAGGTTAAAGGAGATGGTCGACGCCGCCGACAGCCCCTGATGGTTCACCGACAGCGGCGCGTTGGCTGGTCGCCAGCTGGCAAAGTAGGAGAGCGGTATCGCCTTGCCGTCGCTGTTAATCACAAACATTTTATCCAGCGCGCTGATGTCCTGGGTGTAGCGCGGGTCGACTTCCATCACCACCTTATACTGGTTCATCGGCTGGTAGATGGTGGAGATCTCGCGCTGGCCGAAGGCGTTATTTAGCAGGCTGTTGGCGGCTTCAACGTTGATGCCCAGCCGCGACATGGTTTCGCGGTCGTAGGTGAGCGCCATCTCCGCGCCGTTGTCCTGCTGATCGGAGTTCACGTCCGCCAGCTCCGGCAGGGCGGCCAGCGCCTTACGGATCTTCGGCTCCCACTCGCGCAGGGCGGCTAAATCATCCGAGAGCAACGTGTACTGGTAGCTGGCGTTCGCCTGCCGCCCGCCGACGCGGATATCCTGAACGGCCATCAAAAACAGGTTTGCGCCCGGCTCTTTGGCGAGCTTCACACGCAGGCGGTCAATCACCTGCTGCGCCGTTTCGTTGCGCTCGCCGCGCGGCTTAAGGGTAATGAACATCATCCCGCTGTTAACGCGCGAGCCGCCGGTAAAGCCAGTGACGTTGTCTACAGCCGGATCCTCACGAATGATCTTCATAAAGTCCTGCAGCTTGCCGCGCATCGCCTGGAATGAAATGCTCTGGTCCGCCTGGATGCCGCCCATCAGCACGCCGGTGTCCTGCTCCGGGAAGAAGGTTTTAGGGATGGTGATGTACATCCAGACGTTGAGCCCAATGGTGGCGATCAGCACCAGGCCGACCAGCCGCGTATGGTTCAGCACCCACTTCAGCGATTTGCCGTAGCCTTCCTGCATCGCCATCAGAAAACGACCAAAGCCTTTGCGGCGCGGCTGCGAGTGAGGCTTGCTGCGCTTGAGCATCCAGCCGCACATCATCGGCGTCAGCGTCAGGGAAATCACCAGCGAAATCCCGATGGCGACCGAGAGCGTGACGGCAAACTCACGCAGCAGCCTGCCCGGCAGCCCGCCCATCAGCAGCAGTGGCAGGAATACCGCCACCAGCGACAGGCTCATGGAAAGTACCGTAAAGCCCACCTCGCGCGTGCCCTGCAGCGCGGCCTGCAGCGGTTTCACGCCCGCTTCAAGGTGGCGGGAAATGTTCTCCAGCACCACGATGGCGTCATCCACCACGAAGCCCGTCGCAATCGTCAGGGCCATCAGCGACAGGTTGTTAAGGCTAAAGCCACACAGGTACATTGCGGCAAAGGTCCCAATCAGCGACACCGGCACGGCCACCGCCGGGATCAGCGTCGCGCGGCCGGAGCGCAGGAACAGGAACACCACCAGGATCACCAGCGCGACGGAGATAATCAACGTTTGCTCCACCTCTTCAAGCGAAGCGCGGATGGTCGGGGAGCGATCCTGGGCAATCTGCAGATCGATTGCTGCCGGGATGGTCTCCTGCAGCTCCGGGAGGCGGGCGCGAATGCTGTTCACCGTCTCAATAATGTTCGCCTCCGGCAGCTTGCGGATCATCAGCAGGATGGCCGGTTTAGCGTTGGTCATCCCGGCGTTGCGCACGTCCTGCACCGAGTCGGTGACGCTGGCGACGTCGCTCAGGCGTACCGCCGCGCCGTTGTTGTAGTGAATAATCAGCGGCTGGTATTCCGCGGCGGTTTTTAGCTCGTCGTTGGTGTGGATCTGCCAGCGGTGGCTGCCGTCCTCAATCGCCCCCTGCGGTTTACGCACGTTGGCGCTGCTAATGGCGGAGCGCACGTCGTCCAGCGACACGCCCTGGTTGAACAGCGCCTGCGGGTTGAGGCCCACGCGCACGGCGGGCAGGGAACTGCCGCCAACGCTCACGTCACCCACGCCGTTGATTTGTGAGATCGTCTGCGCCAGCTGGGTCGACGCAAAGTCGTAGAGCTGCCCCTGAGAATAGGTGTCAGAGGTCAGCGTCAGGATCATGATTGGCGCGTCGGACGGATTGGCCTTGCGGTAGGTCGGACGGCTCGGCATCCCGCTCGGCAGAAGGCTTTGCGCGGCGTTGATGGCCGCCTGCACGTCACGGGCGGCACCGTTAATATCCCGGTCGAAGCTGAATTCCAGAATGATGCGCGTGCTGCCCAGCGAGCTGCTGGAGGTCATCTCGTTGACCCCCGCAATCCGCCCAAGAGAACGCTCCAGCGGCGTGGCAACGGACGAGGCCATGGTCTCCGGTGACGCACCCGGCAGCGAGGCGCTGACCATGATCACCGGGAAATCCACCTGCGGCAGGGGGGCTACTGGCAGCAGCCGGAAGCCCAGCACGCCGCACAGGGTAATGGCGACGGAGAGTAAAATCGTCGCCACCGGACGGTAAATGAAGAGGGCGAAAAACTTCACTTACGCCTCCTCTTCACGTTTCGGGAAACGGCTTTTGGTCCACAGCGCCAGGCGGTCAAACAGCAGATAGATCACCGGCGTGGTGAAGAGCGTCAGCACCTGACTCACCAGCAGGCCACCGACCATACCGATACCCAGCGGGCGGCGCAGCTCCGCGCCGACGCCGGTGCTGAGCATCAGCGGCAGCGCCCCCAGTAGGGCGGCCAGCGTGGTCATCAGGATCGGGCGGAAACGCAGCAGGCAGGCCTGGAAGATAGCATCGCGCGGCGACATGCCCTGCTCGCGCTCGGCGGCCAGGGCAAAGTCGATCATCATGATGGCGTTTTTCTTCACGATCCCGATAAGCAGGATGATGCCGATGATGGCAATAACGTCCAGCTCGCTGCCCGCCAGCATCAATGCCAGCAGCGCCCCCACGCCCGCCGTTGGCAGGGTAGAGAGGATGGTGATCGGGTGGATAAAGCTTTCGTACAGCACGCCAAGCACGATGTACATCGCCACGACCGCCGCGACGATCAGCCAGACGGTGTTGCCCAGCGCGGCCTGGAACGCCAGCGTGCTGCCCTGGAACTGGGTCTGAATGTCGGACGGGAAGCTGAGCGCTTTTTCAGCAGCCTGGATGGCTTCCACCGCCTCGCCCAGCGAGTAACCGTCCGGCACGTTGAAGGAAATGGTGGTGGACGGGAACTGATCCAGGTGGTTAATCGACAGCGGGGTATAGCGCTCCTCCACCGTGGCGATGGCGCTCAGCGGCACAATGCCGCCGTCTTTGCTGGTCAGGCGCACCGAGTCCAGCGCGGCCAGGCCGGGGGTGTTCTCGGTGTTGTGCTCCAGCACCACGCGGTACTGGTTCGCCTGAGTGTAGATGGTGGAGATCAGGCGCTGACCGAAGGCGTTGTACAGGGCGTTGTCCACGTCCGACATGGTGATGCCCAGACGGCTGGCGGTGTCGCGGTTAACGTTGACGTAGGCCGCCAGCCCCTTGTCCTGCCAGTCGCTGCTGACGTCGGCGAGCTGCGGCAGGGTGTTAAGTTTTTCAACCAGCTGCGGCACCCAGGTGCTGAGGGCGTCAAGCGACGTAGCCTGGAGCGTGAACTGATACTGCGTGCGGCTGACCTGAGTATCAATGGTCAGATCCTGAATCGGCTGCAGGTAAAGCTCAACGCCCGGCACGCGGGCCACGGCGCTTTGCAGGCGCTCGATGACGGCGTTCACGCGGTCGTCGCGCTCATCCAGCGGCTTGAGGTTGATCTGCAGACGCGCGCTGTTGAGCGACGGATTGGTGCCATCCACCCCCACGTAGGACGTCAGGCTCTCCACCGCCGGGTCTTTCATGATGATCTCAGACACCTGCTGCTGGCGCTGCGCCATGTTCGCGAAGGATACCGACTGCGGAGCCTGAAGCGTGCCCTGAATAATGCCGTTATCCTGGATGGGGAAGAAACCTTTCGGAATAAAAATCCACAGCATTACGCTGAGCGCCAGCGTGCCCAGCGCCACGCCAAGCGTTGCCCAGGGATGGTTCAGCACTTTCGCCAGCACGCGACCGTAGGCGGCAATAATTCGCTCGAACATCCGCTCGGAGGCGCGGGAGAAGCGGTTTTGCTTGCGCAGAGACTCGTGGCTCAGCATGCGGGCGCACATCATCGGCGTCAGGGTTAGCGACACCACGGCAGAGATCAGAATGGCGACCGCCAGCGTCACGGCAAACTCGCGGAACAGCCGCCCGACGATGTCGCCCATAAACAGTAGCGGGATCAGCACCGCAATCAGCGAGAAGGTCAGCGAGATAATGGTAAAGCCGATTTCCCCTGCGCCCTTCAGCGCGGCGGCCAGCGGCTTTTCACCTTTCTCGATATAGCGCGAGATGTTCTCGATAACGACGATGGCGTCATCCACCACGAACCCGGTGGCGATGGTGAGCGCCATCAGCGTCAGGTTGTTAATCGAAAAGTCGAGGAACACCATCACCGCAAAGGTCCCGACCAGCGAGAGCGGCACGGCGACGGCGGGGATAATGGTTGCCGGAACGTTGCGCAGGAACAGGTAAATGATCATTACCACCAGCGCAATCGCCAGCATCAGCTCGAACTGGGTATCGGTGACCGACGCGCGAATGTTGGTGGTGCGGTCGGAAAGGACTTTTACGCTGACCGATTTCGGCAGGCTTTCAATCAGCTGCGGCAGCATGGTGCGGATGCTGTCGGCGGTTTCGATGATGTTGGCGCCCGGCTGGCGCTGCACGTTCATCACGATCGCCTGCTGCTTGTTCGCCCACGCGCCGAGCCAGCTGTTTTCCGCGCCTTGTTCCACGGTGGCGACATCGCCCAGGCGGATCGGCGCGCCGTTCTGGTAGGCCACAATCAGCTGACGGTATTCGTCGGCGGACTGCATCTGGTCGTTTGCCGAGAGGGTGACCGCACGGGTCGGGCCGTCCAGCGAGCCTTTCGCCGAGTTGACGTTGGCACTGCTGATGGCGGTGCGGATGGTTTCGCTGGTCAGCCCCAGCGCGGCAATCGCTTGTGCGTTAAGCTTCACGCGCACGGCCGGGCGCTGGCCGCCCGCCAGCGTGACGAGGCCGACGCCGGAGACCTGAGAAATCTTCTGCGCCACGCGGGTTTCGACCATGTCTTCGACCTGGGTCATCGGCATGGCGGAGGAGGTAACGGCCAGCGTCATGATCGGCGGATCCGCCGGGTTCACCTTGCTGTAGACCGGCGGGTTAGGCAGGTCCGACGGCAGCAGGTTGGTGGCGGCGTTGATGGCGGCCTGCACTTCCTGCTCGGCGACGTCCAATGACAGCGTTAGCTGGAACTGCAGCGTCACGACGGATGCCCCGCCGGAACTCTGGGAGGACATCTGTTTTAACCCGGACATCTGGCCAAACTGGCGCTCCAGCGGGGCGGTAATGGCGGACGTCACCACGTCCGGGCTGGCGCCAGGATAGAGAGTGACAACCTGAATCGTTGGGTAATCCACCTCCGGCAGCGCCGACACGGGCAGAAAGCGGTAGCCAATGATCCCGGCCAGCAGGATCGCCACCATCAACAGCGTGGTGGCGACAGGGCGGAGGATAAACAGGCGTGACGGCCCACCTGTAGAGCTCGGGGGCATAACCTGCATCAGGAGGTCGCTCCCTGTTTTGCAGGTTCAACCACCTCAACTTTCGCGCCTTCGGTGAGGCGGTCGATGCCGTCGGTGACCACGCGGTCGCCGGCGGAGAGCCCGGCGCTGATGACCACCGTCTGGCTGTCCTGAATCCCGGTTTTCACCAGATGCTTGCTCACTTTATTGTCGCTGTTCAGCACCCAGACAAAGCTTCCTTCGTTACCCATTTGCAGCGCTGCGGTGGGGATCACTACCGCGTTCTCTTCGGTAGCGACCAGCATTCGCGCGTTGACGAACTGGTTCGGGAAGAGGACATCGTCCTGGTTGTTAAAGCGCGCCTTCAGCTTGATGGTGCCGGTGGTGGTATCGATCTGGTTGTCCAGACTGAGCAGGGAACCCTCGCTCAGCTTCTGCTTGTTGGTGCGGTCCCAGGCTTCCACCACCAGGCCTTTACCGGCTTTTTGCGCCTGCATGACGGTTGCGATATCGCTTTCCGGCAGGGTAAAGACTAAATCAATCGGGTGGGTCTGGGTGATCACCACGATGCCCGTGGTGTCGCCGCTGGAGATCTGGTTACCGATATCGACCTGCTTCAGGCCCACGCGTCCGTCAATCGGCGCGGTGATGCGGCTCCAGTCGAGCTGTAGCTGCGCGCTGGCGACGGCGGCCTCGTCGGCTTTGATGGTGCCCTGCGTTTCGCTGACCAGCGACTGCTGGGTGTCCAGCTCCTGACGAGAAACGAGGTTGGTTTTCACCAGCTGCTGGTAGCGCGCCAGATCGCGACGGGCGTTGGCGAGGGTGGCTTTGTCTTTCGCGAGCTGCCCCTGCGCCTGAGCGAGGGCGACTTTAAACTGGCTCGGGTCGATTTCCGCCAGCAGATCGCCCGCTTTGACCTGCTGACCTTCCTGGAAGTGGATTGCGATGAGCTGACCGTCAACGCGGCTGCGCACCGTGGCGGTGTTGGCGGCGGTAATGGTTCCGAGCCCTGTCAGATAACGCGGAACGGCTTTGCTCACCGCCGTTGCCGCCTGAACCGGTGCCAGCGCGCCGCCGCGCATGCCGTGACGGCCGCCGCCAGCCGGGCGCTGGGCCTGGCTGCTGGCGCCAGCGGGAGCGGCGGAGTTCGCAGATTGACTGTGCCAGTACCAGGCGGCGGCAAGGACCACCACAATGATGCCAGCGGCGATTGCCCAGCGGGATTTGTTACTGCCTTTCATCGTTATACGTTCTCATCCTGAATACTTCGGGGAATGATACTAGTTTAGTCAGCTAACACAGCGGAAAAATGGAGGAAATATGGAAGACTGTCAGGAATGGTCTGAGTGTGGCGATCGTTTTAGCCGGGTAAGGCGAAGCCGCCACCCGGCACAACCGCACTAGCTAAACATCACCTGCGCCCAGCGCGCCAGCCCTGCGGTAACGGAGCCAAAGTCATCCCCACCGGCAATCGGAATGCCCGGCAGTTGTTCCGCCAGCGCTTTCTTGATCAGCGGCGAACGGGCGCTACCGCCGGTCAGGTAGATCACATCCGGCTTCTCTTTGCCGTTCTCCAGCGCCAGTTGGACCTGCTCCAGAATGCGCTGCAGCGGCTGAGCAAGCGCCGTTTCCAGCCCCTCCTGTGAAATCGCCGTGGCCAGATCCTCGCTGATAAACGGCAAGGAGACCGCATGTTCAGGACGGTCGGAAAGGGCGATTTTGCACTCCTCCGCAGTTCGCACCACGCGGTAGCTCAGGCGCTGACGCCACACTTTATACAGCAGGGCGACCTTCTCGGCATCCTGCGCGTCGCGCACCAGATCGTTGAGGAAGCGCCCGTTCGCGGTGCTGTAAAAATCACTCTGCGCCGGAACGTCGTTGATGGCAATCGCGTTCCACCACGGCAGGATCGGCAGGGCGATGCCTTTTTCCGTTTGCCCGCCCATGCCCAGCAGCGGCATCAGGCTCTTAAAGGCCAGGGCGATATCCAGATCGTTGCCGCCTACGCGGCAGCCGCTGTGCCCGAGCAGGCTGTTTTCGCGGTCACGACGGTGATGCCACTGCGGTCCCATCAGCAGCAGCGAGCAGTCCGTTGTACCGCCCCCGATGTCGACGACCAGCACGCGCTTCTCTTCCGTCAGCGTGGCTTCAAAATCCAGCCCCGCCGCAACCGGCTCGTACTGAAACACCACGTCGCGGAATCCCGCCCGGTGCGCCGCACGTTCAAGGATCCCCTGCGCCTGCTGGTTGGCTTCGTCACCGCCCAGCCCCTGGAAGTTGATCGGGCGGCCAATCACCGCCTGGGTGATAGTATCCGGCACCTGCGACTGCGCCTGATTGCGGATATGCAGCATCATGGCGCACACCAGATCTTCAAACATCGCCACCTGCTGCGGCTTCAGGCCGCTCGCGCCGAGGAAGGACTTTGGCGATTTAACGAAGTAGACCTCTTCCGGGTCTTCAATGTAATGCCCGAGCGAGGAGAGGCCAAACTGCACGCTTGAAGGGGTAACGTCGATGTCTTCCTCGCGGTTAAAGCTGACCGCCCGACGCAGCAGCGCCTGGGTCTCCGCCGCGGTAGCCGGAACCTGATGGTGGCGGAACAGCCACTCGCTCACCGCTTCGCGCGTCGGCGCGCAGAGCATTGACGGCAGCAGCGTGCTCTCTTTTTCCATTTTCAGAAGCTGCGGTTGGCCGTTTTGCATGATCGCAACCGAGCAGTTTGCCGTACCGTAGTCAAATCCAATAAACACGATTAATCCCCATGCCGGTGAGAAGGGGCGAGACTTTAACGAAATGTCTGCATCGCGACAACAGGAATATGAAAGCAAGGCAAAACAAGGTCTTTCCGTTTATGCTGATAAAAATAAAAAAGGAGCAGCGATGTATACCCTGACGTGGCAACCCCCTTACGACTGGCAGTGGATGTTTGGCTTTCTCGGCGCGCGTGCGGTGACAGGCATTGAAACCGTCACGAGCGACTACTACGAGCGCAGCTTTGCCTGCGACGGCCATCAGGGGATATTTCGCGTGACACCGGATATCGCTACCCATACGCTGACCGTGACGCTCAGCCCGGGGTTGGTTCCGGTTGCGCAGACGTGTCTTGAACGCATCGCGCGCCTGTTCGATCTCGCCTGTAATCCGCAGCACATCGCAGATACGCTGGGGGATCTCGGCGCTGCCCGCCCCGGCTTGCGTCTGCCGGGGGCGATGGATGCGTACGAGCAGGGCGTACGGGCCATTCTCGGGCAGTTGGTCAGCGTGGCGATGGCGGCGAAACTGGCTTCCCGCGTTGTCGCCCTGTGCGGTGAGCCGGTGAAGGATGCACCGGGTTATGTCTGCTTTCCCTCCCCGCAAGCGCTGGCCGCTGCCGATCCGCTGGCGCTCAAGGCGCTCGGGATGCCGGTAAAACGCGCGGAGGCGCTGATTCATCTGGCGCAGTCGGTTGTTGACGGGACGTTTCCGCTGACGCCGCCCGAGGACGTTGAGGCGGGCATGAAGGCGCTACAGCAGCGGCCGGGCATCGGGCGCTGGACGGCAAATTACCTGGCCCTGAGAGGCTGGCAGGCGAAAGATGTGTTCCTGCCGGATGATTATCTGATTAAGCAACGCTTCGCCGGGATGACTCCCGCGCAGATCCGTCGTTACGCCGAGCGATGGCAGCCGTGGCGCTCCTACGCGCTGCTGCACATCTGGTATACCGACGGCTGGACGCCGTCAGTTGATGGCGAAATAACTGGTGTTGAGCAGTAGATCCAGCGGCTGCGGCTCGGCGATGGTGTCGCCATAGATAAAATCAATGCCGATGCCGGAAAGCGTATCCATCATGATGGGCTGGTTGCAGGGGCCCGCGATGGTTTTCATCCCCAGACGCTGGGCGTGGCCCTGAACGATGGTCACCATCATCTCATCCATCAGATTACCATATACGTTGCTCACCACCTCGGCGTCGAGCATCAGATAATCGGCCATGTTCGGGCTCAGGTGGCTGAAGACGTTCATGTCGCGCCCTATCTGGCTGAAGATCACCCGGCAGCCCGCCTGGCGAAGCTTTTGCAGCCCTCGCTGCAGGTTCTCATCCGGATTACACACCACGTCGCTCGCGATAACCAGATGCAGCAGACGGCCCGGCATGGGGCTGTTATCGAGCAGGTCGAGGAGTTCATCGACCAGCGTTACGCTGGCTAAACCGGCGGCAGAAAGGGGCAGTGCTACCCCCATCCCTTTACGGGCGACCTGTGCGGCAGAGGTGCGGAAAAACTCACCAAAGATACGTCTGTCGAGGGCGTGCAGCAGTTCGGGCTCCGCCAGACCAGAACGGAAGGCGTGCTCCTCCTGGACTTCACCCTGGCTGGTCCACAGGCGTAGCGAAATCAGCCAGAAGTTACAGCTTTCCGGTATGCGCGGGGAGGCGACGCTGCGGGCTATCATCATCAGATGATTGTCTTTGATCATATGCCACTGTTCGTCCAGCGACATCATGCTGCGCGCGCTCCGATCCCGCTCCTGCTGCGGTTCGTACACCGTCACGATGCCGCGGCCGCTGTTTTTCGAGGCATAACAGGCAATATCCGCCTGCGACATCACTTCTGACGCCTGGTTATTATGCTCATCAATCAGCGTGATCCCTGCGCTGGCGCCAATCCGGTGCAGGCGACCTTCCCACATAAAGTGATAGTCATTGATGGTATGGATCAAACGACCGGTGATATAGCGCGCGCTCTCAATATTGCAGTCCGGCAGCAGCAGCCCAAACTCGTCGCCGCCCAGGCGCGCCAGCACGTCGCTGGAGCGAAGCATGGTTAACATCATGGAAGAGAGTTCCCGCAGCAGGGCATCTCCCGCCGCATGGCCTGCGCTATCATTGACGGCTTTGAAGCGGTCCAGATCGATAAAGACCAGCGCATGACGCTGACGCGTCTCGCGAACGGTTTGCAGAAGCCGTTTGAGATGGTTTTCGAAGCTGACCCGATTTGCCAGGTGGGTGAGGGCATCGTGCGACGCGCTGTAGCTTAGCTGACGCAGCATTTTGCGCGACTCGGTGACGTCCTGAATAACGATCACCGAGCCAATACTGTGCCCATCAAGGGTACTGAGTGGCGTAATGCTGTAGTGGATATCAAACGATCCGCCGGTGCGGCAGTTCAGCACTACATCCTGGTCGATATCGGAGCGTGACATATCGCCGCTGTGAATATTCTCCATCAGCGGGCCCCGTTCCCCAAAGGTGATGTGTAACACCTTCAGGATCGGCTGGCCGATGGCCTCGGTCTGCAGCCAGCCGCTCATCTTCTCGGCGACCGGGTTCATAAAGGTGACGTTCATGTCGATATCGGTACAGAGCACCGCTTCGCCGATGGAGTCGAGCGTGATGTGCAGACGCTCTTTTTCCTGAAACAGCGCTTCGTTAAGCTCCTTCACCTCGGTCATGTCCATATTGATGCCGAGCAAACGTTCGACTTCACCCTCTTTATTCAGCACCCGGTTTGCCAGGGAGCGTATATGGCGCACGCCTTCCTTCACGCGGATACGGAATTCAAGCTTAAACGGCAGACGAGAAACCAGTGAATCCCGCAGCACCTGCTCCGCATGGGCGCGATCCTCCGGCAATATTCTTTCGTGCCAGAGCTGCCAGGTGGGCTTGATGTGCGGCGGAATTTCATACAGCTCAAACATCCGCTTATCCCAGCTGATGATGTCTGGCTCCAGATCCCACTCCCATATGCCGATGCCGCCCGCTTCGTTGGCCAGCGTAATGCGCTCCATCAGGCGCTTATTGACCCACTCGGTCTGCTTCAGGTCGTTAATGTCTTCAATCTGGGCGATGAAATAGAGCGGCGAGCCATCGGCATGGCGCACGACGGAGACGGCCAGAAGCGCCCAGACGACCTCTCCGTTGCGCGTGTAATAGCGCTTTTCAAGGGTGTAGGTGTTGATCTCGCCGTTGACCAGCTGCTCCAGCTGTTCCAGGTCGGTATGCAAATCTTCCGGCCAGGTGAGCTGCTGGAAGGTGAGCGACTGTAGCTCGGTCTGGCTGTAACCGAGGAAATTGCACAGCGCCTTGTTGGCCTGAAGCCACTGGCCCTCCATGCTGACTAACGCCATACCGATGGCGGAATACTCCATTGCATTACGAAAGCGCTCTTCGCTCTCGGTGATGTGTTTGCGTTCGGCACGGAAGGCATACATCACCATGGTCATCACGTTAGCGGGGAGGAGGAGCATCAGGAACGGCAGCCACGGCGCGTTCATCATCGGCCCGGCATGTTGGGTGGTCAGCGCCGAAGGGTTATGGGCAATCATCAGTGAAACGACCATCACGGTAACCAGAAACACCATGAACGCTTCCATCCGCGGCAAGCGCACGGCGCTCCACATAAGCAGGACAATCACGCAGGTAAAGGGCCACGGCAGCCAGGTGATGGATGCCCAGCTGAGGGCCAGCGTTATGGCCATGGTAACCAGGGTTTCCAGCAGCAATCTCGGATCACGGTGGCGGAGCAGGTAATGGGATTTAAACAGCAGCCCCAGCGGCACCAGCGCCAGCGCGCCAATGGATTCAGATAGCACCCAGACGATGAAATTACGCAGCGGCTCAGGGCCGGGGATCAGAAGCGTCATCAGAATACCGCCCACCAGCGGCGGCACCAGCGCGCTGCCTATTGCCAGGCGGATCCAGTCGTTTAAATTTTGCAGCGGGTTGTACCACGGAAGCAGCTTGCGCAGTAACACGGCACCGATGATGGCCTCAATAACGTTTATTGCGGTGTAGGTGGGGTTTATCGACGCCCAGGAGAACAGCATCCACGAGGCCAGAATATTGCCAAATGAACAGGCCAGGGCTATCCCGGGCCACATTTTTCCTGCATGGCGGTAAAACGCCACCATCATAATGGCGGTAGGAAACCAGAGTGGCGCCAGCAGGGTACCGAAGCGGGTAAGCTCCAGCGAAAATAAGGTAAAGATAAAGGTGACCAGGCCCAGACAGACAAGTCGTAATAAAGGATGTGGGGTGGTAACCAAAACCCGCTGGTATTGTTTATTCATTACCGCTTTATCCAGAGACGCCATGCCGTCAGGAGAGAAGTGCGCACGAGTGAATTTGATAATTTGGTTTATGCTAGTACAAACAATTTACAATTCATATGGCGACTGCTCATAATTTGACATCATAGACTTATTAAATAGTTACTCGCTAAAAAATTCCTGTTAAACGCTGAAAAAACGGTCATTAAAATTTCTCTCAGGGATCAATGCGCCACTTTTCAGCCTGTCTCGCAGAACCTGCGCATTCGACTGGTATCACGCCCGCGAAATCCCTATAATTGCCGCGTTTGACGCTCCGGCGTCGTCCTTCCTTAACATCCAGGTTATTCAGGTCGCTAAATTTATGACTGATAAGTCTCATCAGTGCGTCATTATAGGCATCGCCGGCGCATCGGCTTCAGGTAAAAGTCTAATTGCCAGTACGCTTTATCGCGAACTGCGTGAACAGGTAGGTGATGAGCATATCGGCGTCATTCCCGAAGACAGCTACTACAAAGATCAATCCCATCTGTCGATGGAAGAACGTGTAAAAACCAACTACGACCACCCGAATGCGATGGATCACAGTTTACTGTTCCAGCATTTAGAAGCGCTTAAGAGCGGCCAGGCGATCGAACTGCCCGTTTACAGTTACGTAGAACACACCCGTACCCAGGAAACGATCCGCATCGAGCCGAAGAAGGTCATTATCCTTGAAGGCATCCTGCTCCTGACCGATGCCCGCCTGCGTGAATCCATGAACTTCTCCATCTTTGTCGATACCCCGCTGGATATCTGCCTGATGCGCCGCATCAAGCGTGACGTTAACGAGCGCGGCCGTTCCATGGACTCCGTCATGGCGCAATACCAGAAAACGGTCCGTCCGATGTTCCTGCAGTTTATTGAACCATCCAAACAATACGCCGATATCATCGTGCCTCGCGGGGGCAAAAACCGCATTGCTATTGATATCTTAAAAGCGAAAATCAGCCAGTTTTTTGAATAAGCCGCGCGAATTGTGTACCGTTCAGAGATAACCTGGTTTTACCCTGAGCGTTCAACGGCTCAGGGTACGATGCATGAAAGGAGAAAGAACCATGCGTCTTTGCGATCGTGATATTGAAGCCTGGCTGGATGAAGGCCGCTTGTCTATTACCCCACGTCCCCCCGTGGAGCGCATCAATGGGGTGACCGTTGATGTACGGTTGGGGAATAAATTCCGCACCTTTAGCGGCCATACTGCGCCGTTCATCGACCTCAGCGGGCCGAAGGATGAAGTCAGCGCCGCGCTCGATCGCGTCATGAGTGATGAAATCATCATTGACGAAGGTGAAGCTTTTTATCTGCACCCGGGTGAACTGGCGCTGGCGGTGACGTATGAATCCGTGACCCTGCCTGCGGATCTCGTCGGCTGGCTTGATGGCCGTTCTTCTCTGGCCCGCCTGGGGCTGATGGTTCACGTAACCGCGCACCGTATCGACCCAGGCTGGTCCGGCCGTATCGTGCTGGAGTTCTTCAACGCCGGTAAACTGCCGCTGGCGCTGCGCCCCGGAATGATGATCGGTGCGTTAAGCTTTGAACCGCTCACAGGCCCGGCAGACAGGCCTTATAACCGCCGCCAGGACGCAAAATACCGCGACCAGCAGGGTGCGGTTGCCAGCCGTATTGATAAAGACTGATCGTTAAGTCCATTGAGGATGCCATGAGAAGAGTTCTGACAACGCTGATGATTTTGCTGGTAGTGCTGGTTGCTGGCCTTTCGGCGTTGGTTCTGCTGGTTAACCCGAATGATTTCCGCGCTTACATGGTGCGGCAGGTCGAGGCACGCAGTGGTTACCAACTGAAGCTTGACGGGCCGCTGCGCTGGCACGTCTGGCCGCAGCTCAGCATTCTCTCTGGCCGCATGTCGTTAACCGCGCCGGGCGCGGCACAGCCGCTGGTCTCTGCGGACAACATGCGTCTCGATGTGGCGCTGATCCCGCTCATCTCCCATCAGCTGCAGGTTAATCAGGTGATGCTGAAGGGCGCGGTCATTCAGCTTACCCCGCAGACCGAAGCCGTGCGCGACGCGAATGCGCCGGTTGCGCCGCGCGAGAATACCTTACCGGATGAACCGTCCGATACGGGCTGGTCCTTTGATATAGGCAAACTGAAAGTGGCCGATAGCGTGCTGGTGTTCCAGCATGAGGATCAGGAGCAGGTCACCGTTCGCAACATCAACCTGCAGATGGAACAGGATGAACACCATCTTGCGTCGCTGGAATTTAGCGGACGGATAAACCGCGACCAGCGCGATCTGTCCCTCTCGTTGAATGCAAACGTGAATGCGTCGGACTACCCGCATCAGCTGACGGCCGACATCCAGCAGCTTAGCTGGCAGCTGACGGGAGCGGATCTCCCGACCCAGGGGATCGCCGGGCAGGGGACGCTGCAGGCCGTATGGCGCGAAGAGCAAAAACAGCTGGCTCTGGATAACCTTAACCTGCAGGCCAACGACAGCAGCCTGAAAGGGCAGGCGAGCGTCACGCTCGACGATAAGCCGAAGTGGGTGTTGAACCTGCAGTTTGACAAGCTCAACCTGGAGAACATCCTGCCACCGGTGCCGGCAAGCGCAACGGACAGCGATGCCGTGCAGACGGGGCAAAGCCAGTCACCGGTGTCGCGTCCGGTTATCTCATCCAACCTTGAACAGCCTGACTATAACGTGCTGCGCGGCTTCACGGCGGATATTCTGCTGAAAGCCAACAGCGTGCGCTGGCGCGGTATTGATTTTACCGACGTGAGCGGCCAGATGTTCAACCACAACGGGTTGCTGGTAATTTCAGAACTGAGCGGCAAAATGGGGGCGGGTCACCTGTCACTTCCGGGTACGCTGGACGTGCGTAAGGACGTTGCCAGCGCTGAATTCCAGCCGCGTCTCGACAACGTTGAGATTGGCAGCATCCTCAAAGCCTTTAACTATCCGATATCCCTGACGGGTCAGCTGACGCTGGCGGGCGATTTCTCAGGCACCAAAATTGATGCCAACGCCTTCCGCCGTGAGTGGCAGGGCGAGGCGCATGTTGACCTGAAAGATTCGCGAATGGAAGGGCTCAACTTCCAGCAGTTGGTTCAGCAGGCGGTGGAGCGCAGCAGCGATGTTAAAGCCCAGGAAAACTACGACAGCGCAACTCGCCTCGACAGCTTCACCACTGACCTGACGCTGGATAACGGGGTGCTGACGCTGGCCGGGATGCAGGGAACTTCATCTATGCTGTCGTTAACCGGAGAAGGCTCGCTGGATCTGGTCAAAGAGACGGCGGACACGCGCTTTAACGTCCGGGTGCTTTCCGGCTGGCAGGGCGAAAGCAAGCTGATTGACTTCCTCAAAGAGACACCGGTTCCGCTTAGCGTATACGGCAAATGGCAGGCGCTGAACTACAGCCTTCAGGTAGATCAGATCCTGCGTAAGCATCTGCAGGATGAAGCGAAGCGTCGGCTCAACAGCTGGGCGGATCGTAATAAAGATTCCCAGAACGGCAAGGATGTGAAGAAGCTGCTGGATAAGCTTTGACGGCGGTGCGGCCTGATGCCCTCACCCCGACCCTCTCCCACGGGAGAGGGAGCAAACACCAAAACGGCAACGGGGTTGCCGTTTTGGTTTACCTAAACCTCAAAATCCAGCTCTTCCTCATCCCGCAGAGGAATTAGCTGCACTTTCTGCACGCGATGGTTTTCAATCTGCAGGGTTTTAAGCAGATAGTCGCCCACCTGAACCTCTTCTCCCGGCTGCGGGATGCGCTGCAAATACTCCATCAGCAGACCGGCAATGGTGTGGTATTCCCGTTTTTCATCCAGCGGTAGCGGCACGTACTGCACAAGGTCTTCCAGCGGCATGTGGCCGTTGGCCGTCCACGAGCCGTCAGCGTTTTTCTGAATGTCGTGGCGGGCATCAATCTCATCCACCTCGTTTGGCAGATTACCGGCGATGGTTTCCATTACGTCGCTGAGCGTGACCAGCCCTTCCACCGAACCAAATTCATCCACCACAAACGCGAAGTGGGTGCGTGCGTTGCGGAACTGCTCCAGCGCGGAGAGCAGCGGAAGCGCTTCCGGGAAGACCAGCGGCTGGCGTACCAGCGCGCGCAGGTTGAGCGGCTCGCCATGCAGCTGCTGCTGGAGCAGGTCAATCACGTGTACCACCCCCAGCAGCTCCTCTTCCTCTTCACCGCCGGTGACCACCACGCGGGTGTGCTGGTTTTTATCCAGCAGGGCGCGGATCTGCTCTTCCGGTGCCGTGAGGTCAATATGCTCAATGTCATGCCGGGAGGTCATGATGCTGCTGACCGTGCGCTGATTCAGGTTAAGCACGCGCTCGATCATCAGCCGCTCCTGCGGGTTAAAGATTTGCCCGTCGCTGTGATCGGCCAGCAGGGCAGAGGATTCGGCGTCCAGCTCGGCATCCTCTTTCCTGCCGCTCAACAGGCGCATCACGGTGTCGGCCGTGCGCTGGCGCAGGGTCTGATTCGCGGAGAGAAACCGGCGGCGGTTAAATATCGCCAGCTGGTTGAGCGCTTCAATCATGACGGAGAAGCCAATGGCGGCGTACAGGTAGCCTTTCGGAATGTGGAAGCCGAAACCGTCGGCGACCAGGCTAAAGCCAATCATCAGCAGGAAGCTGAGGCAGAGGATCACGATTGTCGGGTGGCTGTTCACAAAGCGGGTCAGTGCTTTGCTCGCCATCACCATCAGCGTGATGGCGATAATTACCGCGGCCATCATGACGGCGAGATGGTCCACCATCCCGACGGCGGTAATCACCGAATCCAGGGAGAAGACCGCATCGAGCACCACAATTTGCGCCACCACCGGCCAGAATCTCGCCCCGCGTCGCTGGGTCGGGTTCTCGCTGTCCTTGCCTTCGAGCCGCTCGTTAAGCTCCACCGTGGCTTTGAACAGCAGGAACAGCCCGCCGAAGAGCATGATCAGGTCGCGCGCGCTAAAGCTCAGGCCGCGAACGGAGAACAGAGGCTGAGTGAGCGTGACCATCCAGGAGATAGAGGCCAGCAGCAGTAAACGCATCACCATCGCCAGCAGCAGACCCGTCACGCGCGCGCGGTCGCGCTGGGAAGGAGGCAGTTTTTCAGCGAGGATGGCGATAAACACCAGATTATCAATACCGAGCACTAATTCGATGACGACCAACGTCACCAGCCCGGCCCAGATTGATGGATCGGCAATCCATTCCATAGTAATAGCAATACCTTCTGTTATATGACGAATGTCACACTTCGATCATGGATAAAGCTGGGGGAAAATGCAATGTCGGGCTGAGATTTCTCTTAATACGATGCGTAAAAAAGAGAGCAGTCTCAGGTGAGTGTAAATAAGCAAAATACGTATATTTTATTATTTTGAGTGCTTTTTAGGATATATCGCAGATAATGGTTTTTACTCTCTTTTTGTCAATATAAAGAAAATCCTAAAAGGTCAAAACTTTGCTCTTAATATTAATCTTAAAAACAGATATTAGGACAGTTGTCTCCTTGCCTGCTATTAGGTTAGCTGCAACAATTCTCCCAGCATCAAATGTTAAATCTTGTTGTTGCTATTATTGTTTTGGTCTTCGGAATGGTCATTCATTATCCGTTGTGTATTTCAAGCGGCTGATATATTTCCAGAAGACCTTACTCAAGAGGGTGTCTATCCATAACACATTGTTTAGTCAGTGGATTGGTAACTGAAAGCCAAGGGCGGTAGCGTGCCTGAAAGCGTGTGAATCAGCCTCGATTATTCTGTCAATAGCCAATGGATGAATAAGCTTTTTTTAGGACTGATGCCAGTTATATTTCTATTTGATTAACTGCATGCTGAAACCCAATACGTCTCAGGCTTATTTAAATTGCACAGGATAATTACTCTGCCAAAGTGATAAATAATCAATGATGAAATCCAAAATGAAATTGATGCCATTATTGGTGTCTGTGACCTTGATGAGTGGTTGCACGGTCTTTCCCGGCAGCAATATGTCAACAATGGGTAAGGATGTGATCAAGCAACAGGATGCCGATTTTGATCTCGACAAAATGGTGAATGTTTATCCACTAACGCCACGTCTGGTCGAACAATTACGTCCACGTCCGAATGTTGCCCAGCCGAATATGTCTCTGGACCAGGAAATTGCCTCCTATCAGTATCGCGTGGGGCCGGGCGACGTGATCAACGTGACCGTCTGGGACCACCCTGAACTGACCACGCCAGCGGGCCAGTACCGTAGCTCAAGCGACACCGGGAACTGGGTACAGTCAGATGGCACCATGTTCTATCCGTACATTGGTAAAGTACATGTCGCCGGGAAAACGCTTGCCGAGATCCGTAGTGATATTACCGGCCGCTTAGCGCAGTACATCGCCGACCCGCAGGTGGACGTTAATATCGCCGCATTCCGCTCGCAAAAAGCCTATATCTCCGGTCAGGTGAACAAATCCGGCCAGCAGGCCATCACCAACGTTCCGCTCACCGTTCTGGACGCCATTAACGCCGCAGGCGGCTTAACCGACGGCGCCGACTGGCGCAACGTGGTGCTGACCCACAACGGCAAAGAGCAGCGCATTTCGCTGCAGGCGCTGATGCAAAACGGCGACCTGACCCAGAACCGCCTGCTCTATCCGGGCGATATTCTCTACGTACCGCGCAACGACGATCTGAAAGTCTTCGTGATGGGTGAAGTGAAGAAACAGAGCACTCTCAAAATGGACTTCAGCGGCATGACCCTGACCGAAGCGCTGGGCAATGCTGAAGGTATCGATCTGACCACCTCTAACGCGACCGGTATCTTCGTCATCCGTCCGCTGAAGGGTGAAGGCAGCGCGAAGGGCAAGATTGCCAACATCTACCAGCTGGATATGTCCGATGCTACGTCTCTGGTGATGGCGACGGAGTTCCGTCTCCAGCCATACGATGTGGTTTACGTCACCACCGCGCCGGTTGCCCGCTGGAACCGTCTGATCAACCAGTTGCTGCCAACCATCAGTGGCGTTCGCTACATGACGGATACGGCGCGCGACATTCATACCTGGTAATCCGCGATGTTTAACAAAATTCTGGTGGTATGCGTGGGGAACATTTGCCGTTCCCCCACGGCTGAACGGCTGTTGAAACAGTACCAGCCCGAGTTAACGGTCGAGTCCGCAGGGCTGGGCGCGCTGGTGGGCAAAGGTGCCGACGAGCGCGCCACGAGCGTGGCCCGCGATCACAACCTCTCTCTTGACGGGCATATCGCCCGCCAGGTCACCGGCCGCATGTGCCGGGAGTATGACCTGATTCTGGCAATGGAAAAACGCCATATTCATGCGCTATGCGATATCGCTCCGGAGATGCGCGGCAAGGTGATGCTGTTTGGTCACTGGGACAACGAACGCGAAATCCCCGATCCGTATCGCAAGAGCCATGAAGCCTTCGAGGCGGTTTACACCTTACTTGACCAGTCTGCCCAACAGTGGGCGCAGGCACTGAAAGCTCAGCAGGGATAACAATGACAGAAAAAACAAGACCTTCTGCCGCCCCGACTTCGGGCAGTGATGAAATTGATATTGGTCGCCTGGTCGGCACGGTTATCGAGGCAAAGTGGTGGGTGCTTGGCATTACCGCCGTGTTTGCCGCAGCGGCCGTCGTGTATACGCTGTTCGCCACACCTATCTACAGCGCCGACGCGCTGGTGCAGATCGAGCAGAATACCGGCAACTCGCTGGTGCAGGATATCGGCTCCGCGCTGGCGAACAAACCGCCAGCATCCGACGCTGAAATTCAGCTGATCCAGTCGCGTCTGGTGCTGGGTAAAACGGTTCACGACCTCGGACTCGACATCTCCGTCACCAAAAATACGTTCCCGATCTTCGGTGCCGGCTGGGACCGTCTGATGGGGCGCAACAATGACACCGTAAAAGTCACTGACTTTGTGCTGCCGAAAGGGGCGGGGGATCAAACCTTTACCCTGACGGTGCTGGGCCCGAAACAGTATCAGCTGACCAGCGATGCGGGCTTTAGCGCACGTGGCGAAGTGGGGCAGATGCTGAACAAAGACGGCGTTAGCATGATGGTTAGCGCGATCCACGCCCAGGAGGGCGGTGAATTCACCGTCACCAAATTCTCCACGCTGGGGATGATCAACAATCTACAGAACAACCTGACCGTCACCGAAAACGGTAAGGACACCGGCGTGCTGAGCATGACCTTTACCGGTGAAGATAAGGATCAAATTCGCGACATCCTGAACAGCATTACCCGCAACTACCTTGAGCAGAACGTCGAGCGCAAGTCGGCGGAAGCGGCGAAAAGCCTGGCGTTCCTCGCTAAACAGCTCCCGGAAGTGCGTGCCCGTCTGGATGATGCCGAGAACAAGCTGAACGCCTACCGTCAGGATAAAGACTCCGTCGACCTGCCGCTGGAGGCGAAATCGGTTCTCGACTCGATGGTGAATATTGATGCGCAGCTCAACGAGTTGACCTTCAAAGAGGCGGAGATTTCCAAGCTTTACACCAAACGCCACCCGGCCTACCGCACGCTGCTGGAGAAGCGCCGCACTCTCGAAGAGGAGAAGGCGAAGCTGAACGACCGCGTGACCGCGATGCCGAAAACGCAGCAGGAGATCGTCCGCCTGACCCGCGACGTGGAGTCCGGACAGCAGGTTTACATGCAGCTGCTGAACAAACAGCAGGAGCTGAAAATCACCGAGGCCAGCACCGTGGGTGACGTGCGTATCGTCGACCCGGCCATTACCCAGCCTGGCGTACTGAAGCCGAAGAAAGCGCTGATTATTCTCGGCAGCATCATTCTTGGCCTGATGCTCTCTATCGTTGGCGTGCTGTTGCGCTCGCTGTTCAACCGCGGCATCGAAAGCCCGCAGGTGCTGGAAGAGAGTGGTATCAACGTCTATGCCAGCATTCCGCTGTCTGAGTGGCAAAAATCCCGTGACAGCGTCAAGACCATCAAGGGCGTTAAGCGTTACAAACAGAGCCAGCTGCTGGCCGTGGGTAACCCAACCGACCTGGCGATTGAAGCGATCCGCAGCCTGCGTACCAGTCTGCACTTCGCCATGATGCAGGCTAAAAACAACGTCCTGATGTTAACCGGCGTCAGCCCGTCAATCGGTAAGACCTTTGTCTGTGCCAACCTGGCGGCCGTGGTGAGCCAGACCAACAAGCGCGTGCTGCTGATCGACTGCGATATGCGTAAGGGTTATACCCACGAACTGCTGGGCACCAACAACGTGAACGGTCTGTCGGAAATCCTGCTGGGTCAGGGAGAGATTAGCCAGAGCGCCAAGCCGACCTCGATTCCGAGATTCGACCTGATCCCGCGTGGTCAGGTGCCGCCGAACCCGTCTGAACTGCTGATGAGCGAACGCTTCACCCAGTTGATTGAGTGGGCGAGCAAAAACTATGACCTGGTGCTGATCGATACGCCGCCAATTCTGGCCGTGACTGATGCCGCCGTGGTTGGCCGTCATGCGGGTACCACGCTGATGGTGGCGCGCTATGCGGTGAATACCCTGAAGGAAGTGGAAACCAGCCTGAGCCGCTTCGAGCAGAACGGCATTGAGGTGAAAGGGGTCATCCTGAACTCCATCTTCCGTCGTGCGACCGGGTACCAGGATTACGGTTATTACGAGTACGAATACAAGTCTGACAGCAAATAACAAAACACCCCCCCTCACCCTAACCCTCTCCCCAGAGGGGAGAGGGAACTGTCCGGTGCCGCCTTTCACCCTCTCCCCTCAGGAGAGAGGGCCGGGGTGAGGGGTAGGAGGAAAAGATGACCACACAACGCCCTTTAGTTTCTATCTATATGCCGACATGGAACCGTCAGCAGCTGGCGATCCGCGCTATTAAGTCGGTCTTACGTCAGGATTACGATAACTGGGAACTGATCATCGTTGATGACTGTTCTTCCTCGTATGAACAGCTGCAAAAATTTGTCACCGAACTCAACGATCCGCGCGTGATGTATACCCATAACCCGATTAACTCCGGGGCGTGCGCGGTGCGTAATCAGGCGATTATGCAGGCCAAAGGGCAGTATCTGACCGGCATCGACGATGACGACGAATGGACGCCGAACCGCCTGTCCGTCTTCCTTTCGCATAAAGAGCAGCTGGTCACGCACGCTTTTCTGTATGCCAACGACTATGTCTGCCAGGGCGAGGTTTACTCGCAGCCCGCGAGCCTGCCGCTGTACCCGAAATCACCGTACTCTCGTCGCCTGTTCTACAAGCGCAACATTATCGGTAATCAGGTCTTTACCTGGGCGTGGCGCTTTAAGGAGTGCCTGTTCGATACCGAACTGAAGGCCGCGCAGGATTACGACATCTTCTTGCGGATGGTGGTGGAGTACGGCGAGCCGTGGAAAGTGGAAGAGGCCACGCAGATCCTGCACATCAACCACGGGGAGATGCAGATCACCTCCTCACCGAAGAAGTTTTCAGGCTACTTCCATTTTTACCGCAAGCACAAGGACAAGTTTGACCGTGCCAGCCGCAAGTATCAGCTCTTTACCCTGTATCAGATCCGCAATAAGCGCATGAACTGGCGCACGCTGCTGACGCTGCTGTCGGTGCGTAACGGCAAGCGTCTGGCTGACGGGCTTCGGGGGAAATAATGTTTCTGGAAGATTGCCGCGCAAACAGCTGGAGCCTGCGCCCGTGCTGCATGGTTCTGGCGTACCGCATCGCGCACTTTTGCTCGGTGTGGCGCAAGAAAAACGTACTGAACAATATCTGGGCGGCACCGATTCTGGTGCTGTACCGCATCATCACCGAATGCTTTTTTGGCTATGAAATCCAGGCCGCTGCCACCATTGGCCGCCGCTTTACCATCCACCACGGCTATGCGGTGGTGATCAACAAGTTCGTGGTTGCGGGCGATGATTTCACCATTCGCCACGGGGTGACGATCGGCAACCGCGGGCCGGACAGCCTGGCCTGCCCGGTGATCGGCAATAACGTCGAGCTGGGGGCGAATGTGGTGATGATTGGCGACATTACGATTGGTAACAACGTGACGATCGGGGCGGGCAGCGTGGTGCTGGACAGCATTCCGGATAACGCGCTGGTGGTGGGAGAGAAAGCCCGCGTGAAGGTGATTAAATGAACATTCTGCAATTTAACGTACGCCTCGCAGAAGGCGGAGCGGCAGGCGTGGCGCTGGATCTGCACCAGCGTGCCCTGCAAAAAGGACTTCAGTCCCGGTTTATTTACGGCTACGGCAAAGGCGGCAAGAAAAGCGTCAGCCATGATAACTTCCCGCAGGTGCACAAGCACACGCCGCGTCTGACCTCTGTTGCCAACATTGCGCTGTTCCGCCTGTTTAACCGCGATCTGTTTGGCAACCTGAACAGTCTATATCGCACCGTGACCCGCACTACCGGCCCGGTTGTGCTGCATTTTCACGTCCTGCACAGCTACTGGCTGAATCTGGAAGAGGTGGTGGCGTTTTGTCAGAAGGTGCAGGCCCACAAGCCCGACACCCGCTTCGTCTGGACGCTGCACGATCACTGGAGCGTGACCGGACGCTGCGCGTTTACCGACGGCTGCGAAGGCTGGAAAGATAGCTGCCAGAAATGCCCGACGTTGAGCAACTATCCGCCGGTGAAAGTGGATCGCGCGCATCAGTTGGTAGACGGAAAGCGTCAGTTGTTCCGCGACATGCTTTCGCTCGGCTGCACGTTTATCTCCCCGAGCCAGCACGTGGCCGACGCCTTCAACAGCCTGTATGGGGCAGGGCGCTGTCAGATTATCAACAACGGTATCGACGTGGCGACGGAAGCCATCCTGGCCGAGCTGACGCCGGTGGCGGAAACCGCGGGCAAACCGAAAATTGCCATCGTTGCGCACGATCTGCGCTACGACGGCAAAACCAACCAGCAGCTGGTGCGCGACATGATGGCGCTCGGCGACAAAATTGAACTGCATACCTTTGGCAAATTCTCGCCGTTCGAAGGCGCTAACGTGGTGAATCACGGGTTTGAAACCGACAAGCGCAAGCTGATGAGCGCCCTGAATGGTATGGACGCGCTGGTGTTCAGCTCCCGCGTGGATAATTACCCGCTGATCCTCTGCGAGGCGCTCTCCATCGGCGTGCCGGTGATTGCCACCCACAGCGATGCAGCGCGCGAAGTGCTGGAAAAATCCGGCGGAAAAACCTTCGCCGGGCACGAGGTCCTGCCTCTGGTGCAACTGCCGAAGGCGCAGATCGCCGAGGCCGTTTTTGGCACTGACCTGGAATCGTTCCGCAACCGCAGCCGCAAGGCCTACAGTGGACAACAGATGCTGGAGGAGTATGTCTCGTTCTATCAGAATCTGTAGTTATCTGCTGCTGCCGCTGATCTACCTGCTGGTCAACGTCAAAATTGCCCAGCTCGGCGAAAGCTTCCCGATAACCATCGTGACTTTTTTGCCCGTTCTGCTTCTGCTGTATGTCGATAAAATCAACCTGAAGAAGCTGATGATTGCCCTGGGGCTGGGCACGGGCCTGACGCTGTTTAACTACATCTTTGGCCAGTCGCTGGATGCCAGTAAATACGTCACTTCAACCATGCTGTTTGTTTATATCGTTATTATTATTGGTATGGTCTGGAGTATTCGCTTCAAAACTATTTCACCGCACAATTATCGGAAAATCCTCAGGTTCTTTTATATTGCCGTTGCGTTAATTGTTGTGCTTGCCGCACTGGAAATGGCGCAGATTATTTTGACCGGTGGCAGCAGCCTGATGGAGATAATTTCGAAATATCTCATTTACAGTAACAGCTATGTACTGAACTTCATTAAGTTTGGTGGTAAGCGTACAACGGCGCTCTATTTTGAACCGGCGTTTTTCGCTCTGGCGTTAATCTCAATTTGGCTCAGCATCAAACAGTTTGGTATCAAAACGCCTAAGACCGATGCTATGATTCTTGCAGGAATCGTTCTGTCTGGATCGTTCTCAGGGGTAATGACATTTATCCTGTTTTACCTGCTGGAGTGGGCGTTCCAGTACCTGAACAAAGATGCGATTAAGAAAAAACTGCCGCTGGCGATAATCTCTCTGACGGTATTTTTAGTGGGCGTCATATTCGCGTTTCCGTACATTTCAGAACGTCTGGGTGATTTGGGAACGGAAGGGTCATCGTCCTATTATCGCATCATTGGTCCGCTGGTGATGGTGGGTTATTCCTTAACCCATATCGATGGTGTAGTAAGATTCGGCTCACTTTACGAATATGTTGCATCATTCGGAATCTTTAACGGTGCGGATGTCGGTAAAACCATAGACAATGGTCTGTATCTGTTAATTATTTATTTTTCATGGTTCGCCGTACTGTTGACGCTGTGGTATCTGTTTAAAGTTTTCAAAATGATGATCAACGCGTTTGGTGATAACCAGAACTTTCGCGTGCAGCTTTATCTTTTTACGCCGGTGTCGCTGTTTTTTACCGGGTCAATATTTAGCCCGGAATATGCTTTCTTGATTGTCTGTCCGTTTATTTTGCGTAAGGCGCTTAATATTACGAACGTATGACGAAATGAGGTGATTTATGTTTCTTAGCGTCATTACTGTCGCTTTTCGTAATTACGAAGGGGTGGTAAAAACCTGGCGCTCGCTGCGCAACCTGGCGCGCGATCCAAGCCTCACCTTTGAGTGGATCGTGGTCGACGGCGGCTCGAACGATGGCACGGCGGAGTTTCTGGAAAAACTCAACGGTGAGTTCAACTTACGCTACATCAGCGAGAAAGATAAAGGCATCTACGATGCGATGAACAAGGGCATTTCTATGGCCCAGGGCCGTTATGCCATCTTCCTCAACTCCGGCGATATTTTCCACGACGACGTGGCGTTGTTTGCTCGTCAGCTGGCGCGCCAGAAAGAGGATGCCATGTATATTGGCGATGCGCTGCTCGATTTTGGCGACGGGCATAAAGTCTGCCGCAGCGCCAAGCCAGGCTGGTATATCTACCATAGCCTGCCGGCCAGCCATCAGGCCATTTTCTTCCCGGTAAACGGTCTGAAAAAACAGCCTTACGATTTGCAGTACAAGGTGTCATCCGATTATGCGCTGGCCGCCAGCCTGTATAAATCAGGTTACCCGTTCCGTCGAATTAAAGGGCTGGTGTCTGAATTTTCGATGGGCGGCGTGTCAACGTCTAATAATCTGGAATTATGCCAGGATGCAAAAAAGGTGCAGCGTCAAATATTACGCGTGCCGGGATTCTGGGCGGAATTGTCTTATTTATTACGCCTGCGTACGACAGGTAAAACAAAAACCTTATATAACAAAGCCTGAATATAAGGAAACGCAATGCAGGATTTAAAAGGTTTCTCCGTACCGAAAGGTTTTCGGGGCGGGAACGGTATTAAGGTACAGCTATGGTGGGCGGTTCAGGCAACCTTATTTGCCTGGTCGCCGCAAATACTGTACCGCTGGCGAGCCTTTTTATTGCGCCTGTTTGGCGCAAAAATCGGAAAAAACGTAGTTATTCGACCTTCGGTGAAGATTACCTACCCCTGGAAATTAACCCTCGGGGATTACGCCTGGGTAGGGGATGACGCGGTGTTATATACCCTGGGCGAGATTACGATTGGCGCAAATTCGGTGGTTTCACAGAAGTGTTATTTATGCACCGGCAGCCACGACTTTATGAGCCCGCATTTTGATATTACCGCTTCGCCTATTGTGATCGGTGAAAAGTGCTGGCTGGCAACGGATGTTTTTGTTGCACCAGGTATTTCTGTTGGCGATGGCACGGTAGTCGGTGCCCGCAGCAGCGTTTTTAAATCGCTACCGGCAAATAAAGTTTGCCGTGGCAACCCCGCAGTGGTGATACGCGAACGCGTTGAAACTGATTAAATTCATAAGTAGAGGAATATAAACATGTCTAAAGTCGCTCTCATCACCGGCGTTACCGGGCAGGATGGTTCTTACCTGGCAGAACTGCTGCTGGAGAAAGGGTATGAAGTGCACGGTATTAAGCGTCGTGCGTCTTCTTTCAACACCGAACGTGTGGATCACATCTATCAGGATCCTCACGCGGCAAACCCGAAATTCCACCTGCACTACGGCGACCTGACCGATACCTCCAACCTGACCCGTATCCTGCAGGAAGTACAGCCGGATGAAGTGTACAACCTGGGGGCGATGAGCCACGTAGCGGTCTCCTTCGAGTCCCCGGAATACACCGCTGACGTTGACGCCATGGGTACCCTGCGTCTGCTGGAGGCGATTCGCTTCCTCGGTCTTGAGAAGAAAACTCGCTTCTACCAGGCATCTACCTCCGAGCTGTACGGCCTGGTGCAGGAAATTCCACAGAAAGAGACCACGCCGTTCTACCCGCGCTCTCCGTATGCGGTAGCAAAACTGTACGCCTACTGGATCACCGTGAACTACCGTGAATCCTACGGCATGTACGCCTGTAACGGCATTCTGTTCAACCACGAATCTCCGCGTCGCGGCGAAACCTTCGTGACCCGCAAAATCACCCGTGCGATCGCCAACATCGCTCAGGGTCTGGAATCTTGCCTGCACCTCGGCAACATGGACTCCCTGCGTGACTGGGGCCATGCCAAAGACTACGTGAAAATGCAGTGGATGATGCTGCAGCAGGAACAGCCAGAAGACTTCGTTATCGCGACCGGCGTGCAGTACTCCGTGCGTCAGTTCGTTGAGATGGCTGCGGCGCAGCTGGGCATCAAACTGCGCTTCGAAGGCACGGGCGTGGAAGAGAAGGGTATCGTTGTGTCCGTGACCGGCCACGACGCGCCAGGCGTGAAGCCAGGCGACGTAATTGTGCAGGTTGACCCGCGTTACTTCCGTCCTGCTGAAGTAGAAACCCTGCTGGGCGACCCAACCAAAGCGCACGAGAAGCTGGGCTGGAAACCAGAAACCACTCTGCAGGAGATGGTTTCCGAGATGGTGGCCAAAGATCTTGAAGCAGCGAAAAAACACTCCCTGCTCAAGTCTCATGGCTACGAGGTTGCCATCGCGCTGGAGTCCTGAGAATGACAAAACAACGTATTTTTGTCGCTGGTCATCGCGGAATGGTGGGTTCCGCGATTGTCCGCCAGCTGGAACAGCGCGGTGACGTAGAGGTGATTGTCCGCACCCGTGACGAGCTGAACCTGCTCGACAGCCGTGCGGTACAGGACTTCTTTGCCAACGAACGCATTGACCAGGTGTATCTGGCGGCGGCGAAGGTGGGCGGCATTGTCGCTAACAACACCTACCCGGCGGATTTCATCTACGAGAACATGATGATTGAGAGCAACATCATTCACGCGGCGCATCTGCACAACGTGAACAAGCTGCTGTTCCTCGGTTCATCCTGTATCTACCCGAAGATGGCGAAGCAGCCGATTGCCGAGAGCGAACTGTTGCAGGGCACGCTTGAAGCCACTAACGAGCCGTATGCGATTGCCAAAATTGCCGGGATCAAGCTGTGTGAATCCTACAACCGTCAGTATAACCGCGACTATCGCTCGGTGATGCCGACCAACCTGTACGGACCGCACGACAACTTCCACCCGAGCAACTCGCACGTGATCCCGGCGCTGCTGCGTCGCTTCCACGAGGCGACTGCCGAAAACGCCCCGGACGTGGTGGTGTGGGGCAGCGGAACACCAATGCGCGAGTTCCTGCACGTGGACGACATGGCGGCTGCCAGCATTCACGTGATGGAACTGGATCGCGAGGTGTGGCAGGAAAACACCGAGCCGATGCTGTCGCACATTAACGTGGGTACCGGCGTGGACTGCACCATTCGCGAGCTGGCGCAGACCATCGCGCAGGTGGTGGGCTACAAGGGCCGCGTGGTGTTTGACGCGACCAAACCGGACGGCACGCCGCGCAAGCTGCTGGACGTGACCCGTCTGCATCAGCTGGGCTGGTATCACGAGGTCTCACTGGAGCAGGGGCTGGCCAGCACCTACCAGTGGTTCCTGGAAAACCAGCACCGCTTCCGGGGGTAATGATGTTTTTAAGTCAGGAAGATTTTGCCACGGTAGTGCGTTCCACTCCGCTCATCTCGATTGATTTGATCGTGGAGAACGAACGCGGCGAGTTCTTGCTGGGGAAACGAACCAATCGTCCTGCACAGGGCTTCTGGTTCGTGCCCGGCGGGCGCGTGCAGAAGGATGAGACGCTGGTTGATGCGTTTGAGCGTCTCACTCTGGCGGAGCTGGGCCTGCAGTTGCCGATGGCAGCGGGCCAGTTTTACGGGGTCTGGCAGCACTTCTATGACGATAACTTTTCGGGCACCGGGTTCTCCACGCACTACATCGTGCTGGGGTTCCGCCTGAAGGTGAGTGAGGCAGACCTGCGTCTGCCTGATTCTCAGCATGACGATTACCGCTGGTTAGCGCCAGAGGCGCTGCTGGCAAGCGACAACGTCCATGACAACAGTCGGGCGTATTTCCTCGCGGAACGTCAGGCCGAGGTGCCAGGACTATGAAAATCCTCGTCTACGGAATTAACTACTCGCCGGAATTAACCGGTATCGGGAAATACACCGGCGAGATGGTGGAGTGGATGGCGAGCCAGGGACATGACGTGCGGGTGATTACTGCCCCGCCGTACTACCCGGAGTGGAAGGTAGGCGAACGCTATTCCAGCTGGCGCTATCGCCGCGAAGAGGGGGCCGCGACCGTCTGGCGCTGCCCGCTCTACGTGCCGAAACAGCCCTCGACGCTGAAACGTTTAATTCATCTGGGCAGCTTTGCCCTCAGCAGTTTCTTCCCGCTGATGGCGCAGCGTCGCTGGAAGCCGGATCGCATTATCGGCGTGGTGCCGACGCTGTTCTGCACGCCGGGCATGCGCCTGCTGGGAAAACTCTCCGGCGCGCGCACCCTGCTGCACATTCAGGATTATGAAGTGGACGCCATGCTCGGTCTGGGTATGGCCGGGAAAGGCAAGGGCGGCAAGGTGGCGAAGCTCGCCAGCGCCTTTGAGCGCAGCGGCCTGCATAACGTGGATTACGTCTCAACGATCTCGCGCTCGATGATGAACAAAGCGCAGGAGAAGGGCGTCCCGGCGGAGAAGGTGATCTTCTTCCCGAACTGGTCCGAAGTGGCGCGTTTTCGCGACGTGACGGAGCAAGAGGCTCAGGCGCTGCGCGCCCGGCTCGGTTTGCCTGAAGACCAAAAAATCATTCTTTACTCAGGCAACATCGGCGAAAAGCAGGGGCTGGAGAGCGTTATTGAAGCGGCCCAGCTGTTGATCGAACAGCCGTGGACGTTTGTGATTGTCGGACAGGGCGGGGGAAAAGCGCGGCTGGAAAAGATGGCCAGTGAACGCGGCCTGACCAACGTGAAGTTTTTCCCGCTGCAATCGTACGACGCGCTGCCCGCGCTGCTGAAAATGGCGGATTGCCATCTGGTCGTGCAAAAACGCGGCGCGGCGGATGCGGTGCTGCCGTCCAAGCTGACCAACATTCTGGCAGTGGGCGGTAACGCGGTGATTACGGCCGAAGCCGAAACTGAATTAGGCCAGCTGTGTGACAGCTATCCGGGGATTGCCGTGTGCGTGGAGCCGGAATCGGTCCCGGCGCTGGTCACCGGCATTGAACAGGCACTCGCCATGCCAAAAGTGAACACGGTGGCACGTGAATATGCCGAACGCACGCTCGAGAAAGAGAACGTGCTGAGCCAATTTATTGCAGATATACGGGGATAAATCATGAGTCAAACCACTTTGTATCCGGTTGTGATGGCTGGTGGCTCTGGTAGCCGGTTGTGGCCGCTGTCCCGCGTGCTCTATCCAAAACAGTTCCTCTGCCTGAAAGGGGATCTCACCATGCTGCAGACGACGGTAAACCGTCTGCACGGCGTGGAGTGTGAAAGCCCGGTGGTGATTTGTAACGAACAGCACCGCTTTATCGTTGCCGAGCAGCTGCGCCAGCTGAACAAGCTCACGGAAAACATCATCCTGGAGCCTGCCGGACGTAATACCGCGCCCGCGATCGCCCTGGCGGCGCTGGCGGCAAAACGCAGCAGCCCTGACTGTGACCCGCTGATGCTGGTCCTGGCGGCAGATCACGTTATCCAGCAGGAAGACGCATTCCGCGACGCGGTGCGTGCCGCGATCCCTTACGCCGAGAGCGGCAAGCTGGTGACCTTCGGCATCGTGCCGGATCTGCCGGAAACCGGCTACGGTTACATCCGTCGCGGCAGCGTAACGCCGGGTGAGGGCGATAGCGTGGCGTTTGACGTGGCGCAGTTTGTCGAAAAACCGAATCTCGAAACCGCCCAGGCCTATGTCGCCAGCGGTGAATATTACTGGAACAGCGGGATGTTCCTGTTCCGCGCCGGACGCTATCTCGAAGAGCTGCGCAAATACCGCCCGGATATTCTGAACGCCTGCGAAAAAGCGATGGCGGTGGTAGACCCGGATCTCGACTTTATCCGCGTGGATGAAGAGGCGTTCCTCGCCTGTCCGGAAGAGTCTATCGACTACGCTGTGATGGAACGCACGGCTGACGCGGTGGTGGTACCGATGGATGCAGGCTGGAGCGATGTGGGCTCCTGGTCCTCCCTGTGGGAGATCAGCGCCCATACCCCGGAGGGTAACGTCCATCACGGCGATGTGATTAGCCACAAAACCGAAAACAGCTACGTTTACGCCGAGTCTGGCCTCGTCACTACCGTCGGGGTGAAGGATCTGGTGGTTGTCCAGACCAAAGACGCGGTGCTGATTGCCGACCGTAACGCCGTGCAGGACGTTAAAAAAGTGGTTGAGAAGATTAAGGCCGATGGCCGTCACGAACACCACATTCACCGTGAAGTGTACCGTCCGTGGGGCAAATATGACTCCATCGACGCGGGCGACCGCTATCAGGTGAAGCGCATCACCGTGAAGCCGGGCGAGGGGCTGTCGGTGCAGATGCACCATCACCGCGCTGAACACTGGGTGGTGGTGGCGGGTACGGCCAAAGTGACCATCGACGGCGAAGTGAAGCTGCTGGGTGAAAACGAGTCCATTTATATTCCGCTGGGCGCCACGCACTGTCTGGAAAACCCGGGGAAAATTCCTCTCGATTTAATTGAGGTGCGCTCCGGCTCGTATCTGGAAGAGGACGATATTGTGCGCTTCCAGGATCGCTACGGGCGCGTGTAGCACGCCGCATCATGCCCGGCGGCGCTGCGCCTGCCGGGCCTACGAATGACAAAAATAAATTTGGCCATTAAGTGGTCAGGGCCAACTGTTGCCTGAAAAAGGGGTCATCATGGAAAAATTAACCTGTTTTAAAGCCTACGATATTCGCGGCAAGCTGGGCGAAGAGCTGAATGAAGACATCGCGTGGCGCATCGGTCGCGCGTACGGCGAATATTTAAAACCTAAGACCATCGTGCTGGGCGGCGACGTGCGTCTGACCAGCGAATCCCTGAAGCTGGCGCTGGCAAAAGGGCTGCAGGACGCGGGCGTGGACGTGCTGGACATCGGCCTGTCCGGTACCGAAGAGATCTATTTTGCCACCTTCCACCTCGGCGTGGACGGCGGTATCGAAGTGACGGCCAGCCACAACCCGATGGACTACAACGGCATGAAGCTGGTGCGCAAGGGCGCGCGCCCGATTAGCGGCGACACCGGTCTGCGCGACGTGCAGCGCCTCGCGGAAGCCAACGACTTCCCGCCGGTGAACGACGCGAAGCGCGGCAGCTACAAACAGATTAACCTGCAGAAAGAGTACATCGACCACCTGCTGGGCTACATCAACGTGGCGAACCTCAAGCCGCTGAAGCTGGTCATCAACTCTGGTAACGGCGCGGCAGGCCCGGTTGTCGATGCGCTGGAAGCCCGCTTTAAGGCGCTGAACGTGCCGGTGACCTTCGTCAAGGTACACAACACGCCGGACGGTAACTTCCCGAACGGTATTCCTAACCCGCTGCTGCCGGAGTGCCGCGACGACACCCGTAACGCGGTGATTGAGCACGGTGCCGATATGGGCATCGCCTTCGACGGCGACTTCGACCGCTGCTTCCTGTTCGACGAGAAAGGGCAGTTTATCGAAGGCTACTACATCGTTGGCCTGCTGGCGGAAGCGTTCCTCGAGAAAAATCCGGGCGCGAAGATCATTCACGATCCGCGTCTTTCCTGGAACACCGTCGACGTGGTGAAGGCCGCGGGCGGCGAGCCGGTGATGTCCAAAACCGGCCATGCCTTCATCAAAGAGCGCATGCGCGAAGAAGACGCCATCTACGGCGGCGAGATGAGCGCGCACCACTATTTCCGTGATTTTGCCTACTGCGACAGCGGGATGATCCCGTGGCTGCTGGTGACCGAGCTGCTGTGCCTGAAGGGGCAGAGCCTGGGCGAGCTGGTGCGCGACCGCATGGCGGCCTTCCCGGCGAGCGGGGAGATCAACAGCAAGCTGGCGCAGCCGGCCGAGGCGATTGCCCGCGTAGAACAGCACTTTGCCATTCACGCGCTGGAGATTGACCGTACGGACGGCATCAGCATGGCGTTCCCGCAGTGGCGCTTTAACCTGCGTTCGTCCAACACCGAGCCGGTGGTGCGCCTGAACGTGGAATCCCGCGCTGATACGGCGCTGATGGAAGCCCGAACGAAGGACATTCTGGCGCTGTTGAATCAGTAACAATTGCCCCTCCCGGCGGGAGGGGGAACCGAATACAGGAACAACGATGACGAATCTAAAAAAACGCGAACGAGCGAGAACGAATGCATCGTTAATCTCTATGGTGCAGCGTTTTTCTGATATCACCATCATGGTCGGTGGATTGTGGGCGGTGTGTCGGATCAGCGGGCTGCCGTTCTTATATATGCATCTTCTGATGGCCCTGATTGCGCTGGTTGTGTTTCAGATGATCGGCGGAATGACCGATTTCTACCGCTCGTGGCGCGGCGTGAAAATGACCACCGAACTGATGCTGCTGCTGCAGAACTGGACCCTGAGCCTGATCTTCAGCGCCGGTCTGGTGGCGTTCAGCCATGATTTTGACAACCGCTTCGTGACCTATCTCTGCTGGTACCTGTTAACCAGCGTCGGCATGGTCGTGTGCCGTTCCCTGATCCGTTTTGGCGCGGGCTGGCTGCGTAACCGCGGCTATAACCGTCGTTTCGTGGCGGTGGCAGGCGATCTGCCCGTCGGCAGGGTGCTGCTCGACAGCTTCCGCAAAGAGCCGTGGTTAGGGTTTGAAGTGGTGGGGATTTACCACGACGCGAAGCCGGGTGGCGTGCCTGCGGACTGGGCGGGCAATTACGCGCAGCTGATTGAAGACGCGAAGGCCGGAAAAATTCATAACGTCTATATCGCCATGCAGATGAAAGACGAAACCCGCATCAAGCAGCTGATGCGCGAGCTGGCGGACACCACCTGTTCGGTGATCCTGATCCCGGACGTGTTTACCTTCAACATTCTGCATTCCCGCATTGAAGAGGTGAACGGCGTACCGGTGGTACCGCTGTACGACACGCCGCTGTCGGGTATCAACCGCGTGCTCAAGCGCGTGGAAGATATCGTACTCTCTTCCCTGATTTTACTGCTCATTTCCCCGGTGCTGTGCTGCATCGCCCTGGCGGTGAAGCTGAGCTCTCCCGGCCCGGTTATCTTCCGTCAGACCCGCTACGGCATGGACGGTAAACCGATCATGGTGTGGAAATTCCGCTCCATGAAGGTGATGGAGAACGACAAGGTGGTGACCCAGGCGACGCAGAACGATCCGCGCGTCACCCGCGTGGGGAACTTCCTGCGCCGCACTTCGCTTGACGAGCTGCCGCAGTTCATCAACGTCTTTACCGGCGGCATGTCGATTGTTGGCCCGCGTCCGCACGCGGTGGCGCATAACGAGCAGTACCGTTCGCTGATTGAGGGCTACATGTTGCGCCATAAGGTGAAGCCGGGCATCACCGGCTGGGCGCAGATCAACGGCTGGCGCGGCGAGACCGACACGCTGGAAAAAATGGAAAAACGCATCGAGTTCGATCTGGAGTACATCCGCGAGTGGAGCCTCTGGTTCGATATCAAGATTGTTTTTCTGACCATCTTCAAAGGTTTCGTGAACAAAGCGGCGTACTAAGATGAGCTTACGTGAAAAAACCATCAGCGGCGCCAAGTGGTCAGCGATGGCGACCATCGTCATCATTGGCCTCGGCCTGGTGCAGATGACGGTGCTGGCGCGCATTATCGATAACCACCAGTTCGGCCTGCTGACCGTCTCGCTGGTGATTATCGCGCTGGCCGACACGCTGTCTGACTTCGGTATCGCCAACTCCATTATCCAGCGCAAAGAGATCAGCCATCTCGAGCTGACCACGCTCTACTGGCTGAACGTCGGGCTGGGCATTTTCGTCTTTGTGCTGGTGTTCCTGCTGAGCGACACCATCGCCAGCGTGCTGCACAACCCGGATCTCGCCCCGCTGATGCGCACGCTGTCGTTTGCCTTTGTGGTGATCCCGCACGGGCAGCAGTTCCGCGCTCTGATGCAAAAAGAGCTGGAGTTCAACAAGATCGGCATGATCGAGACCAGCGCCGTGCTGGCGGGCTTTACCTTTACCGTGGTGAGCGCCCATTTCTGGCCGCTGGCGATGACCGCCATCCTCGGTTATCTGGTTAACTCTGCCGTGCGTACGCTGCTGTTCGGCTACTTTGGCCGCAAGATTTACCGTCCGGGGCTGCATTTCTCTCTCGCGTCCGTCTCGTCCAACCTGCGCTTTGGCGCGTGGCTGACGGCGGACAGCATTATTAACTATGTGAATACCAACCTCTCGACGCTGGTGCTGGCGCGCATCCTGGGCGCGAGCGTGGCGGGGGGCTACAACCTGGCCTATAACGTTGCGGTTGTTCCTCCTATGAAGCTGAACCCCATTATCACTCGCGTGCTGTTCCCGGCGTTCGCCAAGATTCAGGACGACACAGAGAAGCTGCGCGTCAACTTTTACAAGCTGCTTTCCGTGGTGGGGATTATCAACTTCCCGGTGCTGCTGGGGCTGATGGTGGTTTTCAGCAACTTCGTGCCGCTGGTGTTTGGCGAGAAGTGGAACGGCATTATCCCGATCCTGCAGCTGTTGTGCGTGGTGGGGCTGCTGCGCTCCGTGGGCAATCCGATTGGTTCTCTGCTGATGGCGAAGGCGCGCGTGGATATCAGCTTTAAGTTCAACGTGTTCAAAACCTTCTTGTTTATTCCGGCGATTATCGTCGGCGGGCATATGGCGGGCGCCATCGGCGTCACGCTGGGCTTCCTGCTGGTGCAGATCGTCAATACCGTTCTGAGCTACTTCATCATGATCAAACCGGTGCTGGGCTCCAGCTACCGTCAGTACATCCTGAGCCTGTGGCTGCCGTTCTATCTCTCATTGCCGACCCTGGCGGTGAGCTACGGTCTGGGCATTATCCTCAGCGGGCATCTGCCGCTGGCCGCGCTGCTGGCGGTGCAGGTTGCCGCGGGCGCGCTGGCGTTTGGCGTGATGATTGTGCTGTCGCGCAACGCGCTGGTGGTAGAGATGAAGCGCCAGTTTTGCCGTAACGAAAAAATGAAAACGCTGCTTCGCGCAGGCTAGTTCTTTAAGAGGCCATTATGAAATTATTAATTCTTGGCAACCATACCTGCGGCAACCGTGGCGACAGCGCCATCCTGCGCGGTTTACTGGATGCAATTAACACCCTTAAGCCTGAGACTGAAGTGGACGTGATGAGCCGTTATCCGGTCAGCTCATCCTGGTTACTGAACCGCCCGGTGATGGGCGACCCGCTCTACAGCCAGATGAAACAGCACAACAACGCCGCGGGCGTGATGGGGCGCGTGAAGAAAGTGCTGCGCCGTCGCTACCAGCATCAGGTGCTGCTTTCCCGCGTCACCGACACCGGCAGGCTGCGCAACATCGCGATCGCGCAGGGCTTTACCGATTTCGTGCGCCTGCTTTCCGGCTATGACGCCATTATTCAGGTCGGCGGCTCGTTCTTCGTCGATCTTTACGGCGTGCCGCAGTTTGAGCATGCGCTGTGCACGTTCATGGCGAAAAAGCCGCTGTTTATGATCGGCCACAGCGTCGGGCCGTTCCAGGATCCGCAGTTTAACCAGCTCGCAAATTATGTGTTTGGCCACTGCGACGCGCTGATCCTGCGCGAATCGGTCAGCCTCGACATGATGAAGCGTAGCGAAATTGACACCTCTAAAGTAGAACACGGCGTGGATACCGCCTGGCTGGTGGATCACCAGGACAATAACTTCCAGCCGAGCTACGCGGTGCAGCACTGGCTCGACGTGACGGCGAAACAGAAAACCGTTGCGATTACCCTGCGTGAACTCGCCCCGTTCGATAAGCGTCTTGGCACCACCCAGGCAGCCTATGAGAAAGCGTTCGCCGACGTGGTGAACCGCGTACTGGATAGCGGTTACCAGGTGCTGGCGCTCTCAACCTGTACCGGCATCGACAGCTACAACAAAGATGACCGCATGGTGGCGCTGAACCTGCGCAACCTGGTGAACGACCCGTCCCGCTACCACGTGGTGATGGACGAGCTGAACGACCTGGAGATGGGCAAACTGCTCGCAGCCTGCGACCTGACCGTGGGCACCCGTCTGCACTCGGCGATTATCTCCATGAACTTTGGCACGCCGGCCATCGCCATTAACTATGAGCACAAGTCCGCCGGGATTATGCAGCAGCTTGGCATGCCGGAAATGGCAGTGGATATTCGTCATCTGCTGGACGGATCGCTCGGTGCAATGGTGGGGGACACCCTGGGTCAACTGCCCGCGATCAATGAACGCCTGGCGATGGCGGTGAAAGCCGAGCGCGAGAAGGGCATTGACATGGTGAAGTCGGTACTTGACCGCGTGCGGGAGGGGAAATGAAGGTTGGTTTCTTCTTACTGAAATTTCCGCTGTCGTCTGAGACCTTTGTACTGAACCAAATTACCGCGTTTATCGATATGGGATATGACGTGGAGATCGTCGCCCTGCAAAAGGGCGACACCAAAAATACCCATGCGGCGTATGCCCAGTATGGGCTGGAGGCGAAGACCCGCTGGCTGCAGGACGAACCGGCCGGGAAGCTGAGCAAACTGCGCTACCGGGCCAGCCAGACGTTACGCGGGATCCACCGCGCGTCGACGTGGCGCGCGCTGAACGTTTCCCGCTATGGATCGGAATCTCGCAATTTAATTCTGTCGGCCATCTGCGGGCAAACGGCGCAGCCGTATCGTGCCGACGTGTTTATCGCCCACTTTGGCCCGGCGGGGGTCACCGCCGCGAAACTGCGTGAGCTTGGCGTAATTGACGGCAAAATTGCGACCATCTTCCACGGTATCGACATTTCCAGCCGCGAGGTGCTGAACCACTACACGCCGGAGTATCAGGAGCTTTTCCGCCGCGGCGACATGATGCTGCCCATCAGCGACCTGTGGGCCGGACGACTGAAAAGCATGGGCTGTCCGGGGGAGAAAATTGCCGTGTCGCGTATGGGCGTGGATTTAACGCGCTTCACTCGCCGCCCGGTTAAGGTGCCGGGAAAACCGCTGCAGATCATCTCCGTAGCCCGTCTGACCGAGAAGAAAGGTCTGCACGTGGCCATCGAAGCCTGCCGACAGCTGAAGGCGCGCGGGGTGGCGTTCCACTATCGCATTCTCGGCATTGGCCCGTGGGAACGTCGTCTGCGCACGCTTATCGAACAGTATCAGCTGGACGATGTCGTCGAGATGCCGGGCTTCAAGCCGAGCCATGAGGTTAAAGCCATGCTCGATGAGGCGGACGTGTTCCTGCTGCCTTCGGTAACGGGCGCCGATGGCGATATGGAAGGCATTCCGGTGGCGCTGATGGAGGCGATGGCCGTTGGGATCCCGGTGGTATCGACGCTGCACAGCGGGATCCCGGAGCTGATCAAATCTGATCATTCCGGCTGGCTGGTGCCGGAGAATAACGCGATGGCTCTTGCGGATCGATTGGCTGCCTTCAGCGACATCGACCAGCAGGCGCTGGAGCCTGTGCTCCAGAATGCCCGACAAAAAGTTGAAACCGATTTTAACCAGCAGGTAATCAATCGCCAGTTAGCGAGCCTGCTGCAAACGCTGTAACGCCGAGGTTGTATGCTGAAAAAGATTACCCGACGCACCTTTGTCTCTTCTCTGTCTGTTCTGGCGGCCTCGCCGCTGCTGTCGTCCCGCATGGCGCGGGCGGCAAGCGGAAAGACGGTCTCCATTAATCAGTACAATAACAACGACTGGATCGCCGCTTTTAAGCAGGCGTTTAAGGACGGTGACACCGTCGTTGTCCCGGCCGGACTTACCTGCGAAAACATCAATACGGGCATTTTCATTCCCGACGGTAAAACGCTGCTGATCCGCGGAGCGTTGACCGGCAACGGACGTGGGCGTTTTGTGCTGCAGGAAGGCTGCAAAGTGATCGGTGAAGGCAGTGGGCGCACGGAGAACATCACGCTCGATGTTCGCGGCTCGGACTGCGCGATCAAAGGGCTGGCAATGAGCGGATTTGGGCCGGTGACGCAGATTTACATTGGCGGCAAGAAACCTCGCGTGATGCGCAATCTGGTGATTGATAACATCAGCGTGAGCCAGGCTAACTACGCCATCCTGCGCCAGGGCTTTCACAATCAGGTTGATGGCGCCCGGATCACCAACAGCAAATTCAGCCATCTGCAGGGCGATGCGATCGAGTGGAACGTTGCCATCAATGACCGCAATATCCTCATCTCCGATCATGTGATCGATAACATCAACTGCACTAACGGCAAGATCAACTGGGGCATCGGCATCGGCCTCGCCGGCAGCACCTACGATAACGACTACCCGGAAAAGCAAACCGTGAAGAACTTCGTGGTGGCAAATATCACCGGCAGCAACTGTCGCCAGCTGGTGCACGTTGAGAACGGGAAACACTTTGTTATCCGCAATATAAAGGCCAAAAATATTACCCCCGATTTCAGTAAAAAGGCGGGTATAGACAACGCAACGGTCGCCATTTATGGCTGTGATAATTTCATTATTGATAATGTCGACATGGTCAATAGTGCCGGAATGTTAATCGGCTATGGGGTAATTAAAGGTGATTATTTGTCCATACCCCAGAACTTCAAGCTCAACAATATTCACCTCGATAATCGCCAGCTAGCGTATAAGCTGCGCGGAATTCAAATTTCATCCGGTAATGCGACCTCCTTTGTAGCGATCACCAACGTGGAGATGAAGCGGGCGACGCTTGAGCTGCACAATAAGCCGCAGCATCTTTTCTTACGTAATATCAACGTGATGCAGGAGGCAGCTATTGGCCCCGCGCTGAAGATCAACTTCGACCTGCGTAAAGATGTGCGGGGTAAATTTATGGCCAAAGACGAAACCTTGCTGTCGCTGGCGAACATTAAAGCGGTGAATGAGAAGGGGCAGAGTTCAGTGGATATTGACCGGGTGGATCAGCAGGTTGTGAATGTGGAAAGGCTGAATTTTGCGCTTCCGCACAGATAATCGACAACTTTCTTTTTTGAGACTATTCCTGGCACAGAAGTGTGATCTATTCAGATTACAACTACAGAAATTTGTGGGGCTAAGGCGTAACATTGTCAGAGGATTACGGCAAATCATGCTGGCGAAAACAGGTTTAAGAGCTATAATTCGTCAACCATTTTAAGGTGGAAGAAATAATGATTAATTTGAAAGCAGTCATTCCGGTAGCAGGCCTGGGCATGCATATGCTGCCAGCCACTAAAGCCATCCCTAAAGAGATGCTGCCGATTGTCGACAAACCGATGATTCAATATATCGTCGACGAGATTGTTGCTGCAGGGATCAAAGAAATCGTCCTGGTTACCCATTCGTCCAAGAATGCGGTTGAGAACCACTTCGACACCTCTTACGAACTCGAAGCGTTGCTTGAGCAGCGCGTTAAGCGCCAGCTGCTGGCGGAAGTGCAGTCTATCTGCCCGCCAGGCGTAACCATTATGAACGTGCGTCAGGCACAGCCGCTGGGTCTGGGTCACTCGATTTTGTGTGCCCGTCCGGTAGTGGGTGATAACCCATTCATCGTTGTTCTTCCGGACATCATCATCGATACCGCTTCAGCCGATCCGCTGCGTTACAACCTGGCGGCAATGGTGGCACGTTTCAATGAAACCGGCCGTAGCCAGGTGCTGGCGAAACGCATGAAGGGCGATCTCTCCGAGTACTCCGTTATCCAGACAAAAGAAGCGCTGGAGACGGAAGGGCAGGTGAGCCGCATCGTTGAATTCATCGAAAAACCCGATCAGCCGCAGACGCTGGATTCGGATCTGATGGCGGTTGGCCGTTATGTTCTGAATGCCGATATCTGGGCGGAGCTGGAAAAAACTGAGCCAGGCGCCTGGGATCGTATCCAGTTGACCGATGCAATTGCAGCACTGGCGAAAAAACAGTCTGTTGACGCAATGCTGATGACAGGTGACAGCTACGACTGCGGTAAGAAGCTGGGATACATGCAGGCGTTTGTGAACTATGGGCTGCGCAACCTGAAGGAAGGTGCGAAGTTCAGAAACCGGATTGAGAAGCTGTTGGCTAACGACTGATATTCATTCCGCGTCCAGAACAAACGGCAGTTATCATTTTTGGTGTTGAGACATAACCAAAATGATAACTGCCGTTTTTTGTTATTAATTTTAATGATTACATAGGGTTATCTGATTCAAATCTCAGCAGCTTTGTAGCGATTTGTGCTTGTTTCTCTGGTCGTTTAGGACGACAATTAACGCCAGTTTTTGTCTGTAACCAGACAAGCAAAATCATTAATCAAACATCGCTCAGTGCACTGGTAGCTGTTAAGCCAGGGGCGGTAGCGTGCCTGGCATTTACAATTGAATTTTAAACGAACAGTTGTGAACGAGACAGTCTCACGCAAATCTGCACTACGTGCGGGCGTAAATATCAGATTGAGCCGATAGGGGATGTCAATGAAAGTAATGGTGACGGGCGGGACCGGGTTTCTTGGAACTGCTTTAGTCCAGGCGTTGAAGTCATCAGGACACGAGGTGATATTAACAACGCGCAAGCAGGAGAACCCTGAACAGGGCATTTACAACCTGGGTGATATCTCAGCCAATACCAACTGGTTAAATCTCCTGCAAGGATGCGACACTATCATTCATACCGCAGGAAGGGCGCATATCCTTAATGATGATGCTCAGGACGCTTTAGCGGAATTTCGCCGTGTCAATCACGACGCAACGATGAAATTAGCGAGCGATGCTGCGACCAGCGGAGTTAAACATTTTATCTTTGTAAGCTCAATCGGCGTTAACGGTAATGCCACCTCAGGGATCCCATTTACTGAGGCCTCGGAGCCACAACCCACCTCTGATTACGCCATTTCTAAGCGAGAAGCCGAGCAGAGTCTGCTTAATCAATTTGCAGAAAGCGATATGGCGATCACCATTGTTCGCCCGGCATTGATTTGTGGTGAAAATGCACCGGGTAATATACAGCGCCTTTTAAAACTGGTTTCTAAAAACCTACCGTTGCCATTTAAAAATGTCAGGAACAAGCGAGCGCTGGTGTCTCTGGATAATGTCGTCAGTTTCATCAGCGAATGCGTGGTAAATGAGAAATCCAAAAATCAACTCTATTTACTCGCCGATGCAGAACGTCCTTCAACCGAAGATATGATTAATGCCTTTGCCTCAGGAATGGGCATTAAAGCGAAACTGGTCTCATTTCCAACGGGTATCTTCAGGTTATTGCTTTCTTCAGTTGGTAAACGAGGTATTTACGATCAGCTGTTTGGCGATCTGGAAGTCGATGCCTCTAAATCCCGGAAACATTTAAACTGGACGCCCCCGATAACCCTTTTTGAAACGATGAAAAAAACGGCGAAATATTATATCGAAGGTAATAAATAATGATGAGTTTTGGGATTGTGATATTCGCTTTTTTAGTATCATGCGCGCTGACCTGGGGGCTACGAGGTTATGCCATTAAGCATAACGTTATTGACCGTCCAAACCAGCGAAGTTCGCATTCGGTACCAACCCCACGAGGGGGCGGAGTGGCTATCGTTCTGACGCTCCTGGCGGCGTTAGTCTGGTTTTATTTCAGCCGCGCGCTGACGCTGGATAGCTTCCTGGGTTTATTTATTCCAGGATTGATTGTTGCCATCATCGGTTTCCTTGACGATCACGGCCATATCGCGGCACGCTGGCGTCTGCTGATGCATTTCCTTGCGGCAGCAATCGGCATCTATTTCTTAGGTTCTTTCCCTGTCATTACGCTGTTTGGTTATGACGTTTCCTTATCCTGGGTTGGTATGATTCTGGGCTGCGTTTATCTGGTCTGGATGCTTAACTTATATAATTTTATGGATGGGATTAATGGCTTAGCTAGCTCAGAGGCCATCACCTTTGCTGCATGTAGTGCGGTATTGATGGCTATCAACCCGTATACAGACGCGCCAGGCACTCTTTATCCTCTCACGCTTGCCCTTATTGGTGCCGGAGCCGGCTTTCTTGTCTGGAACTTCCCGGTCGCGAAAATCTTCATGGGCGATGCCGGAAGTGGTTTTCTTGGGATAACAATCGGACTGATGATCCTGCATATTGCGAAAGTTGACTCGCACTTCTTTATTGCAGAATTATGCTTGCTGGGCATATTTATCGTCGATGCCACGACAACGCTATTGAGGAGGCTCGTAGCAGGTAAAAAGGTCTATGAAGCACATGCCAGCCATGGCTACCAAATCCTCGCAAGAAAATATGGCAGCCACGTTCCGGTGACATCATTGGCAATTGCCGTCAATCTGCTGTGGCTTTTCCCCTTCGCCTTTTTTATTGCCTCAGGCAAAATTGATGGTGTTGTGGGGCTGCTTATCGCCTGGTTCCCGCTTCTCGTTGTTGCACTGAAATGTGGTGCAGGAGTTAAAGACAAAGAGAGCAACGTCAATGCATGACTTATTGATTTTGGGCGCGGGTGGTCATGGCCGTACGCTGTACGAGACAGCGAGACTGCTGGGATATAAGGATATCGTTTTCCTCGACGATAATACCTCTGCCAGCCAGGAAATTAATCAGCTGATTATTGGAAAAATTTCTGAACTACAGTTACATATTGGTAAGGTCAGTCATGTCGCTATTGGCATCGGAAACAATAAAGTCAGAGAGCAGCTCTATCAGCAACTGCTCGGCTTAGGTATTCATCCTGTAACGCTTATACATCCCTTTGCATTTGTCAGTCCAACGGCGACCCTTGCTGAGGGAACTGTTGTGTTAGCGGGAGCTGTAGTGGGTGCCAACGCAAAATTAGGTTTGGCGACGATTGTGAATAGCCACTCGACAATAGATCACGATGCCATTCTTGGTGATTTCGCTCATTTAGGTGTTGGTGTTCATCTTGCGGGCAGCGCTGTGATTGGGAAAGCAGCGTTTCTCCAGGCGGGGACAGTGGGCGGTTATAATACTAAAGTAGACGATTACTCAGTGTGTCCTGCTGGTACTATTTTATAAACTGAATGCAAGCTTTAGTGAGGCGACCAGTTTTTAGTATGCTAAATTATTTAATATCTTTACCACGACCAATAAAACGTATTATCACACTCTCTATAGATGTTGTGCTTCTGTTGTGCGCTTTTTGGTTTGCATTTTGGGTGCGTATTGATTCAATGACTCCATTATATAGTACGGAGCATTGGCTTTTTATTTTCTCAATTATTTTAGTTACTCTGGCAATATTTGTTAAATTAGGACTGTATCGGGCAGTAATCCGTTATATTACTGCCAAGATATTATTGGTCGTAACGATGGGGATGGTCATATCGTCCATTTTACTTATTATCGCAGCGTTCTATACCAACCTCTATTTGCCGAGAACGATTCCTTTTATCTATTTCTCATTCGGTCTACTGCTTATTGCCGGATCACGGCTTGGAATGAGGATGTTAGTGAATCGTGGGTTGAATCTGGGTACTCGGGTAGTTATTTATGGTGCAGGTGCATCGGGTCGTCAATTACTGCCTGCGCTGAGCCAGATGGACGAATATTACCCCGTTGCTTTTGTCGACGATAATCGCGCCCTGCAAGGTCAGGTGATTCACGGAGTAAGCGTCTTCGCACCAGAAAAACTGCCCTGGCTGGTTGAGAAATACGAAGCGAAGAAAATTCTGTTGGCCATGCCAAGCGCAAGCCGGGCAAGAAAGAACGAAGTCATTAAAACCCTGGAAGGTCTGCCGTGCGAAGTGCTCTCAATACCGGGAATGGTCGATCTGGTGGAGGGGAAGGCAAGTATTGATTCCTTGCGGAAAGTCGTTATTACAGACCTGCTGGGCCGCGATCCTGTCTCACCCATTCCGGAACTGATATCGCGTAATATCAACGGGAAAACAGTGATGGTTACCGGGGCAGGGGGATCTATAGGGTCTGAACTATGCCGACAGATAATTAAAAATAAGCCAAACCAGCTTATTCTGTTCGAACTGTCCGAATTCTCCCTCTATTCCATTGATTCCGAACTGCGTAACCTGAATCTGGGTCAGGATTTTAAGGTTAAAATCTATCCGATCCTCGGAAACGTTCAGGATAAAGAGCATCTCGAAAGGTTAATCAGAGCATTCAACGTCGACACAATTTATCATGCTGCGGCGTACAAGCATGTACCGCTTGTCGAGTTCAACGTACTTGATGGCGTGCGCAATAATATCTTTGGTACGTTGAGCTGTGCTCAGGCTGCGGCAAGTTGCGGTGTTGAAAACTTTGTTCTGATTTCGACTGATAAAGCCGTTCGCCCTACCAACACCATGGGGGCGACCAAGCGCATGGCGGAGCTGGTGCTGCAAGCGCTGGCGAAGGAATCCAGTAAAACCTGCTTCAGTATGGTTCGTTTCGGCAACGTGTTAGGCTCATCAGGCTCAGTTGTGCCGTTATTTGAAAAACAGATTGCTGCAGGTGGACCGGTGACGCTGACTCACGAAGATATCACGCGTTACTTTATGACCATTCCTGAAGCGGCTCAATTGGTTATCCAGGCGGGAGCCATGGGCACGGGCGGCGATGTTTTTGTTCTGGATATGGGGGAACCCGTCAAGATCATCGACCTTGCGCACCGCATGATTACGTTGCAAGGGCTTACCGTTCGCGATGATAAAAACCCTTATGGTGATATTGCGATAAAAACAACGGGTCTGCGGCCTGGTGAGAAACTGTATGAAGAGTTGCTTATCGGCGACAATGTATCCGTTACGCAGCACCCGCGTATCAGGACTGCTAACGAGGTGATGTTGCCGTGGAGTGAGATGAGCATTATTCTCCGTGACCTCGACAACGCCTGCTGTCAGTTCGACTACGAGCGCGTGCGAGAGATACTTTTACAGGCACCTGCAGCATTTAATCCAACCGACGGTATCTGCGATTTACTTTGGAATGTAAAGGTAAGTTAAAATAGCAGATTGTCAGTTTCTACGCCCTGGAGGCCTATCGAAAGTTACCAGGGCGACAGCAACTAATTAATTGTTTCTGATAACATTAAGAGCGAAATAAACGTGAAAATTCTGGTCACTGGTGGAGCAGGCTTTATTGGGTCTGCGGTGGTACGACACATTATTAATGATACGCAAGATTCTGTTATTAACGTCGATAAACTGACTTATGCAGGGAATCTTGAATCGCTGGCCGAAGTCTCGAACAGCGAACGCTATCATTTTGAACATGCCGATATCTGTGACAGCAATGCCATGGCGCGTATTTTTGCAGAGCACCAGCCGGATGCGGTGATGCACCTGGCGGCCGAAAGCCACGTTGATCGCTCGATCACCGGCCCGGCAGCCTTTATCGAGACTAACATTGTTGGCACCTATGTACTGCTGGAAGCAAGCCGCCAATACTGGTCAGCGTTAGATGCTGATAAAAAAGCGTCTTTCCGTTTCCACCATATCTCAACAGATGAAGTCTATGGCGATCTTCCGCATCCGGATGAAGTGGCCAAGGGAGCTGAACTGCCGCTGTTTACTGAAAAAACGGCCTATGCCCCAAGCAGTCCCTATTCTGCTTCTAAAGCGTCCAGCGATCATTTGGTCCGTGCCTGGCTGCGTACCTATGGTTTCCCTACCATTGTGACTAACTGTTCTAACAATTACGGTCCATATCACTTCCCGGAAAAACTTATCCCGCTGGTCATTCTCAATGCGTTGGAGGGTAAAGCCCTGCCTGTTTACGGTAAAGGAGACCAAATCCGCGACTGGCTGTACGTAGAAGATCACGCCCGTGCCTTATACACCGTAGTAACCCAGGGCAAGATTGGCGAAACCTATAACATCGGTGGTCACAATGAGAAGCAGAACCTTGATGTGGTAAATACCATCTGCTCATTGCTGGATGAAATCGTGCCGAAGGAAGGTTCCTATCGTGACCAGATAACATATGTGGCTGACCGCCCGGGTCACGATCGCCGTTACGCAATTGATGCAGAGAAAATTGGTCAGGAGTTGGGCTGGAAGCCTCAGGAAACTTTCGAAAGTGGTATTCGTAAAACCGTAGAATGGTACCTGGCGAACACAAAATGGGTAGAGAACGTGAAAAGCGGCAGCTACAAATCCTGGATTGAAGAAAACTACGGGGATCGTGCGTAATGAACATCCTGTTGTTTGGCAAAACAGGGCAGGTGGGCTGGGAGCTACAGCGTGCTCTGGCACCTCTGGGTCATTTGATTGCGGTTGACGTCCATTCGCAGGAGTATTGCGGTGATTTCAGCAACCCTGAAGGCATTGCAGAAACGGTGCGCCGCATTAAGCCTGATGTCATCGTCAACGCGGCCGCGCATACCGCCGTCGATAAGGCCGAGTCAGAACCCGAATTTGCTCAGTTGCTGAATGCCACGAGTGTCGAGGCGATTGCCAAAGAGGCCCAAAAATTGGGGGCTTGGGTTGTTCACTACTCTACTGATTACGTATTCCCGGGTAATGGCGATACGCCGTGGCTTGAAACGGACGCCACAGCGCCGCTTAATGTGTATGGTGAGACCAAACTTGCTGGTGAAAAAGCGTTAAGTGAAAATTGTTCACGCCATTTGATCTTCCGGACTAGCTGGGTTTATGCCGGTAAAGGGAATAATTTTGCGCGTACTATGCTGCGACTGGCAAAAGAGCGTTCTGAGCTGTCTGTTATTAACGACCAATTTGGGGCCCCTACGGGTGCTGAATTATTAGCAGACTGTACGGCTCATGCTATTCGGGTTGCCCTGAATAAACCTGAAGTGGCAGGGACTTATCATCTGGTTGCCAGTGGTACAACAACCTGGTACGACTATGCCTCTCTGGTATTTGATGAAGCGCGCAAAGCAGGAATTGAATTGGCATTAAAGCAGCTTCATGGGGTGCCGACCAGTGCGTACCCTACGCCTGCAAAACGTCCGGCAAACTCGCGCCTCAATACGTTAAAGTTCCAGCAGAATTTCAACCTCGTACTGCCTCAGTGGGACGAGGGGGTTAAGCGTATGCTGACTGAGTGGTTTACAGCGACAGCGATTTAATAATGATCGGGATGCCTGGGAATGGGCATCTTATGACTATAGAGATGATGAAATGAAAACGCGTAAAGGTATTATTCTGGCGGGTGGCTCTGGCACTCGTTTGTATCCAGTGACCATGGCTGTTAGTAAACAATTATTGCCTATTTATGATAAGCCGATGATTTACTATCCTCTTTCAACACTGATGCTGGCTGGTATTCGAGATATTTTAATTATTAGTACTCCGCAGGATACACCGCGTTTTGAACAACTTCTGGGTGATGGAAGCCAGTGGGGTCTGAATCTGCAATACAAAGTCCAGCCAAGCCCGGATGGTCTGGCGCAGGCTTTTGTTATTGGCGAAGAATTCATTGGTAACGATGATTGCGCCCTGGTGTTGGGGGATAACATTTTCTATGGTCACGACCTTCCTAAATTGATGGATGCCGCGGTTAATAAAGAAAATGGTGCAACGGTCTTTGCCTATCACGTGAACGATCCTGAGCGTTACGGTGTTGTCGAGTTTGATAAAAGTGGTACCGCCATCAGCCTCGAAGAAAAACCGCTGGAACCGAAGAGTAATTATGCGGTTACGGGACTTTATTTCTACGATAATAGTGTCGTTGAGATGGCGAAGAATTTAAAACCGTCAGCACGTGGTGAACTGGAAATCACGGATATTAACCGTATTTATATGGAGCAAGGAAAGCTTTCCGTGGCTATGATGGGCCGTGGCTTTGCCTGGCTTGACACAGGGACTCACCAGAGCCTGATTGAAGCGAGTAACTTCATTGCAACCATTGAAGAACGCCAGGGGTTGAAAGTCGCTTGTCCTGAAGAAATTGCCTATCGTAAAGGCTTTATTAATGCTGAGCAAATAGCTCTCTTAGCAAAGCCATTAGCAAAAAATAATTATGGCAAATATCTTTTAAAAATGATTGATAAAAAAATATAATAATCAATTTTCTCAAATATTATAAAGTAGTATTGCTCTGTCACATTTCTCACATGAACATGTGAATGAATTTTTAAATCGGACAGAATTACTATATTTAAGCAGCAGTGAGGAAGTGTGGGGATTATATGCATTTTAGTGTGTTAATTTCGCTCTATGACAAGGAAAAACCTTCCTATTTGGAAGAATGTTTTGACAGTCTGGCAAATCAAACGGTTAAAGCGGATGAAATCGTTCTTGTTTATGATGGCCCTATCAACGAAGCATTATGCACAGTGGTCGATAGATGGTCAATGTCATTACCTATCAAGATCGTCGCATTAAAAAAGAACGTTGGGTTAGGACAAGCGCTGAATGAAGGAATGAAACATTGCACCTATGATTATGTCATGCGGATGGATACGGATGATATATGCCAACCAACTCGTTTTGAATTACAATCTGCATTTATGGAGTTAAACCCTGATATTGATATTTCAGGAAGTTGCATCCGCGAGTTTATAGGTGATAAAAACAATATAGTATCAGAAAGAAAGGTTCCACTTACTAATAAAGAAATTAAAAAATTCGCAAGACATAAAAATCCTTTTAACCATATGACTGTCATTTTCAAAAAATCCAGCGTCCAGTCTGTTGGGGGATACCAGCACCATTATCTTATGGAAGATTATAATTTATGGTTGCGGTTACTAGGGGCAGGATTCAGAGCGGGCAACTTGGACGAATCATTGGTATTGGTCAGAGTCGGAGCTGATATGTTGGTTAGGCGACGCGGAATTAAGTATGTTTCAAGTGAGTATAAACTTGCTCGAATGAAAAGAATGACTGGTTTTCAGAATATATTGTCGTGTCACTACTATTTTATTTTGAGAAGTATTCCACGATTACTGCCATTATGGGCGCTTAAGCGAATATATAATATTACACGAAAATAGAGACTCACTCTGCGAGTTACTGATATTGATAGAGGCTATAATGAAAATTTCTAATACTTCGCTCAGTGGTGTTTTGATTATCGAACCTCGAGTGTTTCATGATGAAAGAGGCTATTTCTTTGAGAGTTTTAACGAAAAAAACTTCAAAGAAAATATAGATCCAAACGTCATTTTTAAACAAGATAATCAGTCAAGATCTTCTAAAGGGGTTTTACGGGGTTTGCACTATCAAGAAGCACCTTTTGCCCAGGGAAAACTGGTTAGATGTGTTACAGGGCAGGTTTTTGATGTAGCGGTTGATATACGCAAAGAATCTCCAACATATGGGCAATGGGTGGGTGTTATTTTATCAGAAGAGAATAAAAAGCAGCTTTGGATCCCAGCTGGATTTGCACACGGTTTTTTAACTTTAAGTGAGCATGCAGAATTTCTTTATAAAACTACCGATTATTATTCTCCAGCACATGAACGTTGTATAAAATGGGATGATAAGGACTTGAATATAGAATGGCCAAAAATGGAATACATCATTTCTGAGAAAGATCAGAACGGTTCAACCTTTGCTTCATTAAACGTTCAAGGTAAATAATGAAAATCAATTTTATCCCACTTCAAAAGCATGGTGATGATCGTGGTTCATTGGTCGCCTTAGAAGAAGAGAATAATATCCCTTTTAGTATTAAAAGAGTTTACTACATCTTTGATACTAAAGAAGGTGTTCGTAGAGGTTTTCATGCGCATAAAAAATTAAAACAAGTTGCGATCGCCGTAAAAGGTTCTTGTCGTTTTCTGTTGGATGATGGGACAGAGAGGATAGAGGTTGTTTTGGACAATCCAGCGCAGGGGCTTCTCATTGAGTCATGTATTTGGCGTGAGATGTATGATTTTTCGAGCGATTGCGTTCTGATGGTATTAGCTGACTGTCATTATGACGAAAATGATTATATTCGTGATTATGACGATTTTTTAAAGCAAGCAAGATAAATATTACAGGTTTAATATGATTAATTTTCTGAATTTAAAAGAAGTAAATGCCAGATACAATGAAGAACTTAAAAATGCCTGCGCTAAGGTGATTGATTCTGGCTGGTATATTATGGGTGAGGAATTACAAAAATTTGAGAAGGATTTCTCATACTTCTGCAATGTTAAACATACAATTGGTGTAGCTAATGGTTTAGATGCACTCATTCTCATTTTTAGAGCCCTAAAAGAATTAGGAAAGCTAAAAGATGGTGATGAAGTTATCGTTCAGGCTAATACCTATATAGCATCGGTTCTGGCGATCACTGCGAATAATCTTAAACCTGTACTTGTCGAGCCCGATGCGGATACATTCAATCTCTCACCTCAGAATGTTCGCTCCGTCATCACAGAGAAGACAAAAGCGATATTGCCAGTGCATTTGTATGGACAACTGTCTCCAATGCCTGAAATCATGGAGATTGCAAAAGAATTTGATCTACTTGTCATCGAAGATAGTGCCCAATCTCATGGGGCAAATATTAATGGTAAAAAATCTGGGAACTGGGGTATAGCGTCAGGGTTTAGTTTCTATCCAGGAAAAAATCTGGGTGCTCTGGGCGATGCGGGTGCAATCACTACCAATGATGATGAATTAGCAGATGTACTCCGTGCTTTAAGAAATTATGGTTCTCAGAAAAAATACGAGAACCTTTATCCTGGAGTTAATAGTCGCCTTGACGAGATTCAGGCTGCAATGCTATCTGTTAAACTAAAATATCTTCCTCAAGAAACTATTCGCAGACAAGAGATTGCAAAAATTTATATCGAAGGGATCTCTAATAGTTTGATCACAGTGCCGACAGTAACCTTTGACTCTGCACATGTTTGGCATCTATTTGTTGTGAAGTGCGAATACAGAGAACAGTTACAGGCATGGCTGACAAAAAATAATATTCAATCATTAATTCATTATCCAATACCACCTCATAAGCAAAAAGCATATGAGGAACTAAACGGTATGAGTTTGCCTGTGACGGAAAAAATTCATAATACTGTATTATCTATACCTCTTGATCCAACAATGTCAAACCTTGAGGTGGAAAAAGTTATCGATGCTTTAAATGAATTTACTGTATGAAAAAGTTGTTAAAGGTTACGGCAATGACAGGGTCATTAACATTATTAAAAATGTTAATTGGCTTTATAATTGCTAAAGTAGTCGCGATCTACACTGGGCCATCAGGTATGGCCCTTTTAGGCCAAATACAAAGTCTGGTAAATGCATTTAATGGTGTTATTAACGCACCTGTTTCAAATAGCGTGATACGTTATACCGCTGAGCACCATGAAGATGGCTATGAAGCATGTAGCCCATGGTGGCGAGCTGCTTTATTTTGGATGTTAGCATTATATATCATTTTACTGCCAATTGGATTATTTTTAAACCACTATCTATCTCAATGGTTATTTGGTGGGGCTGAATATCAATGGGTTATTTATTTGGCAGTATTCGTTTTGCCCTTTACCGCTATTGGGACCTTAGTCAATTCTGTCATAAATGGACTGCAGAATTATAAACTCTATGTCTTTTTGGGAATAGTTTCTGTTTCTGTTTCTGGTGCGGTTATGACAGCGCTAATCATTAGATGGAATATAGATGGTGCTCTGATAGCCGCAGCTTTGCAATCGGCATTGATAGGCATTTCACTGATTGTTATGAGCATTAAGCAGCCATGGTTTAGATTCAGCCTATGGTTTGGTAATATTGATAAAAAAGCATTGGCTGACACGTGGGGATATATTGTGATGGCAATCATCACTGCTATCGCCATGCCGGTGGCATTGATGCTTATTAGAAACTTGCTGGTAGCTAATGAAGGATGGGCCGCTGCTGGGATGTGGCAATCCGTGTGGAAAATATCAGAAGTGTACTTGGGGGTATGTACCATGGCGCTTAGTGCTTATTATCTCCCGAGATTGTCTAAAATAAGTGATTATTATTCGATTAAACTTGAGATTTGGAATACAGCCAAAATAATAATACCGATTGTAATAATTATGGCCGTTACAATTTATTTGTTACGTGATGTAGTCATAACTGTTTTATTCACTGAGCAATTCAGGAACGCAAGAGATTTATTTGGCATTCAACTTATGGGGGATGTTGTTAAAATAGCAAGCTGGCTTTATGCATTTCCTATGATAGCTCGGAATGCAACAAAATGGTTTGTTGCAAGTGAGGTGTTTTTTTCTGCAACGTTGGTTGTGCTGAGTTATTATTTTATCCTGCATTTTGGAATTCAGGGCGCCAATATAGCTTACTTATTGAACTATACTCTCTATTTTATTTTTGTTGTGACAAATTTAAAAAGAATTTCTAGCTGAGTAAATCTACTTATGGACAATGGCCAGTTTTTAGATCTGTTATACTCGAACCTCACGTTATATTTGTCTTTGTTGGGTCTGGTTTTCATAATTTATTATGCATGGTTTGGTAACAAAGTTAGGCATGTTGCAGACCCTCTGATGATTGGTTTTGTTGCACAGGTTTTTTCCTGTTCAGTTGTTTTATTGTTAGAGTTTACCTCAGAGATAGATGATTTTTATTTCTATTCTTTTTTATATACTGAGGTTATGTTTTTAATACCATTATTGTTTATGCGGAAAAATTATGTAAAGATTAATGATGATTCCCATGAACGCTTTATTGCTTACAAACGTTGGAATTATGGGTACTCCAGTTTTTACTATACAACTACTATTTTACTCATCATAACGAGTATATATTATTTTGCTATTGTAGGTATTCCAATCTTAAATCAATTATCGAGGTTGGATACAAATGAATCAGCTGGAATTATTTCATGGTTTACCGATGTCTACTGGGTTTGTTTCCCAGCTATGGTAGCTATTAAGAGATATGTTTATCGTAGGAAAAGTTTTGTCGACTACGTGCTATTATTACTTTGTTTTGTATGTTTGCTGGTTAAAGGGGGGAAATCTGACTTCTTCTTTATGATTGTATCCTTATTTTTAGTTAAGGAAGTATATCAAATACGAGAATTAGCAAAAGTTGTAAAGATACTATCATACATTTCTCCTTTAATAATTCTGGGATTGATGGTTGTTATTTTCAGTGTTTGGGGAGCCAACGGCAGTGTGGTTTCGGCGTTTTTTGAGCGTTTTGTTTTATTTGGTGATGTTTTTTACCAGGGTTATAGCAAACCATTTATGGATTCGTTACCAAAGGATATTTATGTCTGGGATTATTTTTTTGGCGGTACAATAAACAAATTGTCTATGATTCTTGGTTATCCGGTAAAAGACAAAGTCATTTTTGGATACGAGATTTCAAAATACTATTATAATATCGACAGTGGAATTGGTCCCAATGCAAGACAGAACATTCTTGGGTTGTATTTATTTGGGCCATATTTCTGTGGTGTTTTTTCGTTTGTTTTAGGGCTAATATATTTGGCAATAAGACGTGGTACATTTTTAGTAAATAACCGAACAAGAGCTTATTCATTAAGAGTTGTATTCTATATTATCTTTTGTACCTATTCTTGTTATTTATTTATCGACCCAACTTTGACATGGGGTTTGTATTTAAAAACAACGTTCGTGTTTATTTTCCCGCTTATTGTGTCGCTACTTAATCAATCTATATATAATAGGCGATTAAAAGGTGTATAAAATTTGGTGATGAATAAGAAAACTATGAATTCTCTATCCGTGATAGTTCCACTGTATAATCAAGCACTGTATGTTGAAGAGTGTCTCAATGCATTAAACAAAATAGATATTCTAAATGTTGAAGTGATTATTATTGATGACTATTCACGCGATACTTCTGTAGAACGGGTATCGACCTGGATCGAGAAAAACATTGATACAAAACTAAATGTTCGTTTTTATAAAAATGAATCTAATCTTGGAATATGTCGAACTTTAAATAAAGGAGTTAAGTTATCGACTCATAACATTATTTACATTTGTGCCGCTGATGATTTTCCATTGTCTGATGTGATTGACAATAAAGTGCGTTTACTTAATGAGTCTGATTATGATGCAATAATAAGTGATGTCATGATCATTGATGAAAAATCCAAAATAGTCTTAAATAGTGGATTTAAAGATTATTTTCATGCCAGTCCAAAAGCCCTTGAGAGTTCTAAATTCTTGGCTGGAGAAGTTATTACTAATTGGTGCATTCCTGGCCCATGTCTGCTAATAAAAAAAGACGTATATAATCAGATTGGCTTTTATAATGAATCACTGATCGCTGAAGACCGAGATTTTTATTTGAGGTTATTTAGACATGCTAACGTTCTCTTTGATTCAGAGAGAATAGCTGCGTATAGAGTGCATTCTTCAAATATTTCTAAAAGTACAGTCTTTAGGAAGAATATGAATTTAGAAATACGCAAAATAAATTACAGCTATGCCTCTGAATGGCAAGGTATATACAAGCTATATCTTAAAAGCTATGGGTTAAGTCTTATTTCAGAATCAAAGCTGTCTGTTTTTTATTCGATGCTTGGGAGCATCGTTCGTAAGGTTTTACGATTTATATTTATATTGAAGGTATATTTCTCTCATGGATAATAAAGTCTGCGGAGTGGTGGTTACATATAACCCAAATATTAATGATCTCCAAATTTTAATTAACTCGATGACCTCACAAGTTGATGAGATAATTATTGTCGATAATGGCTCCAGTACTGATTTCAGCGGCCTTCAAATACCCGATAAGTTGCACTTTGAATTCTTAAATGAAAATGCTGGTATCGGAAGAGCACAAAATATAGGTGCTCGATTAGCAATTAAAAATGATTGTAAATTTGTTTGTTTCTTTGACCAAGATAGCCGTTTAGAACCTAAATTCATTTCAAGTCTGAAAGATGCCTATTCAGATCTTACCCAGCAAGGTATTAAAGTTGGAGCACTGGGGCCTATAATTATTGATGAAAGATCAGGGAAAAAATTTCCCTTTTACCGTTACACAACATTCAAACGTATAGTGGTTAGCGCAGACGAAAATGAAAAATATATTGAAACTCAACAATTAATTTCATCGGGAACGTTTTTTTGCGTTGATATATGGTCTTCTGAATCTGAAAACCATGAGGGATTTTTCCTTGAATATGTTGATACCGATTGGTGTTTACGATTATCACAAAAGGGATATAAATTATTTGGCGTAACTAAAGCTCATTTAATCCACAAGCTCGGTGATGACCGTAAAAAAATATTGAATGTTTTGGAGGTACCAATACACTCAACATATCGATATTTTTATGTATTCCGTAATGGCGTTTATTGTAGTTTATACAGGAAGTTCCCATTAAGTTGGAGTTCATATAATATATTTAGACTAATATCTTTCTATTTTATCATGTTAATGCTTAAGAAAGATAAATTAAAATTTACCAAGTATGTGGCTCTGGGAATTTATGACGGTATCAGGAAAAATTTTTCAAGAAAGTTAAAATAATAGAATGAAATTATAAGTTGTTCTAAATATTAATATGCCGCAAGCACTGTTATGAGTAATTGGTTCAGAATTGTGAATTTCTGAACCATTTACTTTTAAAGGTAACGTACGATTTTCCCTGGATTACCAACTACAACTGCATTGTCAGGAACATCTTTCGTTACTACGGTGCCTGCACCTATCATGCTATTAGCACCTATAGTTATTCCTGGTAATATGGTTGAGTTAGCACCAATTGATGCCCCCTTTTTAATCCAGATTTTAGGGTACTCTGTACAATATTTCTTTGATCTTGGGAATTTATCATTTGTAAAAGCCACACAGGGTCCAATAAATACATTATCTTCGATCCTTGTGCCATCCCAAATATAAACTCCTGATTTAACAGTTACATTGTCACCAATGATAACATCATTCTCGATTAATGTATGAGCACATATATTGCAGTTTTTACCAATTTGTGCATTTTCGAAAATTACCGCAAACTGCCATATGGTAGTGTTTTGACCGATTTGTGTTGATTTAACATCACTTAGATTATGTATTTTCATTTATAAACCTTAAAGTTGACGCGTAATTATAAAATAATACTGCTGAATGCTTTCTATTATAATCGATCTAAGATAGAATTTACACATTCTGCTCGCTCAATAATAATGTTATCTGACAGGAGTATGTAATGTCCAAGCAACAGATCGGCGTTGTCGGTATGGCAGTGATGGGGCGCAACCTGGCGCTCAACATCGAAAGCCGTGGTTATACCGTCTCCGTTTTCAACCGCTCCCGTGATAAGACTGAAGAAGTGATTGCCGAAAACCCAGGCAAGAAACTCGTTCCTTTCTATACGGTAAAAGAATTTGTTGAGTCTCTGGAAACGCCTCGTCGAATCCTGCTAATGGTGAAAGCGGGCGCAGGTACCGATGCAGCTATCGACTCCCTGAAGCCTTACCTCGAAAAAGGCGACATCATCATTGATGGCGGTAACACCTTCTTCCAGGACACCATTCGTCGTAACCGTGAATTGTCCGCTGAAGGCTTCAACTTCATCGGTACCGGTGTTTCCGGTGGTGAAGAGGGCGCGCTGAAAGGTCCATCTATTATGCCTGGCGGCCAGAAAGAAGCGTACGAGCTGGTTGCGCCAATTCTGACTAAGATTGCAGCCGTTGCTGAAGATGGCGAGCCTTGTGTGACCTATATAGGTCCGGACGGTGCGGGTCACTATGTCAAAATGGTGCACAACGGCATCGAATACGGCGATATGCAGCTGATTGCAGAAGCATACTCCCTGCTGAAAGGCGGCCTGAATCTCTCTAACGAAGAGCTGGCTGAAACCTTTACCGAGTGGAATAAAGGCGAGCTGAACAGCTACCTGATCGACATCACCAAAGATATCTTCACGAAGAAAGATGAAGAAGGTAAATACCTGGTTGATGTGATCCTGGATGAAGCAGCGAACAAAGGTACCGGTAAATGGACCAGCCAGAGCTCTCTGGATCTGGGCGAGCCGCTGTCTCTGATCACCGAATCCGTCTTTGCGCGTTATATCTCTTCTCTGAAAGAGCAGCGCGTTGCGGCTTCTAAAGTGCTGTCCGGCCCACAGGCTAAACCAGCCGGTGACAAAGCTGAGTTCGTCGAGAAAGTTCGTCGCGCCCTGTACCTGGGTAAAATCGTCTCCTACGCGCAGGGCTTCTCACAGCTGCGTGCGGCGTCTGACGAGAATAACTGGGACCTGAACTACGGCGAGATCGCGAAGATCTTCCGCGCGGGTTGCATCATTCGTGCGCAGTTCCTGCAGAAAATCACCGATGCCTATGCTGAAAACGCAGGTATCGCTAACCTTCTGCTGGCACCGTACTTTAAGAAGATTGCAGACGAGTACCAGCAGGCGCTGCGTGACGTGGTGGCCTACGCTGTACAGAACGGTATCCCGGTTCCAACCTTCTCCGCTGCGGTGGCGTATTACGATAGCTACCGCGCTGCCGTTCTGCCTGCCAACCTGATTCAGGCACAGCGTGACTATTTCGGCGCGCATACTTACAAGCGCACGGATAAAGAAGGCGTGTTCCACACCGAATGGATGGAATAAGTTAACTTACTCGCTATCATCAAACCCGGAGCCTGTCTCCGGGTTTTTTTATGCAAAAAATGCCGCGCATTATTCGAAGTAGTCTGAATCTCATCCCGCTCGTTGTGATTACTCCTGGTTTGCCTTGACAGTTCTGTTTATCAGGAGGTACAAAGCCCAACAGTTATGTTTATCGCGATGGTCTGCCGGCCATCAATACAGTTAACTAAAAGAAGTCATTAGCGAATGAAAATAACAATTTCCGGAACAGGGTATGTCGGTCTTTCTAACGGCATTCTGATTGCTCAGAACCATGAAGTGGTTGCGCTGGATATCGTGCAGGCCAAAGTGGATATGCTCAATCAGAAGAAATCGCCGATTGTCGACAAAGAAATCCAGGACTATCTCAGCTACAAACCGCTGAATTTCCGTGCCACGACAGATAAAGAAGATGCATACCGCGATGCGGATTACGTCATCATTGCGACGCCTACTGACTACGATCCAAAAACCAATTACTTCAACACCTCAACCGTAGAAGCGGTTATCAAAGATGTTATTGCGGTCAATCCTGATGCGGTGATGGTTATTAAATCAACCATTCCTGTCGGCTTTACCAAATCCATCAAAGAAAAGTTTGGTATCGATAATATTTTCTTCTCGCCTGAGTTCCTGCGTGAGGGGAGAGCGCTTTACGATAACCTGCATCCTTCCCGTATCGTTATTGGCGAACGCTCTGAGCGCGCTGAACGTTTCGCTGCGCTGCTTCAGGAAGGTGCGGTGAAGAAAGATATTCCGGTGCTGTTCACAGACTCCACCGAAGCGGAGGCAATTAAGCTTTTCGCAAATACCTATCTGGCAATGCGAGTCGCTTACTTCAATGAGCTCGACAGCTATGCAGAAAGTCTTGGACTGAATACCCGCCAGATTATTGAAGGGGTTTGCCTCGACCCGCGTATTGGCAACCACTACAACAACCCCTCATTTGGCTACGGCGGCTATTGCCTGCCAAAAGATACCAAGCAGCTGCTGGCAAACTACCAGGCTGTACCGAATAATCTCATTTCTGCGATTGTTGACGCTAACCGTACGCGTAAAGATTTCATCTCCGATTCTATTCTTGCGCGCCAGCCGAAAGTGGTCGGCGTGTACCGTCTGATCATGAAGAGCGGTTCCGATAACTTCCGCGCCTCTTCCATTCAGGGGATCATGAAGCGCATCAAGGCGAAAGGCGTTGAGGTTATTATTTATGAACCGGCCATGCAGGAAGATCAGTTCTTCAATTCCCGCGTGATCCGCGATCTGGATGCTTTTAAGAAGGAAGCGGATGTCATCATCTCGAACCGCATGGCCGAAGAGCTGGCTGACGTCGCTGACAAAGTCTATACCCGCGATCTGTTCGGTAGCGACTAATTCTCTTACGTTAAAATAAAAAACCCGGCTGATTTGCCGGGTTTTTTATTTTCAGACCTTGTAAAACTCGCGGTACCAGTCAACGAAGTTCTTCACGCCGTCTTTAACCGAGGTTTGCGGTTTGAAACCGATCACGTCATAGAGCGCTTTCGTGTCGGCGCTGGTTTCCAGGACGTCGCCTGGCTGGAGTGGCAACATATTTTTCTCGGCTTTCTTACCCAGCGCCTCTTCCAGCGCGGTGATGTAGTCCATCAGTTCTACTGGCGAACTGTTACCGATGTTGTAAACGCGGTAAGGTGCTGAACTGGTTGCCGGTGAGCCAGTCTCGACGGTCCAGTTTGCGTCAGGATGGGGAATAACATCCTGCAGGCGGATAATTGCTTCAGCGATATCATCGATGTAGGTGAAATCGCGCTTCATCTTGCCGTAGTTATAGACATCGATGCTTTTGCCTTCAATCATCGCCTTAGTAAACTTAAACAGCGCCATGTCCGGGCGTCCCCACGGACCGTATACGGTAAAGAAGCGCAGTCCGGTGGTCGGCAGGTTGTAGAGATGCGAATAGGTGTGCGACATCAGCTCATTGGCTTTTTTGGTCGCGGCATAGAGTGAAACCGGGTGATCTACGGAATCGTCAGTGGAGAAGGGCATCTTACGGTTGAGGCCATATACGGAGCTGGATGAGGCATACAGCAAATGCTGAACGTGGTTATGGCGGCAGCCTTCCAGCACGTTGAGGTGGCCAATAAGGTTGGCATCGGCGTACGCATGCGGGTTTTCCAGGGAGTAGCGTACGCCTGCCTGTGCGGCCAGGTGAATAACGCGATCGAACTTCTCGTCAGCGAAAAGCGCAGCCATACCTTCCCGGTCAGCTAATTCCATCTTGTGGAAGGTGAATCGCTCAGATTGTAGCCGTTCCAGACGTGCCAGCTTTAAATTAACATCGTAATAGTCGTTCAGGTTATCAATACCGACAACCTCATGACCGCCCTCAATGAGGCGTTTGCTGACATTCGAACCGATAAAACCCGCTGCACCCGTTACCAGAAATTTCATATCTTTCCTCAAATACCCAACGCTTACAGATGCGATAACGCATCACATGGTGACTATGATAGCGCGAAGGGGGCGAGTTACATAACGCATCTTTCCGATATAACTCATCGGATTCTTATAGAAAAATCCCCAGCAATAGATAAACTATGAAAACACAATTATGTTTGCCCTTTTTCATCTGTTAGGGAATGTATGACGCACAACAACAATAGCCAGGTCATCCGAAGCAATGACCCTGAGCAAATTGATTTACTTGATTTAGTGCTGCAGCTGTGGCGTGGGAAGTGGATGATAGCAACGTTTGTTGTTGTTTTTATTGCACTTGCTGTCGGTTATCTTACTTTCGCGAAAGAAAAGTGGACCTCAAGCGCAATTATTGCGCAACCTGATGTCGCTCAAATTGCAACATATTCTAATGCGTTGAATATCCTCTACGGTAGTGCTGCACCCTCAATGCTTGATGTTCAAACACGCGCTATTGGTCGTTTCAATTCTTCCTTCTCTGCATTGGCACAGGCACTGGAAAATCAGGACGAACCTGAAAAACTGACAATCGAGCCTGCTGTTAAAGGGGAATCGCTCCCGTTGAGTGTTTCCTATACCAGTACTTCCGCAGAAGCGGCGCAGAAGCAGCTTGCGCAATATATCCAGCAGGTTGATGAGCAAACTTCCAAAGAGCTCACGGTTGACCTGCAAAACAGCATCAAAGAGCAGATTAAAACCCTGAACGATTCTCTGGTAAACCAAGAGAAGGTCGCTCAGGAGCAGAAAGACCTGCGTATTAAACAAATTACCGAAGCGCTGAAAAACGCTGAGGCGGCGAAAATCTCCTCGCCACAGATTCAACAAACTCAGGATGTGACCCAGGAAACAATGTTCCTCCTGGGAAGCGTAGGGCTGAAATCGATGATTGAAAACGAAGCCTCTCGTCCCCTGGTCTTTTCTGCTGCATACTATCAGACCAGGCAAAACCTGCTGGACATCCAAAACCTGAACGTTAAGCCGGACACAATACACGTCTACCGTTACGTCATGAAGCCGGATCTGCCCGTTCGTCGCGATAGCCCGAAAAAAGCCATTGTGCTGATTCTTGCCGTGCTGCTGGGCGGAATGATTGGTTCCGGTGTGGTATTAGGGCGTAACGCATTACGCAACTATAAGCCAAAAGCCTGATTTGCAGATTTAAAAAAACCGGGGAAAATCCCCGGTTTTTTTATTTATGACGCTTTCGAAGATTCTCAATCACCGCCGTCAAATCCAGTTCCTGATCCTGCAGCAGCACCAACAGGTGATACATCAAATCCGACGCTTCATTCGTCAACTCTTCCCGGTCGTGTACGGTCGCGGCCAGCGCCGTCTCAACGCCTTCTTCACCCACCTTCTGCGCAATACGCTTAGTCCCGCTGGCATACAGCTTCGCGGTATAGGAGCTCTCAGGATCCGCCGTTTTACGTTCTGCCAGCAGTTGCTCAAGCTGATACAGGAACAGCCACTGGTGGCTCGCCTCGCCGAAGCAGCTGCTGGTGCCCTTATGGCAGGTTGGTCCGATCGGATTGGCCAGCACCAGCAGGGTGTCGTTATCGCAGTCTGGCGTCATGCTGACCACGTTCAGGAAGTGCCCCGAGGTTTCCCCTTTGGTCCACAGGCGCTGCTTCGTGCGCGAGAAAAACGTCACTTTGCCGCTGTCGATTGTTTTTGCCAGCGCGTCCTGGTTCATATACCCCAGCATCAGCACTTCGCCTGAGACGGCATGCTGTACAACCACCGGCAGTAATCCGTCAGTTTTTTCCCAGTCCAGCTGCGCCTGTTGTTGCTCTGTTAACATACCCTGATCTCCACGCCCTGGTCGGCCAGGTACGTTTTTAACTCGCCAATATTGATAATCTGTTTGTGGAACACGGACGCGGCCAGCGCGCCGTCCACGTTCGCATCGCGGAAGGCTTCCAGGAAGTGTTCCATGGTGCCCGCGCCGCCGGAGGCAATCAGCGGAACGTGGCACACCGCGCGAACTTTCTTCAGCTGCCCGAGATCGTAACCGTTACGCACGCCGTCCTGGTTCATCATGTTCAGCACAATCTCACCTGCGCCGCGCTTCTGCACTTCCTGCACCCAGTCGAGCGTTTCCCACTGCGTCACGCGCGTCCGGCTTTCATCGCCGGTATATTGGTTAACGTGATATTTGCCGGTCGCGGCGTCGAACCAGGTATCAATCCCTACCACTATGCACTGCACGCCAAAGCGATCGGCCAGGCGGGTAATCAGTTCCGGCTCGGCCAGAGCAGGGGAGTTGATGGAAATCTTATCGGCGCCAAAAGAGAGAATTTTGGCGGCGTCATCAGCAGACTTAATCCCGCCCGCCACGCAGAACGGAATATCAATCACTTCCGCCACGCGCGCGACCCAGCTTTTATCGACCACGCGGCCATCGCTGGAGGCGGTGATATCATAGAAGACCAGTTCGTCAGCGCCTTCATCAGCATAGCGTTTTGCCAGCGGGACGATATCGCCAATGATCTCGTGGTTGCGGAACTGCACGCCTTTCACAACCTGACCATCGCGCACGTCAAGACAAGGAATTATCCGTTTTGCCAGCATTGAATCGCCTCCGTCACCGTAAATTTACCTTCCAGCAGGGCCCGGCCCACAATTACGCCCTGCACACCGGTACCGCGCAGCGCGGCCACGTCGTCTATGTCACCAATACCGCCTGAAGACTGAAACGCAACCTGCGGATAACGCGCGCATACCTCCTGATACAGCGAGACGTTGGAACCCGCCAGCGTGCCGTCGCGCGAGATGTCCGTGCACAGCACGTGCTTCAGGCCCACAGGGAGATACGTCTCGACCAGCGCTTCCAGCGTTACGCCGGAATTTTCCTGCCAGCCGCTGACCGCCACCTGCTTATTACCCTGCTCGTCAATGCGCACGTCCAGCGCCAGTACCAGGGCGTCGGCGCCAAAGCGGCGGAACCAGCCTTTCACCGTCTCAGGGTCTTTCACGGCGGTTGAACCGACCACCACGCGCGCCACGCCCGCATCCAGAAGAGCCGCCACGTCGTCCTCGGTGCGTACGCCGCCGCCGACCTGCACGGGCACGTCAACACCAGCAACCAGTTTTTTCAGCAGCGGGATCTGGCGCTTCGCCGGATCTTTCGCGCCCGTTAAATCCACCAGATGCAGCACCTTTGCACCCTGGGCGGCATAATCCTGCAGGCGCGGCAGCGGGTCCTTTCCGTAGTCGCGCTGTTGACCGTAATCGCCCTGATGAAGACGGACAACCGTGCCGTCGATTAAATCTAAAGCGGGAATAATCATCACATCTCCAGGAAGTTTTTCAGCAGCTGCGCGCCAGCGGCGCCAGAGCGTTCCGGGTGAAACTGCACGCCGAAGAAATTGTCTTTCTGCACCGCCGCGGTAAACGCCTCGCCGTAAGTGCACTGGGCGATGGTATTGACGTTCACCGGCATGGCGTAACTGTGCACGAAGTAAAAGTACGCGCCGTCTTCGATGCCGCGAAACAGCCGGTCACCCGCTTTGGCGTAAACGCGGTTCCAGCCCATATGCGGAAGAGGCAGGCCGTGGTCGGTCATTTTCGGTACGTCTTCGTCGATAATGCCCAGCAGGTCAACGCCGTTACTCTCTTCGCTGCGGCGGCCAAGAAGCTGCATGCCCAGGCAAATCCCCAGCACCGGCTGGGTACAGGCTTTGATCAAATCGACCAGATCGCGTTCGCGAATCTGGTCCATCGCCGCCTGTGCGGTGCCAACGCCCGGCAGGAAAAGCTTGTCAGCGCGCAATACAATGTCCGGATCGCGGCTCACCACCGGCTCATAGCCGTGGCGCGCGATGGCCGATTTCACGGAGTTGAGGTTGGCGCATCCGGTATCCAGAATCACCACGTTCATTACAGCACTCCTTTCGACGAGGGCAGGGCATCGCCTTCCACGCGGATCGCCTGGCGAAGCGTACGGCCAAAGGCTTTAAACAGGCTCTCCACGCGATGGTGATCGTTTTTGCCTTTGGTTTTCAGGTGCAGCGTCAGTCCCATGGTGTAGGACAGGGAACGGAAGAAGTGCTCCACCATTTCGGTGCTGAGATCGCCGACGCGCTGGTAGGTGAAATCAGCTTTGTATTCCAGATGCGGACGACCCGAGATGTCCATGGCGCAGCGCGCCAGGCACTCGTCCATCGGCAGGACGAAGCCGAAACGGTTGATGCCGCGCTTGTCGCCGAGCGCCAGCTTCAGGGCTTCACCCAGCGCCAGGCCGGTATCTTCCACGGTGTGGTGATCGTCAATATAAAGGTCGCCTTTTACCGCGATCTCCATGCGGAAACCGCCGTGGGTGGCAATCTGGTCCAGCATGTGGTCAAAGAAACCGACGCCGGTGTGGATCTTGCTGCCGCCTTCACGGTCCAGCCAGACTTTTACATCAATCTGCGTCTCTTTGGTGTTACGCTCAACGTGGGAATAGCGGTCGCGTTTTGTCAGTTGCTCGCCAATCTTTGCCCAGTTAAGGTCGTTACGATCGTAGCGCAGCCCCGCGATGCCCATGTTTTCCGCCAGCGTAATATCGGTGATGCGATCGCCGATGACGTAGCTGTTGGTTTTATCCAGCATCTCTTCGGCCAGATAGCGCTCAACCAGCTTCACCTTAGGCTTACGGCAGTCGCACTCGTCGGCTGGCATATGCGGGCAAATCAGCACTTCATCAAATACCACGCCCTGAGAGGTCAGCACCTGCATCATCAGGTTATGCGGGCCGTCAAAGTCCGCCTGCGGGAAACTGTCCGTACCCAGACCGTCCTGGTTGGTGATCATTACCAGCTTATAGCCCGCTTTCTGAAGCTTAAGCAGCACCGGGATCACGTCCGGTTCAAAAGCCAGCTTGTCGAAACGATCGACCTGGAAATCGGCTGGTGGCTCCGAAATAAGGGTGCCGTCACGATCGATGAAAAGGATCTTCTGGGTCATACTTTCTCCGCTTTCAGGGCGTCAATGACGCGCTGGCTCTCTGCGCGGGTGCCTACGGTGATACGTAAACAGCCACTCAGGGAAGGTTGTTTATTCTGGTCTCGTAAGATAATGCCCTGATCCCATAAAGATTTAAATACGGCACTGGAGGCGGTGAAGCGCGCCAGGATGTAGTTGGTTTCCGAGTCGAACACCTGCTCGACGCAAGGGATGTCTTTCAGCGCGGTGACAAGGTACTGACGTTCCTCCAGGATCTGCGCCACGCGTTCGCGCATCGCGTTGATACCCTGAGGCGTCAGCGCCTGTGCCGCAATATCGGCAACCGGCGTTGAGAGCGGGTACGGGGCGATCACTTTCAGCAGCAGGTCGATAACCTCTTTATTCGCCAGCGTAAACCCGCAGCGCAGGCCCGCGAGGGCGAAGGCTTTTGACAACGTGCGCAGCACAACGAGATGCGGATACTCTTCCAGCCAGCCCGTCAGCGTCGCCTGCGGGCAGAACTCGATGTAGGCTTCGTCGGCCACCACCAGCGCTTTACCACGGGTCATCTCCAGCAAGGTGCGGATATCCTGCGGGTTGATAATCTGCCCGGTTGGGTTATTTGGGCTGCAGACGAAGACGACCTTCACGCCGTCGAGATTGTCGGCAATGCCCTGTAAATCGAGCTGCCAGTTCTCCAGCGCCTGGACGTTGCGGCACGCCACGCCGAAGGTTTCGGCGCTGACGCTGTACATGCCGTACGTGGGCTGGCAGTACATCACCGCGTCTTTGCCCGGCTCGCAGAACGCGCGGATCAGTAGCTCAATGCCCTCATCCGCGCCGCGGCTGACCAGTACCTGCTCCGGCTTCACACCCGCGTACTGGGCGTAGTTTTCAATCACCGCTTTTGGCTGACACTCCGGATAGCGGTTCAGCGTTTGCTGCGACAGCTCAAACTGCACCGCAGTCGGGAATTCGTTGGCGTTCAGCCAGACGTCCCCGTTTCCGCCCAGACGACGCGCAGACTGGTAAGGCGTCAGGCGGCGGACATTTTCGCGGGCTAATTCTTCAATGTTCATGCTTGCTCCTTCAGGGCGGCAACGCGCAGCGTCACGGCGTTTTTGTGGGCGGTCAGACGCTCGGCGGCGGCCAGGGTTTCAATAGTAGAAGCCAGTGAAGCAAACCCCTCGCGGGACAGCTCCTGCACGGTCATGCGTTTCTGGAAATCCGCCAGGCCGAGGCTGGAACAGGTAGATGTGTAGCCATACGTTGGCAGCACGTGGTTGGTGCCGGAGGCGTAATCCCCCGCGGACTCCGGTGACCAGTCGCCGAGGAACACCGAGCCCGCGCTGGTGATGCTGTCGACCAGATCGCGCGCGTTGCGGGTCTGAATAATCAGGTGCTCCGGGCCGTACTGGTTGGAGATGGCGATGCACTGCTCGAGATCGCGCGCCACAATCAGGCGGCTGGCCGCTAACGCCTGACGTGCCGTGTCGGCGCGGGGCAGGTCGGCAAGCTGGCGTTCAACGGCTTCGCCCACGCGTTTCGCCATATCGGCATCCGGCGTCAGCAGGATGACCTGCGAGTCCGGGCCGTGTTCTGCCTGTGAAAGCAGGTCGGAGGCCACGAAGTCCGGCGTTGCGCCGCTGTCGGCAATGACCAGCACTTCAGACGGACCGGCAGGCATATCGATGGCAGCGCCGTCGAGACGCTGGCTGACCTGGCGCTTGGCTTCGGTCACATACGCATTGCCCGGGCCAAAAATTTTGTCGACCTTAGGAATGGACTCCGTCCCGAACGCCAGGGCGGAAATCGCCTGCGCGCCGCCCACTTTATAGACCGCCTGTACGCCGCAGAGTTTTGCCGCGTAGAGGATCTCATCGGCGATCGGTGGCGGCGAGCACAGCACTACTTTCTGGCATCCGGCGATACGCGCCGGCGTGGCGAGCATTAATACGGTCGAAAACAGCGGCGCTGAACCACCAGGGATATAAAGTCCCACTGACGCAACCGGGCGCGTCACCTGCTGGCAACGCACGCCGGGCAGGGTTTCGACATCCACGGTCTGCAGCTTCTGCGCGGTGTGGAAGGTATCAATGTTTTTCACCGCAACGGCCATCGCCTGCTTGATGTCATCTCCCAGACGATTACTGGCATCAATGATTTCCTGCTCGGTAACCTGCAATGCGCCGACTTCCGTCTTATCAAACTTCACGCTGTATTCACGCAGGGCGTCATCGCCGCGGGCTTTGACGTTATCCAGGATCTCCGCCACGGTGCGGGAGATGCTTTCAGAGGCGGAAATCGCCGGGCGCATCAGCAGCTCACGCTGCTGTGCGTCGCTACAGGTATTCCAGTCGATGATTGTGTTAAAGCTCATGGCCATTACTCCATCATCTTCTCAATTGGCAGCACCAGGATGGAGCTTGCGCCCAGTGCCTTCAGTTTTTCCATGGTTTCCCAGAACAGGGTTTCGCTGCTCACCATGTGCATCGCCACGCGCTGCTGATCGCCCGCCAGCGGCAGGATGGTTGGTCGCTCAGCGCCCGGCAGCAGGGCAATCACTTCATCCAGACGCTCGGTTGGGGCGTGCATCATGATGTATTTGGACTCACGCGCCTGAATCACGCCCTGAATACGGGTCAGCAGCTTGTCGATCAGCTGCTGTTTGGCGTCGGCCATCTCGCCGTCGCGCTGAATCAGGCACGCTTTAGAGCGGTAGATGACTTCCACTTCGCGCAGACCGTTCGCTTCCAGCGTCGCGCCGGTCGAGACGAGGTCACAGATGGCGTCCGCCAGACCCGCACGCGGTGCCACTTCAACGGAGCCGTTCAGCAGGCAGGATTTAAACTGCACGCCTTTCTGGTCGAGATAACGCTTCAACAGGTGAGGGTAAGAGGTGGCGATACGTTTGCCGTTCAGCGCGGCCGGGCCGTCCCACGCTTCATCAACCGGCGTTGCCAGCGACAGGCGGCAGCCGCCGAAGTCCAGACGACGCAGGGTGAAGTAACGCGGGTCTTCACCCTGCGCGCGGCGGGTCAGCAGCTCTTCTTCCAGCACGTTTTCACCGATGATGCCGAGGTCAACGACGCCGTCCATCACAAGGCCGGGAATATCGTCATCACGCACGCGCAGAATGTCGATGGGCATGTTTTCAGCCAGAGCAATCAGGCGCTGGGTGTGCAGGTTGATTTTGATCCCGCAGCGGGCCAGCAGTTCGCGTGAATCGTCACTCAAACGGCCTGATTTTTGAATAGCTATGCGTAAACGTGAGTTATCTAACATTCTTTATTCCTCGTTAACCTGTTTTAACCTGTCTGAATTTGGTCCAAAAAAAAGCCCCCGGAAGAAGATCTTCCGGGGGCTTTTTCATGCGTTCATGCACCACTGGAAGATCCAAACGTCTTCCAGCACACATCGCCTGAAAGACTAGTCAGGATGATGGTGATGATGGTGGTGTTTAAATTGAACGCGTGTCATATAAATTCTCGATGAATGCTTATTCATTTGATGTCTTTTAACCTAAACCAGTTGTACGACATATTGCAAGGGCTTTTTTTGATCATTAATTCATTTCATATTGATGCTATGAATTGTGTGTTCTGCCGGGCTGGCGTAGCCTTATGAAAGACGAGTGAGAGTCAGGAGAATTCGCATGAAAAAGGTCGCGATTGTCGGTTTAGGATGGCTGGGAATGCCGCTGGCGATGTCATTAGCCGCGAAAGGCTGGCAGGTGACCGGGAGCAAGACCACCCGGGATGGGGTCGAAGCGGCACGAATGTGCGGTATTGATGGCGTTGAACTGCGTCTGGAGCCGGAGCTGGTGTGTGATGCGGACGATCTGGACACGCTGATGAACGTAGATGCGCTGGTGATTACGCTACCCGCACGGCGCAGTGGCCCGGGCGAATCATTCTACCTGCAGGCGATGCAGGAGATTGTCGACAGCGCGCTGGCGCATCACGTCCCGCGCATAATTTTTACCAGCTCGACGTCGGTTTATGGCGATGCTGAGGGCGTGGTGAAAGAGAGTTCCGAGCGCCGTCCCGTAACCGCGAGCGGTCAGGTCCTGAAAGAGCTGGAAGACTGGCTGCATAACCTTCCCGGCACGCAGGTCGATATCGTTCGTCTGGCGGGGCTGGTTGGCCCGGGGCGTCATCCGGGGCGCTTCTTTGCCGGTAAGACGGCACCAGACGGTCAGCATGGCGTGAATCTTGTGCATCTTGAAGATGTTATTGGCGCGATTGAGCTACTCTTACAGGCTCCAAAAGGCGGACACATCTATAATATATGTGCACCGTCTCATCCGGCGCGCAGCACGTTTTACCCGCTCATGGCACGCCAGCTTGGGTTGGCTCCGCCGGTTTTTGGTGAGGCAAAGAACGAAAGTAAAGGCAAAATTGTTGATGGCAATCGCATTTGCCATGAGCTGGGGTTTGAGTATCAGTATCCCGATCCGCTGGTGATGCCCATGGAATAAACCCCGCAGCGGAGACAATCGCACACCAGAAGGGGGCGAGCATGAAACCGCTGCTGGATGTTCTTATTATTCTGGATGCACTGGAAAAAGAGGGGAGCTTTGCGGCTGCCTCGGCAAAGCTTTACAAAACCCCTTCGGCCCTGAGCTATACCGTTCAAAAACTGGAAAGCGACCTCAATATTCAGATCCTCGATCGCTCCGGGCACCGCGCGCGGTTTACCCGCACCGGGCAGATGCTGCTGGAAAAAGGCCGTGACGTTCTTCATACCGTTCGCGAGCTGGAAAAGCAGGCCGTCAAGCTCCATCAGGGATGGGAGAATGAGCTGGTGATTGGCGTGGATGATACCTTTCCGTTTTCTCTACTGACGCCGCTCATTGAAGCGTTTTACCAGCATCACAGCGTCACCCGGCTGATCTTCATCAACGGGGTGCTGGGCGGCTCCTGGGATGCCTTAACCCAGGGCAGGGCGGACATCTTTGTCGGTGCCCTGCACGAGCCTCCCCAGTTGAGTGACTTTGGTTTTGCCCGCCTGGGCGTGCTGGAGCAGGTATTTGCCGTGGCGCCCCATCATCCGCTGGCTCAGGAGCCTGAGCCTCTTAACCGCCGCGTTATTAAGGGGTACCGCGCAATAGTAGTCGGGGACAGTTCACGCCCCGAATGTGCGGTTTCCTCGCAGCTGCTGGATGAGCAGGAGGCCATTACCGTTTTTGACTTTAAAACCAAGCTGGAGCTGCAAATTAGCGGCCTGGGCTGCGGCTATTTGCCGCGCTACCTGGCGCAGCGCTTTATTGATAGCGGTGCGCTTGTTGAAAAACAGGTGCTTGCGCAAAGCAGTAACGAATCGGTATGGGTGGGCTGGAACGAACAAACCGCCGGGCTGGCCAGTGCCTGGTGGCGGGACGAAATTTTAGCAAATAGTGCTATCGCTGCAGTTTACTCTCAGGGGAGCGCCGAGAAATCAGCCAGTTAGAAAAAAGAAAATGACCCGGTGCGTTGCAAAGTATTGCCTTTTGTATCCGATGTGGGGCAAAATGCCGCCGCTGCAACTAAATGAATAATCGACGATATAAAAGGCGTCGGTTATTTTTTTTTGCATGTACGAAACGAAACTAAAAACCAAGAGGCCGGGCTTCGTACCGGATAGATATTTACTAAAATCCGACAGTTGTTGTCGCTGAGGAAGAAAGAAATGGGGCAATTTTTCGCTTACGTGGCGGTTATCACCGTAAAGGAGAATAACTATGTCGCATAACGCAACTCCAAACACCTCTCGCGTGGAATTACGTAAAACGCTTACGTTGATTCCGGTTGTTATGATGGGCCTTGCCTATATGCAACCGATGACGCTGTTCGATACATTCGGTATCGTATCGGGCCTCACTGACGGTCATGTGCCGACGGCTTACGGCTTTGCGCTGATTGCGATCCTCTTTACCGCGCTGAGCTACGGTAAACTGGTGCGTCGCTATCCGTCTGCAGGTTCCGCCTACACCTATGCCCAGAAATCCATCAGCCCGACGGTTGGCTTTATGGTGGGCTGGTCTTCGCTGCTCGACTACCTGTTCGCGCCGATGATCAACATTCTGCTGGCAAAAATCTATTTTGAAGCGCTGGTGCCATCGATTCCCTCGTGGATCTTCGTCGTGGCGCTGGTAGCCTTTATGACGGCCTTTAACCTGCGCAGCATCAAGTCCGTTGCCAACTTTAACTCCGTTATCGTTGTGCTTCAGGTTGTCCTGATTGCCGTGATTCTTGGCATGGTGATCTATGGCGTATTCCACGGCGAAGGCGCGGGCACCCTGGCGAGCAGCAAACCGTTCTGGTCTGGTGATGCGCATGTGATCCCGATGATTACCGGGGCGACGATTCTGTGCTTCTCCTTTACCGGTTTCGACGGGATTAGCAACCTGTCTGAGGAAACGAAGGATGCAGAGCGCGTGATCCCGCGTGCCATCTTCCTGACGGCGCTGATTGGCGGTCTGATCTTTATTTTCTCGACCTATTTCCTGCAGCTGTACTTCCCGGATATCTCGCGCTTCAAGGATCCGGATGCGTCTCAGCCGGAAATCATGCTCTATGTGGCGGGTAAAGCGTTCCAGGTCGGCGCGCTGATCTTCTCCACCATCACCGTACTGGCGTCCGGTATGGCCGCGCATGCAGGCGTTGCGCGTCTGATGTACGTAATGGGTCGTGATGGCGTATTCCCGAAAAGCTTCTTCGGCTACGTGCATCCAACCTGGCGTACCCCGGCGATGAACATTATCCTGGTCGGTGCGATCGCGCTTCTGGCGATTAACTTTGACCTGGTGATGGCAACGGCGCTGATTAACTTCGGTGCGCTGGTGGCGTTCACCTTTGTTAACCTGTCGGTTATCTCTCAGTTCTGGATCCGTGAAAAGCGTAACAAGACGCTGAAAGATCACTTCCAGTATCTGTTCCTGCCGATGTGCGGTGCCCTGACCGTGGGCGCGCTGTGGGTTAACCTGGAAGAGAGCTCGATGGTGCTTGGCCTGATTTGGGCAGGTATCGGCCTGGTGTACCTGGCCTGTGTCACGAAGAGCTTCCGTAACCCGGTTCCGCAGTACGAAGACGTTGCTTAAGTCTTAACGTATCAAAAAAAAACCGGAGACCATGTCTCCGGTTTTTTTATATCTCACTTCAGACTATCTCTTGCGCGTACTGGAACAGGGCTTTTAACAGGATCTGTTTTTCTGCGTTGCCTTCATACTGGTTGTATAACGACTCAAGCTCCTGCGCGTAATGCTGCAGATACTCTGGCGTAAACACGTTTCGACGGTGCTGCAGCCAGCGCGCCTGTTCTGCTTCATCCAGCGTGCCGGGATAATTGCGCGCCCGGTAGTTAAACATCAGCTTTTCGATGCGCTTATCTGCGAAGGTGATGTCCAGCGCAGGTAAGTTACGCGGCTCGGTTTGCAGAACAATATTCATGGCTGCGCGGTCGGCATCGCTGAAGAAGCCGTTGTAGAGCTGGGCATCCACGTTTTCGGACGGCACGAACGGCTCCGCCTCGGCAAAGATGGCGACCACTTTCTCGCGCACCTGCGGGTTATCGCGAAGCACTTTCAGGTTATCCAGGCAGTGCTGACGGTTAATGCCCAGCCTGTCGGCATCTTCCGGACGCAGCGTGTTCGCCTGCGCCAGCACCGGACATTTATTGATATGCACCAGCTTAACCGGCACCGCAGGCAGATCCCCGAGTTCATTTTTCGGGGTGTAAAGCCGTTCGCGCAGGGTATCGCTGTCAAGCTCCAGCAGCGGCGAAATATCGCCCGCCAGGTCCACCATGATAACCGCATTACGGTTATCCGGGTGCCACGCCAGCGGCGCAACCCAGCTGGTATTGCCGCGCCAGGCGCCAAACATGCCGGAGATATGCACCAGGGGCTTCATCTGCGGTACGTCGATAAGGGTCATGAGCTTCTGCTTGCTTCGGTGGCTCAGCAGATATTCAAACAGCCGGGGCTGTGCGGTTTTCACCAGCTTCGCCATGGCAATGGTGGCATAAACGTCTGCCATCGCATCGTGGGCATTGCTGTGCTCGATGCCGTTGGCGCGCGTCAGGTGTTCCAGCCGGAAGCTGGTCAGCCCTTCCTCATTTTCCGGCCAGTTAATGCCTTCAGGGCGCAGGGCATAACAGGCGCGCATGATGTCGAGCAGATCCCAGCGTGAATTGCGGTTCTGCCAGCTCCAGGCGTACGGATCGTAGAAGTTGCGATAGAAGATATTGCGCGTCACTTCATCATCGAAGCGGATGTTGTTGTAACCGACCACGCAGGTATTAGGCACGGTAAACAGATCGTGGATACGGCGGGCGAACTCTGCTTCGTTAACGCCTTTTTCCCGTGCTTCCTGCGGCGTGATCCCGGTGACCATTACCGCGCCGGGCTGCGGCAGGTAGTCATCAGCCGGTTTACAGTAAAAGACCTCAGGCTCGCCAATGATGTTGAATTCGTCATCGGTGCGGATGGCGGCAAACTGCGCCGGTCGGTCCAGCGCCGGATGCGTGCCAAAGGTTTCGTAGTCGTGGAATAAAAAAGTCGGGCGTGCGGCAGAGTCAGACACCAGTAATACCATCCTGTTAAAAAATGACGTCACTATGGTAAACGATCGTGCGGGTCAGACCGAATAAAAAGCGCCGCCGCGGCGCAAATTTGCGAGACCGCTTCCGCGTAAAACCTGCGTTCTGTCACATTTTTTTGCAATTAAGCCAGGTAACGACATCAGAACTCCCGTAAAAAGGTCATCGATTTTTAATGACCTGAGGATATACCGTTGAAACGCCGTCTGTTTATTGCTGTTTCTTTACTCGCTTCGAGTGTCTCATCTGCTTTTGCGGCCGAACCACTGGATTTTTCGCCGCAGCCTCCGGCCATCCAGGCTGGCTCCTGGGTGCTGATGGATTACACGACTGGTCAAATTTTAACGGCGGGCAACGAACATCAGCAACGTAACCCGGCGAGCCTCACCAAGCTGATGACGGGCTATGTGGTCGACCGGGCTATTGATAGCCATCGCATTTCGCCGGATGACATTGTCACCGTAGGGCGTGACGCGTGGGCAAAGGGCAACCCGGTTTTTGACGGTTCGTCGCTGATGTTTCTGAAAGAGGGCGATCGCGTCACCGTGCGTGACTTAAGCCGCGGTCTGATTGTCGATTCCGGCAACGATGCCTGCGTGGCGCTGGCCGATCACGTGGCGGGCGGGCAGCCGCAGTTTGTGAAGATGATGAACGACTACGTGCAGAAGCTGAACCTGCGTGATACGCACTTTGAAACCGTCCACGGTCTGGACGCGCCGGGCCAGCACAGCTCGGCCTATGACCTGGCCGTGCTCTCCCGGGCCATCATTCACGGTGAGCCAGAGTTTTATCATATGTACAGCGAAAAGAGTCTCACCTGGAACGGCATCACCCAGCAAAACCGTAACGGCCTGCTGTGGGATAAAACCATGAACGTGGACGGCCTGAAAACGGGGCATACCTCAGGAGCAGGCTTTAACCTTATTGCCTCCGCGGTGGACGGTCAGCGTCGTTTGATTGCGGTGGTGATGGGCGCGGACAGCCCGAAAGGGCGCGAGGACCAGGCGCGTAAGCTACTGCACTGGGGACAACAGAACTTCGATACGGTGCAGATCCTGCATAACGGTAAAAAAGTGGGAACAGAGCGTATCTGGTACGGCGATAAAGAACAGGTGAAACTGGGCACCGACCAGGACTTCTGGCTGGCCCTGCCGAAAGCGGAAGTACCGAACATCAAAGCCAAATACGTGCTGGATAAAAAAGAGCTGGAAGCACCGATTGCCGCGCATCAGCGGGTCGGGGAGATCCAGCTCTATGACCGCGACAAGGTCGTGGCGCACTGGCCTCTGGTCACTCTGGAAGCCGTTGATAAGGGAGGCGTATTCTCACGCCTGAGCGATTATCTTCACCACACGCTTTAACCGCTGATGGGCAGACTGGCAGGGTTGCGAGTCTGCTCACATAATAAACACTCCTCGTTTGCCGATAATAGAAATCCTGCTTTACAGTGTATAAATATACAGTGCTAATCGGAGGCAGCATGGACTACAGCATCAAGCAGCAACAGAAACGTAAGATTGCGGGTTTTCATCTTGTTGGGCCGTGGGAAAAAACGGTCAAGCAGGGCTTTGAACAGCTGGTCATGTGGGTAGACGGGCGTCACATTGAGCCGCTGGAGTGGGTGGCGGTCTATTACGATAACCCCGATGAGGTTCCGGCAGAAAAACTGCGCTGCGATACGGCCGTTACCGTACCGGATGATTTCGTCATCCCGGAAAACAGCGAAGGGGTGATGATGACGGAAATCGCGGCCGGTGATTATGCCGTGGCGACGGCGCGCGTGGAAAACTACGACTTTGCAACCCCGTGGTATCAGTTTTTTAATTCCCTGCTGCAGGATAATAAATATCAGATGGCGCTTAAGCCCTGCTTTGAGCGCTATCTCAATGATGGCAACGCGGACGGCTACTGGGATATTGAAATGTTTATCGCGGTTGAGCACAAAACGGTTTAAGCCTGCTTAATGAAGGGTTTTTCAGCCGGGAGCGATCCGCCCGGCTGAAAACACAGTACAATTGTGATTTGCCGTGTTGCTGGAGAGCGGGTGTGCGTCCCGACAAATCATTAACCCCTTTTGAAATTCGCTTATATAAACATTACCGCGTGGTGCACGGGTGTCGCATCGCGCTGGCGTTCGTGTTGACCTTTGTACTGGTCAGGTTGCTGGATATACCGGAAGGAACGTGGCCGCTGATCACGCTGGTGGTGGTGATGGGGCCAATCTCATTTTGGGGAAACGTTGTCCCGCGCGCCTTCGAGCGGATAGGTGGTACCGTGCTTGGCTCTGCCCTGGGGCTGATTGCCCTGAAGCTTGAGCTCATCTCATTTCCTGTGATGCTGGCATGGTGCGGTGCCGCCATGTTCCTGTGCGGCTGGCTGGCGCTGGGCAAACGGCCTTATCAGGCGCTGCTGATTGGTATCACTCTCGCGGTCGTGGTCGGCGCGCCAGCAGGGGATATGACCACGGCAATGTGGCGAAGCGGGGATGTTATTCTGGGCTCGCTGCTCGCCATGCTGTTTACCGGCATCTGGCCGCAGCGGGCTTTTCTGCACTGGCGTATCCAGATGGCTAACTACGTCACGGCGTTTAACCGCGTTTACCAGGCGGGGTTTTCACCGAATCTGGTTGAGCGTCCCCGGCTGGAAAAGCATCTGCAAACCATCCTCAACGACGTGGTCAAAATGCGCGGCCTGATAGTACCAGCCAGTAAAGAGACCCATATTCAGAAAGCGATTTTCGAAGCTATCCAGACGGTCAGCCGCAATCTGGTGTGCATGCTTGAACTGCAAATCAACGCGCACTGGGCCACGCGTCCCAGCCATCTGTTGATGCTTAACGCCCAGACCCTCAAAGAGACGCAGATGATGACGCAGCAGACCCTGCTGACCATCGCCCATGCGCTCTATGAAGGCAACCCGCAGCCCGTTCTGGCGAACAGCGAGCGTCTCAATGAAATCGTGGCGGAACTGAAGCAGTTAATCAACGAGCGGCAGGGCGATAACGTGGCGGAAACGCCCATTCACGGCTATGTCTGGCTGAGCCTGGAGCTGGCGCGACAGCTTGAACTGCTATCGCACCTGATTTGTCGGGCGCTGCGCAAATAAAACGCGGATGTGACGCCTGCTGCTTCGATTCAGCAGCAATTGGGGTTATGATAGCTTTAAACGATATAGCCATTGTCATTCGCAGCCGCTGTCAGTAAGGTTATTGTTACAACGGTTGCTTTAACGAATCCGAATCTCACATTATCAGGGGTGTAAAAAATGGAAACTATCAAGCCTTCGTTCCAGGATGTTCTGGAATTCGTCCGCCTGTTCCGCCGCAAAAACAAACTGCAGCGTGAAATCCAGGACGTTGAGAAGAAGATCCGTGACAACCAGAAACGTGTTCTGCTGCTCGACAACCTGAGCGACTACATCAAGCCGGGCATGAGCGTTGAAGCTATTCAGGGCATCATCGCCAGCATGAAGAGCGACTATGAAGACCGCGTTGATGATTACATCATCAAAAATGCCGAGCTGTCCAAAGAGCGTCGCGACATCTCTAAAAAGCTGAAAGTGATGGGCGAAATCAAAAACGCCGAAGCTAAAAGCGAATAATCGCAGCGAATTGTGAAAAAGGCTCTCTGGTGACAGGGAGCCTTTTTTATTTGACGATCAACGGTCCGCTGATTTGTAGGTCGGGTCAGGCGCAGCCACCAGCCGACAATTCTACCCGACGCAGAAAAGCAAAAAGCCTGCTACAAAGCAGGCTTTTTAAATTTTGGCTCCTCTGACTGGACTCGAACCAGTGACATACGGATTAACAGTCCGCCGTTCTACCGACTGAACTACAGAGGAATCGTTGTGGAGGCTTATCTTAGCGGCGAAAAAACTTTTGTCAAACCTGATCTTAGAGAAAATCGACTGATTGCCGATTCTGTCGTCAGTTTGTTGTAAATACACACATCTTTTTCAGGAAAATACTTTGCAGGATTAGCATTTCTCCCCCATCATTTGAAATGAAGTTTCAACTATTCTCGCTAAGGTCCATTTTGAACGTCACTGCCCCTCTGCGCCAGGCGATCGTGCGTACGCCATGGTACGCAAAACGTAAAAGCTATCGTGTTCTGTTCTGGCGTGAAATCACCCCTCTTGCCGTGCCTATTTTCCTGGAAAATACCTGCGTTCTGCTGATGGGGGTGCTGAGCACCTTCCTGGTGAGCTGGCTGGGGAAAGAGGCGATGGCGGGGGTCGGGCTGGCAGACAGCTTTAACATGGTGGTGATGTCATTCTTTGCCGCCATCGATCTCGGGACGACGGTTGTGGTGGCCTTTAGTCTCGGCAAGCTGGATCCCAAACGCGCGCGCGAGGCTGCACGTCAGTCGCTGATGATCATGACCCTCTTTTCGATTGTTCTTGCGGCGGTGATCCACTATTTCGGTAAAGAGATTATCGATTTTGTCGCCGGGGAAGCCACGAACGAGGTGAAGGAACTGGCGCTGACCTATCTCGAAATGACCGTCTTAAGCTATCCGGCGGCGGCCATCGCGTTGATTGGCAGCGGCGCGCTGCGCGGGGCAGGTAACACCAAAATCCCGCTGCTGATCAACGGTGGGATGAATATCCTGAATATCATCATCAGCAGCGTGCTGATCTACGGCGCGTTCTCGTGGGATGGGCTGGGGTTCGTCGGGGCCGGGCTGGGATTAACCATTTCACGCTATATCGGTGCGGCGGCTATCATCGGGGTGCTGATGACGGGGATTACCCCCTCGCTGCGTCTTACGCTTAAGAGCTACTTCCGGCCCTTTAATTTCGCCATTATCTGGGAAGTGATGGGGATTGGTATTCCCGCGAGCATTGAATCCGTGTTGTTCAACGGCGGGAAGCTGCTCACGCAGATGTTTGTCGCCGGAATGGGCACCGACGTTATCGCCGGTAACTTTATCGCCTTCTCCATCGCCTCGCTGATTAACCTGCCGGGTAATGCCCTTGGGTCGGCATCAACCATCATCACGGGTAAACGGCTCGGGAAAGGGCAGATAGGCCAGGCGGAGCGGCAGCTGCGCCATGTGTTCTGGCTGTCGACGATTGGGCTGACGCTGATCGCCTGGGGCACCGCGCCGTTTGCCGGGCTGATGGCCGCGTTCTATACCCACGAAGATGACGTGAAAGAGGTGGTGAAGATCCTTATCTGGCTCAACGCCGCCTTTATGCCCATCTGGGCGGCATCCTGGGTGTTGCCTGCCGGGCTGAAAGGAGCGCGCGATGCCCGTTTTGCCATGTGGGTGTCCATGCTTGGCATGTGGGGGTGTCGCGTTGTGGCGGGCTATACGCTGGGCGTGGTGCTGGGCTGGGGCGTGGTGGGCGTCTGGCTGGGGATGTTCCTTGACTGGGCCGTACGCGGGGCGCTGTTCTACTGGCGCATGGTCAGCGGGCGCTGGCTGTGGAAATATCCGCGTCAAAGTGCCTGACAATTGCGCGAAGTGGAGAATAATTCGGCAAACGATCGGAAATATGCATTCTGCCTTTGACATCATCGGGGAGCATCGATAATATGCGCCCCGTTCACACGATTCCTCTGTAGTTCAGTCGGTAGAACGGCGGACTGTTAATCCGTATGTCACTGGTTCGAGTCCAGTCAGAGGAGCCAAATTTGAAAAGCCTGCTTTTAAAGCAGGCTTTTTGCTTTTCTGCGCAAGGTAAATGCAAAACGGCAACCTTGTTGCCGTTTTTAGTGTTTTCACCCTCTCCCGTGGGAGAGGGATGGGGTGAGGGCATCAGACCGCACGAAATTACACACGAACCGGCGCCGTCGCCGCCTCCAGCCACGAACGCGCCTCGCTATTCACCAGCGGTGACAGCGCCTCACGTACCTGCTGATGATACTCATCCAGCCACTGCTTTTCCTGCTCGCTCAACAGATCCAGCTCGACCTGGCTTAAATCAATCGGGATCAGCGTCAGAGAAGCAAACTTGCAGAACCCCGGACGGCTCTCCACTATCTCCACCTGGTTTTCAATGCGAATACCGTGGCTATCGCCCAGATAGTATCCCGGTTCAATCGTCATGATATTGCCTGCCACCAGCGGCCACGGGTTGACCTTTTTGGCGATGCGATGCGGGTTTTCGTGGATCAGAAGCTGGTGGCCCACGCCGTGCCCGGTACCGTGATCGTAATCCAGCCCCATCTCCCACAGCGGACGACGCGCGAAAGCATCCAGCTGGTGCCCCTGCGTACCGGAAGGGAACTGCAGGGTAATCAGCGACAGGAAGCCTCTCAGCACGGCGGTGTAGTGCAGACGCTGCTGCGAGGGGACATTACCCCACGCCAGCGTGCGCGTGGCATCGGTGGTGCCGTTAGCGTACTGACCCCCCGAATCATTCAGGTAAAAATGGTTATGGCCGATGGGCTTGTTGCTGGCCTCGCTTGAATGATAGTGGCACATCGCCGCATTGCTCGAAGAGGCGGAAATGGTCGCGAAACTCTGCTCGATAAAACCGGGCTGCTGTTTGCGAAATGCCAGCTGCTGCGCCTGCACTTCCAGCTCCGTTAGCGGTTGTCCCGCCGCCGCACGCAGCGGCACTTCGCGGCTCAGCCAGGCCAGGAAGTTGACCCACGCGGCGCCGTCCTGGAGATGGCACTCGCGATACCCTGCCAGCTCGACCGGGTTTTTGGTAGCCTTAATGAGGGTAATGGGATCGGTTCGCCAGACAATTTCACCGCGCGGTTCAATGGCAAAGCGCAGGGCCACCGGCGCGGAGTCGGCATCAACCATCACCCGCTTCCCTTCAGCAAGTTGCTGACAGCGTTCAATAAAGGTGTCCTGCGACGCAATCGTGAAGGCGTTCAGAACTGCATCAGGGAGTTCTGCGAGCTTATTGTCGTTAACAAACCACTCAACGCGGCCGTCACGACCGAGCAGGGCAAATGAGAGCGGTACCGGACTGGTGGGGATATCTGAGCCGCGCACGTTGAGCAGCCACGCAATGTTATCCGGCAGCGTAACGGCCAGGTAGTCAGCGTTGTTCGCGGCCAGCACGGCGGCAACGCGCTGACGTTTGTCTTCGCTGCTTTCACCGCTTATCGCAACCGGCATCTCACGGATAAGCCCCGCCGGTGCGGCAGGGCGATCGGTCCATAAGGCGTCAAACGGTGACGCGTTCAGCGGCACGAGCGCGCACGGTGTGGCAGAAAGCTGCGTAAACTCGGTATTCGTCATCAGCATTGGGTCAAAACCGATGCGCGTGCCCGCCGCGACGTTGGCCGTCAGCCAGTCTGCCAGCGGCTCGTTGTGCAGATGGTGGATCTCAACCTCATCCATATTCACCTGAACGCGGGCCTGCACCTGATAGCGCCCGTCGACGAACAGCAGCGCTTTATCCCTCAGTACCAGCGCGACGCCAGCAGAGCCGTTAAAGCCTGTCAGCCAGGCCAGCTTTTCGTCGTTCGACGCGCAATTCTCGCTTTGCCAGGCATCGGTGCGCGGAACGATCATCCCGTCGAGGCTGTTTTCCTGAAGCCACTGACGCAGGGCAGAGAGCGGAGTAGGGGTGTGCATGGTTTTTCCTTATTGTTATTAGCGGAACGGCGGCTCGTTGAAGGTGCGCAGCTTGCGCGAATGCAGTCGGTCGCCTTCCGCCCGCAGCAGGTCGATGGCGCGAATGCCGATCTGCAAATGTTCGGAAATCGCCCCTTCATAGAAACGGTTGGCCTGACCCGGCAGCTTAATTTCGCCGTGCAGCGGCTTATCGGACACGCACAGCAGCGTGCCGTAAGGAACGCGGAAGCGATACCCCTGGGCGGCGATGGTGGCGCTCTCCATATCAATCGCCACCGCTCGGCTCAGGTTGAAGCGCAGCGCGGAGGCGGAGTAACGCAGCTCCCAGTTGCGGTCATCCGTCGTCACTACCGTACCGGTACGCAGGCGCTGTTTGACCTCTTCACCCGGCATGCCGCTGACCTCTTTGGTGGCGTCGTAGAGCGCGCGCTGTACTTCGGCGATGCTCGGGATTGGGATATCCGGCGGCAGTACCGCATCCAGCACGTGGTCGTCGCGCAGATAAGCGTGGGCCAGCACGTAATCGCCAATCAGCTGGCTTTCGCGCAGGCCGCCGCAGTGGCCAATCATCAGCCATACGTCGGGGCGCAGCACCGCCAGATGGTCACAGATGGTTTTGGCGTTCGACGGGCCGACGCCGATGTTGATCAGGGTGATCCCCTGACCGTCGGCGGTGATCAGGTGCCAGGCGGGCATCTGGTGTTTTTTCCACGCCAGATCGGAGATGGCCTGCTCGGGCGCTTCGGTCTCGGCGGTGATCCAGATCCCGCCCGCGCAGGAGAGGGCGATATATGGACTGTCCGGATCAAGGATCTGGCTACAGCCCCAGCGAACGAACTCGTCCACGTAGCGGGTGTAGTTGGTAAACAGCACAAACGGCTGGAAATGCTCGGCGGGCGTGCCGGTGTAGTGGCGCAGGCGCGCCAGGGAGAAATCCACCCGACGGGCGTCAAAGTGCGACAGGGGGGAAAACTCTGCCGGGTGATAAATCCCGTCAGCCGTCTCATCGCCAATCTGTGACAGCTCGGTCGTTGGGAAGTGGCGGGTCAGTCCCGCGCTCATGGAGCGGTCAAGAGTTAGCGCCGAACCGTCAATCACGTACGGGTACGGGATCTCATGCTGTGAAGGCTCCACGGCAATGTGCGCGCCGTAATCCTGATACAACAGCGTTAGCTGCTCTTCCAGATAGGGGCGGAACAGTGCAGGGCGGGTGACGGTGGTGCTGTAGCAGCCGGAGTGGGTAAAACGGGCGTAGGCGCGGGTTTTCGGCGTCGTGCTTGCGCTGCCGTCCCAGGTCACAGAGAGCGATGGATAAACAAAAAGGCCTTCGTTTCTGGCCTTTTGATCGGGAAGTTTCCCCGTTTCGATGTATTCGCTGATGGCGCTGCGCAGCGCGTTGACGGACTGTTCATACAGCGCGTCGAGTTTTTCCAGCGCCTGAGCCGGGGTCAGGCTGGAGCCCTTATTATTCATCTCTGTCTCCTTGTTCCACAGGTGTGCGACTCTATCCGATAGTATGTCACACGCCTGTGAAACAAAAGGGAGATCAGCGGTGGCTCGTCTCTTTCATCAGAAGCGCCGTCGCTGCCGACAGCAGGCAGCCGGCCAGCAGATAAATCGCCACGCTGTGCCAGTTACCGCCGGAGAAGGTCACCAGCGCGGCGGCAATAAACGGCGTAAACCCGCCGCCGACCACGCTTGCCACCTGGTAGCCCACGCCCGCGCCGCTGTAGCGGTAGCTGGCGCCGAACAGTTCGGTAAACATCGGCTGCTGCACGCAGACCACCATATCGTGGGCGATGTTGGCGAGCATAATGGCGAAGAAGACAATCCAGAACACAGACTGCGCCTCCAGCGCCATAAAGAACGGCCAGGCGCTGAGGGTCCCAATCAGCGCGCCGGTGATATAGACGCGGCGGCGACCAAACCGGTCCGCCAGCCAGGCGAAGCAGGGGATGGTCAGACAGCTTATCCCGCCAACCACCAGGCCGATATTCAGGAACAGTTCGCGCGGCAGGCCGAGATTCTGCGTCGAGTAGTTCAGCGCAAAGGCGGTGACGATATACATCGTCAGCAGCTCGCACAGGCGCAGGGCGATGATTTTCAGAAAAGCGTCAGGGTGCCGAATCAGGGCTTCCATCACCGGCAGCCGCTTTTTGACGGACGGCTCCTCACGCTGTTGCTGTTCGAACTCTGCCGACTCATCCATCCCGTTGCGGATCCACAGCGCGGCAATCACCAGCACGATACTGAAGATAAACGGGATGCGCCAGCCCCAGCTCAGAAACTGCTCGTCGGTGGTGAGCTGGCTGATTAACGACACCAGCCCGGTGGAAAGCAACAGCCCGACGCCGTACCCGACCTGCACGCCGCTGCTGTAAAACGCTTTCTTGTTTTTTGGCGCACTCTCAACGGATAACAGCGCCGCGCCGCCCCATTCGCCGCCCACGGCGAAGCCCTGGATGGCGCGCAGCGTCACCAGCAGCACAGGCGCCCACCAGCCAATAGCGGAAAACGAAGGAAGAATGCCAATCAGCGCGGTGGCAATCCCCATCATCCAGACGGTAAGCATCAGCATCCGCTTGCGGCCAAGCCGGTCGCCGAAGTGGCCGAAAATCACCCCGCCCAGCGGGCGAAACAGAAAGCCAACGCCGAAGGTGGCAAACGCGGCGAGGGTGCCCATCGCGGGGCTAACCTGAGGGAAAAACTCGCGGTTAAACACCAGCGCGGCGGTGATGCCGTAGAGCAGAAAATCATACCAGTCGACGACGGCACCTGCGAAGCTGCCGAGTGCAGCGCGGCGGGCGCGATTGAGCGAAGGTGTCTCCTCGTTGGGACGATCGGAGATGAGGGTGGAGTCCATAGTTATCCTGTCCGTACTGTTTTTTATTATTGGTATAAGAAAAGGTCACTCACATAGCTGCCGTCATATAAACGGAACCTATGAGACTACCGCGACAAAACGCCTGAGAAAACGTTTTTATCTTTCCGGAAGGCGCTGAATAAATAAATTTCATCTTCCCCTGCCTCGAGATAAATCAGTCTGTTTGGCTCCGGTTCGTGCTGAATGGATTACAGTAATAGATACCGCTGCGTGACTAAAGCTGAGGGAAAAACGATGCAACGTAACTTTTCGGCATTCTGGATGGTCCTGTTTTTATTCGCCGCACCGCTTCATGCCGAGCCGAAAGTCTATGGCGAACAGCGTATTAGCGGCTGGTGGAATGCGCTGACGGATGATATCTCCCAGACCTGGGAAGAGCCGCAACGTTACGATTTGTACCTGCCGTTTCTGAGCTGGCACGCCCGCTTTATGTACGACAAAGAAAAAACCGACAATTACAACGAAATGCCGTGGGGCGGCGGCCTGGGCGTGTCCCGCTATAACGAAGAGGGCAACTGGAGCGCGCTTTTCGCAATGATGTTCAAGGACTCGCACAACGAATGGCAGCCCGCGATGGGCTATGGCTGGGAGAAGGGCTGGTATCTGGATAATGCCAAAGATTTCCGCCTTGGGCTCGGTGCCGCCGCGGGCATCACGGCGCGAGATGATTTTGCGAACTATGTGCCTCTGCCGTTCATCTTCCCGCTGTTTTCAGCCGGCTATAAGCGCGTTACCGTCCAGTTCACCTATATTCCCGGAACGTATAACAACGGCAACGTGCTCTTTGCCTGGCTGCGCTTAGGCTTTTAAAGGGTGATCACCTTTTTAGCCACGGCGTTAGACAAGACCAGCATGGAAAAAAGAACAGAGGTGACGAACGTAAGCACAATCAGCGCCAGCTTCATGCCGAGAGAGGTCACCGGTATCAGCGCCGTCAGCAGATGAAACACCGAGTAGTGCACAATATATACGCCGGTCATCGTTTTGCTGATGGCGGCCAGAATGGACTCCTTTAATTCAGCATTGCGGCGAAAGCGAACGCCGTTCGCCGCAATCACCAGGGCAATAATCAGAATGTAGATCTGCGAGCCGGTGAGAATAAAGGCGTTTCTGTCGGCCTTAAACAGGGCAAAAAAGAAGTGGCGCTCGTAAAACCAGGTGAAGAGATAGATAAACGGGATGGCGACAACCGCCGCCCGAACCACGTTTTTGCGGCTTATCCACTCGGCGACTTTTGGGTCGCAGAAGAGCTGCCCGGTCAGATAAAACAGCAGCCATGTCCACAGCCGATACTGCGGCGAAAGCGAAAGGACGTGCGTTTCAGGATAAAGCGCCGATAGCAGATCGTATCCGTAGGAAAAGCACAGCAGAGCAGCAATCGCGCCGCAGAACAGCGATCTCCGCTGGCTAAGCCACTCCACCGCCGGGTGGAAGGTGTAAATCACCACAAATGCGAACACGAACCAGGGCTGAATTAAATACCCGCGCTGATAAGGCTCCCAGAGGTAGTAGATCGTTATCCAGAACAGAAAAACAATCACCAGACTTTTTATTTTCCCCAGCTGCCAGCGCGTGCCGTGCCGTGATTGCCCGTCGAGATAGCCCGACACCACAAAAAACAGCGGCGTGGCGATGGTCGAGATAAAGGTTAAAAAGCCCAGGATCCAGTGATAGTCATAGTCATAATGATCCCAGGTATTGTAGATGGTGAAGAAGGTGACCGCCGTCATACAGCCCAGCGTCTTGATAATGTTCAGCCCTGTCGCATTCATTGTTGTTTGGCTTCGTCCTTACGATGGAAACACGCATAGATCACGGGGAGTACCAGTAGCGTCAGGATTGTAGCAAACCCCAGTCCAAACATAATCACAACGGCCATGCTCTGGAAGAAAACATCCAGCAGCAGCGGTGCCAGGCCAAGTACGGTCGTGAACGCGGTGAGCAGGATAGGGCGCAGGCGCGAGGTGGCGGCATAAACGATCGCGCTGTGCTGATCCTTTTGCGTTTTCTGCTGTTCGATCTCTTCCACCAGCACGATGCCGTTGCGGATGAGCATTCCGCTCAGGCTCAGCAGACCAATCAGCGCCATAAAGCCAAAGGGAATGCCGGTAATTAAAAATCCTGGCGTGACGCCAATCAACGCCAGCGGTACGGTTAGCCAGATCGCGACGGCATTTTTTACCGAGCTGAACATCAGCACCGTAATAACAAACATCACCAGATACCCGAGAGGTAGCGTAGTGAACAGCCCTTGCTGCGCTTCGCTGGAGTTTTCCGCGTCGCCCCCCCACTCGATGCTGTAGCCGTGTGGCAGGGGAAGGGCATCCACCTGCGGCTTCACGCGGGCGAGAATATCACCGGAGGTTTGCTGGCTCAGCGGGTCCGGATCCGTCTGAACCGTCAGTACCCGCGAGCGGTCGCGTCGAAGGATGAGCGGATCTTCCCACTCCAGCGTGAAGCTGCTGACGACGTTACTCAGCGGGATATACTGCTGCCGCGCCTGGCTCCACACCAGCACGTTGTTCAGGTGGCTGGCGTCCAGCCTTTCGCTTTCCGGAGGCCTCACCACCACGGGCAGCAGGTCACTGCCTTCCCGATACAGCCCCGCCCGGCTGCCGGAGAAATTCATCTCCAGCGCGTTGTCGACGTCCTGCTTATCCACGCCAAGCTCGCGTCCCAGCGCGGCGACGTACTGCGGACGGATCACTTTGCTGCGGTTCTGCCAGTCGTTTCGGACGCTCCCCGTGGCCGGGTCGCGCGCCAGGATATCGTCCACCTGGCTGGCAATCAGACGCAGCCTGTCAGGATCCGGGCCTTTAATGCGCACTTCAATGGCGCTGTCGCCGGAGGGCCCAAACATCACCCGTTTCGTGCTGGCGTTGACCTGCGGGTAGTTACGCGCGATGTACTCATCCACGTAGCGCGTCAGCGCGGAGATGCTGCGCTGGTCATCCATACGCACCATGATCTGCGCGTAGTTGCTGTACTGCCGCTGTCCGCTGTAGGTCAGAATAAAGCGCATGCTCCCCTGACCGATGGTCGAGACGGTGGTTTCCACGCCGGGCCGTCCCTTGATGGTTTTCTCAATATCGCCGGTCATTTTCTCGGTCCATTTGATATCGGTCCCGTAGGGTAACCAGAGGTCGACAAAGAAAATCGGCGTATTGGACGACGGGAAAAAGTTTTGCCGCACCGCGCCAAACCCCCAGACAGACGCGGCCAGCAGGGCGGCCATCACTACCAGCGTCGGCGCTTTATGGTGCAGCAGTGCGTTCAGCAGGTGCTGGTAGAGGCGGTAGAGACGTTTGTCGTAAGGATCTGACTCGTTAGTGGCGTCCGGCGCACTGTCGTTTTTAAACAACCACCACTTAATCAGCACCGGGGTGAGGGTGAGCGCCGAGAACCAGCTCAGCATCAGGGAAATCAGCAGCACCTGGAACAGAGATTTACAGTATTCCCCGGTGGAATCCTGCGATAGCCCGATAGGGGCAAACGCAAGGATGGCGATCACCGTCGCCCCCAGCAGCGGCAGGGCGGAGCGGCGAATGATGTTGTTAACGGCGGTTAACAGCGGGGAGCCCTGCTGCCGGGCAATCAACACCCCTTCGACAATCACGATGGCGTTATCCACCAGCATGCTGAGGGCGATAATCAGCGCCCCGAGCGAGATGCGCTGTAGCTCAATGCCACACAGATACATAATCAGCAGCGTGCCCAGCACGTTAAGGGCGAGAGAAACCGCGATGATGATCCCGCTGCGTACCCCCATAAAGATCAGCAGCACGCCGATGACAATCGCCAGCGCCATCAGGAAGTTAATAATAAAACCGTTAACAGAGTGGCCCACTTCGGCTGCCTGATCGTAAAACAGATCTATCTGTATGCCAGCCGGTTTTTCCGCCGACATCTGGTTTAGCTTCGCCTCCAGCGCTTGGCCCACGTCGATCACGTTCACGCCGGGAATAAACGAGACGCCCATGGTGACGGCTTTTTTGCCGTTGGCATGGTAGATACTGGCGGGCGATTCGTTCAGCCCGCGCGACAGCGTGGCGATATCCCGCAGGCGCGTCGCCGCCCCGGTGCCGGAAGGCGTGATGATGAGATCCGCCAGTTCATCGAGATTCTCGAACTCACCGGTCGGGTGCAGACGAATGGATTCGCTGCCGGAGGTGATTTCTCCGGCGCTGGAAACGACGTTGAGCCTGCTGAGCAGGGCGGAAAGCTGGTTCAGCGTAATGCCGCGCGCGGCCATTTTGGTCAGGGAAATATCGATGTTGACCTGTTGGCTAATGGCCCCGCCGATGGCGACCTTCGCGACGCCGGGAACCAGAATCAACGCGCGGCGCAGCTGCTCTGCATATCTCACCAGTTCAGGATTACTGAATTCATCCCCGGAAATGGCGAAGAAGAAGCCGAATACGTCGCCGAAATCGTCATTCACAAAGGGCGTGACGACGCCGGGCGGGAACTGACGCGAGGCATCGCCCACGCGGCGGCGCAGCTCATCCCAAATCTGCGGCAGTTCGTTCGAGTGATAGCGTGAAGCGATATTGACGGTGATTTGCGACAGCCCGTTTGAAGAGATGGAGCTTACGTTGTCCAGATAAGGCAGCTGCTGAAGGGCATTCTCCAGCGGCAGCGTCACCTCTTCTTCAACCTGCTGAGCGGATGCGCCGGGGTAGTGGGTAACCACCACAGCGGTTTTGATGGTAAAGGCGGGATCTTCCAGCCTGCCGATATTCAACAGGGCGAAAATCCCCCCAATGCCCAGCAGCAGAATCGTTAGCCAGACGCGAACCGGGTTATTAATAAATTGACGAGTGATATCCATTACAGTCCCCGCTCACGCGTCCAGATACGCACCGGCTGGTTAGCATGGAGCTCTCCCACGCCTGCGGCCACCACGCGCTCGCCCGCCTTAAGCCCGCTGGTGATCGTCACGCCTTCGGTTATCACTTGCCCCACGCTGACCTTGCGGTCTTCAAGATGGAGCGTGTCGCCTTCTCCCGCCACAACCCAGACGTGCGGCTCATTGCGTGGGCTGTTGTCCGGGTTAAAGACGGCCTCAACCGGTACAACCAGCGCCTGAGCGCCCGCGCCAGCCGGGAGGTTGGTTAAATTGATGGTAACCGTACCGCTTACGCCACCGACGGCGGGAAAATCCTCTGGTCGCGGCATGGTCAGTATCACCTGCCAGGTCAGGGTATTACTGTCGCTGCTGCCCGAGTGCTCTTTGTAGACGGCGGTAAATTCCCGATCCGGAATGGCGTTAATTCTCACTACCGGACGATACTGCGCGTTGCGGATATCAAAGGTCTTAAACAGGTTTTCAGGGATGCTGAACACCACGTCAAGCAGATCGGTGCGGGTTAACGTCGCAATGGGCTGACCGGCAGACACCACCTGATGGTTTCTGACATGTACGCTGGCCGCCGTCCCGCTGAAGGGGGCGACGAGCGTCATCTGATTCAACTCTTCTCGGGCAATCTGCAGCGCCGCATTCGCCGAATCGCGGTTCGCACGCTGTACGTCCATTTCGGCTTTCGAAATCGCCTGGCGACCCGCCAGCGTCTGGAAGCGATCGAACTGCCTCTGGGCCAGCGTCGCCGCCGTCTGCCTGTCGTTAACCCGCTGCTGGGCTTCCCGGGCGTTCAGTCTTGCAAGCTGTTGGCCCTGCTTGATGGCTGCGCCCTGACGCACATCGAGCGCTTCAATTTGACCAGCGCGTTTGAAGGAAAGGTCTGTGGCATCGCCCGATTCAATGCGGGCGGGAAAAACGCGCTGCTGGGCATGACCGGGAACCGTCACCTCTGCCACTTTAACCATTCTGGGCAGGGGGGAGGCTTGTTCAGGTTTAGGATCGCACGCCGTGAGCGTTAACAAAACGAACGGTATAAGAGAGAGGTAGCGGTTCACTGTATTCCCCTAATAAATAACTGTTTTATTTATTCCATAACCTGGACAGGGGTGACACTATTCTGCCAGAACAGTGACGACCATATAGGTAAATAAACCAATCGCCGTGCTGGCGATAATGGCAAGCGCAATAAACATACCCAGTCGGATCAGGCTTATGCCATACATACATTCCTCCATGAGCCGGAAGCGGTAACTCACTATGAGCATAGTCGGCGAAAAGATAAATGTTAAATAACCATTAGCAGTGGGGACGCGCTAAACCTGAAATTCCTGTGCTACGTTTAATATTATTCATCTCTTTTACCGTAACTGGCATTAAGGGCAACCCCCTGCATTTAATGCGTTTTTTTGCTTCATTCACTCTCATGTTGGTTATAAAAAGGATGCTCGATATGTATAAAAACATTCTCGTTCCGGTGGATGTCTACGAGACAAGCCTGGCGGATAAAGCGTTGCAGCATGCACAGTTTCTGGCGCAAAGCGCATTGGGTGACATTCATTTGCTGCACGTCATGCCAAAATTTTCAGCCGAGCTGACGCGCGGTTTTATTTCAGATGCGCGAAAGATGGATGAATATATGATTAATAATTCAAAAGAAAAACTGTCTGACCTGGTCAAAAAATTGAATTTGCCAGAAGAGCGCGTTCACCTCCATGTTCGCAGCGGAAATGTTCGTGATGAGGTTATTAAGCTGGCGGATGAACTTGCTGCTGGCGCGATTATCGTCGGCTCCCGCAATCCAAATATTCAAACCCATTTGTTAGGATCGGAGGCGGCAAGTATTGTCCGTTACGCCCATGTTCCTGTTTTCGTTATTCGTTAATTTCATGAAAGCAAGGTGATTTCTGAATAGAACCTGAGGAAGTAACAATGAAAACAGGAAAACCTGAACGTCCGTATTATCAACAAACCGTTGATGAAACCCTGTCGAATATCCACTCCACTCTGGAAGGACTTAGCGGCACTGAGGCATCAGCCCGACTTCAGCAGCATGGTGAGAATGCGTTACCAAAAAAAAAGGGCAAACCCGCCTGGCTGCGCTTCCTGGCGCATTTTAACGATGTACTAATTTACGTTCTGCTGGTGGCCGCGTTGCTTAAGCTCTTTATGGGCCACTGGGTAGACATGTTTGTGATCCTTGGGGTTGCCATCATTAACGCCCTGATCGGCCATATCCAGGAGAGCAATGCTGAAAAATCGTTGCAGAGTATTCGCAATATGCTCTCCAGCGAAGCCGTGGTGGTACGACAGGGGAATCATGAAACGATCCCCACTACGGAGCTGGTCCCGGGCGATATCGTGGTGATCCGCGCCGGGGATCGTATCCCTGCGGACCTGCGCGTGATTGAGGCGCATAACCTTCGCGTGGAGGAGGCCATCCTGACTGGCGAATCCACCGTTGTTGAGAAAAACAGCGATGCGTTAAGCGGGGAACTGCCCTTAGGCGATCGCTATAATCTGCTCTACTCAGGCACCACCGTCAGCTCCGGCGGCGGTAAAGGCGTGGTGGTGGCAACCGGGGGCGAGACCGAGCTTGGCCACATCAACCAGATGATGTCCGACATTGAAAAGCACCGCACGCCGCTGATGGTGCAGATGGACAAGCTCGGTAAGACCATCTTCATCACTATCCTGGTGATGATGGTAGCGCTGTTCGTCTTTAGCCTCCTGTTCCGGGATATGCCGGTTTCTGAACTGGTGCTGTCGCTTATCAGCCTCGCCGTTGCCGCCGTGCCGGAAGGCCTGCCGGCCATCATTTCCATCATCCTTTCGCTTGGCGTACAGGCCATGGCGCGTCGTAAGGCCATTATTCGCAAGTTGCCCACGGTGGAAACCCTGGGTGCAATGACGGTCATCTGCTCGGATAAAACCGGCACCCTGACGATGAATGAAATGACGGTCAAAGCGGTGATTACCGCTGACACGACCTATCGCGTGGAGGGCGACAGTTACGAACCGGTGGGGAATATTCACCCTGTAGATGACCCGACGCCCGTCAGCGTGACGCAGGGTTCCCTGCTGGAACGCTACCTGCGCACCATTGACCTCTGCAATGACAGCCAGCTGATCAAAGACGAGCAGGGGCTGTGGAAAATCACCGGAGGACCAACCGAGGGCGCCCTGAAGGTGCTGGCGGCGAAAATCCCGCTCCCACCGCTTGATACGGAAATGCGCAGTAAAATCCCGTTTGATTCGCAGTATAAATACATGTCCACGCTCTACCGACTGGGTGAAGAAGAGGCGATTTTAATCACCGGCGCGCCGGACGTCCTGTTCCGCCTCTGTCAGTACCAGCAGACGAATGACGGACTGCAGCCGTTCGATCAACCTTACTGGGAAGGGAAGATTGAAGAGTATGCCCGGGAAGGGCTGCGCATGGTGGCGGCGGCCTGGAAACCTGCCCGCGAGGGACAGCGCGAGCTGGATCACCCGGACCTCCATGATGGCGTGATCCTGCTGGGTATTGCAGGAATGATGGATCCGCCGCGTCCGGAGGCCATTACCGCGATTGCCGACTGTCTGCAGGCCGGGATTCGCGTGAAAATGATCACCGGCGACCACCCGCAAACGGCCATGAGCATCGGGCAAATGCTGGGGATTGGTAACGCCGCAAGCGCGATCACCGGACGCGAGCTGGAGGCGATGGATGACCGTCAGCTGAGCGACGCCGCGCAGCAGTACGATATTTTCGCCCGAACCAGCCCGGAGGATAAATTCCGCCTCGTGCAGGCCCTGCAAAGTAAACAGGAAGTGGTGGGCATGACCGGGGATGGCGTAAACGATGCCCCGGCGCTCAAGCGGGCGGATGTGGGTATCGCCATGGGAATTAAGGGGACTGAGGTCACCAAGGAAGCCGCCGACATGGTGTTAACGGATGACAACTTTGCCACCATTGCCAGTGCGGTCCACGAGGGACGGCGGGTTTACGATAACCTGAAAAAAACGATTCTGTTCGTTATCCCGAGCAACATCGCGCAGGCCCTGCTGATCATCATCGCGCTGCTGGCGGGGAACCTGATTCCGCTGACGCCGGTCCTGATCCTGTGGATGAACATGGCCACGTCAGCAACCCTGTCGTTTGGCCTGGCGTTTGAAGCGGGTGAGAAGAACATCATGAACCGGCCACCGCGCAAGGCGAATCTGCATGTGATGGACGGCTACGCTATCTGGCGCGTGGTGTTTGTCGGTCTGATGATTGCCATTAGCGCCTTCGTGCTGGAAGCCTGGCTACAGCCGCGCGGCTACTCGGCGGAATTCATCCGCACCGTGCTGCTGCAAACCCTGGTGACCGCGCAGTGGTTCTACATGCTCAACTGTCGCGTTAATGACGGCTTCTCGCTGAGCAAAGGTCTGCTGGCGAATAAAGGGATTTGGATCGTGAGCGGCGTACTGCTGGCGCTACAGCTTCTTATCATTTACGCCCCGTTCATGCAGATGCTGTTTGGCACCGAAGCTCTGCCGTTCCGCTACTGGGTCATTACCTTCCTGATTGGTTTTGTGATGTTCCTTATTGTCGAGGCGGAAAAAGTGCTGACGCGCAGATGGCGTAAAATCGAAGCGTAATAGCGTAAACTGAGAAAGCCTGCCTGAGTCCAGGCTTTCTCTTTTGTGAGCACAGGAAATTATGATGCGACTTACCTGGATCGTCCTTACGCTGTGTGCCGCTGTTCCCAGTGCGTTTGCCGTAACCTATACCCTACCGCCGGAAGGCAGTCGGCTGGTGGGAACCCCGATTACCATCACCGTTCCCGAGCGCAATACGTTACCGCTTGAGGCCTTTGCTGCGCAGCACGGGCTGGGGCTCAGCAATATGCTGGAAGCGAACCCGGGCGTGGATCCTTTTTTGCCCAAATCCGGCACCCGGCTGGTCATTCCTCAGCAGCTGATTTTGCCCGACACCGTGCGCGAGGGGATTGTCGTTAACGTGGCGGAAATGCGTCTTTACTATTACCCGCCGGGCAGCAATACCGTTGAAGTACTGCCCATCGGCATCGGTCAGGCCGGGCGCGAAACTCCGCGTAACTGGGTCACGGCGGTTGAGCGCAAGCAGGAGGGCCCCACCTGGTCACCTACGCCGAACACGCGTCGTGCCTATGCGGCAGAGGGGAAAACGCTGCCCGCCTTCGTGCCCGCCGGGCCGGATAACCCGATGGGGTTGTATGCGATATATATCGGCAGGCTATATGCCATACACGGCACAAACTCCAATTTCGGCATTGGGCTGCGGGTGAGCCAGGGCTGTATTCGTCTGCGTAACAACGACATTAAATATCTTTTCGATAATGTCCCCGTGGGCACCCGCGTGCAGCTTATCGATCGCCCCGTTAAGGTGACCACGGAGCCGGACGGCAGCCGCTGGGTGGAGGTTCACGAACCGCTGTCGCGTAACCGGGCGGAATTTGAATCGAGCCGGAAAGTGCCTCTGCCCATCTCCGCCGCACAGCAGACACAGTTGATAAACGAGGGGGCGGGCGCTGAACTGGAACGGCGGTCGGGGATGCCGGTTAAAATCGGCATGTGAAGGCATAGTGCGGGCTGGTGCCCTCACCCCAACCCTCTCCCACGGGAGAGGGGGAACACACTAAAAACGGCAACCTAGTTGCCGTTTTGCATTTACCTTGCGCAGAAAAGCAAAAAGCCTGCTTTAAAAGCAGACTTTTCAAATTTGGCTCCTCTGACTGGACTCGAACCAGTGACATACGGATTAACAGTCCGCCGTTCTACCGACTGAACTACAGAGGAATCGTGTGAACGGGGCGCATATTATCGACCTGCGTTCGCCTTGTCAAAGGGTGGATCAACGCCTTTTGATCGTTTGCTGACAAAATCGGCAAAATGATGTTTTTGACAGCGGAATGCACCGTAATGGTGCGGATGTACCTCTAATGGGGCAGATCGTAAACTGCTGTTTCAGTAATAAATCACCCCTCCATGATTAGGTTTCCTTATTTTCAGGCGGTTAGCGAACAATTCAGACCGCACGGTAAAAGTGGCATTCATATTGCAAAACCTGTTCAACAACGACAGCCAGTACCGGCAATGCATTTCGAACAGGGGGCAAAATGAACTTAAGACGACTGAAATACTTCGTAAAAATCGTCGATATCGGCAGCCTGACTCAAGCGGCAGAAGTGCTGCACATCGCGCAGCCTGCGCTGAGCCAGCAGGTGGCTACTCTGGAAGGCGAGATGGATCAGCAGTTACTGATCCGCACCAAGCGCGGCGTCACGCCAACGGAAGCAGGCAAGATCCTGTATACCCATGCCCGCACTATCCTGCGTCAGTGTGAACAGGCGCAACTGGCGGTGAACAACGTGGGCCAGACCCTGAGCGGGCACGTTTCTATCGGGCTGGCGCCGGGAACGGCGGCCTCCTCTATCACCATGCCGCTTCTGCAGGCCGTGCGCGCCGAGCTGCCGGAAGTGCTGGTCTATCTGCATGAAAACAGTGGTTCTGTACTGAATGACAAGCTGCTCAACGGCCAGCTGGACATGGCGGTCCTTTACGATCGCTCCCCGGTTGCCGGGATCACCAGCCAGCCGCTGCTCAAGGAAGATCTCTACCTCGTGGGCACCCGCGACTGTCCGGGCCAGAGCGTCGATCTTACCGCCGTGGCAGAGATGAACCTCTATCTGCCGCGCGACTACAGCGCCGTGCGCGTGCGTGTCGACGAAGCGTTCTCCCTGCGCCGCCTGACGGCCAAAATCATCGGCGAAATCGACTCAATCTCCACGCTGACCGCAGCCATTGCCAGCGGAATGGGCGTCACCGTACTGCCGGAATCCGCCGCGCGCTCGCTGTGCGGTGCGGCAAACGGCTGGATGGCGCGAATCACCACGCCTTCGATGAGCCTGCCGCTGTCGCTGAACATGTCCGCTCGCGGCTCGCTGTCGCCTCAGGCGCAGGCGGTAAAAGAGATTTTAATGTCGCTGGTCAGCAAGCCGTCGCTTGAGAACCGTGAGCTCCAGCTCGTGAGCTGATATTCCATAAAAGCATAAGATGCTGGTTTTTATTATTTGTTCTGCAGCTCGGCTGACTCTAACAATAGAGCTATGTCAGATGCGCCGGAGTGAATCGTGAATTTCCAGCAACTTAAAATTATCCGTGAGGCGGCCAGGCGGGACTACAACCTGACCGAGGTCGCCAATATGCTTTATACCTCTCAGTCCGGCGTCAGCCGCCATATCCGCGAGCTGGAAGAGGAGCTGGGTATAGAGATCTTTATCCGCCGCGGCAAGCGCCTGCTCGGCATGACGGAGCCCGGTAAAGCGTTGCTCGCCATCGCTGAGCGGATCCTCAACGAGGCCAGCAACGTGCGGCGTCTGGCGGATCTCTTCACCAACGATGCCTCGGGCGTGCTCACCATCGCCACCACCCACACCCAGGCGCGCTACAGCCTGCCGCCGGTAATTAAAGCCTTCCGCGAACTTTTCCCTGACGTCCGTCTGGAGCTTATCCAGGGCACGCCGCAGGAAATTGAAGGGCTGCTGCAAAACGGTGGGGCAGATATCGGCATTGCCAGCGAGCGATTGAGCAACGACCCGCTGCTGGTGGCCTTTCCCTGGTTCCGCTGGTACCACAGCTTATTGCTTCCGGTCGATCATCCGCTGAATCAGGTTTCACCGCTGACGCTGGAAGCGATCGCGAAATGGCCGCTGATTACGTATCGCCAGGGCATAACCGGACGCTCGCGAATTGACGAGGCCTTCAATCGTAAAGGGTTAACGCCGGACATCGTGCTGAGCGCGCAGGATTCTGACGTGATCAAAACCTACGTCGAGCTGGGTCTGGGCATTGGCCTGGTGGCGGAACAGTCCAGCGGCGAACGCGAAGACGGGAACCTGGTGCGTCTTGACACGCGGCATCTGTTTGACGCCAACACCGTCTGGCTGGGCCTGAAGCGCGGGCAGCTGCAGCGCAACTATGTGTGGCGCTTTATCGAGCTGTGCAATGCCGGGCTGTCGGTGGATGAGATTAAACGGCAGGTGATGGAGCCGGAAGAAGTGGCGATTGATTATCAGATTTAATAATGCAACTTAGGCAAGCAGTCTGTTATCGTTTATGCCCGGTGCGTTAGTATCGCGGCATAAATTTTATGAAGTATGCATGCAGGAATAAATACTGAATATATTGATAGCAAAAGCTTAGGCGTGTTAAAAATGGAGGCTACGTCGATGCCGGGAGGGCACAATGGCAAATGTTATTCATTATTTTATTTATGATATCTGCCACTCAGGAAATCTTGAGGCAGCTGTTCAACAATATGCACTCTATTACCACTATCTTGACGATTATACCTTCATTTTTGCAGCGGAGAAAGGTGCGACTCCGGGCTTATCGGTTAAGAGGAACTTCAGCAGTGGTTCTGCCGTGCGTAGCTTATTCAAAACGCCGCATGTGTTTATTCTTACACCAGACATATTCAGAGAAATGTTTATCTCTGGTAACCGCGTTACATTTCCCATCGACTATTCTATCTCGCTCGATACGCAGGTATTAAGTTATCTTAAGCCTTTCTTTGAAGGGCAAAGATCGCGACTTCCCGATGATTTTGAAGAAATTTTTGACTTCATCGCCAGAGAGGAAGTCAATGTTGATCCTTTGCTGTATGAACTCGAAAATCTTTGTAATTTTAGCGATCTCAATAAACAGGAAAAAATCTTCGAACGCATTAGAGCTTATGAGATGTTACGCAACCTGGATGTTGCGGCTTGGCAGCAGCATAGGCAGTTAAAATTTAATGTGTCTGAACAGGAAATTATAGCTAAAACGCAGCAATATATGGCACGTAAAAATTATGAGTTTATAAATAAGTCGCTAATGGAAGAGCTGGCTCGTGACTATAATCGCTTATATGTATATGTGTTAAAAATGTGCGCGATTCACCTGCGGAACCCAAAAACAAGTGCTAAGCAGGTGCAGGAAAAATTACTCGAACTGCTAGAATTTACTCACAATGAAGCCCATTTCTTTGGCATTAGAGAGATTTTGCTCGCTAAGCGTTTTTTTGAAAATGGTTCTAAGGAAGCCTTTTTTCACAAAGTGAACCGTAATACGGCGGGATTTTGGGAGTACGTTAGAGGTATGGCCTGGGATCTTCGCCATCAGCGCTTTCTCGAATTTGTTATTACCTTAAATATTGATAAAAACGCGGCATTCTTTTTTCCCGCAATCTTAACCTGTGATAAAAAATTCATTGAAGTTCTGGATGCTCATAGCGTCAAAGTCATCGTTTTTAATAACAAAACTAAAGAAATTCTTCCATTTTATGATATTGATTTTATTGAAGAGATAGCGTCATGCGGTGAGCGAGTCAAAGAACGATTAACTTTGCTCTCTACCGAAGAATACCAGTTACAACGTCGCCAGTATCAGGAAGGGCCAGACTATCTTCAATCGTTGGTTAAAACACTCGAAGCCGAACTTGAGGGCATTTGCGGTATTGCCTGTGAAAAGAATCCGCTTGGTAACAATTAGTGGGTCACAGATGCAAAAAGCCGGCTTCAAAAGCAGGCTTTTCAAAAATGGCTCCTCTGAATGGGTTCGACTTTGCCAGTAACAGACAAATAAATATTTCCCTTTCTGTCAAAACCGCCTGAATGACCACCAATCGGCGGTGATGAGCGAATAGATGTAGTCACTTAATGGTAGAAGTAGGGACATGCTGCTGCATCAACTCAACGATCCAGTCAATAAAAACGCGCAGTTTAGCGTTGACATGGCGGTTAGGCGGGAATGCCAGGTACAGGGGCATTGGAGCAATACGCCAGCGTTCAAATAGCGGAATCAAGGCACCGCGAGCCTGATGTGCTGCCGCCATATAGACCGGCAGCGCAATCACGCCCAATCCCGCTAGCCCAGCTTCGAGGTAAGCATTGCCATCATCCACAGCAAGCACATAGTTGCCCGTAATTTCAATGCGTTCACTCTCACAGCGCAGTACCAGAGGATCAATCTTACCGGTGCGTGAGGACAAGAATCCCACGATGCGATGGTCCGTGTTTTCCAGCTCTCGCGGATGCGCGGGGGCACCGAGGCGTTCCACATAACTCGGTGCGACGTAAACACCGATTTGCAAATCGCCGACATGGCGCGCGATCAGTGACTGGTCATTGATTTCGCCACCCCGCAGGACGCAATCCACGTTGTCGCCGATCAGATCCACCACCCGGTCACTTACGCCCATGTCAAACTGGATATCAGGGTAGCGCGCGTGAAAAGCCGGTAGCGCGGGCACCAGCACAAGGCGGGCGAGAGGAGTGGGCACATCCACCCTTAGGCGTCCCCTGGGCGTCATCGCCGCACTGGACAGGCTGTTTTCTGCATCTTCCATGTCCGCCAGCAGGCGGATAACGCGCTCGTAGTAGACCGCGCCATCGGGAGTGACGCCGAGCCTGCGGGTGGTGCGATGGAGCAGCTTGACGCGCAGGCGCGCTTCCAGCTGCTGAATAAGCTGCGTCACCGTGGTTTTGCTCATATGGAGCGTTTGGGCAGCCTTTGTGAAGCTGCCTGCCTCCACCACGCGAGCAAAGGCGCGCATCGCATCAAAACGATCCATCCCATGTCCTCTCTTTTCACCGATTGTTTGGATATTACAAACAATGATGGACAAAGTCGCCTGTTTATCCCTCTGCTTCAGCAGCTGTAAAGTCTCTTTACGTTCACCGGGCAGAGTTTGCCCCATTACAAAGGTACAAATATGACAACACGCGAAGCCGTTTTTCCCTTCGGGCGCCAGGCGCTTTATGAGCGCAATCGCTATTCACCGGCCATCAAATCTAATGGCTTCTTGTTTGTTTCGGGGCAGGTGGGTAGCCGGGAAGATGGTTCGCCTGAAGAGGATATAAAAGCGCAGATCCGTCTGGCGTTTGATAACCTTAATGCTGTTCTCACGGCTGCGGGCTGCACGTTCGATGACGTAGTTGACGTTACCCTTTTTGTTGTCGATCCCGAGTCAAACCTCGACGCTATCTGGAGTGTCCTGCCAGAATACTGGGGGGAAGCACCTTACCCAACCTTGACCGGGATCGGCGTGACGTGGCTGTACGGATTCCAGTTTGAGATAAAAGTGATTGCCAGGCTACCCTGAGCGTTACGGATCTTTCTGACGGTCAAAAGACGAGACAGAGGAAAATTTATGAAGGCAGCGGTTTATGACGAGGAAGGCGCTCCCGGCGTCCTGCAATATGTCGATGTTCCGGATCCGGTCGCAGGGGCTGACGATGTGCTGATTTCAGTCGAGGCTATCTCAATTGAAGGGGGAGATCTGATCAACCGACGTTCAACTCCGCCGCCTTTTCCTTCATGGATCGTTGGCTACGCGGCCGCGGGGACGGTGGTTGCCGTCGGGTCGAAAGTCCGTAGCCGCAAGGTTGGAGACAGAGTGACTGCTTTTAGCATGCAGGGATCGCATGCGGAACGTTGGGCTGTGCCTGCGGAACGAACCTGGCTTATACCAGACGGAGTGGATGCAGCAGAAGCGGCGGTGGTGCCGATCTCCTTTGGAACAGCATATCACTGCCTCTTCACACGAGGCATGCTCCGGCACGGAGAAACCGTTCTGATTCAGGCAGCAGCGGGTGGCGTGGGGCTCGCGGCCGTTCAGCTTGCCTCACAAGCTGGCGCGACGGTCATCGCCGTGGCAAGCGGAACGCAGCGACAAAACCGGTTGCTGGAACTGGGGGCCGATCATGTTGTGGATCGTGTAGAGAATAACGTCGTGGAGAGTGTCCGACAGGTCACTCGTGGCACCGGTGTTAACCTCGTCATCGATCCGGTAGGGACGACGTTGCCTGCGTCGCTTTCTGCACTCGCGCCGGAAGGGCGTCTCGTTTTCGTCGGTAATGCGGGCGGTGGCAGCCTGACAGCCGACTTATGGCCGGCAATGCAGTCTAACCAGACGCTCATGGGGGTATTCATGGGCCCCCTTTTTGAAAGGCCTGAGGTTCGGGCAAGCGTGGACGAGATGTTGCAGGCTGTAGCGGCAGGGCGCATCAGGGTTGTCATTGACCGCATCTTCCCCCTGGCTAACGCCGCCGCCGCCCATGAATACGCCGAGACAGCGAAACCGCTTGGCCGTATTGTTATGAAGCCATGATGGGGTTGACCTTAGCCTGGCCCCCACCATTCTCCCGATGCGGAAGCCGCCTCGCATTTCGTTTATCCGATCCGCCATAATTCTTTTAACCGTAAAAACAGTTTTTTATTATCAGCCTTCTTAGTGACGCAATTCGTTCCCACCAGCGCTGCCCTTCGATGGATAACGGCTCTCTGCCCACTTAATTACGAAAAGGAAATCACCATGAATCTGATGAATAACTGCGCATCTCCTGGCATAAATGTTATATTAAAATATAATATTAGGAGGTGCGCTATGTATAAAACTCGCCTGAAAAAGGTCGGCGGATCCATCATGTTGGCGGTTCCTCCCGCCGTGTTGAAAACGCTGGAGCTGTCGACGGACAGCGAAGTCGGCATGACCATTAACAATGGCTGCCTGATCATTGAACCCCAAAAACGGCCTCATTATTCGCTTGAGGAGCTGCTGGCGCAGTGCGATCCGCACGCTGAAATGAGTGAAGAGGATCGGGAATGGATTGATGCGCCTGCGGTAGGAAAGGAGATCCTGTAAATGGACAGAGGGGAAATCTGGCTTGTTTCACTGGATCCGATTGCAGGCCACGAGCAAAGCGGAAAACGTCCGGTTCTCATCGTGTCGAAGGCATCGTTTAACAAGCTGACCCGGCTACCGGTAGTGGTTCCCGTCACCAGCGGCGGTAACTTTGCTCGCACGGCAGGTTTCACCGTTTCACTGGAAGGGGCGGGGACAAAAACGATGGGCGTTATTCGCTGCGACCAGCCCAGAACTATTGATATGGCTGCCCGAAACGGCATGCGGCTGGAACGCATACCTGATGCTGTTATAAATGAAGTGCTTGCCAGGCTGGATGCAATTCTGAGTTAGCATCAAAGACGCAGAAAAGCAAAAAGCCTGCTTCAAAAGCAGGCTTTTCAAATTTGGCTCCTCTGACTGGACTCGAACCAGTGACATACGGATTAACAGTCCGCCGTTCTACCGACTGAACTACAGAGGAATCGTGTGAACGAGGCGATATTATCGACCTCGGTACGCCTTGTCAAAGGGTGAAAACGCGCTTTTTGTTCGTTTGCCGACTATTTCAGCAAATCGCTGATTTTATAGCAAATTTGCGTTGAAATTACACAACGAAATGCGCCGCCCGCAGGCGGCGCGAAGGATCAGAACAGTACGGAGTAGTTCAGACCAAACGTACGTCCTCGGCCTTTGTAGGTGTACAGGCCCGGTGCACCGTAGGTTGGGCTATACAGTCCCGGCGCGCGCTGGCCCCAGGCGGTGGTGTAGTCTTTGTCCAGCAGGTTTTCCACGCTGAAGCTGACTTTCCCCACCGGCAGGGCGTAGCTGCCCAGGAAATCGACCGTGTTATAGCCATCGATCTTCTTGCCGTCAGCGTCAGACACGTCAAAGGTCTGCGTGCTCTGCACGCGCAGGGTCCAGTCGCCCGGCGCCCAGTTCACCCATGCGCTGGCTTTCGACGGGCTGGCGCTGTCGACCGTCAGCTTCTCCCACTTCCCGTTTTCGCGGGTTTCAGACTTGATGGCGTTAAAGTTCGCGCCGGTGCTCCAGTCGCTGTCGGTGAAGAAATAGTCCACCTGGCCTTCAATCCCGTAGATACGACGCTTATCGTCTTCCAGGTTGATGGTCATATCTGTCTTGTTGATGGTGATGGTTTTATCCGAGAGCGAGTAATACGCCGCGACCTGCGTGCGCAGGTTGTCACCGGTGAAGCGCCAGCCCAGCTCGTAGGCGTTGACCTTGATGCCGTCCAGCGTTGAGTCGTTGACGTTCACGCTGTTCAGCAGGCGATAGTGGCCGTTGCTGAGTTGGTAGGTGCCGGAGCCGTAGTACTTCGCCAGATCCGGAATTTCAAAGCCCTGGGAGAAGTTAAACCACAGCTGCTGCTGTTCGGTCAGACGACCGAGGATCCCGGCGTTAAACAGGAAGTTGTTGTAATCGGTTTTCCCGCCCGGCACCGCGTCGGCGGAGGTGGCTTTCCCGGTGGCGATGGCTTGCTGCTGGGTGTAGCCAACAAAATCATCCACCTTGTTTTCGGTGTACTGGTAGCGCACGCCGCCGCTCAGGGTGATGGCGTCAATGTCATAGCTCGCCTGCAGGAACGGAGCGAGGTTGGTGATGCTGTAGCCCGGATAACGGCCCACGTTGTAGGCGTTGTCCAGTTCCATGCCGCCGCTCGCCGCCGCTTTGCTCAGGTCAAAGAACTGCTGGTTGGCATCGAACGTTTCGTGGTCGGCATCGACGCCCCAGGTCAGCGTCAAATCGTCCACCGGCTTGCTGTTCAGTGTCAGCTTGCCGCCGTAAAAATCGGTTTTCTGCTGCGACGCGCCGATGCTGCTCACCACGCCTTTGGTCAGGGTCGGGAACGGGTAGTAGGTCAGGCTCTCGTCACGGTAGTAAATCTGCGCGACCAGATCCTGGCCCCAGAAATCAGTATTGGAGTACTGCAGGTTAATCAAATGGCGCTCGGTGCCCGGCACGCGGTCAGAGTCGAGATTATCCTTGTTGTACGCGGTGGCATCGCCCGTTACCGCCGAGAAGTTCTTCCCGAGATACAGCCCATGCTTGCCGTCGGACTCGCTCTTGTAGTACTGGGTAGTGAGCTGCAGCTGCTGGTGATCGTCGATGTTGAGGGTGCCTGTTCCCATCACATCAATACGGTCGGAATACTGGAGGCCGGTCTGGGTGTTGTCGATGATCACCTCATCGCCGTTGCCGTCATACCAGCCGCCGTAGCGCTGATACGACACCGACAGACGACCGGAGGCGTTGTCGTTGCCGCCGCTGACCGCAGCCGACACGTTCTCATCGTGGTCATTGTGGCTGTTAAACCCGCTTTTTGCTCCGGTCTGGAACTCAACTTCGGTCTCCGGCTGGCCCTTTTTGGTGACGATGTTCACCAGGCCGCCGGTGCTTCCGCCGCCGTACAGTGACGTGGCGCCGGAGATGACTTCGATGCGGTCAATGTTGAACGGGTCGATGGAGTCGAGCTGGCGGCTGTCGCTGCGGGACGAGTTCAGGCGCACGCCGTCCACCATCACCATCATGGAGCGGCCGCGCAGGTTCATGCCGTAGTTGGTACGCCCCTGGCTGCTGACGTCCATACCCGGGATCAGCTGCGCCAGCACCTCTTTAATCTCTTTCCCGCCCTGAACCTGCTGCTCGATCTCAGAGCGTTCAATGACCCAGGTGGTCTGCGCCATCTCGGCCACGCTGCGGTGCGCGCGGCTGGCAGAGACCACGATATTTTCTTCCTTTTGTTCTTCCGCCCACGCAGAGGTAGAAAGCATTGCAAGCAAGCAAGGATTTAAAACCCAAAGATGAGAACGTTTCATTGTTATGTTGATCCTGATTGTGTGTGTCAGTACTCAGTGGTTTTTGCTAACGATTTAAAAACCTGGCTGCTCTCCGGGCTGGTGGTGCTCCGCCAGTGGATAACGCCAGGGGTGGTGGCCAGTTCAAACGGCTCGTCGGCATGTGCGCGATTCAGAATTCGCGCCGCGCGCCAGGCCATCAGGCTGAGCTGGGGTTCGGCAATGCCGAGACGGTGCATCCCGGCGTTCACGGCGAACAGGCGGTTGCTCTGCGGACCGTCCCATTCGAGGGTGAAATCGTTGTTAATGCAGAACGCTTCGTCCGCATCCAGATGCAGGCGGTGAGACAGCGGCGCAAGGAACGCGGGCTGCACGGCGCGGTAGCCGGTGGCGAAAATCACCACGTCGCTCTCCAGCTGCTCGTGGCCGCCGTCGAGGTGATGCTGAATGCTCAGGCGATGTCCGGTTTCCTGACGCGTCAGGGCAGTCACCGAGCGGGACGGCATCAGGTGCGCCCAGGGTTTTTCACGCAGCACTTCGAAGCGGTGGTACATGGCGCGGTAAATCGCCAGCAGGGACTCGGTGGTGATGCCGTCGGAGGTCATCTTCTGCTCGTGCAGCATCTGACGACGCGCCTCTTCACCGAGCGTGGAGAAGCTGTCCACATACTCCGGCGTGAAATACTCGTTAGCAAAGGCGGCTTCATCAAGCGCGTTGTAGTTGTTGCGGCGCGAGACCCAGTTCAGGCTCAGCGGCTGGCCCCATTCGCCACGGAAAATATTCAGGAACAGGTCGGCGCCGCTCTGGCCGCCGCCGACAACGGTGACGCGCTTGCCGGCGAGATCCGGCGTGCGCAGCATCATCTCGCTGGCGTGGAAGCAGGTATCGTCCTGCGCCGTGACGCAGTCAGGCAGGTTGATCTGTTTGCCAATCCCCACGCAGACGTGGCGCGCCAGGAAGCGGTCGCGCTGGGTCACCACCTCAAACAGGCCGTTTTTCTCATCAAAGCTCACCTGCTGCACCTGCTGGCTGAAGGCGAGATTGGTGAGGTTGTCCGCCGCCCAGCACAGGTAGTCCGCAAACTCTTCGCGGGAAACCGTGCGCTGCTCGGTGGTCAGGAAGCGGTAGAACTTTTTGCGCTGCACCAGGTAGTTCAGAAAGCTGTGGCGGTTGGTCGGCTCCACGGCGCTGACCAGATCCTTCAGGAAGCTGGTCTGCATGTGGCAGTCCGGCACCATCATGCCCGGGTGCCACGAGAAGTGCGGTTTACGCTCAAGGAACAGCGAGCTAAAGCCGTCCAGACCTTCTGCGAGGGCGGCGACGCTGAGGTTAAACGGGCCAATACCAATGCCGATGAAATCATAGGTTTTCATTGCGCGGACTCCCGGGAGGCCAGAAAAAGAGGGTTATCAAGATCGGTAACGTAGTTCGGCAGCATGCGGCTGCCGCCGTCGTGTTCGGAGAAGGTCAGTTTGACCGGGTTGAGGATCACGCGAATAATCTGCGGCTTAAACAGATCGAATTTCGCAAAGCGCTCCGCAAGCTCCGGATGCGCGGCCATATAGCGGTGCAGCACCCCGGCGAGGATCTGATAGAAACGCGTTTCGCTGACGCCGCTTTGCAGCGTGAGGCGTGAAATAAAGCGCAGCACCGTCACAAAGTTGCCGGTTTGCAGGTCGTGGATGATGTAATCCGCGCTCAGGCGCGCCGTCACCGCTTTTACCTGCTCCGGCAGGCTCTGCGCCTGTGGGAAATCCTCGTCCACCAGGCGCATATCGCCCTGGAAATCCTTCAGCAGGATGCGCTGCGGGACGTAGTCCTTCATCACCAGCGTCACGTTCTGGCCGTGGGCAATCAGCGCCACGCCGTAGCGGCAGAGCAGGTGGTAGAACGGGATCACCGTTGCCTCGAACAGCTTTTCCAGCCACGCGTCGGCGCTTAACCCCGAGCGTTTAATCCACGCGTCGATCAGCGGGCGCCCGGCGTTGTCGGTTTCCATTAGCGCCGCCATCAGCACCGCCTGTTCGCCGTCCTGCAGATAACAGGATGGGTTCTCGCGCCAGATCACGCCCAGCATCTCCTGATAGCGGTAGGGCGCTTTCGGCAGCGCCGCGTAACCCGGATGCAACAGATACCCGGCGGCGGGTTCGCCCAGCACCTGCGCGCCAGAGCGGATCAGCGTGGCGTCAGCGGCGAACTGCTGCTGCAGCCAGCGCGAGGCCAGAGGACCGGTGGCAATGTACTTGCCCGGAATGCCGCGATAGCAGGAGGTGTTGTAGATGGTCAGCGGCAGCTTGATGTCATACGGCGCGCGACGGCTGGCGTTGGTGAGCGTGCGCAGGGACTGCTGGGCCAGATACTCATCGCCAAACTCGCCCAGCTCTACCATTTCACCGCGCGCCAGCTGCGCAAGAAAATGAATGGCAATTTTTTGCTGCCACTGCCACGGGTGCAGCGGCACGGGCAGCCAGCCGTCGTCGAGACCCAGCGCCTGCCAGCGAGCGTCAAACCGGGCGCGCTCGGCATCGTCCATGGTGCTGGCCAGCAGAGCGTGAATGTCGCAATCGGCGTCGCTGCTCCAGACCAGATGTTCACGCTGGACGGCGACCCAGTGCAGGCGGAAGCGCCCGCGGTATTCCGGCGCGTACTGGCGCAGCGCGTCCAGACCCCAGCCGCGGCGGCCTTTGTTGAAAATAAACTTCGGGTGGCCGCTCATCAGACACTGTAATTCGTCCGGGTCGAGGTGGATCAGCGCGTCCGCGTCCAGCGCTTCACGCGCCTGCAGCAGCTGCATGTCGCCGCGCAGCGTGGCGTAGAGATCTTCCATGTGCTCCGCCGTTTGCGCGTCGCTCATCTCCAGCACCGTCGCCAGCTGCAGCAGCGCGCTTTCCGCTTCCACGACGGCGCCGCTGGCGGTGGTCAGGCTGTCCGGGTCGATATGCAGCCAGCCCCAGATCCCGCGCGCGGCGCGAAACTGCCAGGACTCGTTGCCCATGGCGATGCGCCAGCCGTCCGATGAAACGGGCTCAGCGCGCAGGGTGCGTTCGTATTCCAGCTCCGCGAGGATCTTCGCCACCATCTCGCGGTTCACTTTCTGCCAGAGCGCGTTCACAGGCCCACCTCGCTGAAGAAGCGGTGACGCTGGCTCATGATGAGGCGCGAGCGCTTGTGCGGGAAGTCGAACTCTTTCACCGTGTCGAAACCGGCGGAGGCCAGATGGCGGAACAGGCGCTGGTTGTCGAAGCGCGGCTCGGCCACGATGCGCGCGGTGCGCGGTTCATCGAGATACAGATAGTGGCTCAGGCCGCGCAGCCAGCTGCGGATGTACTGCGCGCCGCGCCAGTTTTCTTCGCCCACCAGCATGTGCAGCCCGCGGTCAAACGGCTGCCAGCGGTAGTGGCGGCCAATGCGGTCTTCTGCCGCCCAGTAGAGTTCAAAATAGCCAAACGGCTGGTCGTCGAAGCAGCCGATAACCGGGTAGCAGTAGGTCGAGTCAAGCTGGCGGCGCAGGTAGTTTTCCTGCTCGGCCTGCGGGCCCGCCATCTCCCAGAAGGCGTTCACGCGCGGGTTATTCATCCATTGAGTGAAACGCTCACCGTCCAGCGCCACGTCCGCCACGCGGAAGCTCAAAGTGCGCTTGATTTGCGGATCGTAACGGCGATACACCTCGCCCTGTGGGCGACGAGGACGCAGCGGGAAGTACAGCTGGCGGCTCTCATCAAACTGCATCCCACCGCTTGCCTGCGGACGTTCGCCTTGCAGCCACAGCGGCAGCTGCCAGAAGGTTTCTCGCGCCAGATAATCCCCGTGGGCCTGGCTAAACAGCGCCTGCGCCTGGGGTTCATCCTGCCAGTCCGCCCACGGCAGGGTAATGCCGGTCAGGGCCGGCGCGGCAACAAACAGCTGATCGAGGGCTTCCACCAGCCAGCCGGCCGGGATCCCGGTCAGACGCTCCAGCACCGCGCTGCCGTCAAGACCCAGCGTCAGCGGCAGGTTTTGTTCCGTTGCGGTGCAGCGAAAGCCGTAGCCGGAATGGACGATATTCGCGATGGCCATCACGCCTTCTCCTTGTAAAACGGGTTGCTAAAGTCGAAATAGATCACCGCCGGATCGACGATGGTGTTCTCATTGCGATCGTGCAGGTAGCAGAAGAAGTTGCCTTTGCAGTTCCAGGTCGGGCTGTCGAGCACGTAGTCGAGGCAGCGGGTCTGCTTCGCCGTCGTGCGCAGCCCGGCCAGCGCGTCACGCACGCGGGACATCAGGTGCTCTTCGCTGTCGAAACCGGCGGCGGCGAGAGCGGCGGTGACCGCAAGGGTGGAGTTCAGCAGCAGGTAATAAGGGAAGTAGCGCAGCAGCTGGCTTTCACCGAAGCGGTTTTCCACGTCGGTTTCGCCCGCCTCTTTCAGCCACGCGTCGGCCCCTTCGGTCCAGGCGCTGCCCTGGCAGTCGCGGTAGATCAGCCCGACGGGGAAATCCTGCTGCATCTCAACGAGGATATTTTGCTGGTGCGCCAGCAGCACCAGACCGTAGTCCGCCTCGGCGCTGAACAGCGGAAGCAACACGCGGTCGCAGTAGGCGTCCAGCCAGCAGCGGGCGGCCTGGGCGAGCGGTAAATCCAGACGCTGGCTAAGACGGCGCACCGCTGCGGCCAGCAGGCTGTCGCCGCCGTCAGGCGCGGCCTGCGTCAGGCTGACCAGCACGTTGGTCTGGGTGTCTGGCGTATCGAACAGCAGGTTAACGCGCAGGGCCATCAGGCTCTCTTCCTGAATGACGCCGCTTTCATCACGCAGTCCTGCCCAGCCGTCTTCCTGCATCACGCGCATGGTCGGGTAGCGGGCCTGTAAATCTTGCCAGCGTTCCGTTTTTGCCAGACGCGCCAGGCGCATGCCGCGCTTCACCTCTTTCACCGACAGCGTGCGCATGGAGTTGGTCAGGCGCACGCTGAGGGAGAACTTAATCATGTCGCTGTTGGTCTCGCTGTACAGCGAGCGGGATGAGCTGGTGGGCAGCCACTGTGCGCCCGCTTCACCCAGGTCCTGTAATGAACCGTTTGCCGCCAGACGCTGACACCAATCCTGCTCCAGCAGATAGTCGGCCTGCCACGGATGCATCGGCAGCAGCCAGCGGGTGTCGGTGAAGTGGCCGAGCAGATCGGGCGCGCTCTGGGCGGCGAAGCGCAGCAGACGCTCGCGCAGGGAGACGTTAAGGCTGTCGCCGGCAACGAGCGTGCTCTCAACGGCAAACCAGCGCAGCGGGAAGCGGGAGCCGAAATCCGGCAGATACCGGCGCGCCTCGGTTTCGTTGAAGGGCTCGTGGGATTTTGGCGCAGGGTGAAACGCGTGGCCCACCAGCAGCGCCTGTTCCGCTTCGGCAAACGTCAGCGGCTTGTCGCGCAGCGTTGCCCAGCCGTGACGCAAATCAATCGCCTGCCAGGTATGGGTATGACTTCCCAGCGCGCGCTGTTTAAAACGCGTCAGCGTATCGTCATCCAGTGAGCCTTTTACTGAGGGTTTTTCAAGAATTAGATCAATCAGTTGAGTGAATGTGACGGCGTCACCGCTGTCGCTATCGCTCTGAATAAGCGTTGCCGGGAAACGGTACTGATGATGCTGGGTTGGGGAGAAATAGCGTACCGGAACCCGAAGGGCCTGGGAGGAAGAGAGTGGAATATGAATGTGCGCTAACTCATCCGCTGCAGCTGCGGGGAGATAGCGCCAGTCCTTCGTTTCGCGTAACAGGGCGTTTAAAAAACACTGGGCTGCAACGTCTGTACCGGCAGAGCGGGGCAGAGCACGCATAGATGTACCTCATTCCATGACTGATAATAATTCTCGTTATGATATTCATTCTGTTTACAGTGGCAACTATTTTTGCAATATTTGTTTTCATTAACTTCATATTTTCCACACATTTATTGACACTATGTTCACATTCTCATGCGCGCTGATTCTGAAACGTTGACCGAAAATATCACCTCCAAAGCCAACTGGCCCCTGGCGCTCTGCGCGGGCCTGCTGGGCATCGGGCAAAACGGTTTGCTGGTCATGCTTCCGCAGCTGGTGACCCTGACCGGACTTTCACTCTCGGTCTGGGCCGGGCTGCTGATGTTCGGCTCCATGCTTTTTTTACCCGCGTCCCCCTGGTGGGGACGCCAGAGCGAGCGCCGCGGCTGTAAGGTCGTTATGGTGGCCTCCCTCAGCGGCTATCTCGCCAGCTTTGGCGTCATGGCGCTGGTGGTCTGGGCGATGGCGGCAGGGAGGCTGGAAAGCACCTGGGGGCTGGCGGGGCTGATCCTCTCGCGTCTGCTATATGGCCTGACGGTGTCGGGCATGGTGCCTGCCGCGCAGACGTGGGCCATTCAGCGTGCGGGCCTGGATAAACGCATGGCGGCGCTGGCAACCATCAGTTCCGGCCTCAGCTGCGGCCGCCTGCTGGGGCCTCCGCTGGCGGCGCTGATGCTCAGCGTTAACCCGGTCGCGCCGCTCTGGCTGATGGCGATCGCGCCGTTAATCGCTCTGCTGCTGGTGCTGCGCGAGGTGGCGGATCCGCCGCTGCCGCCGGTGGCACACCAGGCGACCCGTCTGCAGATGTCCATGCTGCCGTTCCTGCTGCTGGCGATGCTGCTGGCGGCGCTGGTGAGCCTGATGCAGCTCGGCCTGTCACCGCACCTCAGCCCCTTGCTGGACGGCAACGCCCGGGATATCAGCCATCATGTTGCGCTCCTGCTGAGCCTGGCCGCGCTGGCTACGCTCGCGGCGCAGTTCCTGGTGGTTCGTCCGCAGCATTTCAGCCCGCTGACCCTGCTTTGCATGGCGGCGGTGCTGATGGTGGCTGGGCTGGCGCTAATGTGTATCGCCGAACTGGCGCTGTTCTATGTGGGGATTGCTATCACTTCGCTCGGCGCGGCAATGGCAACGCCGGGCTATCAGCTGCTGCTGAACGATCGCCTGACCACGGGGAAGGGGGCGGGCGCTATTGCGACCAGCCACACGCTGGGCTATGGCGTCAGCGCGCTGCTGGTGCCCGTTGTGACGCGCTTTTTCGGCGAACACTATTTAACCACGGCGGCCTTTGGCGTGGCGGCGCTGTTTTTAGCGCTGAGCATCGGGGTACGGTTAACCGAGCATACCCCTGTCGAAAAAAATTAATGGACGTGGTGGGATGAAGGGCCGCCAGCGCCCTCATTTTGCCGCAGGCGCTGGAGCGGATCCTGCTGATAAAACTGGCTGAAACGCTGCCACAGCGCCGGGAAACGGGGCGCGAAGAGTTCGGGGGCGCTGAAGAAGTACTCCGAGAGCACCGCAAAGCACTCGGCGGGGTCAGTTGCCGCATAGGCATCAATGCTGGCCGCGCTTTCGCCCACCAGATCGATCTCATCCTGGATGTTATCCATCGCTGCGTGCAGGTCGTGCTCCCATCCTGCGACTTCACGTAGCGGAATAAAAGGCACGCCGCTGGCGCGATCGCCGTTGCGGGTATCAAGCTTATGCGCCACCTCGTGAATAATCAGATTAAAGCCTGAGGCGTCGAACGAGTCCTGAATGTCGAGCCAGTTGAGGATAATTGGCCCCTGCTGCCAGCTTTGTCCGGACTGCACCACCCGCTGGTTGTGTACCAGCCCGATATCATCCTCCCACTCGTCATCGACGACGAACGGTGCAGGATAAATCAGCACTTCATGAAAACCGTCCAGCCACTCAATGCCGAGCTCCAGCACCGGCAGGCAGAAAAGCAGGGCGATGCGGGCGTTTTTCAGCGGATCAAGCTCGAACCCCTGCAGCGGTACCAGACGTTTTTGCTGCAAAAAACGATCCGCCATCTGAACCAGTTTCGATTGTTCATCCGGCTTAAGATTCGCCAGAACAGGGATCGCCAGCGCGTCATCCCACGGCAGCGCCATATCCCGGCCAGCCTCATTCGTTTTCCAGGGCCACTTAATCATCGCTTTGCTCGCAAACTCGTCACTTGAACACAAAGGGGAACGTTATCATTGCAACACTTACAGCCCGAATAAACTATCATTTCGTACGTAGCGGTGGGTAGCGCTTTGCAGGCATCACCTTCATTTTGTGACGTCTGTCGTAGCCTTTATCCGCAGGTGGGGTGAATAAATCAGTACGGTATTGAAAAGATGAGCGATTTCAAAGGCAACAAGCAGGACCTGCCCAGTCGGCTGTGTGTGCACTGCCAGCGGCCCATGACGTGGCGCAAAAAATGGGCGAAATGCTGGGATGAGGTCAAATACTGTTCCGAGCGTTGCCGCAGGAGCCACCGTTGACCGAGCTGCGCCTGATCCTGGGCGATCAGCTTAATCCGCATCACAGCTGGTTTGATACCCGCAACCCAAACGTCATTTACGTGATGCTGGAGCTGCGGGCGGAAACCGCATACGTGCTGCATCATGCCCAGAAAGTTATCGCTATCTTCGCCGCCATGCGGGCGTTTGCCTCAGCGTTGAAAGAGAAGGGGCATCGGGTAAGGTATGTCCGGCTCTCTGACGGTTCAAACCGCGGCGCGCTGGAAGACAATCTCAACGCGCTTGTTACGCATTACAGCGCCGGAAGGGTGTTGTGGCAGGAGCCCGACGAATGGCGTCTTGATAAGCAGCTGCAGGCGTGGGCGAAAACAGCGTCCGTCGAAACAGCCTGCGTCAGCAGCGAGCATTTTTTCACCCCCCGGGACGCGGTAAGCGCGTTTTTTGCGTCGCGTAAAAGCTGGCGAATGGAATACTTTTATCGGGAAATGCGCCGTCGGCACGGGATTCTCTTGACCTCTGAAGGCGAGCCGGAAGGGGGGAAATGGAATTATGATGCTGAAAACCGCAGGCGCTGGTCCGGCGAGCCGCCCGCACCGGGTGACTCGCGCCCCCGCCACGATCGTTCAGCCTTGTGGGCAGAGATCCAACGCTGCGGCGTAAAGACCTTCGGCGAACCGCAGGCCGACAATTTTCGCTGGCCGCTCAACCGTTCGGAAGCCAAAGCCAGTCTGGATGCGTTTATTTCTCACGTGCTCCCGCAGTTTGGAAACTGGCAGGATGCGATGCACGCGGAGGAACCTTTTCTTTTTCATTCGTTAATTTCTTTTGCGCTGAATACCAAAATGCTTAATCCCCGGGAAGTAGTGGCCGCCGCCCAGCAGACATGGCGTTCTGGCCACGCGCCGCTGCCTGCCGTTGAAGGGTTTATCCGACAAATTCTCGGCTGGCGGGAGTACGTGCGCGGGATCTACTGGTCGCAAATGCCGGGCTATCGCGAGCTGAATGCCCTGGAGCAGCACGCTCCGCTGCCGGACTGGTTCTGGACGGGCAAAACGCAGATGCGCTGCCTGGCGCATGCCGTTGGGCAATCGCTTACCGAGGCTTACGCCCACCATATCCAGCGCCTGATGGTGATCGGGAACTTTAGTCTGCTCAGCGGCCTGTCGCCGCAGGAGGTTCATGAGTGGTATCTGGGGGTCTATATTGATGCGTTTGAATGGGTGGAGCTGCCCAATACTCTCGGCATGAGCCAGTTTGGCGATGGCGGGTTACTGGCCAGTAAGCCCTATGTCTCAAGCGCATCCTACATTCATAAGATGAGTAATTACTGTCAGGGATGTCGGTACCAGCACAACCAGCGCACCGGAGAGCTGGCGTGCCCGTTCAATGCCCTCTACTGGGATTTCTTTGCGCGCAACCGGGCGCGCCTCGGTAACAATCCCCGCCTGGGCATTGTCTATAAACAGCTTGCGGATATGAAGGAAGAGGAACGGCAGGCGATTGCGGACCAGGCCGGGCGCATTCGCCTCAATCTCAACGACCTCTGACCTATTTCAACACCGCGCCGGTTGCGGAAGGTCAATAAGACGCTATTATTTTTGACTTTGTTGCTTTCCCTGACAGGACATCCAGACGCTATGCCCGTGAATTTCGACCTTAACGATCTCTATGCCTTCAGGGCGTTAGTGGAATACGGTAACTTCCGTGTCGCCGCTGAATCAATCTGCATATCCCAGTCGGCGCTGAGCCGCAGGATCGAAAAGCTGGAAGCCGCGCTGGGAACCAGGCTGTTTGACCGAACCACCCGCCGCGTCGCCCTGACGTTATACGGGCAAAACTTTGCTGAACGCTCAGCACAGCTGCTCGACAACGTAGAATCAATGCTGGCGGATGTCGATAAGGCCAGTGAAGAGCGGACGGGGCTGATTACGGTCGCCGCGGTACCTTCCGCCGCCTGTTACTTTATGCCTGATGTGATCCGTCGCTTTCAGTCCCGCTTTCCGCGCGTTCGCATTAAGCTCATCGACAGCAGCGCGGGGAATGTGATTGACGCCGTGGCCCGAAGCCAGGCGGATTTTGGCATCTGCTTTGCAGGAAACTTGCCGTCTGAAATTGAATTTTTCCCGCTGGTGGAGGATGTCTACGTTGTGGCGTGCAGAAAGGACCACCCGCTGGCGCAGAAGAGCCACCTGACCTGGCAGGCGTTTTACCAGCAGGACTATATCTCCCTCGACAAAACGTCGGGGAACCGCAACCTGCTGGATCGGATGCTGGGGGATATCATTCCCGAGCGCCCCAGCGTCTGCGAAACGCGCCACGTCACCACGATGCTCGGTATGGTAGAGGCGGGGATCGGCATTGCCGCCGTTCCCGCCATGTCGATGCCGACCTCAGAGCATACGCCGCTGACGCATCTGCCGCTGGTGGCGCCGGAAGTGAAACGTACCGTTGGGCTTATCCGGCGCCGGGGGCGCATCCAGTCTTATATCGCGGCTGAACTGGAAAAAGAGATCACCGAGCGGTATCGCCGGACGTAACGGGGATCATCCCCGTCTTCTCGATGACGGCGCGTGAGGGCGGTGAGGCGAGATAGGTCAGCAGCGCTTTCCCCTCCGCGGGATGCTCTGCGTGACGGGTGACCGCGCCTGCGAAGCGCGTGATGTACTGCAGATTATCCGGGATTTTACCGATAAAGGTGACGCCCTGAACCGGCAGCAGCTCGCTCACCTGCTGGAAGCCCACGGCGTATTTCCCTTTTGCCACTTCCGAAGCAACCGGAATGCGTTCGACCATCGTTGCTTTAGCCGCCGCCTCCTTTTCAATCCCCAGCTTTTTAAACAACGTCTGGCTGACATACCTGCCGCTGGCGCTGTCTGAGTAGGCGATGGAGCTGGCCTGAAGCAGCGCGTTACGTAGCGTCGCCTCGCTGCTGATATCAGGGACATCCGCCCCTTTTTTCACCACCATTCCGACGGGGGAGTCCGCAAGTTCGGTTCGCGAACCCGGCTGGGTCTGGCTGGTTTTTTCGAGCTTCGCCAGCGCATCGCCCACCATAATCACCACGTCGGCTTTCTCGCCGCGCGCGAGCCGGTTTGGGATCGCCTGCGGCGTAGCGCCCATTGACGGACCGGGAATAATCACGATGGTATCGCCGGTCTGGCGTTCATATTCCGGTGCCAGCTTTTCAAGGGCGGCTTTGAAACCGCCTGAAATCATCACTTTCACCTCCTGAGCGCAGGCATTGGCGCTCAGGAACGTCAGCATCAGCGCGGTGGCGGCATAACGAGAAGTGCGAGTCATGCGGCCTCCTGCGACTTAACGGTGTTTTGCACCGAAACCGCGCGACGACGGTAGAGGTAGAGGGTTGCCAGCAGGGCACACACCGCGGCGAAGCTCATCCAGTAGCCCGGCGAGGCTTTGTCACCGGTGTATTCAATCAGCGCGGTGGACATCACCGGGGTAAAGCCGCCGAAGATCGCCGTTGCGAGGCTGTAAGCCAGAGAGAACCCTGCCACGCGGACTTCAGCGGGCATAATTTCCGTCAGCGCTGGGATCATCGCACCGTTATACAGCCCGTACAGGAAGGAGAGCCACAGCAGGACGCTCAGCATCATGGAGAAGCTTGGCGCATCAGCCAGCAGCGTCAGGGCCGGATAGCTGCTGGCCAGCGCCAGCAGGGTCATGGCAATCAGCACCGGTTTACGCCCGAAGCGGTCCGACAGCGCGCCGCCCACCGGCAGCCAGATGAAGTTAGAGATCGCAACCAGCAGCGTGACCAGCAGGCTGTCCGAGGCGCTCAGCATTAGCACTTTTTTGCCGAAGGTTGGCGCGTAGACGGTGATCAGGTAGAACGCGGTGGTGGTCATCGCCACCATCAGCATGCCCGCGACCACCACCTGCCAGTTGCCAAGCAGCGTTTTAAAGACCTGACGCATCTCCAGATGATGGCGGCGTGCGCTGAACTCTTCCGTCTCCTCCAGCTTGCGGCGCAGGAAAAAGATAAACGGCACGATTAAACAGCCGAACAGGAACGGTATGCGCCAGCCCCATTCACGAATGGCGCTCTCTTCCATCAGCGCGTTCAGGGCAAAGCCCATCGCCGCGGCGACCATAATGGCAACCTGCTGGCTGCCGGACTGCCAGCTGGTATAGAACCCTTTGCGGCCCGGCGTGGCGATTTCAGCGAGATAGACCGAGACGCCTCCAAGCTCCGCACCGGCGGAAAAGCCCTGCAGCAGACGGCCCGTCAGTACCAGCAACGGTGCCCAAAGCCCGATGCTTTGATAGGACGGGATCAGCACGATCAGGAAGGTGCCTGCCGCCATGATGGAAAGCGTCACGATCAGCCCTTTGCGGCGACCGACCTTGTCAATATAAGCCCCCAGCACAATGGCCCCGACTGGACGCATCAAGAAGCCCGCGCCGAAGACCGCGAAGGTCATCATCAGCGACGCAAATTCACTGCTCGCCGGGAAGAACGTGTGGGCGATGTAGGTGGCGTAGAAGCCGAAAAGAAAGAAATCGAATTGTTCAAGAAAGTTGCCGGACGTCACGCGAAGTATCGCGCCCGCCTTAGAGCGTACGGTTGCAGGTGAGGTTGAGGAAAACATGGTTATCTCCAGTTTATTGTTGACGTTTTACGCGTCTGTTTCTGAAAACTGGATCAGTGAGGGAAAATTAATAAGCGCAAATTACACATAAGCTGATGCGTGACATGCATCAATCCTTCATGGTGTAGCTGGATGACTATAATTTACAATAAGTTAACATCTATTTAATTATATGGTTACGATAGGAGGGCGGCATTTTGCTATTACGGTTATGTGACATTGCGCATTTGTCTCTGGACGGTTTGAACCGACGGGGCCTGCACCGCATGGATTTTTTTCTCCGGCCAGTAAAATCCCTGCGCCAGATCGGCCCCCGCCAGCAATGCCGCTCTGACGTCTCGCTGACTCTCAACCCCTTCCGCAAGGACGAACGTTCCGAAACGTCGTGCTTCAGCGATCAGGTGCGCTAAACCCGCGCTATCGTTGCGATACTGCTGGAATGCAGCGCAGTCGAGTTTCACCCCATCGAATTCCAGCCCGCTATCGGCAAGCGTACTGCCATAGTCGCTGAGATAATCATCGAGCCAGACCTCCATACCGGCATGCCGAAGCCGCCGGAGATTTTTATCCAGTAATGCGAGCCTGGTCGCATCAAGACGGGCGATTGCCATTGGGTCCTGAAGCTCAACGACCCCCGGTAAAGGGCCTTGCAGAAGCGCCGCGGTCCCCTCTTCGCTGGCGAGAATGGCTGTGGTGAGGTTAACAAAGAGCTTTACGGTGATTTTTTGACTTTCAAGCATCCTGAGCTGCCACGTTCTCAACTGCAGGAGTTGGGCGGATGAGCACTGTTCAAACCACTCTGTAATATTGACCTCAGTGGGAGGCTCAGACAGCACTTCATATCCACAGAGTTGCCTCGTAGTGAGTGACATTATGGGCTGCAGTCGAATAGTAAAACGTTTCATGACGACGTGAGTGTGAGATTTTATAGGTGATTAATTCTATATCTCTCCCTTTATTTAATGGTGTTAATCTTTGTTAACAGTGTAAAAATAGTTTTTTATACTGGTCTGGATGCCTTTTATCGGCCTGTTTAATGTTTTTCTGCGTCTGTTTATCCCTTGTTCATCATTTGTTGTTTTTGAGTTAAGTTAGTCAGTCTGCTCAGTAGTGTAATTAAAAAAGTCCGAAAGAATTGTAAATATTTAACCGGCCATCAAAGTACAATTGCGCTATTTTTAATCGCCTTAATCACAGGAGCCAAAACGTCAGAACGGAAGATGATATTGTGGGTATACAGGCGATCTTTTCTTATATCCGACTGAATTTTCGACAGGTTTGTTGAGGCGAATGAGCGATGTGAGGTCTGAGCTGTATTTATGATGTGATTTTTAAGGATAAATCTCACCTAAATTTGATTTGGATCAATTTTAAACTGTATTTTCAGTTTTTTCTCACCTTAAAGATGATTCATGCGATGTATCAAAATAACCACCGCAATGTTTAACTTGTTGAATATTAATTAATTTTACTTTCAGGGTTATAGTGTTGAGTACACGTTCAGCGTTCAGATATGCCCCTTTCTTAATTTAATAATTCTGATTATTCCTGAATATTCCTGATTGCTGAAATAGAGTCGGGTAAGGCGATTAAAATTTATTAATATTTTTCAAGATTAAAATATTAAATTTTTGTTGTTTTTAGTAAATGATGCGATAACTTGTCTATGATACAGTACAAAATTCTGACTATGGGGCCTGCACTGTGTAATGTATCCTGGACTTCGCAAAAAAAATAAACTTAACAAGATGAAAATATTAAAAATGATCTGCGTCACGTGCCCAAGCGAGGTAACGCGTCAGGAGCCATTTCGCGCATGCCCGGAGGAAAACTTACTTAATAAGAGTTTATGCATATGAAATTTATAATGAATAAGCAGATAATATTTGACTCAGATATGAGTACACTGGGCCTCGAAGGTTCTCAGGATGAGTTGATTCAAATCTCAAACCCTACGAAGAGACTTTTATTGTTGCTTATTGCCCATAAGGGAGAGGCAATAAAAAGGGAAGTAATATTTAAGAAAGTCTGGGACGACTATGGCATGGTTTCCAGCAACAATAATCTTAACCAGTGCGTAAGCAAGTTACGTAAGATTATGAAGAATCTTGGCATGGATGAGGAGGTGATTGTCACCGTACCCAAAATAGGCTTTATGCTGCATCAGCACGTTGACATCGAAAAATGCTCAGAGCCGGTTGACGTCATCATGGGGGCCCCTTCAGAAACCGAAACCGCTTATATTGCCAACGGACGTTTACTAAAAGGCAAAACTGCCGAAAGCAGCGCGGGCGAAGTATCACGCTGGCGTACGATGAAAACAGGAATAGTAAATCAGCTGGTGCTTTTTTTCGCTGTTGTGGCGCTGGGCGGGGCAGCAGGATTCTGGGTTGCCAGTAAGCCCGTTGAACGTAATGAGATTTACATGGGAAATGCTGGCTCCTGTAAGGTCATGATGTCTGAACAGGCGCTGGACAGTATAACCAATCCTGACGTAAAGAAGGTCGTGATGGATTTAGCGGTAAAGCTTAACCCCGTCTGTAAGAGTAATGAGTATGTCCTGATCATCAAAAGCAGTACGTTCAAAACGTATTCTTCCAATCTCTCGCGTCTCTATTTTATGCGTTGCGGCATGTTGAGTGACGGCAAAGAGGAGATATGCTGGGGGTTATTGCCACCACGTTGAGCGCATTATCCTTTATTTTCCCGGTATTCGCCGGGAATTTAATCTTCCCTCCCGATCACCGGTTTAATTCTCCCAGAGAATCAACATCCTTTTCTCATTCAAAATCTTGAGAAAAGCATAATTTCTTTTTTTTCTCCCTCGCTGGCGCATAAGTAATCACTGCAATTATGACGCGACTGGCATAAAAAACTTAATCTCACATTAAATTACTTCATCTGTAGAATTATAATCTTAAGATTTGCGATTTAATGGTTAATTATTTTTGTAATAGGGATTTTCGTATAGATTTGTTCCTGCAGCTCATCGGGCAGGGTTTACGCGTTCGCCTTTATTTGGCGTTCAATTTCATATGACCGGTTTGTCTGTAAAAAAGGAAGTTTTCATTATCGGTTCAATTGATAAAACAGGAATAAGCGTTATGAACAAGAAAAATATTATTGCGTTAGTTCTGGGGGCGTCACTGGTCTCTGGTGGGGCTTTTGCTGCGTCTGACAACACCATCACCTTCCAGGGGGAGGTGACGGATGAAACCTGTTCAGTTGCCGTAAACGGTAACAGCGCCTCTCCGGTGGTGTTATTGCCAACGGTCAGCGCCTCCGATCTTGCCGCCAGCGGTGATACTGTGGGATCGGTCACGTTTGATATCGGGGTAAGCGGCTGCACGGGCAACGCCAGTGGGGAAACGAAAATCTCGACGGTGTTTGTCGGTAATCAGGTGACGTCTAACGGCAACCTTGGCAACACCGGCACCGCGAAGAACGTTGAAGTCCAGATCCTGGATACCGCCAATGCCGTTGTGAACCTGAGCAATGGCTTTACCGGTAATGGCGACCTCAAGCTGGCCGCGAACCAGACGGACGCCTCCGCTACCTATACCGCGCAGTATTACGCCAACGCAGCGGCGACGGCGGGTACGGTAGAGGCCACGCTGCAATATGCCGTTTCCTATCAGTAACAGGCCGCACTGGAACTAACGTGTGCACGTTTTGCAGGATGCAAACGTGCACATTCCACTCAGCGCATTGCAGTCAGGGTCTCGCCACACCAGGTTCATTCGACCCCGGAGTTGTTAATAATGATAAGCGCACATCTTCAGCGTATCGCTCAGTACCTGACTTATTTGATATGTGTACTGATGCTGGCAAACACCGCATCCGCAAGCGTCACGATACTGGGCAGCCGGATTATTTATCCTGCCGGGGCCTCGTCCGTTGACGTGCAGCTCAAGAATAATGATGACATTCCTTACGTGATTCAAACCTGGTTTGACGAAGGTAATGTTAACGCGACTCCGGCTGAGGGCGCGAAAATCCCTTTTCTGACGACCCCTCCCGTGTTTCGAATCCAGGCGAAAGCGGGACAAGTTATCCGCGTGACCCATACCGGCGCGCGCGATTTACCGCAGGATCGGGAATCCCTGTACTGGTTCAATGCGCTCCAGGTCCCACCCTCGAATCTCGAGAGTGAAAAAGGGCAGAACAGAATGCTGGTCATGCTACGTACCCGGGTAAAAGTGATTTACCGGCCAGCTGGCATTGGCTCCCCAAAAAATCAGCTGAACGGGCTGCGGGTCAACACCACTTTCGATGCGCAAAAGGGATATGGGATTTCCATAGAGAACCCGCAGCCGTGGTATGCGTCATTAACCCTCATTGAGGCTGAGGCGGGGGGGAAAAAGCATACCCTCACAGCTGATACGGTAGCGCCTTTCGATCGTCAAACGTTTTGGTTTAACAACTGGAAAACCAAAACCGTGGGAAACGGTACGGTCAGGGTATGGCTTGTTAACGATCAGGGAGCACGGATCAATGGGCACTACCCTGTCTCGTACCCCTGAGTTTCGTCGCAATCTGCTGGCGCTGTGTATCTCGTTGAGCTGCACGGGGCTGGTGGAGGCGAAAGAATATGTTTTTGACTCTTCACTGCTGCAGGGCTCGTCCTGGGGCATGGATCTGGAGCAGTTTAACCGGCATCAGGTCGCACCCGGACGTTATCTGGTGGATGTATACGTCAACAATACGCTGGTGAAAAGCGAAGAAAAGATCGTCTTCCGCGCTAAAGCAGATGGTCGCGATCCTGAACCTTGTCTGGGCAAATCGCTCATGCAGGCCGCAAAACTGAAAGCAGCAGACCGCGATGAGGGGACAGCGTGTCGCCTTTTGAGTGAGTGGGCTGAACATGCAACCTGGCTGTTTGACCAGGCCTCACTGCGCCTTCAGCTGGCTATTCCGATGACGGAACTCCAGCGTACGCCTCGCGGCTATATTCCGGTAAGTGAATGGGACGCGGGGATGGCGGCGATCTTTTTGCGGCATAACACCCGCTACACGTTCACGGAAAATACAGACACTCGCTACCGCTATCACTATTTGTGGAGCGGCATCAATGCCGGAACCAACCTTGGGCTGTGGCAGGTTCGACATCAGGGAAATCTGCGCTATGCGGACAGCAGCATAAGTGGAAGCGATTCGAGTTATAACGCGGTTCGAACCTGGGTACAGCGTCCCATCGAACCGATCGATAGCGTGCTGGCGCTGGGGGATAACTATACCGACAGCAGCCTCTTTGGCAGCCTCTCGTTCAATGGGGTGAAACTGGCAACCGATGAACGCATGTGGCCGCAGGGGAAGAGGGGCTATGCTCCGGAAGTCAGGGGCGTTGCATCCAGCAGCGCACACGTGGTGATTAAGCAGCTAAATAACGTCATTTATGAAACCAACGTTCCGCCTGGACCCTTCGTTATCAACGACTTATACAACACCCGCAGTCAGGGGGATCTTGAAGTTGAGGTCATTGAGGCCAGCGGAAAAACATCCCGTTTTACCGTGCCTTATTCCGCTGTGCCTGATTCCGTGCGTCCGGGCAACTGGCAATACGGCCTCTCATTCGGACGCGTTCGTCAGTACTACAGTATTGAAAACACCTTCCTGGAAGGCGTGTTACAGCGAGGGCTGAGCAATGAAGTCACCAGCAACCTCGGCCTGCGCGTGGCAAAGGACTACACGGCTTTTCTGGCAGGGGGCGTGCTGGCGACTGAAATCGGTGCAATTGGTCTGAATGCCACCTGGTCTGATGCCCTGGTTGAAAATGATGACCGGCAGCAGGGATGGCGTGCAGAAATCAGCTACAGCAAGACGTTTACGGCAGGCACTAACCTCGTGCTTGCCGCATACCGCTATTCGACGAGTGGTTATCGCGATCTGGAGGATGTGCTGGGCGTTCGCCGCCAGCAGAAAAGCGGTACGGAGTACTATTCAGATACCCTGCATCAGCGCAATCGACTGACGGCGACGGTCAGCCAGCCGATGGGAAGCTGGGGGGTACTTAATTTGAGTGCCAGCACGGCGGATTACTATAGCAATCAGTCGCGTATGACCCAGCTGCAGCTGGGCTACAGCAATCAGTGGCGACGAATTAGCTATGGGATGAACGTAGCCAGACAACGGACGAGCTGGGACTACGGACGCTTTTATACTAGTACTCGCGAGCCGGTTGATGACAGTTCGAAAGAGAAATACACCGAAAATACCGTCTCCTTCAACGTGTCGGTCCCCCTGGACTGGGGCAGCAACCTGGCGTCGGTGGCTTACAACTACAACCAGTCGCGCGCCAGTCGCTCCTCGACCGTATCGCTAACCGGCACGGCAGGGGACGGTCGTGACAGATCGTACTCCGTGTACGGCGGATATGAACGTTATCGGGATGGGAGCAGCGGTAACGCCACGACGTTTGGTGGAAACGTTCAGGAAAATACCCGCGTGGGGTCCGTACAGGCCAGCTATGACCAGGGGGATAACTACCGGCAGGCAGGGCTTGGTGCATCCGGAACACTGGTGCTACATCCGGGAGGATTAACGCTCGGGCCGTATACCAGCGACACGTTCGCACTGGTACACGCCGATGGTGCCCAGGGGGCGCGCGTGCAGAACGGACAGGGGGCGACTATTGACGCGTTTGGCTACGCCATTCTGCCGTCGCTTTCCCCTTACCGTAGCAACAACGTCAGCCTGGACTCGCGCACTATGATGGCGGATGCCGAACTGAAAGGTGGAAGTCAGCGCGTCGTGCCCTATGCGGGGGCAGTGGTCCGGGTGGACTTTGCCACGCTGAAAGGCAAAGCCGTTCTCATTACTCTCAGTACCCGTGACGGAGAACTACCGCCAATGGGGGCGGAGGTGCGGGATACCGAGGGAACATTGATTGGCATGGTGGGGCAGGGTGGCCAAATTTATGCCCGCGTCCCGGAAGCCTCCGGTGTGTTGCGCGTGAAATGGGGCAAAGAGCGCGACCAGCGCTGCCGTGTGCCGTATCAAATTACCGGGCGAAACGCAGAGCCGTTGGTTTACCTGAGCCAGATATGTGAAAAGGAAAATTAAAATGCAGGACAGGTTAAAACATTTTCTGGTGCTGGGGCTGTTTTTGCTGATAAGCCAGCCCGCGTGGGCAAACTGCATCAGGGTGACCAGCACGTCATCACTCTCCAGCATGGCCATCGCGGCAGGGTATACTGCCGCCGACTGGTCGGGTGCATGTGATACCTGCCATGGCAATATTGGGCTGCCGGCGGTAATCAGTATCAACAGCGGCACTAACTTTCAGCCGTCGGGAACGTTGCTTGCCAGCGCGGTGGGCAATTTTTTAACGGCAGCGACTAATAAAACCTATGCCAGTAATCAAATTCTGTTCCGCTGCGCCCTGTCTGACGCCGGAAGTTTATATGAAATGTATGCCACCAACGGCGATAATGCCTATACCGGCATGTATGCCTCCGCTGAAATTGAGGGTGCGTATTATGATGTCGCAAAAAACGTCGCGGTAAGAATGACCAATCTCAGCACTGGGGAATATTACAGCCGCTACTGGAAGCAAAGACAAATCACCTCGGCAGACTGGTATCAGGATGGAACCTATATTTACATTCCAGCCAGCGCATTCAGCAATGTGCTGTATGAAATGTATAAGATTTCATCCACCACCTATTATCTTAACGCCAGCAATTACTATAAAGATGCCTATACCCAACCGCGAGGCTATATAGCCTTTAAAGGCCCCGGGCTGGCATCAAATTCAATCGTGGTGGGCCAGGATAGCGCGATTTATTATTATGGCTGGTATACAAACTGGCCCGGCGCATGGAGTACCTACAATGCCGTGACCTACGTCCGTGGTGCACTATGTCAGGTTAAAGACTATCCCGCCGTTGTGCTTTTACCCACCGTCAGCTCCGCCGCGTTGCAGGCCGGAGGTACCAGTCAGGCTCCGTTCTCGGTCAGCCTCGAGTGCGAGTCAGGCGCGGTTTCCGGTACCGCCACGTCCACGGCCAGCAAGGCAAACGTGGCCATGGGCTTTTTAGTCAACCAGCCCGTTGCTGTCAGTGCTGCGCAAGGGCTGGGGCTGGTGACCAGCGGTGGGGGTCTAACCTGGCTACTGGATTCGCATTACGGTAACAGCGGCGTGGCTTCTGGCGTGGGTATAAAAATCCTTAACCGGAGTGGGACGGCAATCAATTTGTTACCCGACAGGAGCATAACCGGCACGGGAAACTCGCGCGGCTGGTATGCGTATCAGGATCTTACCAGCCTGACGTCGACGGGGGCGGTAAACACCTATACCGGTGATTTTACCGCATCATTAGAGGCCCTCAGTGGGCAAACTGTGACGCCAGGTACGGTTAATGCGCAATTACAAGTCGTTGTTAATTTCCAGTAGGCTTGCTCTGGCAGGCTTGCTGATGACGTGCCTCATCGCTGAGGCCTATGCCGTGGTTAACGTCGATCGGACTCGTGTGATTTTCAGCGCTGGCGAAATGGCCCAGTCGCTGAATCTCTCTAACGATGGTGAAACGCCAGCCATAATTCAGGTCTGGACGGACACGGGCGATCCGCTGGTGCCGCCGGACAAAGTCAGCACGCCGATTGTGTCTACTCCTCCGGTTTTCAAAATGTTGCCGAAGGAGATTCGTTCGTTGCGTTTGCTGCTTACGGCACGTCAGGGGCTGCCGAACGATCGGGAAAGCGTCTTTTGGCTGAATATTTTCCAGATCCAGCCTGAGAGCGAGCGGACCCGGCAGAACGCGCAAAAGTTAATTCTGCCGTTACGCTTAAGGATGAAGGTCTTTATTCGTCCTGCCGACATCGGCGATCCTGATGCTCTTCAGTATCAGACGCTTCAGTTCAGCGCTCAGGATACGCGGTTAATCATTACTAACCCGACGCCCTGGAATATCAGCCTCAACGTGGAAATACCCGGGCAAAGGCCGCTGACCAATATTATGGTTTCGCCACGGGCGGAAAAGGTGATTTTGCCTGATAAGCCACTCTTGCCGGGAGAAACGGTAGCCTATCGTGTGATTACCGACGACGGTAATTATCTTAATTATCAGGCCGTTGTTCGACAATAGCATGCGGCGTTAGCATATATTGAAAAACTAAAATGAAGAAAAAGCGTTTGTATGGTGTGTATGGAGAATAAGAAAACTATTCTCCATACAGGGCAGCGACAGCAGGAGTTAATTAACGAGTTGCTGTCGCTGCTGCTGGCGATATGGAAAATCTCAGCGCTGTGAACAGCCTTTGCACTGCTTGTTCTGGATCTGCTGGAAGAAGTCGTTGCCTTTATCATCCACCAGAATAAACGCCGGGAAGTTCTCCACCTCAATTTTCCAGATCGCTTCCATACCCAACTCAGGATAGGCCACACACTCCAGGCTCTTGATGCTGTTTTGCGCCAGCACCGCCGCCGGGCCGCCGATGCTGCCCAGGTAGAAGCCGCCGTGCTTATGGCAGGCGTCGGTCACCTGCTGGCTGCGGTTGCCTTTCGCGAGCATGATCATGCTCGCGCCGTGGGATTGCAGCAGGTCAACATACGAGTCCATGCGTCCCGCCGTGGTCGGGCCGAGTGAGCCAGACGCGTAGCCTTCCGGGGTTTTTGCCGGGCCCGCGTAGTAAATCGGATGATCTTTGACGTACTGCGGCAGCGCTTCGCCGTTATCCAGCAGCTCTTTAAGCTTCGCGTGGGCAATGTCGCGCGCCACGATAATGGTGCCGTTCAGCGACAGGCGGGTAGAGACCGGATGCGCGGAAAGCTGGGCAAGGATCTCGTTCATCGGCTTGTTCAGGTTGATGCTCACCACGTCGCCTTCGCCCTGCTGGCGCAGGGATTCAGGAATATACTGACCCGGGTTGTGCTCAAGCTTCTCAATCCAGATCCCGTCGCGGTTGATTTTCGCCTTGATGTTACGGTCGGCGGAGCAGGAGACCCCCATGCCGATTGGGCAGGAGGCACCGTGGCGTGGCAGGCGGATCACGCGGATATCGTGGGCGAAGTATTTCCCGCCGAACTGCGCGCCGAGGCCGAGGTTCTGTGCTTCCTGGAGCAGTTCCTGTTCGAGCTGAACGTCGCGGAACGCCTGGCCGTGCTCGTTGCCTTCGGTTGGCAGCGCGTCGTAGTAGCGGGTGGAGGCGAGCTTCACGGTTTTCAGCGTGGCTTCCGCTGAGGTGCCGCCGATAACAAACGCGATATGGTACGGCGGGCAGGCTGCGGTCCCCAGGGTACGCATCTTCTCAACCAGGTAGTTTTTCAGCTTCGCCGGGGTAATCAGCGCTTTGGTTTCCTGGTAGAGATAGGTTTTGTTGGCAGAGCCGCCGCCTTTCGCCATGCACAGGAATTTGTATTCGTCCCCGTCGACGCTGTAGAGGTCAATCTGTGCGGGCAGGTTAGTGCCGGTATTCACCTCTTTATACATATCCAGTGCCGCATTCTGCGAGTAGCGCAGGTTGTCTTCAATGTAGGTGTTATACACGCCCTGGCTCAGGGCCGCTTCGTCACCGCCGCCGGTCCAGACGCGCTGGCCTTTTTTACCCATGATGATTGCGGTGCCGGTATCCTGGCAGGTGGGCAGCACGCCCTTGGCCGTGATCTCGGAGTTGCGCAGGAACTGCAGGGCAACGTACTTGTCGTTCTGGCTGGCTTCCGGGTCGTTGAGGATGGCGGCAACCTGCTTCTGGTGGGAAGGACGCAGCATAAATGCGGCGTCGTGGAAGGCCTGCTGCGCCAGCAGGGTCAGCGCTTCCGGCTCCACTTTCAGGATTTCCTGGCCTTCGAACTCGGCAACGGAAACGTGCTCTTTGGTCAGCAGGTAGTATTCGGTGTCGTCATGCGCAAGAGGGAAGGGGTTCTGGTAGATAAACGGTTTGTTTGACATAGCGTATTGCTCCACAAAAATAAAACCGCCGGAGGAGAAGTCCGGCGGTCAGGAATCAGAACATCATGGACATCCACGGATAGCCAATCAGCAGCAGGGCCGCCAGGAAGATGGCACCGAAGATGGTGCCGAGGCGCCAGTAGTCTTTGGTTGGCAGGTAGCCACTACCGTAGTAAATCGGGCTTGGACCGGTACCGTACGGGGTGATAATCCCCATCACGCCCAGCGAGGTCACCATCAGCAGAACGAACACTTCCATATTCATGCCCGGAATGGTGGAGGCGATGGTCAGCATCGCTGGCAGCAGCGCCGTGGTGTGCGCGGTGGTGCTGGCAAACAGGTAGTGCAGCAGGTAGAACGCCAGCAGCAGGACGATGGTCGCCACGCCCGGAGAGATACCGCTCATCAGCAGGCCGCCTTCTTTACCTAACCAGCTGATAAAGCCGGTAGAGGAGAGGCCATCCGCCAGCGCCACCAGGGTGGCGAACCAGACGAAGGTGTTCCACGCCGCTTTGTTGCCGGTGATATCGTTCCACTCCAGCACGCCGGTCCACAGCATCAGGCCGACGATGAGCAGGGCCGCCATCGCGGGTTCAATCCACGCGGCGGCGAAGATCCACATCAGCAGCGCGCAGCATACGAACACCAGCAGAAGGATCTCATTGCGGGACAGTTTGCCCAGTTTTTCCAGTTCACGGGTCGCCCACAGCGGCACTTCGTTGTTCACCTTCACTTCTGGCGGGTAGAACCAGTAGGCCAGCAGCGGCATGGTCAGGATCAGCAGGATGCCCAGCGGCAGGAAGGCCAGGAACCAGGTCCCCCAGGAGATGTCGATCCCAACCGTACTTTTCACCAGCGCCAGGGCCAGCAGGTTCGGCGCAAGGGCGGAGAGGAACATTGAGCTGGTGATACAGGCCGCGGTGATCGCCACCCACATCAGGTACGAACCTATCTTACGCGCGCTTGGGTCGTTGGGTTTTGAACCGTACAGCGGCGGCAGGTTAGCGATGATCGGGTAGATGGTCCCACCGCTGCGCGCGGTGTTGGACGGAGTGAACGGTGCCAGCAGCAGGTCCGCAAACGTAATCGCGTAACCGAGCGTCAGGCTGCGACGGCCAAGGTACTTCACCAGAATCAGCGCCAGACGGCGGCCGAAGCGGGTTTTGTCATAGCCTGCGGCGAACATAAAGGCACCGAAAATCAGCCAGACGGTGGAGTTACCAAACCCGCTCACTGCCCACTTAAAGGAGGCGCCCGCCAGCTTGAATTTCGGGTCAGCCAGCTGTTCAGGGCTGAACAGCACCCACTGGCTGCACAGGGCAATGGCGACCACGCCGGTCAGGCCGATCACCGCGCCCGGCAGGGGTTCGAAGATAAGACCGACGATCACGCCGACGAAGATGGCGAAGTAGTGCCACGCGTAAGGAGGCAGTCCTTCCGGTACCGGAACAAACAGCAGCAGTACGGCGACGATGACGGGCAGTGCCATCATCAGCAGACGTTTTGCGTTTCCATTTGATGCCTGGTTCGCCACAGGGGGCGTTACAGCAGTTTTTGTATTCATAGTTTCACGTCTTAAGTTGTCAAAAATTCGGTCGCACTGAAAAGTCAAAATTGCTTTCTTAAGTTTCTTTGCTTTTTTTAGTTATTAAAGGTGCGTTTTTGTATTTTCAGTAATAGCGATTTAACGCTTTTTTGTGTGCGTTAAATTAAAAAATGATGATGTTTTTATATTGCGCTTTTAAATGCCATGACTATTGATCGAGATCAAAAAAACAGAATTGCAGCGTTATTTTTATGCTTTTATTAATAACCACTCTGGCGTATGTGGTTATTATCTTTTTTGCGGGTTTATTTTATCATTTCTGTAACAATTCGAAATTTTAATAACGTCTATTCAATTGATTTTAAAGGGTGTTTTTGGTTTATGGTGAAATGGTTTTACCATTTTTTATTTAACGTATTTTAAAATATTGTGAATGCATGAATGACAATCGCTAACACCAATGTATTATTAGTGTTATCACAGGGATTAAATAGTTTTTTAACTAACGTAATAACTTTAGAAACTAAAAAAATCATTATATTAATATCATGACATCGGCAAAAAACGACGAAATAAAAAATCAATCCGATAACGAATTCTCAATTTTTAAAAGTTTGGAGTTTCTATTATGAGCACTAACGAACGCATTCTTAGCCCCTTCACATTACCGAATGGCACTGAACTGAAAAACCGTTTGTTAATGGCCCCTATGACCACCTGTACCGGCTATTATGACGGCACCGTCACCAGCGAGCTGGTGGAGTACTATCGGGCCCGTTCCGGCAGCATTGGCACCATCATCGTGGAGTGCTGCTTCGTCGACGATCTCGGCCTTGCCTTCCCGGGGGCAATTGGTATTGATAACGACGAGAAAATCGCCGGGCTGGCGAAAATCGCCGAGGCCATTAAATCCAAAGGATCTAAGGCCCTGCTGCAGATCTACCACGGTGGCCGCATGGTTGATCCGAAACTTATCGGTGGCCGTACCCCGGTTGGTCCAAGCGCCGTGGCCGCGCCGCGTGACGGTGCCGCAACGCCGGTTGCCCTGACCGCCGAAGAAGTGGAAGGCATGATCGGCAAGTTTGGTGAAGCCGTGCGCCGCGCCATCCAGGCCGGTTTTGACGGCGTGGAAATCCACGGGGCGAACACCTACCTGATTCAGCAGTTCTACTCTCCAAACTCTAACCAGCGCGACGACGAGTGGGGCGGCAGCCGCGACAATCGCGCGAAGTTCCCGCTGGCGGTGCTGGACATCACCCACAAAATGGTGCGCCAGTACGCGGACGACGCGTTTATTATTGGCTACCGTTTCTCCCCTGAAGAGCTGGAAGTGCCGGGCATCCGCTTTGAAGACACCATGTACCTGCTGGAAAAACTGGCGGCGCGCGGCGTGGACTACCTGCACTTCTCCGTCGGCGCGACCCTGCGTCCGTCCATTGTCGACACCCAGGACCCGACGCCGCTGATCGAAAAATACTGTGCGATGCGCTCTGAAACCCTGGCGCAGGTTCCGGTGATGGGCGTGGGCGGCGTGGTGAATGCGTCAGACGTGAATGAAGCGCTGGACCACGGTTACGACCTGATTGCCGTTGGCCGCGCTACCATTGCCTACCCGGACTGGACCGACCGCATCGCGGCGGGTGAAAGCCTTGAGCTGTTTATGGACAGCACCAAACGCGAGGAACTGAGCATTCCTGAACCCCTGTGGCGCTTCTCGCTGGTGGAAGCGATGATCCGCGACATGAGCATGGGCGAATCGAAATTCAAACCGGGCATGTTCACCGAGAAGGTGCAGGACGACGCGAACGAGCTGGTGATTAACGTCAGTCTGGAAACCGACCGCATTGCGGACATCGAGCTGGCCTCTGGCCCGAGCGATGACGTTGAGTTCGTCACCAGCTTTGAAGAGATCCGTACCCGCATTCTGGACGCCAATACCCCGCACGTGGATGCCATCACCGGTGCAACCAGCCAGAGTGAAGCGGTGAAGAAAGCGGTCTCTAAAGCGATGCTGAAATCCAGCAAAGCGCTGGCAGCGGAAGAGGGCGTGGACCCGAACGAAACCCGCAGCGTGGACGTGGTTGTTGTCGGCAGCGGCGGCGCCGGTCTGGCGGCGGCGATTCAGGCTCACGACGAAGGCGCGAGCGTGCTGATTGTTGAGAAGATGCCGACCATCGGCGGCAACACCATTAAAGCCTCTGCCGGTATGAATGCCGCTGAAACCCGCTTCCAGCGCGTGAAGGGCATTCAGGACAGCAAAGAGCTGTTCTACCAGGAAAGCCTGAAAGGCGGCGGCAACAAGAACAACCCTGAACTGCTGCGCCGCTTTGTCGAGAACGCGCCGCAGGCGATCGAGTGGCTGGCAACGCGCGGCATCATGCTGAACGACATCACCACCACCGGTGGGATGAGCATCGACCGTACTCACCGTCCAAAAGACGGCTCTGCGGTGGGGGGCTACCTGATCAGCGGCCTGGTGCGTAACGTCAACAAACGCAACATCGAGGTGATGCTGGATACCTCCGTCAGCGACATTATCTTCGAGAACGGTGAAGTGACCGGCGTACGTCTGACCACCGAAGAGAACGAAACCGTCACCGTGGCAGCGAAAAGCGTGATCGTGGCGACGGGCGGCTTCAGCGCCAACAGCCAGATGGTCGTCAAATACCGTCCGGATCTGGAAGGGTTCGTCACCACCAACCACAAAGGGGCAACCGGCGGCGGTATCGCGCTGCTGGAGCGCATCGGGGCGGGCACCGTGGATATGGGCGAAATCCAAATTCACCCAACCGTTGAGCAGAACACCTCGTACCTGATTTCCGAATCCATCCGTGGGGGCGGGGCGATTCTGGTCAACCAGAAAGGGGAGCGCTTCTACAACGAAATGTCGACCCGCGATAAAGTCTCGGCGTCAATCATCGCGCTGCCGGAGAAATACGCGTACATCGTCTTTGACGAGCACGTACGTGCCAAAAACAAAGCCGCGGATGAGTATATTGCGAAAGGCTTCGTGACCAGCGCCAGCTCGCCAAAAGCGCTGGCGGAAGCGCTCGGTATGGATCACCACGCTTTCCTCGCGACCCTGGAACGTTACAACGGTTTCGTTGAAAAACAGCACGATGACGATTTTGGTCGTACCACCGCGCTGCGTGCGCCTATCAACGAAGGGCCTTTCTACGCTATTCAGATTGCGCCAGGCGTGCACCACACCATGGGCGGCGTGACCATCAACACCGAAACCTGCGTGCTGGACAGCAACCACAACGTACTGCCGGGGGCGTTTGCGGCGGGTGAAGTGGTCGGGGGGATCCACGGCGGCAACCGTATCGGCGGTAACGCGGTGGCGGATATCATTATTTTTGGTACCCTTGCAGGACATCAGGCGGCGATGCGCTCAAAAAGAACGTAAGGCTCCTGTCTCCCCGGCGGCGCGGTGCCTGCCGGGGCTACATCTGAGGACATATGCAATGCCTGATAGCCATCGCGTTTACAGCTACTCCGCCGTTCTGATGGGCTCGCCCATTCTCCTGAAGCTCTTCTCCCATGACGAAGCCCTCGCGTCCCGCGTTTTCCGCCTGATCAAACAGTACGAAGATCTCCTCACCGTTAACCGGGCGCATTCCCAGGTGATGGACATCAACCATGCGGCGGGCCAGCATCCGGTTGCTGTCAGTCGTCCGGTGTTTGAACTGATCCGCTGTGCCAAAGCGGCAAGCCTGCTAAAAGACAGCGCGTTTAACCTGGCGATCGGCCCGCTGGTGAAGCGCTGGAAGATTGGCTTTCAGGGAGACAGCGTTCCGCCTGCCGATGACATTGCGTCCCTGCTGGCGATAACCCGGGCCGAGGAGGTCATCCTTGATGAGGCGCAGACCAGCGTGTTTCTGACCAGATCGGGGATGGAGATTGATCTGGGGGCCATCGCCAAAGGCTATATCGCCGACCGGGTGCGGGACTACCTGCGCAAAGAGGGCGCTGAGCTGGGGCTGATCAACCTCGGCGGAAACATCCAGACGTTAGGCTCGCCGGAAGGTGGCTGGAGCGTGGGGCTAAAAAAACCGTTTGCCGGTGACGCGCTTATCGGTGCGATGACGGTGGAGAACCTCTCCGTGGTGACCTCGGGAACGTACGAGCGCTACTTCGAGCAGAACGGCAAGCGCTATCACCATATTCTCGATCCGCGCACCGGGTATCCGCTCGACAACGAGCTGGAGAGCGTCACTATCATTTCAAAAGACTCCATTGACGGCGACATCTGGACCACGCTGATGTACGGCATGGGGGTAGAAAAGGGCTGTGCCGCCCTGCGCGCGCGCCCCGATATTGAAGCTATCTTTGTGACCAAAACAAAAGAAGTGGTGATCTCCTCGATGCACCACTTCCGTTTTACCCTTCTGGATGAGAGCTACCGCGTTATTGGCAGTACTGTTTGAGCAGCCCGATCTGTTCCGGCTGTAAGCGGTAGCGATACACCGGACGCCCGGTGGCGCCGTAGTGAATGCTGGTGAACAAAATGTTGATCTGCGCAAGCCAAATCAGGTACTTACGGCAGGAGACGCGGGAGATATTGACTGCGTTAGCCAGATCGTCGGTGGAAAATTCCGTCTCCGGGTGGCCATCAATCCACTGGCAAATCGTGCGCAGCGTTTGCGGCGTTAACCCCTTCGGCAATTTTTTAGTGTCCGCCAGCTCCGGCGCGCCGCCGTGGATCAGTCTGTCGACGTCCGCCTGCTCGTAATACTGGTGCGAGCCCATCAGGCTGTGCTTTGCCTTCCAGCCATTCAGCGCCTCTTCAAAGCGCGGGAACTGGAACGGTTTTATCAGATAATCCACCACGCCGTAGTGGATGGAGGTCTGGATCGTGGCGGCATCGGCGGCCGAGGAGATCATAATCACATCAATCGGGCGGCCTGACGCGCGAATATCGGGCAGCAGATCCAGCCCGTTATCCTGCTGCATGTAGACGTCCAGCAGCACCAGATCGACAGGCTGGCTGGGGTTATTGATAAAGGCCCTGGCCTGATTGAGCGTGGAGGCGACGCCGCAGCAGCTGAAGCCTTCAACACGGTTGACGTACAGACGGTTGAGGTCGGCTACCATGGCGTCATCATCGACAATTAATACATTTATCACGCGATATTCCTCTCGCTATCCCAGGGGATGTGAACAAAAAATTGGGTAAATACGCCAGGCTCAGACTCGACGGTAATATCGCCGCCCAGGTTCTGGATCTGCTGGCGAGCAAGGAACAGCCCAACGCCGCGGTTTTCACCTTTTGTTGAGAACCCCTTAGTAAAAATAGCCTCCAGCTGAGTGGGATCAATGCCGGGGCCGTCGTCGCTGACTTCGCAGCTGAGCCAGCCATTCTGATAATGCAGCAGCAGGCCAATCTCGCCTTCCTGCTGTCCTGCCATCGCGTCGAGCGCGTTTTCGATTAAGTTACCCAGCGCGGTGATCAGCACCGCAACCTGCTCTTCACTGGCGGTATCCGGTATCAGGCTTTCATCCGCCAGGGTCAGGGTGACGCCGGCCTCTTTCGCCCGGTTGATTTTACCCAGCAGGAACCCGGCAACGACCGGGGACTTTACCTTGCTCTGGATCGTGCCAATGTCCGTCTGGTAATTATGCGCCGTCTGGATGATGTACTCCTCCAGCTTGTCGTAGCGCTTCATGTGCAACAGGCCCAGGATCACATGCAGTTTATTCATAAACTCGTGCGTGTGGCTGCGCAGGGCGTCGACGTAGTTGACCATGCCATCAATACGCTGCATCAGCTGGCTGATTTCCGTTTTATCGCGGAAGGTGCTGATAGCACCGATCACCCGATTCTGGCTTTTGACCGGCACCATGTTGCAGAGCAGCAGTCGTCCGTTGCAGCTGATCTCCTGATCCTGACGCGCAACCCCGGTTTTCGATACCTCACGCAGGCTTGCCAGCAGCGGCTCGCTGGTGTTTTCGGTCTGCTTGCCGGAGGGAAGAAGTAATATCTCTCTGGCAGCGTGGTTAATCATCGTCACGCGGCCGTGAATGTCGACGGCCAGCACCCCTTCGCGAAGCGACTGCAGCATCGCCTGGCGCTGTTCGAACAGGGCGGAGATTTCATAGGGTTCGAGCCCGAAAAGAATGCGCTTCAGCACTCGTACCAGACCCCAAATCGCCATCGAACTCATAAAGATGCTGAACAAAATCGTCCAGAGCGCGTTGAGCCGCCCGCGGGCTATCTGGTCTTCCACCTTTTTGAGGGAGATCCCGACCACGACGACCCCGATCTGATCGTGCTGGCTGTCATAGACCGGCGTGAAAACGCGAAGCGCCTCGGCGAGGGCACCACGGTTAACTGAGACATTCTCTTTGCCTTCCAGCGCGGGTTCCAGATCGTTGCCGATAAAATGCAGGCCGATGAGCGCCTCGTTCGGGTGCGAGTAGCGAATCCCCCGCATGTCGGTCACCACGGTAAGCAGCAGATCGTTGCGTTGGGTGACGGCTTTGGCGATGGGCTGAATGATGTCGGCCTGCGGCGACTGCATCAGGCCGCGCTGGATCTCCGGGCTGTCGGCCAGCGTGCGGGCGATGCCCAGAGCGGTATCTTTTACATCATCGCGGGTCGCCCGGGTGATCTGCACGGAATAGAGCGCAAAAACTACCAGCAACACCGAGGCGATAATCGCGGACACCATCAACGTGACCAGCGTGTACAGTTTCATGGGGCGCTTGCGCGTCAGAGGGAAAGGCTGCAGATCGCTCATCAACACTCCGCGATGATTAAGAAAGGGAGTGATTATCGCTGATGATGGGCTTTTCTTAAAGCCATGTAAAAGCGTCGATTTACTCTTCTTTTCGTGACCTCACTCGCAGGTCATCTATATAAAACACTTTATAGTGTGTGGGTACTCATAATAAGGAGGCTGTTTATGAGCATTACGCTTACCGGTTCAGTCAAGGAAAGACGGCACGCCAGCACGATGAATATAGATAGATTGTCCACGCTGGACATGCTGAAGGTTATCCACGAGGAAGATGCACGCATTTCTGCTGCAATAACCCCCTGCTTAACGACAATCGCCCGCGCGGTGGATAACGCCGCCTCGGCGCTCAACCACGGCGGCCGTCTGGTGATTGTCGGCGCGGGCCCGTCAGGCTGCATCGCACAACAGGCTGCAGATGAGTATGCGCCGGGTAAAACGCCGGTAATTGCCGTGACGGCAGAAGAGGGGGATGGGAGCTACGAGCGCGGGGTGGCTGACCTGCAGGCCATTAAATTTGATGAGCACGATATGATGCTTGCCGTGACCGTCAGCGGAAAAACGCCGTGGGTCTGGGGGGCAATGCGGCATGCGTGGTCGTTGGGAGCGCCGGTTGCGGTCATCACCGGTGATGCACAAAGTGAAGCAGCACAGCTGGCAAGCATGGTAATTGCCCCAGAGCTTGGGGCTGATGTGGTTGCCGGGTATCGCAATACCAGGGCGGGGATCGCGCAAAAAATGATCCTCTCGATGATTACCACCGCGCTGGCCGTTCGCACCGGGCGCGTTTACAGCAACCTGCGCGTGGATCTTGAGGCAAGCAATACCAAATGGGCCGAACGGCAGATCGCCATCGTGATGGAGGCGGGGGGATGCACCCGGGCGCAGGCAAAAGCCGCGCTGGAGAGCTGTAACCATCACTGTAAAACCGCGGTATTGATGGTGCTGACAGGCCTTGATGCGTGGAAAGCCCATGAGCTGCTGGCGCAGAATAACGGGTTTATCCGCGTGGCGCTGCAGGAAGCGCCGTAAAATAGTGTCCCTTGAAACAAAAAAGCCCGCAAATGCGGGCTTTAGTATTTTCAGGGATCAGAACTGGTAGATCATGCCGATGCCAACAATGTCATCGGTTGCAATACCGTTGTCATTGTAGAAGGCGTCATCTTCGTCCAGCAGGTTGATTTTATAATCAACGTAGGTGGAGAAGTTCTTGTTGAAGTTGTAGGTCATGCCCAGGTCGATGTAGTTAACCAGATCCTGGTCTACATAGTCATAGCCATTGCGTGGGTGATAATCGTTACCGCCCAGATCGATGCCTTTGGAATAGACCCACGCCAGGGATGGACGCAGACCGAAGTCAAACTGGTATTGCGCTACGGCTTCAAAGTTCTGCGTTTTGTTGGCGATGCCGTCGCTGCCGTACGGCGTCATGTTGCGGGTTTCCGCGTACATCATCGCCAGGTAGACGCCTTGAGCATCATATTTTGCTCCAACGGTCCATGCGTCTGCACGGTCACCGCCTGCGTATTTGCTGAAGCGGTTATAGTTGCCCGCACCATAAGCAACCTGATCGTTGGTACGGTCAGAGGAAGAATACGCCGCACCCAGCGTCAGACCGAAGTCGAAGTCATAGGTGGTAGACATACCGAAGCCGTCGCCGTTCTGGAAGCGTACGTCGTCGTGACCGTTTTTGGTGCCTTCCTGATCTTCGTTAGCGTTTGCGCCTTCGTTAGCACCCTGATACTGCAGCGCGAAGTTCAGGCCATCAACCAGACCGAAGAAATCATTATTACGGTAGGTCGCAACACCGTTGGTACGGCCAACCATATAGTTGTCAGTCCAGGTGTAGGAATCGCCACCAAATACCGGCAGCATATCGGTCCAGGCTTCAACGTCATACACGACGCCGTAATTACGGCCATAATCAAATGAACCGTATTCGCCATATTTCAGGCCCGCATAGGCCAGACGGTTGAAAGAGGTATCCCCGGCGTCTTCGGTATCATTTGCGTAGGTTTTATATTCCCACTGACCGTAACCGACCAGATCGCGGGTAATCTGTGTTTCGCCTTTGAAACCAATCTGCACGTAGGTTTCGTCGCCGTCGTCGCCCGCGTTGTCGGAGAAGGTATGACGCGCGTCAACCTTGCCGTACAGGTCAACTTTATTGCCGTCTTTGTTATACATTTCAGCCGCGTTTGCCGCGCCAGCCATTAATAATGCGGGTACAAGAATTGCCAGAACTTTTCTTTTCATTATATATTCCCTTTAAAGATAATTTATATGAATATATGTAATCACCCTCCGTAATTACGTGTTTGATACTATTCTATGGCTCGTGAATTTGGTTCAGAAATAAATGTAATTAAACCAGTGAAAATATTACAAAATATTTCCAAAAATCTCTTTATTTTTCAAATGAATTAATCGCTTGAAAGTATTGCGGGTAATTATTGTTAAGTATTTCGGGGTTCTATTTTTTAATTTATTTTATTTAGCTATGTTATAATTCAGTGCCCATTTTCGTAACAGGAAAGGATGATGGAACTCATACAGTGGCAGCAGCGCTTTGAATCCTGGCTTGATGAACATCACGCGACCGACGACACCGCGCACGATATTTCACACTTCCGTCGCGTCTGGCTGACGGCGCAGAAAATCATGGTTCATCACCACGTCGACCCGCTGACGATCCTGACCGCCTGCTATTTTCACGACATCGTTAGCCTGCCGAAAAATCATCCTGAACGCAGCCAGTCGTCGCGTCTGGCTGCGCGCAGAACGCGGGACATTCTGCACCGCGATTTCCCTGACTTCCCGTCCGATCGCTATGCCGCCGTGGAGCACGCCATCGAGGCGCACAGTTTCAGCGCCGGCCTGACGCCGTACACGATTGAGGCCAAAATTGTCCAGGATGCAGATCGTCTGGAGGCGCTGGGGGCGATTGGCCTGGCGCGCGTGTTTGCCGTGTCAGGCGCGCTGGGCGTACCGCTTTTTGACGCGGACGATCCGTTTGCCGACGCGCGCCCGCTTGATGACCGGGCGTTTGCGCTCGATCATTTTCAGACCAAGCTGCTGCGCTTGCCTGATACAATGCAAACCGACGTCGGGCGCGAGCTCGCGCAGCACAACGCCGATTTTCTGATTCAGTTTATGGCGAAACTCAGTGCCGAATTACAGGGCGACTGCATCGGGCTGGATAGCCAGATTCAACACCGCTTCCGTCGCAGTTTGCGAAAGTGAACTGTGGTAATCTGTTTCCAGTCTTTATTGCCCGGTTAAAAGAATGCAGGAAAATCGATCAGTGACAGAGCCCGCGCCAGAGCAGGCTGAGAAGTCAACGGCAACGGTGCAGGCATTACTGCGCCAGCTGCTGGATATTTATGACGCTAAAACGCTGGCAAACCAGCTGGTGGCGCACGGCGAGAGCCACTGGAGCCCGGCCATCCTTAAGCGACTGCTGACCAGCGATCGGGCAGGGCGCCGCCTGAGCGAAAGCGAGTTTCGTTATCTGCAAGACCTGCTTCCGCGGCCGTCTGCCGCGCACCCGAACTATGCCTTCCGCTTTATCGATCTGTTTGCCGGCATCGGTGGCATCCGGCACGGCTTTGAAGCTATCGGCGGTCAGTGCGTGTTTACCAGCGAGTGGAACAAACATGCGGTACGCACCTATAAAGCGAACTGGTACTGCGATCCGCATGAACATCATTTCAACGCCGATATCCGCGACGTTACCCTGAGCCATAAAAGCGGCGTCACGGATGAACAAGCCGCCGAGCACATTCGCCAGACGATTCCGGCGCATGACGTGCTGCTGGCGGGCTTCCCGTGCCAGCCTTTCTCGCTGGCCGGCGTCTCCAAAAAGAATGCCCTCGGGCGTGCCCACGGTTTTGCCTGCGATACGCAGGGAACGCTGTTTTTCGATGTGGCTCGAATCATTGACGCCCGTCGCCCGGCCATATTCGTGCTGGAAAACGTCAAGAACTTAAAAAGCCACGACGGTGGAAAGACCTTCCGCATTATCATGCAAACGCTGGACGAGCTGGGCTATGACGTGGCTGATTCCGGGGACATGGGCGCGGATGACCCGAAAATTATCGACGGGAAACATTTCCTGCCCCAGCATCGCGAACGCATTGTGCTCGTCGGTTTCCGCCGCGATCTCAATCTGAAGGGGGATTTCACCCTGCGGGATATTCCCTCCTTATACCCCGAGCGTCGTCCAACGATTGCCGACCTGCTGGAGCCGGTGGTCGACGCGAAATTTATCCTTACCCCGATCCTGTGGAAATACCTCTACCGCTATGCCAAAAAGCATCAGGCCAAAGGCAACGGCTTCGGGTTTGGCATGGTGAACCCAAACGATCCGCACAGCGTGACCCGCACGCTGTCCGCTCGCTACTACAAAGACGGCGCGGAAATCCTGATCGACAGAGGCTGGGATAAAGCGCTGGGCGAGAAAGATTTCGACGATCCGCAAAACCAGCGTCACCGTCCGCGGCGCCTCACGCCGCGGGAGTGCGCCCGACTGATGGGCTTTGAAACGCCACAGGGCTACCGCTTCCGCATTCCGGTTTCGGACACTCAGGCTTACCGTCAGTTTGGTAACTCGGTGGTGGTGCCCGCGTTCGCGGCGGTGGCAAAACTGCTGGCCCCGCGCATCAGACAGGCGGTGGCGCTCCGCCAGGGTGAGGCCGTCAATGACGGACGTTCACGATAAGGCCACGCGCAGCAAAAACATGCGTGCCATCGGCACGCGTGACACCGCGATTGAAAAGCGTCTGGCCGGGCTGCTGACGCAGGCGGGCTTCGACTTTCGTGTGCAGGATCCCGCGCTTGCGGGTCGCCCGGATTTCGTCATTGACGCGTATCGGTGCATTATCTTCACCCACGGCTGTTTCTGGCATCATCACGACTGCTACCTGTTTAAAGTCCCGGCGACGCGCACCGATTTCTGGCTGGAGAAGATTGGCAAGAACGTTGAGCGAGACGCGCGGGATCTCGCCACGCTTGTCGCGCAGGGCTGGCGAGTGCTGATCGTCTGGGAGTGTGCGCTGAGAGGACGGTTAAAGCTGAACGATGCCGATCTGAGCGAACGGCTGGAAGAGTGGATCTGCGGCGGCGGCCAGGCCGCGCAGATCGACACCCAGGGGATCCACGCGCTTACGGTTTCTCCACCTCGCAAGGCGTAACCACGGGCTTTGCTGGCAGCAAATATTTGCCTAAGGTCACCAGCACGACGGCAAAAACAATCACCCCTAAAGCTAACCACTCAACCGGAGAGAGCGTTTCACCGCCAAGCCCGGTGCCGAGCAGCACGGCCACGACCGGGTTGACGTAGGCATAGCTGGTGGCAACCGCCGGTGAGACGTTACGGATCAGGAACATATAGGCGTTGATGGCGATGATGGAGCCAAACAGCGCCAGATAGCCTACCGCCAGGAAGCCCGACAACGGCGGCAGGGTCGTCAGCTCCTCTCCCGTCAGGGCTGAGGCCAGCAGCAGCACAATCCCAGCCGCAAGCATCTCTATTGCCCCCGCCATCATGCCGGTCGGAAGTTCGATACGCGAACCGTATACGGAACCAAACGCCCAGCTCATCGAGCCGATAAGGATAATCACTGCGCCCCACGGATTCCCGCTCAGGTTACCGCCGCTGTTAAGCAGAATAATGCCGGCAAGGCCGATGCCAATCCCCAGCCACTCCAGCTTGCGGGTGCGGATGCCGAAAAGACGGCTGAAGCAGAGGGTAAACAGCGGTACGGTGGCAACGACCACGGCGGCGATCCCTGACGGTACGTTCTGGTGCTCGGCAATGGTCACAAAGCCATTCCCCACCGCCAGCAGCAGCAGGCCTATCAGGGCGGCGTTCAGCATTGGGCGGAGCGGTGGAAGCTTATGCCCGCGCAGCAGCAGGAAGGCCAGCAGCAGCACACCCGCCGAGAGGAAGCGAATGCCCGCCATCATCAGCGGCGGCCAGCTTTCCACGCCGATGCGAATGACAAAATAGGTTGAACCCCAGATGATATACAGCGAAAAAAGTGCTCCGATAAGCGGAAGCAGTTGCCGGAAACGCATAATCCCTCACGACGAAATAAAAAGGTCGCTGATAGTAAACGCGAAAACTATCGCGCTGGCGAGCCCTTTAATTGTGTAGTTGATGTGAATTTTTTGTTGACGAAAGCTGCCTGTTTCCGCGATTGCGCTTTTGCTCCATACTATTCACTTAATTACCAAAAAAAGAAGGATCACCATTTTGGCAGGAAGTAGCTTATTAACATTGCTGGATGATATTGCCACCTTACTGGATGATATTTCCGTGATGGGGAAACTGGCGGCGAAGAAAACCGCAGGGGTGCTGGGGGACGATCTCTCGCTTAACGCCCAACAGGTGAGCGGAGTACGGGCTAACCGTGAGCTGCCTGTGGTGTGGGGTGTGGCAAAAGGCTCGTTTCTGAACAAAGTGATCCTGGTGCCGCTGGCGCTGCTGATCAGCGCATTCATCCCCTGGGCCATCACGCCGCTGCTGATGATTGGCGGGGCATTCTTGTGCTTCGAAGGCGTGGAGAAGGTCCTGCACTCTTTGAGCTCTCGCAAGCAGAAGGATACCCCGGAGGCGCGCCAGCAGCGCCTTGAAGCGCTTGCCGCGCAGGATCCGAAAGTTTTCGAGCGCGATAAAATCAAAGGCGCCATTCGCACCGACTTTATTCTGTCGGCTGAAATTGTCGCCATTACGCTGGGCATCGTCTCCGATGCGCCGCTGCTGAATCAGGTGTTGATCCTCTCCGGGATCGCCATTCTGGTCACGGTGGGCGTTTACGGCCTGGTCGGGCTGATCGTGAAGCTGGATGATATCGGCTACTGGCTGGAGGAGAAATCCAGCGCGGTGGCTAAAGGCATCGGCAAAGGCTTACTGACGCTGGCGCCGTGGCTGATGAAGAGCTTGTCCGTGGTGGGGACCCTGGCGATGTTCCTCGTGGGCGGCGGCATTGTGGTCCACGGCATAGCGCCGCTGCACCATGCCATCGAACATTTCGCCTCGGCGCAGGGGAGCGTGGTGGCAGCGATTCTGCCCACGCTGCTTAATCTGGTGCTGGGCTTTATCGTTGGCGCTATCGTGGTGGCGGCGGTGAAACTGATCGAAAAAATGCGCGGTACGGCGCACTAATTGTTACCCGTCGCAGGGTGCAAAAAGACCATTCCTCGTCTAAATTGAAACAGTTTCACCCTGATACAGGAGGCAGGTATGGTCTTTTTGGTCAGTGATGAAGTTAAGCCTAAGAAGGGCGGCCCGCGCATGATTGTCACCGGGTATTCCAGCGGAATGGTGGAATGTCGGTGGCATGATGGCTACAGCATTAAGCAGGAAGCCTTTCGTGAAGATGAGCTTCAGCCGGGTGACGGCCAGCGCAAGCACGATCAGGCTTAATCACATAACGCCCGGCTTTGCCGGGCGTTTTTAACTGAAGTACCGGGTGTAAGGCAGTAATCAGGGAGTGTGTGTGCAGCGCGATACCTTTGTTGTAAGACGATCTTTTCTGCAATGGCTGCATAAGCGTAGCAATCCGGGTTTGATTGTTAACCTCTGTTTTATCACTGTTCTGGTGTTTTCAACCCTCCTGACCTGGCGTGAAGTGGTGGTCCTCGAAGAGGCGTATATCTCCAGCCAGCGCAACCACCTGGAAACCGTGGCCAGCTCGCTGGACAGGCAGCTGCAGTACAGCGTGGATAAAATGCTGTTATTTCGCCAGAGCATGCGCGATGCGCTACAGACGCCGCTGGCCTTCAATGTTTTGCACGATGCAGTATCGCACTTTAACGCATTACGCATGCGTCCCACCTGGCAGCTCCTCGTTGACAGAAATCGCACACTTCCGATTAACGGCGTCTCGGATGCGTTTGTTGAAAAAACGTCGATTCTGAACCGGGACGCTGAACGCATCAGCAATGAAATTTCAGCCGCGCTTGAAGTGGGTTATCTGCTCAGGCTGGCGACGTCGAGCAGGCATAGTGAATCGCGGGTGATCTACGTTTCACGCGCCGGGTTTTATCTTTCGACGGACACGCTAACAGAGGCGAGCGATATTATCCCCCGCTATTATCACCTGGTCACGCAGTCCTGGTTTACCCAGCAGTCGGAACGTAACAATCGCTCCCGCGCGGTGCGCTGGTTTATCTCCACGCCGTCATCCTGGACCGGTGACGAGCGAACGATCACTGCCAGCGTCCCCATTTATTTCAATCACTACTGGTATGGCGTGGTGGCGATGGATTTCTCGCTGAATACGATGCAACGCCTGCTGGCAGAGGCGACGGACGACCGTACGGAGGGGGAGTATCAGCTGTACGACTCCCGGCTCAATATGATTGCCTCCTCTGAAAAGACAGATAAACAGGTGAACCATTTCGATGAACGCGAACTCGCGCAGATAGCGCAGGCGATCGAGCACGATACTGGTGGTGGCATCCGCCTCGGCAGCCGTTTCATCAGCTGGCAGCGGCTCGATCATTTTGATGGCCTGGTTTTGCGTGTCCATACTCTGCAGGAAGGGGTACAGGGCGACTTCGGCAGCATCAGTATCGTACTGGCATTACTGTGGGCACTCTTTACCGCGATGCTGCTGATTTCGTGGCTGGTGATCCGCCGGATGGTCAGCAATATGTATACGCTGCAGCACTCGCTCAAGTGGCAGGCCTGGCACGACCCGCTAACCCGCCTGAATAATCGTGGCGCGCTGTTCGAACGCGCGAAACTGCTGGCGAAGAAGTGTCATCAACAGTCGTTGCCGTTCTCGGTCATTCAGTTAGACCTCGACCATTTTAAAAGCGTCAACGATCGGTTCGGTCACCAGGCCGGTGATAAGGTGCTTTCCCACTCGGCAGGGCTGATTTCCAGCGCATTGCGTAAAAACGACGTGGCAGGACGCGTGGGCGGGGAAGAGTTTTGTATCGTCCTGCCGGGGCTCGGTCTTGAGGAGGCGAGAGGCGTCGCGGAGCGTATTCGCTGCCGAATCAACAGCAAGGAGATTCTGGTGAAGAAGAGTACGACCCTGCGCATCAGCGCGTCACTCGGCGTCAGCAGCGCCCGGGAAAACGAAAATTACGATTTCGAACAGCTGCAGTCCGTGGCGGATGCCCGGTTATATAAAGCTAAACAGGACGGACGTAACCGGGTTGTCTGGCACGATCATGACAAAAAGTGATCCAGCCCCTCCTGCCAGCCGAGCGGTCCCGCCTGCCGGGTGTGATAAACCCGGCGGGGGTTATCGTCCCGTAACGTAATACCCTGCCGGTTTATCCCCTTAATCACCACCGCGAAGTCCACGCTGTCCAGCAGCGGCGCGTCGTTCGGCCCATCGCCGAGCCCCAGGGTCGTGGGTTCAATATTTTCCCGTTCACGGTACTGCGCGATTAGCCAGTTAGCCGCAACGTCCTTACCGCAGCCGGCATCGAGAATATGCCAGAAACGGGCACCCTGCAGGCATTTCAGCCCGCGTTGCGCCAGCGCCGCTTCAAACCGGGCCATGGCTTCGTCGGAATCACGCCAGATGAGCGTGACGGAGGCGTCATGCTTGCGGGCAAGCGCCGCCCGGTAGCGGGTCACCCCCGTCCATTCGCTAATGACGCGTTCGTCCACGTCGTCAAAGGTGGTGAATTTGAAGCCCGCCTGCTGGCGGATTTGCTCAATAAGCGGACGAATCTCCCGGTGCGTCATGCCGTTGATGTGGCGCTGACCCATTTCCCAGCGCACGTCAGGCTGAATCACCGCGCCGTTCTCAGCGATAAACGGTAACCCTTCCAGACCCAGATCCTGCTGAATATCCAGCATCTCTGCTGCGCTCTTGCTGCTGCAAAGAATCACCGGTACCTGGTTATCCTGCAGTTTATCCAGCCACGGCATCGCGGGCTGCCACTCATAGGTATGAATATCCAGCAGCGATCCATCCAGATCGGAAAAAATCAGCAGGGGACCCCGGAGTGAAAGCATAGTAACTCCCGAAAACGAATGAGCCTTAATCTAAGAATATTCCTAAAAAAATATATGGGCTTAAACCGGATTGAGAAGAACCGATCCAGCCAAACCCGCATTCGGCGTATGTTGTTGCTCATAACCAAAACGATTATGTTAAAAATATTATATTCGCCGTAAGAATATATGCTTGTCATGCAAAATCGTTGGGGATAGTGTTGTTTGTACATCAGATTTCCTGGTGTAACGAATTTTCAAGTGCTTCTTGCATAAGCAAGTTTTGATCCCGGCCATCCCCATGACCGGGATTTTTTTCGTGCTAACGATTTGCTTCAGACACGCTAAAGTCATGAATATCCAGCTCGAAGGCCTCCGCCAGCTCGCGGTAGGTGTGATAATCCCTCCCGTTAACAATGACGTGGTCCGAACCATCGTTCGTGCGGCGGACTTCTGACTCACTGATCTCATTGATGGCGGCCAGCAGGGCATCGACATCCACCTCGACCTCGCGTTTGATGGTGTCGCTGTACTCTTTATCGGTCTTCATTACGGGGCTCCTCATTAAACCGTGTCCACGGTAAGTATAGACTGTGTATAAAAACGCCATTCACGCCGTGCGGCGATGTGTGTTTTTGCGTTTTGTTCTACACTGGCTCAAAACCAGAGGAGGAATGTATGAAGGTCAACGATCGGGTAACCGTTAAAACGGACGGTGGGCCGCGCCGCCCGGGGGTGGTGCTGGCAATTGAAGAGTTTAGTGAAGGCACAATGTACCTGGTCTCACTGGAAGACTACCCGCTCGGCATCTGGTTTTTTAACGAACTGGGGCATCCGGACGGCATTTTTGTTGAGAAAGCCGAGTAGTACGGCGTCGGGTGGCATTGCGCGTGCCCGACCACGTCCGCAAAAGCAAAAATCTCTGGCCAGGCCAGAGATCAAAGGTAGGGTGCAAAGGGGTTTAAGCCACTAACGCATATTGACGAAAATCCCGTTCGTCACATTATCGGTCAGACGTACCACGTGATAGATCACTTGCTTATTATGCGTTTTAATTTTCCTTTTAATATTTCCTTTGTGTGACGAAACGGTTTTCGCTTTAATATTCATCTGGTCAGAGATCTGAATAGTTCCTTGTCCAGCCATCCACATTCGCAGCATACTTGATTCAGTCCTGCTTAATGAAAGGGTGGGTAAGTTAACCGCTCCTACATTTTTAACTTCTTTATTCAAATAATCACCCAGAATGTCATCCAGCGACTCGGGTTTAATCGACTTAGAACTGATCAATAAATTTTTACGGACCAACAAATACTCATCGAAATGGATATTCGCGATCGCCATAAAAACAATAAACAGGGTTTTTGGATGCTGATTAATGATTTGCTTAATGTGCTGACTGTTGGCTGGATCGTGAATAAAACAGTCCTCATTAATAAACACCACGCCTGGTTTGAGTTCGTCACAAGCGGCTGCGAGTTCTTCAACGGTGTGTGCATCGTTGATGTCTCTCTTTCTTACCCCTCTGCTTGCCAGGTACCCGGTTAACCCTAGCCGGGTGTAGCTGCATAAATCCATAATGATCGTTGACATGGCATACCCTCACTCAATGCGTAACGATAATTCACCATCTGCCTGAGAGCTCAAAACAGCCATACGGGATGGAAAAAAATAATAAACCTGTGAGCATGACAAAGACTTTCAGGCGGACTCACTATCCCGTAAAGTTACGTATAATTTGCCAGGAATCTTCTTAAAGTAAAGTAAATATTAAGTATTGTGAGGTGGTTAGAAACATTTAAACCGCGTCAGATATATCCTGGAAGATGTTTTTCGCGTTTTATTTTAGGAATATCCTCAGAAAGACAATAGCGATCGTGAGGACTATTATTTACGTGGCAATTCGCTGACAATATCCGCTAACAGATTGAATATCTCGCCGAATAAATGTTCACAGAAGGGGGCGATAAGTGGCATCAGTAATGACATTAATAAAATTCCGACCGTCAACGTTAGCGGAAAACCAATCACAAACACCGAGAGCTGCGGTGCCATTCTGTTCAGTAAGCCTAATGCCAGGTTGACGGTGAGCAGCAGGGTGATGATCGGCAGAGCCAGCATCAGACCGTTGAGGAAGATCAGCCCCGCCGCGCGGGTCAGCGCGAGGAAGGCATTGCTGTTGACCGGGTTATCACCGATCGGCAGCGTATGGAAAGTATCCACCAGCATGGAGATGAGCCACAGATGACCGTTGAGCGACAGAAACAGCAGCATGGCGAGCAGATCGATGATGCGCGCCAGCACCGGCATGTTGAGATGGCTGCCGGGATCGACAAACGTGGCGAACGATAGCCCCATCTGCAGGCCAATCAACTCACCGGCCGTGCGCACGGCGGCGAAGGCGAGCTGCATGGTAAAGCCCACGGCGACGCCAATCATCACCTGCTGTAAAGCGACCCATACCGCGTTAGCCGAGAAGATGGGAATATTCACGGGTGGCAGGGAAGGGGCGACGATAATGGTGATGATAATGCCCAGCCCCACCTTAACGCGCTTGGGGATCGATTTCTCGCTGAGAATGGGGGCGGTGGAGATCAGCGCCAGAATGCGCAGCATCGGCCAGAAATAGACGCCGAGCCACTGAACCCACTGGTCGCTGGTGAAGTGCAGCATCGTCAGGTCAGCCGATGATGTACGGCAGATTGGTAAACAGGTTGCGCATATAGTCCAGCAGCAGGTTCAGCATCCACGGCCCGGCCACGATAATCGCCACGAATACGGCGATGATTTTCGGGATAAACGACAGCGTCATTTCGTTAATCTGCGTGGCGGCCTGAAGAATACTGATAATCAGGCCGGTAACCAGCGCGACTAGCAGCAGCGGCGCGGCAACGGCAATCGCGACTTTCATCGCTTCCGTGCCCATCATCATGACCGATTCGGGTGTCATTGCCGTTCCTTAACTGTAAAAACTTTGCGCCAGCGAGCTGACCAGCAGCTGCCAGCCGTCGACCAGCACAAAAAGCATGATCTTAAAGGGCAGGGCAATGGTGGCGGGCGGCACCATCATCATCCCGAGCGCCATCAGGACGCTGGCGATCACCAGGTCGATAATCAGGAACGGGATAAAGATGGTAAAGCCAATCTGGAACGCGGTTTTCAGCTCGCTGGTGACATAGGCCGGCAGCAGAATGCGCATCGGTACCGCTTCCGGCCCCTGCAGCTCGCCGGTGTTGGACAGGCGGGCGAAGAGGGCCAGGTCCGCCTCGCGCGTCTGGCGCAGCATAAATTCTCGCAGCGGCTGCGCGCCTTTTTCCAGCGCCTCCTGCATCGAAATTTTATCTTCGCTGAACGGCTGGTAGGCGTCGGTATAAATCTTATCGATCACCGGCGACATGATGAAAAAGGTCAAAAACAGCGCCAGCCCCAGAAGCACCTGGTTTGGCGGCGCCGAAGGGGTGCCCAGCGCGTTTCGCAGCAGACCAAAAACGATGATGATGCGGGTAAAGCTGGTCATCATCAGCAGAATGGCCGGAATAAAGGTCAGCGAGGTGATGAAGACCAGCGTCTGAACCGGGAGCGACCAGCTCTGGCCGCCACCCGCAATCGGCGTGGAAACCAGACCGGGCAGCTGCGCATAAACCGCAGGAGCAAACAGGCCAACGCCCGCAAGCGTCAGGGATAACAAACGGCGCATCAGGTTCTCCCGGAACGCTTAAGCAAACTCTTCATGACGGACTGAAAATCCGCAGGGGGTTGTGCGCGCTCGTCCACCGTGACCGGGGCGGGCGGCAGTTTATGTAATACGTTGATGTTTGAGCCGGTTACGCCCAGAACCAGACGCGCATCTTCCACATCGACGATGACCACGCGTTCGCGCGGCCCAAGCGTCGTGCTGGCGCTGACCTTCAGGCCGCGGGTGCCGGCCGTTTTACCCGCCAGGCCAAAACGCTTTGCCAGCCAGGCGGCGATCAGAATAAAGGCAATAATACCGAACAGCGCCCCGCTCACCTGGAGCAGCGGGGAGCCGGGAACGGCGGAAGGCTGTGATATTGTTGCCTGGGTTTTCATGCTTAACGGCTCAGACGACGCATGCGTTCAGACGGGGTGATGATGTCGGTGATGCGCACGCCGTATTTATCGGCAACCACCACCACTTCACCCTGGGCAATCAGATAACCGTTGATCAGAATATCCAGCGGCTCGCCGGCCAGGCCGTCAAGGGCCACAACTGAACCCTGCGTGAGGCGCAGCAGCTCTTTAATGGTCATCCGGGTGCGTCCCAGTTCAACGGTCAGCTTAACCGGGATGTCCATAATCAGGTCGATGTCCTGCAGCGTGCCGCTGACGTCGCCGCCGCCTAACTGCTGGAATACCGCGTCCGCCGCGCTTTTTGTCGGAGTCGTTTTTTGCTCGTTTAACGCGTCAGCCCACAGATCGTCCAGTGCTCCGCTGTTTTCATCGGACGGATTGTTCATGTCACTCATTTGGGCTGTTCCTCATTCAGCGAATTCAAAATCGGGTTGATCAAGTGCTCAACGCGTAACGCATACTGACCGTTAATCGTGCCGTACTGGCTTGTAAGTACGGGGACACCATCTACGTGGGCAATAATGCGGTCGGGTTTGTCTATCGGCAAAACGTCGCCGGGTTGTAATTTCAGGATCTGGGATAACCGCATCGAAATGTCGGCAAAGTTCGCCACCAGCTCCAGCTGCGAGTGCTGCACCTGGCGCACCAGGTTTTCACGCCAGTTCTGATCTTCGTTGCGTGAGTTCTCCAGCGGCGGGTTAACCAGCAGCTCGCGCAGCGGTTCAATCATGCTGAACGGCAGGCAGATATTGAACTCACCGGTCAGGTTACCGATCTCCACGTGGAACGGCGTATTGACGACGATATCGTTCGGGGAGGTGGTGATATTGGTAAATTTCACCTGCATCTCAGAACGGACGTACTCCACTTCCAGCGGGTTAATCGCTTTCCACGCGTCGCTGTAGGATTCCAGCGCCAGCTTCAGCATGCGGTTAATGACGCGCTGCTCGGTGTGGGTAAATTCACGACCTTCCACTTTGGTCGGAAAACGCCCGTCGCCGCCGAACAGGTTATCCACCGCGATGAACACCAGGCTTGGGGAAAACACCACCAGACCGGTGCCGCGAAGCGGCTTCAGATGAATCAGGTTAAGGTTGGTTGGCACCGGCAGGTTGCGGGCAAACTCATGATACGGCTGGATGCGGATCGCACCGACCGTGATATCCGGGCTACGACGCAGCAGGTTAAACAGCCCCATACGGAACTGACGTGCAAAACGTTCGTTAATGATCTCCAGCGCCTGCAGACGTTCACGTACCACGCGACGCTGGGTATTGGGATCGTAAGGACGAATATTATCGTCGCCGGTGAGACCCGGTTGCGGGTCGTCACTCTTATCGCTGTCGCCGTTAAGCAGCGCGTCGATTTCTGCCTGAGAAAGAATACTGTCGCCCATGTCGTTACCGCAGAATAAAGGCTGTGTACAGAACGTCAGTGACTTCCTGCTTAGGTTGACCGTTTACCAGCGGGGTGGCCAGCGTCTGCTTGATGGCGTCGACCAGCTTTTGCTTACCCACGTCGGTAGCCAGCGCGGAGGCGTCCTGACGAGAAAACAGCAGGAGAAGGCGGCTACGCACTTCCGGCAGATAATCGTTCAGGCGCGCGCGGGTTGCTTCGTCCTTCAGGCGCAGCGTAATACCGACATACAGCACGCGATCCGCATCACCGAGGTTAACGGTGAAGGTGTCCAGAGGGAAAAAGACCGGCGCCGGCGGTGGGGCAGGTTCGGCTTTGGCCGCAGCGGTTGAAGGTTCCTGCTGCATACGCCAGTAACTATAGCCCGCGGTAGCGCAGGCGGCGAGCGTGATCAACACCAGCAGCGGGATCCAGATGGAACGCTTGCTTTTTTTGGTGATAGCGGAGTCTGTCATCTGATACGAGCTTCCTGTTTCGGTACAGCTTAATAAGGTGATTATCCCGTGTCCTGCCGTCGTCAAAGCGTGGAAAAGACGGGGATAATCACGCTACCTCTGGCGTTTAGGCGAAGATGTCTACGGCACCGTTACCGCGCGCCGCGGATTGCAGGGCGGCAGGGGTCGGCAGGAGCTCATCGCTCTCTTCATTAAAACCGCCGTGCTGGCCCGGGCGTGAAGCATGGTGCTGCTGGGATGAAGACTGCTGTTGCCCGGCAAAGCTCTCGCTGCTGACGCTGCTTTGAGAAAGCTGAATGCCGTTTTCCGCCAGCGAGGTCCGCAGGACCGGCAGCGCGGCTTCCAGCGCCGCGCGTACGTGGCTGTGCGCAGAGACCATCTGCAGCTGTGCCTGGTTATCGTCCAGCTTCAGCGAGATTTGCACCTGGCCCAGATCCTCCGGGTGCAGGCGCAGCTCCGCCGTCTGCTGGCCCTGCTTAGTGAACAGGGTGATGTGCTGGCTCAGGGACTGCTGCCATTCATGTGTGCCCAGAGGCTGGCTTAGCACCGGGGCGGTGGCAACGGTTGCGGCAGGCTGGCTGGCCGCATGGCTGGAGATAATCGGCGCCAGGGTAGCGGTCGGCGAAGATGACGAGGAGGCGCTGGCGAAGTCCTGCTTCTCAGTGGCTGCGGCCACGACCGGTGTGGCTGGCGCGTTGGCGGCGAGATCCGGACCGTTGTTCTTCGCCTGGCTCTGATAGGACGCAGAAAGCTGCGCTTTATCATGGCTTCCCGCAGGCGCGTTCAGGGACGGCGGCTGTCCCGCACCGTTTTGCGAAAGCGTTGCTGAACTCAGCGCCGAGGTGGCGTGAACGCCGTCGCTGCCTGCCGCACGAGAGGCGGTCGTCTGCTGGTGCGGCAGCATCGCCATCAGCGCGCTTAGCCCCGCCAGCTCTTCTTCGCTCAGCTCGGTTTTAGCGTCATCTTTACCGTTGGCCGCAGTGAGCGTCTTAAGCGCGTCGCTCTTTGACAGCGGTACCAGCCCGGAGACCAACGTTTCAAGCGGCGCGGACTCCGACGTTTCAACGCCATTCAGCGCAGGCTGACGCGAGAGCAGGTCGGTAATTTTGGCCTGCAGAGCGGTATCGCCTTTGGCCTCCTGCGCGACCTTCGACAGCTTGCTGCCGGCGGCTTTCAGATCCGCCAGGGTGAGCGGCGCATCGTTGCCCTTGCCCGTTGCGTCCGTCAGGGCGCCCGCCAGCAGGGAGAGAAAGTCCTGTGCACCCTCGGTGCCTTTCCCTGTTTGCATCCCGCCTGACGGGTCGCTGTCGCTCATCAGCAGTTGTTGCAGTGTGATCATTCCGGTTTCCTCATTGATGCGCGCTGGGCAAACTCATCCATTTTCTTCTGATCCAGGCGGTTTTCCGCCAGGGTCGAGGCTGCTATCTGCCGGTCCTGTAAGGTCTGCCAGGCCTGCAGCCGCTGTTTTTTCTCGCGCCAGAAATTCAGCGCGGTATCGACTTTTTGGGTCCACTGGTTTAGCTGCTGGCGGTGCTGCTCTATCGCCTTCTCGAGCGTCTGGATAAACTGCTGATAGTTAATCCAGCGCTGGCTGCCAATGCCCTGCGTCATATCGGTATTGAGGTTGGTGCGATATTCATGCTGATAGTCGATTAACATCTTCAACTGTTCTTCAGCCTGCTGGCACCCGCGTCGCATTGCGCCAAGCTGCAATGCGGCATCATCAACTTCTTTTTCAGCCAGATCTTTCAGCGTTGATAACGCGCTGTTTTGCGCCATGACCTTCGCCCTCCACCTGTGTTACACCTGCGGGAAAATCAGCTCCAGCGCCTGGATTGAATCTTCCCAGTCGGCACGCTCAAAAATGCCCTGTTGTAAAAACGCCTCCAGCTGCGGCCACAGGCTAATCGCCTTGTCGAGCATCGGGTCGCTGCCTTTGGCATACGCCCCCACGCTGACCAGATCGCGGTTGCGCTGGAAGCTGGAAAGCAGTTGTTTGAAGTTACGCACGCGGGCGTAGTGCTTCTCGGTAATCAATGCCGTCATCGCACGGCTGATGGACGCTTCAATATCAATCGCCGGGTAGTGCCCGGCTTCGGCCAGGCGGCGCGACAGCACGATATGGCCGTCCAGGATCGCGCGCGCGGAGTCGGCAATAGGGTCCTGCTGGTCGTCGCCCTCGGTCAGCACCGTATAGAACGCGGTGATGGAGCCGCCGCCGCTGATACCGTTCCCCGCACGCTCTACCAGCGCCGGAAGTTTGGCGAAGACCGAAGGCGGATAGCCTTTGGTGGCCGGCGGCTCGCCGATGGCCAGCGCAATTTCACGCTGCGCCATCGCGTAGCGGGTGAGGGAGTCCATGATCAGCAGCACGTGCTTGCCGCGGTCACGAAAATCTTCGGCGATACGGGTGGCGTAGGCGGCACCCTGCATACGCAGCAGCGGCGACACGTCCGCCGGCGCGGCGATCACCACCGAGCGGGCGCGGCCTTCCGCACCCAGAATGTTTTCAATAAAGTCTTTTACTTCGCGACCACGCTCGCCGATCAGCCCCACGACAATCACGTCGGCCTGGGTATAGCGCGCCATCATGCCGAGCAGGACGGATTTCCCGACGCCGGAACCGGCGAACAGGCCCATGCGCTGTCCGCGCCCTACGGTGAGCAGGGCGTTAATCGGACGCACGCCGGTATCCAGCACGTGCTCAATAGGGGTACGCTGCAGGGGGTTGAACGGCTGGGTAATCAGCGCGCCGGTTTCGGTGGTGTCCGGCGCGGGCAGGCCATCCAGCGGCTTCCCGCTGCCGTCCAGCACGCGGCCGAGCAGGGCAGGGCCAAGCGGCAGCTGTTTCCCGCTTTGCAGCCCGTCGCCGCTGATGTTTTTGGCGTAAACGCGCGCGCCGGGCAGAATGCCTTCCACCTCTTCAAGCGGCATCAGGAACAGGCGCTGGCCGTTAAACCCGACCACTTCGCTTTCCACTTCACGCGTTTCCTGCCCATCCTGACGCTCAATGACGCAGGTCGCACCCAGGGGAAGCTGCAGGCCGGTGGCCTCCAGTACCAGACCGGTGGCGCGCGTCAGTCGCCCATAACGACGAACAGATGGCAGTTGCGCCATCTTCGTCTCAAAGTTGTCGAGCGTGGTGAGCCAGCGGGTAAGGCGTGCGGTCATCAGACGACTCCCGGTGCCGCCAGGCGACACAGTTCCTGCCAGCGGGTGGCGACGCTGGCATCCAGGTCGCCTTCATCGGCAGAGACTTTGCATCCGCCGTGGTGTAAGGATGGGTCGCCGCGCAGACGCCAGCCGTGCAGGCTAAGCGTTGCGCCAAGGCTCTCTTCAACGCGCTGCAGATCGTCCGGGTGGACGCGCAGCTGCGGTTTGCCGCTGAACAGCGGTTCCTGCTGAAGCAGACCCTGAATTTGTTTGATCAGCGCGGTGTTATCCACCACGGGCGTCTGGCCGATAACCTGACGCGCCGCCTCCAGCGCCATCTGCATCAGACGCGAGGCAATCACGCTGTCCAGCGCGTCCAGCGTGTGCTGGAACTCGCTGACCAGCTGCTGCATGCGGGCATGGATCGGCGCCTGCTGCTGGCGCGCCTGATCGATGCCGTGCTCTAACCCTTTCGCCAGGCCTTCCTGGTACCCCAGATCGTGCCCCTTCTGGCGGCCTTCGTTCAGACCGGCGTTATAGCCCTGCTCGTGCGCCTGCATTTGCAGCTGCGCCAGCATCTGCGCTTGCTGCTCCTCTTCGCTCAGCTCGGGCTGTTCAACGTCCGCGTCGGGCTCTGCGGGCGAGACCACCGCGGGCGTGAATTCGGCAAGGGGAGGGGCCAGATCGTCCGGCGTCCAACGCTTCCACGACAGCTCATTAGACATAGGTGTCGTCTCCGCTGCCAATCACCATCTCGCCGGTTTCCGCCAGACGACGAACGATAAGCAGGATGGCTTTCTGTTCGTTTTCCACCTGAGACAGACGCACCGGGCCACGGTTGGCAAGGTCGTCGCGCAGGATATCGGCCGCACGCTGGGACATGTTGCGCAGGAACTTCTCGCGCAGTGGCTGCTCGGCGCCTTTGAGGGCGATAAGCAGCGACTCGGAATCCACTTCCTGGAGCAGGCGCTGGATGCTGCGGTCGTCCACTTCGACGAGGTTTTCGAACAGGAACATCTCGTCGATGATTTTCTGCGCCAGCTCGCCGTCGAATTCGCGAACCGCCGAAATGACGGCTTCTTCCTGCTGCGTTTTCATCAGGTTGATAATTTCCGCCGCCGTTCTCACGCCGCCCATTTTGCTGCGCTTGAGGTTCTGGCCGTCGAGCAGGTTGTTTAGCACTTCGGTCAGCTCCGCCAGCGCGGCCGGCTGAACGCCGCCGAAGGTCGCGATACGCAGCATCACGTCGTGACGCAGGCGCTCTTCGAACAGGGCCAGAATATCCGCCGCCTGGCCACGTTTGAGGTGAACCAGAATGGTGGCGATAATCTGCGGGTGCTCGTCGCGAATCAGGTCGGCGGCACTCTGCGGCTCCATAAAGTTGAGCGTTTCGATACCGCTGGCGGTATCGCGGGTTTCCAGAATGTCTTCCAGCAGGCTGGCGGCACGCTCTTCGCCCAGCGCCTTGACCAGCACGGAGCGCAGGTAGTCGTTGGCGTTGACGTTCAGCGCGGCAAACTGTTCGGCTTCCTGTTCAAACTCTGACAGCACTTCGGTCAGCTGTTTGTTGGAGATTTGACGCACGTTGGCCATCGCCGCACTGAGAATTTGCACTTCTCGCTGGGAGAGGTGTTTAAACACCTCTGCCGCGCGATCTTCGCCAATGGTCATCAGCAGGATGACGCTTTTATCGGTGCCCGTAAGCGTATTACTCATGTTCGTTACCCATCCACTGGCGGATGACCAGCGCCACGACGCGCGGATCGTTATCTGACATTTCGCGAATGCGCTGGCTCATCACCTCAGCGCCCATGCGCTGGTTAGCACGACGCTGCTGCATCTGTTCATCTTTGCTGAGGCGAACTTCAACCGCTTCTTCCGTTTCCTGACGCGTATTCATCTGCTCGCGCGCCGCTTTTTCGGCTTCCGCACGACGCTGGAGCTGAGGACGAACGCCCTTACGCCACAGCAGCCACGCGACAATCAGCACCAGCAGCCAGCGGCCTGCGGACATCAGCTGGTCGATAAACGCCTGCTGTTGCCAGAACGGCAGTTCACCGCCGGTCTCTTCAACCGAGTTAAACGGAGAGTTCACGACGTTGAGGGTATCGCCGCGCTTCTCGGAGTAGCCCATCGCTTCGCGGGTCAGGTTTTCAATCTGCTTCATCTGCTCGGCGGTTAACGGCAACGGTTTGCCGTCCGGCAGGGTTTTGTAGTTCACCACCACCGCAACGGAAAGACGCTGAATATCGCCCACGTTCAGCTTAGTGTGGCGGATCGTCCGGTCCACTTCATAGTTCGTGGTTTCGTTACGGCTGCTGGAGCGCGGACCGGTGTTATTGGTCGTTGAGGTGGTCTGCTGATTATTTTGCTGACCGTTCTGCTGGTTGGCCGGCGGCGTGGAAATCGGCGCCGCGTTTGCCGGTGCTGGCTGGTTAGAGAGCGCGCCCGGCACGCCGCCAGGGTAGGCCCCGCCGATCTGTTCGCTGGAGTTGATCTGGCGTGAACGCATTACCGCCTGAGCCGCATCGCCGTTCGGGCTGTATTGCTCTTCGGTTTGTTCTTTATTAGAGAAGTCAATCTGCGCGGTCACCTGGGCGTGCACATTGCTGTTACCCACCACCGGGCCGAGGATCGCTTCGATACGGCGCTGGAGACGGCTTTCAACGTCGGCGGCGTATTTCAGCTGCGCGTCGTTGAGGTCACGCCCGGCGGTATTGGATTGCGTCAGCAGGTGTCCGCTTTGATCCACCAGCGTCACGTTACCCGGCGGCAGGCCGGCGACGGCGCTGGAGACGAGATGCGTTACCGCGCTGATTTGCCCTTCGTCCAGCGCGCGGCCGGGTTCGAGGTTCACGGTAACGGAAGCTGAAGGGGATTTCTGTTCACGAACAAATAAAGAGGGTTTAGGCATTGCCAGGTGCACGCGGGCACTCTTTACCGGGCCTAACGTTTCAATGGTGCGGGCCAGCTCGCCTTCCAGCGCACGCTGGTAGTTCACTTGCTCGCTGAACTGGCTGATGCCGAATTTTTCCTGGTCCAGCAGTTCAAAGCCGACCGCGCCGCCCTTTGGCAGGCCCTGCTGTGCCAGGCGCAGACGAAGCTCGTGCACTTTATCCGCCGGTACCTCAAGCGCACCGCCATTATCGGCAAAGCGATACGGGATGTTCATCTGGGTAAGCTGGGTGACGATGGCGCCGCCATCCTGATCGGAAAGGTTGCTGTAGAGCGTGCGGTAATCAGGGCTTTTCGCCCATAAAACCATCGCTACAAGGATCGCAATTGCGGCAGCGCCTGCCACGATCAACGGGATTTTAGGATTCGCGCGAAGGCGGTTCATCCACTCGAGTGATTTATTTTGTGGCGCTGTCGATGCTGTTGCACTCATTGCGCACCTCTTAAATCCTGGTGGTTTACGTTATTCGTGTAGAGAAACAAAACTGACTCCCGGGTCGGCAAACACGACAAAAGTTCCATATTGATGGCCCTGCCATTATTTGACGATTCCGGATTTTCTATGCGTCAAATAACCTGGTTTTTTCACGCTATTTACCGCCATTATCTTATTGACAAGCTGTTAGTCTTGACCGCGTAAAAAACCATCCAGGGGAGAGTCATGGCTATACAGGGCATTGAGGGGGTCATCAGTCAGTTGCAGGCAACGGCGATGACGGCCCGTAATCAGAATGTGGCAGAACAGCAGCCGACCATCAGCTTTGCGGGGCAACTGCATGCCGCTCTTGACCGTATCAGCGATACCCAGACCGCTGCGCGTACGCAGGCGGAGAAGTTCACCCTCGGCGAGCCGGGCGTGGCGCTCAATGATGTGATGACCGATTTGCAAAAAGCCTCGGTTTCCCTGCAGATGGGGATCCAGGTGCGTAACAAGCTGGTGTCGGCGTATCAGGAAGTGATGGGGATGCAGGTTTAAGCCCCCTCGATCTTCGCTGGCAGCCTCAGCGCTTTAATGCCACAATATTTTTTTCTTCGAATGCAGGAAAGATGATGAAAAAAATAGCAATTGCTGGCGCGCTGCTGGCACTGACCGGGTGCGTTCAGGTCGATAACTATAATGACGTGATCAAACATCCCGTCCCGGCGAACCTGGCGGGATACTGGCAGTCGAAAGGGCCGCAGAGCAGTCTGGTCAGCCCTGAAGCGATTGCCACCCTGGTGGTGACGGAGGAGGGCGATACGCTGGACTGCCGCCAGTGGCAGCGTGTGATTGCCGTACCGGGTAAGATCATGCTGCGTTCAGACAGCTATTATAACGTCACACGCAAGCTGGATATCTATCCGCTGGAACGCGACGGCGCTACGCTTGAATATGACGGGATGGAGCTGCAGAAGGTTGACCGCCCAACGGTGGAATGTGCGGATTACCTGAGCAAGAATCCGCTGGAGAGTAAACTGCCCTAAGGGTAAAAGCAAAACGGCAACCTCGTTGCCGTTTTTGGTGTTTGCGCCCTCTCCCTGTGGGAGAGGGACGGGGTGAGGGCATCAGGCCGCACGTTTCCCGTTCTACAACGCATCCTCAATCACCCACACGCTGACGCTTCCCCCTTTACAGGTAAAGGTGCCTTCGCCATCCGCCGCCGTGGTGACCGTTTCTTCACGATTGCCGAGAAAATCACGCCACGTTTTGTTGCCGTAGTTTTCCCCCAGGCAAATTACCTTCTCGCCGTCGTCGCCGTTCGACATCACCACCACGCAGCCGGGATCGTCTTCCGTGCCGCTGCGGCTGAAGGCGATGCAGTTAGGATGGTCAAAAAACAGCGTCTGCACGCCGTGGGCAAAGCGCTGGCGGGCGAGGATCAGCTCGTGAAGCTGCTCAATCACCGGCATATCAATATGGTATGTTTCACCGTCCCCTCCCGTATCGTCATAGCTTGCGCCGAACAGATCCGGATAGAAGACGCTCGGCACGCCGTTTTCCCGCAGCAGGATCAGCGCGTACGCCAGCGGTTTAAACCAGGCTTCGACCGGGGCTTCCAGCGCCTGCAAAGGCTGGGTGTCATGGTTTGCGACGAGGGTCACCGCATGGAACGGGTCGGCCTCCACCAGCGTACCGGTGAAGATCTGGCTCATGTCGTAATCTCGTCCCTGACGTGACGCTTCGTGGAATTTCATCTGCAGGGGGGCATCAAACAGCATGGTTTTACCGTCGACCTGGTCAATATAGGCCTGAAGTTTATCCACCTCATGAGACCAGTATTCCGCCACGATAAACAACGGCTGTTCGGCGACTTCCTGGACGTGCTCAATCCACTCTTTGTAAAACCAGGCGGGAATATGCTTGACGGCGTCCAGACGAAAACCGTCGCAGTGCGTCTGTTCCATGACCCAGCGGGCCCAGTATTTGATCTCCTCGGTGACGGCGTGATTGCGAAAGTCGATGTTTTCGCCCATCAGGTAATCGAAGTTACCCATCTCATCATCGACCTGGTCATTCCAGCCTTCGCCGGTGTAGTCGTTGACGATTTTAAAGATCCCGTCTTCATCCGGGTTTTCAATATGGTCGACGCCGCTGAAGCATTTGTAATCCCAGATAAATTGCGAATATTGCCCGGCGCGGGCAGGGAAGGTGTAGCGAGTCCAGGCCTCACACTCGATAATTTCATCATCAATTTGTGTACGGTCCTGTTCGTTCACGCGCTGCACGCGGACAGGCTCTTTCTCATCTGCCCCCATTTTGTGGTTCACCACCACATCCAGCAGGACGGCAATCTCGTTGCTTTTGAGGGCGTCGATGGCTTCCAGCAGCTGCGCTTTGTCACCGTATTTCGTGGCGATACTGCCTTTCTGGTCAAACTCGCCGAGGTCAAACAGATCGTAAGAGTCATAGCCAACCGAATATCCGCCGGAAGCCCCTTTATACGCGGGCGGCAGCCAGATCATGTTGATGCCGATTTCATTAAGATTGGGGGCTAACGCCGTGACTTCTCGCCACAATTCACCGCCAGCGGGGTAATACCAGTGAAAGCATTGTAACAGGGTGGGGTTTTTCATCGTCCGTGCTCCAGAAGCCATATGGCAGACTTCTGGAGTATGGATGAAGAAATCATAATTGTGTGTCGCGGGTAACACTTTCTGGATAAAGAATATTCCCTGACAGCTTTCCATAGGTAGAGGTGATGGATTGCTGTTTGCCGGTCTGATCGATGAGATTACGCAGTTCGTCCATCCGCACTTTCAGCAGCGCCTTTAACGTATTCTCATTGTCGAGGATCATCTCCAGCAGCGCACGCGCTTGCTCAACCTGAGCCGGGGGGCATGACATGATGGGCGTTTGCGAAATCCTTTCCACCAGTTGAACGTAATGCATTTCCTGCTCAATAAGCGCATCCCATTGACCAGAATGTGCGAGATTTAGCATAGCAATGCTCTGAGCATGTAACGCCTGCCAGTGGCTAAGCGCTGCGCTGGGATTATTCATCAAAATTATCCTGAAATAGAGGACGCATTGGGGCCGATTTGCTTCCACGCATCCGCAATGTTGTTTAATAAACCCTCGACTTCAACAATTGCGTCTACGTCATTACTGACGTTCGCCAGTAATAAACGTCGAACCATATATTCGTACAAGGAGGCAAGATTACTGGACAGCTCGCTCTCAACCTCCATGTTCAGTCCTGCTTTTAAACCGTTGTCGATGATGTTAATGGCTTTCGATAACGCTTCGCCTTTTTCACGAATTTGTCCGGCTTCCATGAACAAACGCGCGCGGACGAGGGCGCTATGCGCCCCGTCGAACAACATGACAATCAGCTGGTGTGGACTGGCATTCATAACTGCGCTTTCTACTCCTATCTGCTGATAGGATTGAACACCAGAGGTCTTATACATATCCACTCCTGAAGGCTACGACTATTTTTGTGAGAACTGTTGGGTCAGATAGTTGGCCGTACTGGTCATTTTGGTGACTAATACGTCCAGGCTGGTGAACTGCGCTTTGTAACGCGCCATGGTGGCATCAATAGAGGCTTCCATAGAGTCGTAACGTTCGCCCAGGGTTTTCAGCGTTTTGTTGATACCGTCTTTCGCGTTCTGGATCACGCCCGCGCTGCCGGTGCTGGTGCTGAGCATGGTGGTCAGCGTGTTGTTCATCTGGGTCGCCAGACCGGTTTTCTTTCCGTCACCGATAAAGTACTGCTGTACGGCGGTCGGGTTGTCGGTCAGCGCTTTTTTCAGCTTATCGGAATCCACTTTAAGGTTACCGACCGTACCGTCTGCACCTTTCACCGGATCCTGGGTAATCCCCAACTGAGCCATGATCTGAACGGAGCCAGCCTGAACTTCGGTCAGCAGACCGCGCAGCTGAGACTGGATCCCGCGCACGTTTGCATCACCCACCAGCGCGCCGTTGCTGGTGGACTGGCTGCCAGAACCTGCGTCGACCGGCACATATTTGGTGAGGCTGTTAATGGTGGACTGCAGCGAGTTATACGCGGTTACCCAGTCCGTTACGGCTTTTTGGTTTGCATCCGTGGCGCGCGTCACTTCCAGCATTTCATCCGCTTTACTTTCTGCCTTCACGGTGAAGGTCATCCCCGGCAGCGCATCGGAAATGGTGTTCGATTGACGCTCAATCTTGATGTCGTTCACAACGATAATCGCGTTCTGGGCCGCGGTATTTACCGCCAGCGCGCCGGTTTTGGCGGTTGAGTCGTAGCCGATTACGCTTTGCAGCTTGTCGTCCCCGGTGACGCTGATGGTCATCTCGCCATCCGTACCGGTGGTTTTCGAGGAGAGCATCAGGCGGTAATCGCCATCTTTCGCCTTGATTACGCTGGCGGTGACGTTGCCGTTCGCTTTATTAATCGCGCTCGCGATCCCGGCAAGCGACGTATCGCCATCGGCCAGGTTCACCTCTAAAGGCGTTTTTGTCCCCGGCTGGGTAATCGTAATTTTACGCGTCGTGCCGGTCGTATCGCCCAGCAGCTCCGTGTTGGTGGCATAGGAGCCCGTCGTGAGCGCCTGTGCTTTTGCCACCTGGTTGACATTAACCACATAAGAGCCGACGGATGCGTCTGCGGTCGTGGTTGCCGTAAAGGCCGTGTTGGTGCTGCTTACGGCGGTTGAGTTCCATGTGGTCGCTTTACCCAGCGCAGCGGTCGCAGTCTGCAGCGAGGTCATGGCACTCTGCAGCTTGCCGTACGCGCTTAACTGTGCGTTATACGTTGATTGCTGGGTAGTAATCGTCGTCAGCTTGGTTCGTTCTGCTGCATCCAACTGATTATATAATTCCCCGAGTCCTGCAGAACCTATCCCGAGGTTACTGATAGTAGCCATGCATATTTTCCTTAAATACGAAAGTAGTTCAGGACTCTTATCGGCCTCGAATAGTAAAAGTTTACGATGGTGAGAAAAAAATAATCCAAAGAATAGGCATGTCCTGGCGCGTTAAATGAAACGATTGCTCTTTGGGACGATTTTTAGTGCGTCAATAACACAGATAAGTGTGTGCCTTTTTTGGCATATTCCGCGTAATAAAAAGCCGTAAATAATAACCTTATGATGAACCTTAATTGATTTTTTAAAAATAAAACCATTAATAATCATTGAGTTATAATTTTTTCGAAATTGATTCTAAAGTCTTTTCGGGACCCGTCGATAACCTTGTTGACGGTGAGAGACGCTGTGAGTGTTAGGCACCGGACCTAAAACCCAATTTTTGAAGGAAAGAAAATTATGGCAGTTATCAATACTAACCTGTTGTCCCTGACTACTCAGAACAACCTGAACAAATCTCAGTCTTCTCTGGGCACTGCTATTGAGCGTCTGTCTTCAGGTCTGCGTATCAACAGCGCGAAAGATGATGCCGCTGGCCAGGCGATTGCAAACCGCATGACCGCTCAGATCAAAGGCATGACTCAGGCAGCACGTAACGCCAACGACGGTATCTCCATGGCGCAGACTGCTGAAGGTTCCCTGAACGAAATCAACAACAACCTGCAGCGCGTTCGTGAACTGGCTGTTCAGGCAAGCAACGGCACCAACAGCACGTCTGACCTGGCTTCTCTGCAGGATGAAGTTACCGCTCGTCTGGCTGAAATCAACCGTGTTGCCAGCAAAACTGACTTCAACGGCATCAAACTGCTGGACGGTTCTGCAGGTACTGCTGGTGTGGTTAAAATTCAGGTTGGCGTGAACGACGGCGACACCATCGATCTGGACCTGAGCGGTGCTAAAGCTGACACCACGACTCTGGGCGTGAACGCTATCGACCTGAAAGCAATGACTGCGACCGATCTGGACACCATTGACAAAGCTATCGCTAAAGTTGATACCGCTCGTTCCGGTCTGGGTGCTGTGCAGAACCGCTTCACTTCTGCAATCAACAACCTGAACAACACCTCTAACAACCTGTCTGCTGCTCAGTCCCGTATCCAGGACGCTGACTACGCAACTGAAGTTTCCAACATGTCTCGCGCGCAGATCCTGCAGCAGGCTGGTACTTCTGTTCTGTCCCAGGCAAACCAGGTTCCACAGACCGTTCTGTCTCTGCTGCGTTAATTTTACGCATCAAACCCCGCTTCGGCGGGGTTTTTTTGTCTCTGAATTTTGAGGATCCGCCCGTGAAACAGATCGTTATTACCCAGCCTAAACTGGTCGCAGATTTTTCCTGTGTCGGTGGGGAATGCCGTGAACATTGTTGTCAGGGCTGGACCATTGCGTTTGATAAATCCTCCGTTAACCGCTATCTGAACAGTAAAAATGCCGCCATTCGTCACACTGCGAAAACGGCGATAAAAGTCACAAAAAAACAGTACGGCAACTGGGGCGAAGTGATTTTCCATACGGAAAGTAAAAACTGCCCGTTTATGGATACGGAAAAGCTCTGTTCTATTCATAGCGCCATGGGCGCTCAGGCCTTAAGCCCGACCTGTTCGACGTTCCCGCGGACAAACCGGGTCTATAAAAATGAAATTGAAAAATCACTTAATCTCTCGTGTCCGGAAGTGACCCGTCTGCTGTTGAACGATCGGGCATCGATGTCGATGATGGAATCCATCAGCGTTCAGCAGGACGTGAATAATGCGCCAGCGATGGATTTGAAGATTAAGGTCATCAATCTCTTCTGCCAGAACCTCTTCAGCGTTGAGGCGGTGAGCGTTGAAGAACAAGTTTATGCCGTGGTGAAATTCCTCATGGTGGCTGAAAAGCTCGAAAACCTGGAAGAGAATATCAGCATGCTCGAAACGGTTTATTTTTCGCTGGTGAACGAGCTGGTGAGCGGTAAAATCAAGACGGAGTTAGGCGGGTTTAATCAGAACTACAGCCTGAAATTCGCGTTAATCTCGCTCATCCAAAGCTACTTTACGAAGAAAGCGACGGCCCGCGGTGGCGCCGTATTAAACCGTTATTTTGATCAGCTTTATAAACAGTTTGAATCTGTCGATGACACCGTTTCGGCAGAAAAGGTCATGGAAAACATCGAGTCCGTCTGGCGCGATGTAGCGGGCGGTTACATAGCGGCAAACGATCACCTGTTTAAGAACTTTTTTAAATACAAGCTCTGGGAGCAGGGCTTCCCGCAGAGCAATGGCCGCAGCATGTTGAATAATCTTTATTTAATCGTTGCGGAGTTCTATTTTCTCAAATCGCTGCTTGCCGGTCAGGCCATCGCGGCGGGGAAAATTGAACAAGACAATATTATTGACGTTATTTACAGCTTCCACTCTCTGAGCCAGCATAATCAGGAAGCCGGAAAGCTCTTTTATCAACATATAGATAGCGTCAAATTGGGCGACGATCTTTCATTGTTACAACTGTTAATTTAGTCAGAAAAGTTGCCCCTGCTGTGGGCAACCTCAGAATAACCTCACTTTATCCCCCTTTTTCATCCAATTGAACGCCCTGCAGAATCGGATAATCATGCCGATAACTCAACTAACGCAGGGCTGTTTATCGTGAATTCACTCTATACCGCTGAAGGTGTAATGGATAAACACTCGCTGTGGCAGCGTTATGTCCCGCTGGTGCGTCACGAAGCATTGCGCCTCCAGGTGCGTTTGCCGGCGAGCGTGGAACTTGACGATCTGCTACAGGCGGGCGGTATCGGGTTATTGAATGCAGTTGACCGATACGACGCTCTGCAAGGAACGGCATTTACGACTTACGCAGTTCAGCGTATTCGTGGTGCGATGCTGGACGAGCTGCGCAGCCGCGACTGGGTGCCGCGCAGCGTTCGCCGCAACGCGCGCGAAGTGGCGCATGCGATGGGACAGCTGGAACAGGAACTGGGACGCAACGCAACGGAAACCGAAGTGGCGGAACGTCTTGGTATTGCTGTTGAAGAGTATCGTCAGATGTTGCTCGATACCAATAATAGCCAACTCTTCTCCTATGACGAGTGGCGCGAAGAGCATGGCGATAGCATCGAGCTGGTGACGGACGAGCACCAGCAGGAAAACCCGTTACACCATTTAATGGAAGGGAATTTACGCCAGCGCGTAATGGAAGCGATTGAAGCTCTGCCCGAGCGCGAACAGCTGGTGTTGACCCTTTATTACCAGGAAGAGCTTAATCTCAAAGAGATTGGCGCGGTTCTGGAGGTGGGGGAGTCGCGGGTTAGCCAGCTGCACAGCCAGGCCATTAAACGCTTACGAACCAAACTGGGTAAGTTATAGGTGATCCAATCACCCGAAAAATGCCGCACAACGTATTGACAACCAGGAGTTATCATGACGGTGCAGCAATCTAAAAGACGGCCTTTAAGCCGCTACCTGAAAGACTTTAAACACAGCCAGACGCATTGCGCCCACTGTAACAAATTACTCGATCGTATCACGCTGGTTCGCCGCGGCGAGATCGTGAATAAAATCGCTATCTCTCGCCTCGACACGTTAATGGATGAAGCCGCGTGGCTCGAAGAGCAAAAAGAGTGGGTGGCGCTTTGCCGTTTCTGTGGCGATCTCCATTGCAAAGAGCAAAGCGACTTCTTCGATATCATCGGCTTCAAACAATTCCTGTTTGAACAAACGGAGATGAGCCACGGCACCGTGCGCGAATATGTGGTTCGCCTGCGCCGTCTTGGGCAGCATCTGAGCGTTAACAATATCTCTCGCGATCTGCTGAAGACCGGTTACCTGGATGAAAATCTGGAGCCGTGGCTGCCTGCAACCAGCACCAACAACTACCGTATTGCGCTGCGCAAGTATGCGCAATATAAGGTGCAAATGCCGGGTTCCGCGAAGCAGAAAGCGCTCGCCGGAACAACTTCTGATATATATTAAAAAAGAATAAGATGTAGCGCAGTCGCCTTTGACGTTGCAGGCGATTTCTCTACACTACGTAAAAATTCCACTATATCGGGGTATTTATGAAATTTGCACTTCTGGGTCGTCAGGCGCTGATGGGTGTTATGGCCGTCGCGCTGGTTGCGGGCATGAGCGTGAAAACGTTCGCCGCAGAAAACCTGCTGAATAAAGTAAAAGAGCGCGGTACGCTGCTGGTCGGGCTGGAAGGAACCTATCCTCCCTTCAGTTTCCAGGGCGATGACGGCAAGCTGACCGGTTTTGAAGTGGAATTTGCAGAAGAACTGGCGAAGCACCTCGGCGTTAAAGCCTCCCTGAAACCGACCAAATGGGACGGTATGCTGGCGTCGCTGGATTCAAAACGTATTGACGTGGTGATTAACCAGGTGACCATTTCTGACGAGCGTAAGAAGAAGTATGACTTCTCCACGCCGTACACCGTGTCAGGTATTCAGGCGCTGGTGAAGAAAGGTAACGAAGGCTCCATTAAATCCGCTGCCGATCTGAAAGGCAAAAAAGTCGGCGTCGGTCTGGGAACTAACTACGAAGAGTGGCTGCGCCAGAACGTTCAGGGCGTGGACATCCGCACCTATGATGATGACCCGACGAAATATCAGGACCTGCGCGTAGGCCGTATCGACGCCATTCTGGTTGACCGTCTGGCCGCTTTGGATCTGGTGAAGAAAACCAACAATACCCTGGCAGTAGCGGGTGATGCGTTCTCTCGTCAGGAATCCGGCGTGGCCGTCCGTAAAGGCAACGAGGATCTGGTGAAAGCCATTGATTCCGCGATTGCTGACATGCAGAAAGACGGCAGCCTGAAGGCGCTGTCTGAGAAGTGGTTCGGGGCCGACGTCACCAAATAAGTCGGTGACCTGGAAAAAGGCGCTTTTAAAAGCGCCTTTTTTATTTCTTACGCGTCTGCGTGCATAATGAAAAATATCACATTTTGTCTGAGTTACCGGAGAGTCCATGTCACTACAGAATTTAACGCGCTTTCCCCGTCTGGAGTTTATCGGCGCGCCGACGCCGCTGGAGTACCTGCCGCGATTTTCTGATTACCTGGGACGCGATATTTTTATTAAGCGCGATGACGTGACGCCGATGGCGATGGGGGGCAATAAGCTGCGCAAGCTGGAGTTTCTGGCGGCTGACGCGCTGCGCGAAGGCGCGGATACGCTTATTACTGCCGGGGCCATTCAGTCCAACCATGTTCGTCAGACGGCCGCCGTGGCGGCAAAACTCGGGCTTCACTGCGTGGCTCTGCTGGAAAACCCGATTGGCACGCGGGCGGAAAACTATCTGTCCAACGGTAACCGTCTGCTTTTAGACCTGTTCAACGTGCAGGTGGAGATGGTGGATGCGTTGACCGACCCGACCGCGCAGCTCGACGATCTGGCGACGCGTCTGGAAGCGCAGGGTTTCCGCCCCTACGTTATTCCCGTCGGCGGTTCGAACGCGCTGGGCGCGCTGGGCTATGTGGAAAGTGCGCTGGAAATCGCCCAGCAGTGCGAGGGCGCCGTTAGCCTCTCGTCTGTCGTTGTCGCCTCCGGAAGCGCGGGCACGCATGCCGGGCTGGCGGTGGGGCTGGAACAGCTTCTGCCGGATGTCGAGCTGATTGGCGTGACGGTTTCCCGCAGCGTCGCGGACCAGAAGCCAAAAGTAGTAGCGCTGCAACAGGCGGTGGCAGAGCAGTTGGAGCTGAAGGCCAGGGCCGAGATCTTGCTCTGGGATGACTATTTTGCGCCGGGCTACGGCACGCCTAATGAAGAGGGGATGGAAGCCGTTAAGCTGCTGGCGCGCCTTGAAGGTATGCTGCTCGATCCGGTCTATACGGGTAAAGCGATGGCCGGGCTTATCGATGGCATTGCGCAGAAACGCTTTAAGGATGAAGGGCCGATTTTATTTGTGCACACCGGCGGGGCGCCCGCGCTGTTTGCTTATCATCCTCATGTCTAAAAATCAGGTCGAAAAATAATAATGCAAGAAAGTATTCAACTGGTTATTGATTCCCTGCCATTCCTACTGAAAGGTGCGGTATTCACGCTACAGCTCAGTATCGGCGGGATGTTCTTCGGTCTTGTGCTGGGCTTTGTACTGGCCTTAATGCGCATGTCGCCCATCCTGCCGGTACGCTGGCTGGCGCGCTTTTATATTTCCGTGTTTCGCGGTACGCCGCTTATCGCTCAGCTCTTTATGATCTACTACGGTTTACCGCAGTTCGGCATCGAGCTCGATCCGATCCCGGCGGCGATGATTGGCCTGTCGCTTAACACGGCGGCCTATACCTCCGAAACCCTGCGCGCGGCTATCTCGTCGATTGATAAAGGCCAGTGGGAAGCGGCGGCCAGTATCGGGATGACGCCGTGGCAGACGCTGCGACGCGCCATTCTGCCGCAGGCGGCGCGGGTAGCGCTTCCGCCGCTGAGCAACAGCTTCATCAGCCTGGTAAAAGATACCTCTCTGGCGGCAACCATCCAGGTGCCGGAGCTGTTCCGTCAGGCGCAGCTCATTACCTCGCGCACCCTTGAAGTTTTCACCATGTATCTGGCCGCCTCGCTGATCTACTGGGTGATGGCGACGGTGTTGTCTGCTCTGCAAAACTACTTTGAAAACCAGCTTAACCGCCAGGAGCGTGATCCAAAATGAGTGCAATTGACGTCAAAAACCTGGTGAAAAAATTCCACGGGCAAACGGTGCTCCACGGCATCGACCTGGAAGTTGAGCAGGGCGAAGTCGTGGCGATTATTGGCCCGAGCGGGTCGGGGAAAACCACGCTGCTGCGTAGTATCAACCTGCTTGAGCAGCCGGAAGGGGGCACCATTCGGGTAGGGGAGATAACGATTGATACCGGTAAATCCATCAGCCAGCAGAAAGGGTTGATTCGCCGCCTGCGTCAGCATATTGGCTTTGTGTTCCAGAGCTTCAATCTATTCCCGCACCGCACGGTGCTGGAAAATATTATTGAAGGACCGGTCATTGTAAAAGGTGAACCCAAAGAGGAAGCGACGGCACGCGCCCGCGAGTTGCTCGCCAAAGTCGGGCTGGCAGGGAAAGAGACCAGCTATCCGCGCCGCCTGTCGGGCGGGCAGCAGCAGCGCGTGGCCATCGCGCGCGCGCTGGCGATGCGCCCTGACGTGATCCTGTTTGATGAACCGACCTCCGCGCTCGATCCCGAACTGGTGGGTGAGGTGCTGAACACCATCCGCCAGCTGGCGCAGGAAAAACGCACGATGGTTATCGTGACCCATGAAATGAGTTTTGCGCGCGACGTGGCGGACAGAGCCATCTTTATGGACCAGGGGCGGATTGTGGAGCAGGGACCGGCGAAAAGCTTATTTGCTAACCCCCAGCAGCCGCGAACCCGTCAGTTCCTGGAAAAATTCCTTATGCAGTAGCATTTATGTACTCATTTGCTCCAGAAAGTTCTTCTGGAGCAAATTATTCTCGCTCTTCGCCTTAAACGGTGTTCTTTTATTCCACCCGAACAGAATAATCCTTATCCATAGCACAGTTAATTGTGCTAGTGCCGATATTTTGTAGTTAGAAATAAGTTTTATGTGTTAGGTTATATTCACCATAATAATGATTATCTTTTCAGAGGCTTCTTTTAGTAAGTATGAAGGATTCAGACTTTTTCACCTGGCGACGGGATTGCTCCCTGCGGTTTCAGGAATTGACCTGTGCCGCCGAGGTATATCATGAACTTCAGCGACAAACTCAGGCGCTGGAATTCGATTATTACGCACTCTGTGTGCGCCATCCGGTGCCGTTTACGCGGCCTAAAATTGCTGTGCATGCCACTTATCCGCAACAGTGGCTGGCGCAATATCAATCAGAGAACTATTTCACCATCGATCCGGTGCTAAAGCCGGAGAATTTCATTCAGGGGCATTTACCCTGGACGGACGAATTATTTGCGGATGCTCAGGAATTATGGCGTAGCGCGCAGGACTTCGGTCTACGTTCGGGAATAACGCAGTGTCTGATGCTGCCTAATCATGCGCTCGGCTTCCTCTCTGTTTCCCGTACTCGCGCGCAGGAAGGACCGTTTGCCGGCGAGGAAATAGAGCTGCGGCTGCAGATGCTGGTGCAAATGGCATTAACAGCGCTGCTGCGTTTTGAAGATAAGATGGTTATGCCGCCTGAGATGAAATTCAGCAAACGCGAACGAGAAATTTTGAAATGGACCGCGGAAGGTAAGACGTCGGCGGAAATAGCGATCATTCTCTCTATTTCAGAGAATACGGTTAACTTCCATCAGAAGAATATGCAGAAAAAATTTAATGCGCCAAACAAGACGCAGATTGCCTGTTATGCGGCGGCTACAGGACTGATCTGATTAGAGAGTACGTTCTGCGTGACAGACGAGTGGACGGCTGAATGCACTGCATCCAGCCGTTTTTTGTTACTGGCGGTACGCTTGTTTGATTTGCTTAACGGTGTTAGCAAATACGGCCGATTCCGCCTGGTCTTCCATCTGCGCGATTTGTTTTTCCATTTTAATGATCACACGACCAGCATCAGCCTGGCCCATCGCCTGTAGCATCAGCGTTAGCAGCGCTTTCAGGCAGTTTACTTCCTGTGCCAGTTCCTGGTTATTCTCGGCAGTGGCAAATTCAGGTGTGCTCATTTATTTTCCTCATTATTAAACGGCGCTAAAGCGCGACGACGAAAGTCAAGGCGGCGGAGTATACCACAAGCTGCAGCAAAAAATGCAGCGGTTGTTTTTCGTACTTTTACGCCAGTGTTTATTTGCGTAAACAGAGCCAGCCGGTAAACTGATGCTCTGGTACAGCTATTAATTGTTTGCGCCAGGTTTACTTGCCGTTAATTATTGTTACAAAAATTGAGAACAGTTTTTCCGCAAGGAAAGCGTGCAAGCTTTTTGTAACTTTTTGAATACAGATGCTTAAAAATAGCCGCAAAAGCTCTGATGGCAAGGGCTCTCTTTCCATGGACTGTACAGGCTAATTTCCAAAAACGAGAGCAAAATCGAATAGCCGATTTTTTAACGTTTTAATCTTGTGATGAAAACCGTTAATATAAGCCAAATTATCACTCAGTAGCGTTATCCCTATTCTGGAGACATTTCCTTTGATCAACGTCCTTCTTGTTGATGACCACGAACTGGTGCGCGCAGGGATACGACGCATTCTTGAAGATATTAAAGGTATTAAAGTTGCCGGTGAGGCGTGCTGTGGGGAAGATGCCGTAAAATGGTGCCGCACAAACTCGGCCGATGTGGTGCTGATGGATATGAATATGCCCGGTATCGGTGGCCTTGAGGCAACACGCAAAATCGCGCGTACCTTTGTTGATACAAAAGTCATCATGCTGACCGTGCATACTGAAAATCCGCTTCCCGCGAAGGTGATGCAGGCGGGGGCAGCCGGTTACCTGAGCAAAGGCGCCGCACCGCAGGAGGTCGTCAATGCTATCCGTTCTGTATTTGCCGGGCAGCGTTACATTGCCTCCGACATTGCGCAGCAGATGGCGCTGAGCCAGATCGAACCCGAGAAAACGGAATCACCGTTTGCCAGTTTGTCTGAGCGTGAATTGCAGATTATGCTGATGATCACCAAGGGTCAGAAAGTGAATGAGATCTCAGAGCAGCTGAATCTCAGCCCAAAAACGGTCAACAGCTATCGTTATCGTATGTTCAGTAAACTGAACATTCATGGTGATGTTGAACTGACTCATCTGGCCATCCGGCACGGTTTATGTAACGCGGAGACGTTGTTAAGTCAGTGAGTGATGTATTCGATTCAAAAGCATTTCTGAAAACCGTAACCAGCCAGCCAGGCGTCTATCGGATGTATGACGCTGGCGGTACGGTTATCTATGTGGGGAAGGCCAAAGATCTTAAAAAGCGTCTTTCCAGCTATTTCCGCAGTAACCTTGCCTCCCGTAAGACCGAAGCGCTGGTCTCACTCATTCAGAATATTGATGTCACCGTGACGCATACCGAGACGGAAGCGCTGCTGCTTGAGCACAACTATATTAAGCTCTACCAGCCGCGCTATAACGTGCTGCTGCGGGACGACAAATCCTATCCGTTTATTTTTCTGAGTGGTGACACCCATCCGCGTCTGGCGATGCACCGCGGCGCAAAACACGCGAAAGGGGAATATTTCGGCCCCTTCCCGAATGGCTATGCCGTGCGGGAGACGCTGGCGCTGCTGCAAAAAATCTTCCCGATCCGCCAGTGTGAAAACAGCGTCTACCGCAACCGCTCGCGCCCGTGTTTACAGTACCAGATTGGGCGTTGCCTTGGCCCCTGTGTTGCCGGGTTGGTCAGTGAAGACGAGTATGCGCAGCAGGTAGAATACGTACGCCTGTTCTTAGCTGGCAAAGACGATCAGGTTTTAACCCAGCTGATCGGCAGAATGGAAAAAGCCAGCGCCGCGCTTGAGTTCGAAGAGGCTGCGCGGATCCGCGACCAGATCCAGGCGGTGCGCAGAGTCACTGAGAAACAGTTTGTCTCAAATACCGGCGACGATCTCGACGTTATTGGCGTGGCCTTCGACGCCGGCATGGCCTGCGTGCATGTGCTGTTTATTCGCCAGGGCAAAGTGCTCGGCAGCCGCAGCTATTTCCCGAAGGTGCCTGGCGGCACTGAGCTGGGTGAAGTGGTGGAAACCTTTGTTGGCCAGTTTTATCTTCAGGGCAGCCAGATGCGTACGCTGCCCTCGGAGATCCTGCTCGATTTTAGCCTTGATGACAAAACCCTGCTGGCCGATTCGCTTTCCGAACTGGCCGGGCGTCGGGTCAATGTTCAAACCAAACCGCGCGGCGACCGTGCACGCTATCTGAAGCTGGCGCGGACCAACGCGGCGACGGCGCTCACCACTAAACTGTCCCAGCAATCGACGGTTAGCCAGCGTCTAACCGCGCTGGCGACGCTCCTGAAGTTGCCGGAAGTGAAGCGAATGGAATGTTTCGATATCAGCCATACGATGGGTGAGCAGACGGTGGCGTCCTGCGTGGTATTTGACGCCAACGGCCCGCTGCGCGCCGAGTATCGCCGCTATAACATCACCGGCATCACGCCGGGTGACGACTATGCTGCCATGAATCAGGTGCTGCGCCGTCGCTACGGTAAAGCGATTGAAGAGAGCAAGATCCCGGACGTGATTCTTATCGACGGTGGGAAAGGGCAGCTAGGTCAGGCGAAAGCGGTATTCGAGTCGCTCGACGTTGAGTGGGACAAAAACCATCCGCTGCTGTTAGGCGTGGCAAAAGGGGCCGATCGTAAGGCCGGTCTGGAAACGCTGTTTTTTGAGCCGGAAGGTGAGGGCTTCAGCCTGCCGCCGGACTCCCCGGCGCTGCACGTCATCCAGCATATTCGCGATGAGTCGCACGACCATGCCATCAGCGGCCACCGCAAAAAACGGGCGAAGGTCAAAAACACGAGCACGCTTGAGACTATTGAGGGCGTTGGGCCAAAACGCCGCCAGATGCTGCTGAAGTATATGGGCGGATTGCAAGGATTACTCAACGCCAGTATGGAGGAAATTGCAAAAGTGCCGGGTATTTCGCAAGGGCTGGCAGAAAAGATCTACTACTCGTTGAAACATTGAGGGCTCTGTAGCAACATAGAGCTAAATTTTACTGACAACAAATAGTTACCGTCACTATGCAATATAATATCCCTACGTTGCTCACTCTCTTTCGTGTTGTACTCATTCCGTTCTTTGTGCTGGCGTTTTACCTGCCGGTCGTCTGGGCACCGTTCGCCTGCGCATTGATCTTCCTTATTGCAGCGGTAACTGACTGGTTTGATGGCTATCTGGCGCGCCGCTGGAACCAGAGTACCCGTTTCGGCGCCTTTCTCGATCCGGTAGCGGATAAAGTGATGGTCGCGATCGCGATGGTGCTGGTGGCTGAGCACTATCATACCTGGTGGGTGACGCTGCCCGCCGCGACTATGATTGGCCGTGAGATCATCATCTCTGCGCTGCGTGAGTGGATGGCGGAGCTGGGGAAACGCAGCAGCGTCGCGGTATCCTGGATTGGTAAAGTGAAAACCACCGCGCAGATGGCCTCGCTGGTGTGGATGCTCTGGCGTCCAAACGCCTGGGTTGAGTGGGCGGGGATTGGCCTCCTGTGGGTGGCGGCAGTGCTGACGCTGTGGTCAATGCTGCAATATTTGAACGCTGCGCGCGGGGATTTGCTTGATCAGTGATCGTTTCGCCGTAATTTTCAGCAAACAATCCAGACAAGCAAAAAATAACGTTGACTCATCACGTCATATCAGTAGAATGCAACGCATCGAACGGCGGCACAGCAAGCCGGACGATAATGAAATCAAGTGGTTAGCAGTTAACTTGATAACATGCGGGAATAGCTCAGTTGGTAGAGCACGACCTTGCCAAGGTCGGGGTCGCGAGTTCGAGTCTCGTTTCCCGCTCCAGATTAAAGACATGCGCAATAGCGGGTGTCAGTTAGAAAAGTTTTACGGCGCGTTAGCAAAGCGGTTATGTAGCGGATTGCAAATCCGTCTAGTCCGGTTCGACTCCGGAACGCGCCTCCACTTTCTTCCCGAGCCCGGATGGTGGAATCGGTAGACACAAGGGATTTAAAATCCCTCGGCGTTCGCGCTGTGTGGGTTCAAGTCCCACTCCGGGTACCATGGGAAACAAAGAATAATCAAAGCAATAAGCAGTGTCGTGAAACCACCGAAAGGTGGTTTTTTTGTGCCTGAAATCCACTTTCTTGCATCATTGTTATTATTCAGTTATCCAGAGCGAAGGTGTATTTGTCGGCGATACGACAGGGATTCGCGAAGATGCATTGCATCAGGACCCCTGTCATATCGCCGATATCATTCTGCGCTCAGGTTGTCAGAAATATTCACGCTTGCCACGGACTGAACTTTCCATGCGCCATTTTCTTTGACCATGCAGTCAATCACGGTGTGATCCCGCTTTTTGCCGAATGATATATACACCTGCATGCATGCGGCATCGTAATCTAATGCCCGCGCACTGACGATGCCCCAGTCATCATCATATCCCTGGGCCTTTATGAACATATCGACGTCAGGCACGTCATATTCATCCGGATCCAGCTTATCCATGGCTTTGAGTTTGCTGATTGTTTCGCGGGTAACGTATCGGCTCAGCGCTTCATAGTTTTTTATTGGCTCTTTCCCGCTAAGAATCTGCGAGATGTACCACTTATTAAACTGAAGGGCGGCGGATGCCTCAGGGGGTAGCTTCTGTGCAGCTGATACGAGAGTGGGCAGAAGCAGGGCAGCAAGAATTATTTTTTTCATGTTAGTCATGCCTGTATATTGCATACGCTGGCTTTACTTCCCGGTATTCTTTTCCCGGATACATTGTTCGCTGAACAAAATCAGAGTACCAGATGCCGTTCCCGCCATAGATGCATGCATGGCCATAGGGGTGGTGGGCTGTAGGCTGAATCACTGCCACGTCACCCTCAACAGGCTCGCCGTAAATCTGATGGAAGCCAGCCAAAATCAAATTGCTTTTCATATCCTTAGCATAATGTGTGTTCTGCAGATTAGCACCGCCAGCGCGAATCGCTTTTGAAACAAATTCTGCACATCTTTTCTGGCTATGCTCGCCCGCATGCTGGCGGGCGTAAACTGCGGCTTTATGGGCACTCCACATAATTTAATCCCTTATAGAACTAATGGTTAACAAGGGAAACATTACGCCTGTAAGTTGCAGTTTTTTGTAAATAAGGGTGATCGGAATTAAACCACTATCTGTTTGTATAATGGTGTTTGGTTAATCCATACGGCATCTTTATGCCCGCTATCGCGGGCGTTTTAATATCCACCCAAATACGCCTTCCTCACCTCCTGATTTCCCAGCAGCTCCTCGCCGCTGCCGCTCAACCGGATCTGCCCGTTAACCATCACATATCCGCGGTCGGAAAGCTTCAACGCATGGTGCGCATTCTGCTCCACCAGAAAAATGGTCATGCCGTTGCGGGCCAGCTCGCGCAGCGTCTGGAAGATCTGTTTCACCACTATCGGCGCTAAGCCCAGGCTCGGTTCATCCAGCAACAGCAGCCTGGGACGGCTCATCAGCGCCCGGGCGATCGCCAGCATCTGCTGTTCCCCGCCGGACATGGTCATCGCGCGCTGCTTGCGCCTCTCCTTGAGGCGAGGGAACAGGTCGAACATGGTTTGCATATCTTCAGCCGCAAACCGGTTGCCGATGGGGATGGTTCCCATCAGCAGGTTCTCTTCGACGGTCATATCCGGGAAGACACGCCGGCCTTCAGGCGCCTGCGCAATGCCGCCGGAGGCGACGTAGTGGGTGGATTGATGGCTGATGTCGTCACCACTGAACAGAATCTGCCCGCTCCGGATGCGCGGCTGGCCAAAGATAGACATCAGCAGTGTCGATTTACCCGCGCCGTTCGCGCCAATCAGCGCCACGGTCTCACCTTTATTGACCTCCAGGGAGACCTGCTTCAGCGCCTGAATGGCACCGTAGAACACATCCACCTCGCGAAATGCCAGCAGCGGTTCGGTCATAGGGTCACCTCGCTTTCGTCCGTGCCCAGGTAGGCAGCAATCACTTTTTCATCATGCTGGATCTGTTCGGGCTTCCCTCTGGCAATAACATCGCCGTGGTCGAGCACGATAATGTCGTCCGAAATCTCCATCACCATCCCCATATCATGTTCAATTAGTAAGACCGTGATGTCATGACGATCGCGCAGGAAACGAATAATGCTGCTCAGCTTATGCGTTTCGACCGGGTTAAGCCCGGCGGCGGGCTCATCCAGACAGATCATCTCGGGCCCGGTACACATTGCCCGCGCGATCTCCAGACGCCGCTGCTGCCCGTACGACATCTCTCCCGCCAGGCGATTGGCGCACTCCACCAGGTCCACCACCTCCAGCCAGTAGAAGGCCCTGTCCAGGGCATCGCTTTCCGCCCGCCGATATGCCGGCGTGTTTAAGATCCCGGCGAGCAGATTGCGGTTAACGCGCATATGCTGCGCAACCAGCAGGTTTTCCACGACAGACATCTCGCGAAAAAGGCGGATGTTCTGAAAGGTGCGCGCTAGACCGGCGCGGTTTACCAGGTGCGTTCCGCCAAACATTTTGTAGAACAGGCGCTGCCCGAACTGCGCGGGGTTAATCCAGTCGCCCGGCTGGAATTTTTGTCCGAGGACCTGAATAACGTTGGTCGTTTTAGTGCGGGTAGAAAATAAAATATTGCCGCCGGAGGCCTTATAGAAACCCGTCAGGCAGTTAAACACGGTTGTTTTTCCCGCTCCGTTTGGCCCGATAAGGGCGGTAATGGAGCCGCGCTGCACGTCCAGATTTACATCGTTAAGCGCCTTAATCCCACCGAAGTGCATCATCAAATGTTCCACGCGCAATATCGTCCCGTTCATGGCGCCACGCCCTTACGCACGGCAAACCCGCTGCGGTTAATGCGGATCAGGCCGCGTGGACGCCAGATCATCATCACCACCATCAGCATGCCAAACAGCAGGACGCGGTACTCCGCAAAACTGCGCAGCAGCTCCGGCGTTACCGTCAGCACGAAGGCGGCCAGCACCACGCCAAGCGTCGAGCCCATGCCGCCCAGCACCACGATGGCGAGGATCAGCGCGGATTCAAAGAAGGTAAAGGAGGTCGGATTCACAAACCCCTGATAGGTTGCGAAGAACACCCCGGCAATCCCCGCGGTCGACGCGCCCAGCGTAAAGGCGGAGAGCTTCACCAGGACATGATTCAACCCCATCGAGCGGCAGGCAATTTCGTCTTCTCGCAGGGCTTCCCACGCCCGGCCAATCGGCATCCGCGTCAGGCGGTGTTTGACGTAGAGCACCAGCATCACCACCAGAAACAGTACGGTATAGATAAAGATAAACTTCATGTTCGGGTTGTAGGTCAGGTGGAAAAACTCGTGAAAAGGCACGCCGCCTTCTTTCGCGCGTCGTCCAAATTCCAGGCCGAAAAAGGTGGGGGGAGGAGCTGACACGCCGTTTGGCCCCCCCGTGAAGGTCGGCCAGTTGTTCAGGATCAGGCGAATGATCTCCCCGAACCCGAGGGTGACGATCGCCAGATAGTCGCCGTGCATGCGCAGTACCGGAAAGCCGAGCAGGGCACCGGCGGCGGCGGCCATGATTGCCGCCAGCGGCAGCATGCTCCAGAAGCCTAACCCCAGATACTGATACCCCAGCGCCAGACCGTACGCGCCAATCGCGTAGAAGGCGACGTACCCCAGGTCCAGCAGGCCGGCCAGCCCCACGACGATGTTCAGCCCCAGACCGAGAAGCACGTAGATCAGCCCGAGAATGGCGACGGTCAGCACATACTTGGTGGCGACAAACGGGAAGCAAACCGCAAGCGCAATCACCAGAGGAATAATCCAGCGCATGCGGCTTTTGTAGTCCGGAGACCTAACATAGACGCCCGCGTTATCGGCTTCGAAGCGCGCCTGGAAACGAGCGCCCGCGGCGGTACCCAAAAAAGCGCTCAAGAGAAAACGCCCCAGCATTACAATGCCGACCATCCAGGCCAGCCGTTGTCCGGCAAAGTTAAAGCTGTACCCGTCCAGCACCACGCCAGCAATCGGGCCGAAGATAATCAGCGCAATCAGCCCGGAAAAAATCGCGTCCAGAACGCAGCGCTTGAGAGAAAAACCGTGCGATGTCATCATTCTCTTCCTCACACTTTGGCCACAACCGGACGCCCGAGCAGACCCTGGGGCCGGAAAATCAGGATCATGACCAGCAGGCCAAACGAGAAGACATCTTTATAATCCGAGTTCACCATGCCCGAGAACTGGGCTTCTGCGACGCCCAGGATAAGGCCACCGAGCATGGCGCCGGGCAGGGAACCGATACCGCCGAGCACCGCCGCCGTAAAGGCCTTAATGCCAATCACAAACCCGACGTAGAAATCAAAGGTGCCGTAATTCATGGTGATGAGTACGCCCGCCAGGCCGGCCATCGCCGCGCCGATAACAAAGACCAGGGAGATAATCCGGTCGGTGTTGATCCCCAAAATAGAGGCCATTTTGCGATCCTGCTGTACCGCGCGGCACATCCGCCCCAGCCGGGTATGGTTGATTATCCACGTAAGCACCAGCATGCCGGCAAACGAGGCGAGCAGAATAAACACTTTGGTGTAGGTTATCTGCACGAACCCGTCGCCAAGATGCAGTCGAATCACGCCGTCGAGCATGGTCGGCACCCCTTGCTGGCGCGGGCCCTGGCTCAGCTGGGCGTAGTTTTGCAGGATAAGCGACATCCCGATGGCGGAGATAAGCGGCGCCAGGCGCGTGGAGTTGCGCAGCGGCCTGTAGGCGATACGCTCGATAGTCCAGCCGTACACGCCAGTTACCGCGATGGTGAACACCAGCGTACCCAGAATCAGCAGGGGGAAGGACTCAAGCCCGAAGAAAGAGAGCAGCGCCAGACCAATGGCGCAGAGATAGGCGGAAATCATATACACTTCGCCGTGGGCGAAATTGATCATCCCGATAATGCCGTACACCATGGTGTAGCCGATGGCGATCAGGCCGTAGACGGAGCCCAGCGTTAAGCCATTGACTAACTGCTGCAGGAAGAATGTACTCATCTTAGCGCGCTCGTTTTATAGGCTGCGCGAGGCGCGCAGCCTGATGTTTATTACGCGCCGACGGGCAAGCCCGCCGACGTTGAGCGTGACTCCGTCCCGTTACTGCACTTCCTTATATTTTCCCTTGTCGTCCCACTGGTAAACCACGTAGTCAGACACTTTCAGGTCGCCTTTGCTGTCCCAGGATTTTTTGCCCATCACCGTGTCGACGGAATTGGCTTTCAGCCACTCGCTGGCTTTCGCGGAATCTTTGCCGCCGGTGGCCTTGAAGGCTGCGGCAATGGCCTGTACGGAGGCATAGGAGTAGAGGGTATAACCTTCCGGCTCGAATTTACCGGCGCGGAATTTGTCGATAACCGCTTTACCGTCCGGGATCAGGCGCGGATCTTTACCAAAGGTCATGTAAATGCCGTTGGTATATTGCGGGCCGCCCGCTGCCGTCACCATCTCTTCGTTGACAATGCAGTCGCCGGAGAAGAATTTCGCCTGCACCCCCTGTTCACGCATCTGGCGAACCAGCGGGCCAGCTTCCGGGTGACAGCCGCCGAAGAACACCACGTCCGGTTTTTGCGCGCCGATCTTCGTCACCAGCGCGTTAAAGTCTTTTTCACCGCGGGATAAACCTTCATACATCACATCCTTGACCCCGCGCTTCGCCAGCGCCGCTTTGGTGGCGTCTGCCAGCCCTTGTCCATAGGTGTCTTTATCGTGAATGATGACCACGCGTTTGGCTTTCAGCTTGTCGATGATGAAGTCACTGGCGACCTGACCCTGCTGGTCGTCGCGGCCGCACATGCGGAACATGTCGCTCATGCCGCGTTCGGTGATCTGCGGGTTAGTTGAGCCGGGAGTAATCGCGATGATGCCCGCGTCGCTATACACCTCGGAGGCGGGCATGGTGGAAGAGGAGCAGAAGTGGCCGACTACGGCGTTGACCTTATCCTGGTCGACTAAGCGGTTGGCGACGGCCACCGCCTGCTTAGGCTCGCAGGCGTCATCTCCCTGAACCAGTTTGATCTTCTCACCGTTAATACCGCCTGCGGCGTTAATGTCTTCGGCGGCCTGCGTTGCGCCGTGCCAGTACTGATCGCCGTAGGTGGCATTAGGGCCCGTGAACGGTCCGGCGACACCGATCACGATATCTGCCCGGGCGGAAAATGCCGTTACCAGACAACCGGCCAGCACAAGAGAAACAGGCGTTTTGATAAATTTCAGCGACATTATTATGGTCCTTAGCAAAGAGGTTTTTGCACCACGGCGTAAGCCTGAACGCCCAGGGCGCAGCCAATCCAAAAACACGAGCAAGAACAAAATGCACTAAACGAACGGCATCCTGCGTGATACGGCGAGGTTTCCATGCGCAGCGTCGCGCGAAGAACAGCAAGCAAAAACGTTGCCAGAATGGTTAACCCCTTGACGGGGTTATGACATGTTTGAGTATAGAGCGCCGCGTTATCCCGCCCTGCGCCAGGAGAAGAATTTACAGCGGAGATCACACATCGTTAACAATAAAGCCCATAAGTTGTGCAACGGTCACGATTTGCACACTTTTGCAGCAATAAAGACCTAAACTTCAGCCAGGGCAGGCGTGCGATCTGTGGTAGGATCCTTTCCTTTTTTATCAGGAGTGTCCGCGATGACGGAAGGTCCATTAAATGAAAGCGAAATGGCGTGGCTGGAAGAGACATTAATGTCTTACGGTCATGACGATGCGTCCGTAATTGACGTGTCCGAACTGGACGGCATGCTTACTGCAGTGCTTTCCGGCCCTGTTGTCGTTGAGCCAGATGCCTGGCTGGTGGCGGTGTGGGGCGGGGAGAAGTACATCCCGCGCTGGAAAAACGATCGCGAGATGAACCGTTTTATCGATCTCTGCTTTAAGCATATGAACGATATTGCCGAGCGCCTGAGTGAATACCCGGATCAGTTTGAGCCGCTGTTCGGCTATAACGACGTTGACGGTGAGAGTTACACCGTGGTCGAAGAGTGGTGCTATGGCTACATGCGCGGCGTGGCGCTGACGGACTGGTCAGCCTTGCCGGAAGCCCTGAAGGCCGATCTCGACGTGATTGCCCTGCACGGAACGGAAGAGAACAGCGAGAAGCTGGATGAACTGTCCGAAGAGGAGTATATCGCCAGCATCGAAAGCATCCAGCCTGCGGCCCTGCGCTTATACAACTACTGGGTGGAGAACCCGCAGCAGCCGGAAGCGAAGAAGCCTGTCGTGAACGGCACGAAAGTGGGGCGTAACGATCCGTGTCCTTGCGGCAGCGGGAAGAAGTTTAAGAGCTGCTGCCTGCACTGATAAAAAAAGGGGCTGATGATAGCCCCTTTTATCTTTAACCCACTTCCGGCAGCATCCCGGCTGCAATCAACACCTGCACCAGAATAATCATTACCCCACAGCCAAACACAACGCACAGCAGCGGTTTTCCCCCCGCGACGCGATATCCTTGCTGAGGATGCTGCTGACGGCTTTTCCACGCCAGCAGGGAAGGGAGCAGCAGGGCCAGGACAGAGAGCGCCACCCCCGCGTAGCCCAGCGCCATCACAAACCCGCGAGGGTAAAACAGCGCAAACGCCAGCGGCGGCAGGAAGGTAATGGCTCCTGTCTGTAACCGTCCGGCGGCAGTATTGCGACGCTGGAACAGGTCGGCCAGGTAATCGAACAGGCCGAGCGCTACGCCCAGGAACGAGGTCGCGAGCGCCAGGTCGGCAAACAGGTGAACCGCCAGCTCCACGTGCGGCGAGGTGACCACCTCGCGTAGCGACAACAGAAAACCGTTCAGGCCAGCGTGCTGCGCCATCAGCCCGACGAAGGTTGAAGAGTCAATGCTACCCAGCGTCACCAGCTGCCAGAAAATGTAGGCGATCAGCGGAATGGCGCTGCCGATAACAAACACACGACGCAGCTTGCGGACATCACCGTTCATATAGCTGACGATGCTCGGCACGCTGCCGTGGAAGCCAAACGAGGTGAAAATGACCGGGATGGCGGAAAGCGCCAGCCCTTGCTCCAGCGGCAGCGTCAGCAGGTTCACCTTGTGCACGTGTGGTGCCAGCAGCGCCAGCATGACAACCAGAAACAGAATTTTGGCGCTGAACAGAAAACGGTTAAAGAGATCGACCAGCGATGTGCCCACGCAGACCACGCCGCCGCCAATAAGCGCAAAGAAGATAGCCCCCGTTGCAGGGGTAATGTCAGAGCCAAACCAGTCGTTGACGCTGGAGGCGATTAGCTCCCCGGCACCGCTGATATACGCGGCCGTGAGGGCATACATCAGGAACATCATGCTAAAGCCGGTGATCCACTGGCCGTAGCGTCCCAGGTAGCGCGCCGCCAGCGAACCCAGCCCGGTATCGGCGGGCACATGCTGGTAAACCTCAAGCAGCAGCAGTGCGGTATAGCACATTAATGCCCAGAGCGTGCCAAGCAGCAGCAGGGTCATCCCAAATCCCACTCCCGCGGCAGCCAGAGGCATTGCCAGCATTCCTGCGCCAATCGTCGTTCCGGCGACGATAAAAATACTTCCCAGGGTTCTGTTCTTCACGCTTTCCTCTACAACGACGCTTAACCGCAACAAAATCTGCGGCGCAGAGTAAGGCAAAAGCGGTAATTCGTCAAACCACCGTTACAAGACGTGTAATGAAAGGTTTACGTACTGCGCTACTGCCCATCCTGAGTGGCGCGACGGTCAGGCGTGACGTAAATAAGGCGTACGGGGAATAAAATGCGTGTTTTAATGCACGGGAAAGGTAAATTAACGCGGCGCCGGAAACCGGCACCGCGCTGATATTAATTCTGCGTATCGAGAGTCGACAGTTCTTTATCAATAAAGTAAAGTCCTTCGCCGGATTTACCTACCAGGGATAATTTATCCAGCACGGATTTAAACAGCTTCTCTTCTTCGTGTTGTTCCGCAACGTACCACTGCAGGAAATTAAAGGTTGGATAATCCTGGCCGATCATTGCCGCATGAACCAGTTCGTTAATTTTCTGGGTGATCAGCTGTTCGTGCTCGTAGGTGGCGCGGAACAGTTCGTCGAGAGAATTATATTCAGCAAAAGGCGATGCCACGTTCTCGATGCACGGCAGGCTGCCCGTATCGGTCAGATAATCAAACAGGCGCTGCATGTGGGTCATCTCTTCCTGGGCGTGACGACGCAGAAACGCGGCCGCACCTTCAAAGCTGTGATAGCTGCACCAGGCGCTCATCTGCTGGTAGAGAAGGGATGAATAGAGCTCAAGGTTCATTTGTGCATTGAGCTTGTCGATCATTTCAGTTTTCAGCATGGTGGCGCTCCGGATTATTATTACGGGTTCATAATGAGCGACACTATAATTTGTTATTTAATTATTTGCAAAACGTAAAATTAAATATTTGTTCGTTTAAAATACGAATGGGAATAAAACGCATTGGCGATATTTATTTTTTATTAATGCGAATTATTTTGTTCTTAGTTAAATAAAGCGCCAGCAAACGCTGGCAGCTTTGATTAATACCAGGGATTATTTGCCTTAGGGTTAACGGCATACCCCATGCACTTATACTGGATAGTAACGCTCTCGTTCAGGCACAAAGAGCCGCTTGTCAGGGTACAGGTTTTGACCGGCTGCCCGTAGGCAGAGGCGGTGGCATAGCCCATGTTCTGACAGGCTTTTACCGCGGTACCGTTATTAACATATTCATCGGACCAGGCGTTTTGCAGCACGGCCTGGCCATAGTCGAGGCGGACAATGCCGTTCGGCGCGTCGAGGCTGCTGATTTCCGCCTGGCGTTTAACGCTGCATCCCGCGAGCAGCAGGACTGTAGCGACTACGATGGCTCTTTTCATGGTTCGCTCTGAGTGGATGGAAATACGTTATCGTACCCGCAGATGCCCGCTGCAATGCCAGGAATAGCCGGACGATCTACCCTCACTCTTTGCAACGGACGGCGTAGATCCTCCCCTTCACAAAATTGTGAGCGTGCATTTAGTTTTTAAAACTGCATTTCAATTACTTTGAAAGTCTGTTTATTTGATGCCAGAATGAACGGGAACAGGTATCCATGGCGGGGAGCGCCCGCAGCGCATTCTGGAGAGACACGATGAAAATTGCACTGATGATGGAAAACAGCCAGGCGGCTAAAAACCCAGTCATATTAAAAGAGCTGAAAACGGTAGCCGATGAAAAAGGGTTCCCGGTTTACAACGTGGGTATGAGCGACGAAAACGATCATCACCTGACCTACATCCACCTGGGCATTATGGCGAGCATTTTGCTGAATGCGAAAGCGGTGGATTTTGTGGTCACCGGCTGCGGCACCGGGCAGGGGGCGCTGATGTCGTTAAACATCCACCCTGGCGTGATATGCGGCTACTGCATCGATCCCGCAGACGCGTTTCTCTTCGCGCAAATCAATAACGGCAATGCGCTCTCGCTGCCTTTTGCCAAAGGGTTTGGCTGGGGAGCGGAGCTAAACGTTCGCTTTATCTTTGAAAAGGCGTTTACCGGCCGAAAAGGGGAGGGTTATCCTCCAGAGCGTAAAGAGCCGCAGGTGCGTAACGCCGGTATTCTGAACCAGGTAAAAGCGGCCGTGGTAAAAGATAACTATCTTGACTCGCTGCGCGCCATCGATCCTGAGCTGGTGAAGACCGCTGTTTCCGGCCCGCGTTTCCAGCAGTGCTTCTTTGAAAATTGCCAGGATAAGGCGATCGAGGATTTTGTTCGCAGTATCGTGGGTTAATGCGCACTGCGCAGTTTAAATTGTGATATACGTCACAAAAATATTGATTTTTGTGACGATGGTCATATTATAGGCACATTGACTATAAAGTTGTATAACAAGTTAATGGAGCATCACAATGAAACTGCGCAAAATCCTGAAAAGTATGTGGGCCAATTACTGCCGCACTTTTAAAGACGTGCCGCCTGGCGCCATGTTCTGATAAAAAAAACCTGCTTCGGCGGGTTTTTTTGTGTCCTGCGGCAATGAAGGGCAGATGTCACGGGCCACGTTTTGATACTATGGCGGCCTTTGAATAAGGAGAAAGCCCCATGTCACAAAACCTGAGCGCCGATCAGGAACTGGTCTCTGACGTTGTCGCCTGTCAGTTGGTTATCAAGCAAATTCTTGATGTTCTGGACGTTATTGCACCGGTTGAAGTGCGCGAGAAGATGTCCACGCAGCTGAAAAACATCGATTTTGCCAGCCATCCCGCGGCTGCCGACCCGGTGACGCTTCGCGCGATCCAGAAAGCCATCGCGCTGATTGAACTGCGCTTTACGCCGCAGGGCGAGTCTCATTAAAACGCGAACGGGCGACCGCGCGTGTCGCCCGTTGAAAACGTTAAAAGAAGGTCTGGACCAACAGGTAGCTCGCCGCGCAGGCGCAGCTCACGCCAATTAGCCCCGGCAGAATAAAGCTGTGGTTAATGATGAATTTGCCGATGCGGGTTGTTCCCGAGCGGTCAAAGCCGATGCAGGCTAAATCACTCGGGTAGGTCGGCAGAACAAAATAGCCGTAGGACGCCGGGAAGAAGGCGATCAGCATTTTTGGATCGATGCCCAACATCAATCCCATCGGCGCCACGGCCGTCAGGGCCGCCGCCTGGCTGTTTACCAGCTTCGACACCAGGAAAAGCACGATGGCATACGTCCACGGATGGCTTTTCACCACCCCTTCCAGCGCCAGCTTTAACTCATCGAGATGCGCCTGGAAAAAGGTATCGCTCATCCACGCCACCCCGAACACCGAGAAGATCGCCACCATACCGGCCTTGAATACCGCACCGTTTGAGATGGCTGAGGCATTGACCTTGCAGGCCATCAGCATCACGGCACCGGCGATGAGCATCATCATCTGAATGACGAGGTTCATCGACAGGGCCGTCATTTTACCTTTCAGCTCGAAGGACGGGCGCAGTTCGGGGAAAGCCCCGAGCAGGACTACCACCGCAATACCGGCAAAGAAAATCCATGTCGACCAGTAGGCCTGCTTCGGAAAACGCTGGTTCATTAACGTCTCCGTGCCGCCATAGATAAACTCGCGCTGTTTGGGATCTTTCAGTTTCTCCTGAAACTCCCCGTCATCAGCTAAATCTTTCCCCCGACGTAAACTCCACAGGGCCGCGATCGCGACGCCGAAAAGCGAAGCGGGAACCGATACGGCGAGGATTTCCAGGATCCCCCAGGCGTGCCCAATCCCATGCTGTGCGGCCAGGATGGAGACCAGCGACACAACGGCGACGGAAACCGGAGACGCGGTGATCGCCATCTGGGATGCCACCGATGCCACCGCCATTGGGCGTTCCGGGCGGATCCCTTTTTTCAGGGCGATATCCGCAATGATGGGGAACATGGTGTAGACCACGTGCCCGGTGCCGCACAGAAAGGTCAGCATCCAGGTGGTAAAAGGGGCGAGAAGCGTGATGTGCTGCGGGTGTTTGCGCAGCAGGCGTTCAGCAAACTGCATCATGACGTTGAGGCCACCCGCGGTCTGCAGGGTAGCGGCACAGCCTATCACCGCGAGAATGGTTAACATGACGTCAACCGGAGGCTTGCCGGGCTGGAGCCCAAAGACAAAACACAAAATAAAAAGGCCAATACCGCTGATTAACCCAAGCCCCATGCCGCCGAAACGTGTTCCCGTCAGCAGGCAGAGGAGAATGACAACAAACTCAATGGTGATCATGCTTTTCCCTCGTCAATGATTATGTAATTAAATAAATAATTACATTTTGTAAGGTTAATCGTTGAGAGCGAGATCTGATTTGTTAAATTTCAGCAAAAGCAGAGGGTTGGGGAAATAAGAAGGAACCTGCCCCCCTGAACCAGGGCCAAGGCAGGTTAAACGCTTAGTGGTGCTGCACCGTCACAAGATCGAGCAGGTGGCGGTCGGCTTGCTCCGGGCGTAAACCGGCCTGGCGCGCATTGTGGATCTCATCCGCCAGCGTTTTCAGCAGCATACCGTCCTGCTGCTGTTCTTTATCCATATCGCGTAAAAATTTAAGAGTGATGATGTCATGCTGTGCTCTGGCTTCATCGGCCAGCTTGTTGAGCGTCGTACAGCGCTGCTCATGTTCTTCCAGAGTTTTCTGGAACAGTTCTTCCAGAGAAGAGTAGTTTTCGTTGATCCCATCAAGGGCTTTAACAACCGGGTTAGCCCCCGCGGCCTTCAGGAAGTTAAAGACGCGCATCATATGGGTGACGTTGCTTTGTGCCTGTGAACGAAAGAACGTGGCAGAGCCCGTGAGACTTTTTTCAGAACACCATGCACTTAAGTGAAGGTGCAGGTTCGAGGCGTAGAACTCAAGGTTCATCTGCGCGTTAAGTTTTTGCATCATCGTTTGGGTAGCCATACTCATATCCTTATAGACTGTGGGACGTGATGTCCGCTGCTTAACCTGACAGCCAGGCAAATACGAAGAAAAACAGAATTGCAATTTTTGCAGTGACTAAAATCGATCGAAAATTCACTTCCTGTGTTCGATATAAATAAGCATACCTTTGTCTTATGATTAAGAAAACTCTTAATTAGGCTGTGTTTACCATACATTACAAAGTTTAATATAGTACAAAAATACAAATATATAGTCATCAAAGGGGATTTTCTTAACCTCTTGATATTAAAAGCTAAGTGTCTTTCGAGGGATACTGATTTACTTTCGTGAACATTTAGCCGGAATATTGCTCTGTAAGAAAAATAAATACAGATTATTCATTTCAAATATATGATGCGTTGCTGAATTTGCGCTAAGTCAATTTTAACGGAATAACGCCTTTTCATGATGCGTTCGTTTTTTTGATGAAAAGCATGGATCCCCGTCAGGGGAGAGCCGCAGCGACATCCGCCGTAAGGCATCAGGGATTTCTTAGCTAATCTTATGGATAATTCTGCTTACCCAGCTTTCATTTGTCAGACAATTCCTGCCTTTTTTATGTCATTTTTCGCTGAATTTATGTACGCAATTACTGTAATTCTGCGGTGTGATGGGGCTCTCTTATGGATGATTAATTTCCCGCTAAAACTATCACCAGCAATAACGCTTATGACGAGGTAAGCGCTAATGCCTTGTTTTAAGTCCGATTAAATAAGAAGCACGCAAATCTTCCCTACAGAAAAGAATGCTAAAGCTGGAGTTTACCATGCACAAATTTACTAAAGCGCTGGCGGCCATCGGTCTGGCTGCCGTTATGTCACAATCCGCTATCGCTGAGAATTTAAAACTCGGTTTTTTGGTAAAACAGCCGGAAGAACCCTGGTTCCAGACCGAATGGAAATTCGCTGATAAAGCCGGAAAAGATTTAGGTTTTGAAGTGATTAAAATCGCCGTGCCGGACGGTGAAAAAACCCTGAACGCCATCGACAGCCTGGCGGCCAGCGGCGCGAAAGGTTTTGTGATCTGCACGCCGGATCCAAAGCTCGGTTCGGCCATCGCGGCGAAAGCCCGCGGTTACGACATGAAGGTTATTGCGGTTGACGATCAGTTCGTTAACGCCAAAGGCAAACCGATGGACAGCGTTCCGCTGGTCATGATGGCGGCGACCAAAATTGGGGAACGTCAGGGGCAGGAGCTTTATAAAGAGATGCAGAAACGCGGCTGGGATGTGAAAGAGACCGCCGTCATGGCCATCACCGCAGACGAGCTGGACACGGCGCGTCGTCGTACGACCGGTTCAATGGACGCGCTGAAAGCGGCCGGCTTCCCTGAAAAACAGATCTATAAAGTGCCAACCAAATCTAACGACATCCCGGGCGCCTTTGACGCGGCGAACTCTATGCTGGTCCAGCACCCGGAAGTGAAGCACTGGCTGGTGGTCGGCATGAACGACAACACCGTGCTGGGCGGCGTGCGCGCGACGGAAGGTCAGGGCTTCAAGGCGCCTGACGTTATCGGGATCGGCATCAACGGCGTGGATGCGGTGAGCGAGCTGTCCAAAGCGCAGGCCACCGGCTTCTACGGCTCTCTGCTGCCAAGCCCGGACGTTCACGGCTACAAATCCAGTGAAATGCTCTACAACTGGGTAACCAAAGGGGCTGAACCGCCGAAATTTACCGAAGTGACCGACGTGGTGCTGATTACCCGCGACAACTTCAAAGAGGAACTGGCGAAAAAGGGACTGGGCGGTAAGTAATACGCTGTGATTGTGCCCCTTACTCGCCGTAAGGGGCCAGACGTACACACTACAGGAATCACGGAGTCGTTATGCAACAGTCTAATCCGTATCTCTCTTTTCGCGGCATCGGGAAAACGTTTCCCGGTGTTAACGCGCTGACCGATATCAGCTTCGACTGCTATGCCGGCCAGGTTCATGCCCTGATGGGGGAAAACGGAGCGGGGAAATCCACGCTGCTAAAAATCCTCAGCGGCAACTACGCGCCAACAACCGGCACGCTGGCCATTCGCGGTGAAGAGGTGGCCTTTGCCGATACCACGGCGGCGCTCAACGCCGGTGTCGCCATTATCTATCAGGAACTGCACCTCATCCCTGAGATGACCGTGGCCGAAAATATCTATTTAGGCCAGCTTCCGCACAAAAGCGGCGTGGTGAATCGTTCGCTACTTAATTATGAAGCGGGGCTGCAGCTTAAGCATCTTGGTCTGGACGTCGATCCCCAGACCCCGCTGAAATACCTCTCCATCGGCCAGTGGCAGATGGTTGAAATTGCCAAGGCGCTGGCGCGTAACGCCAGGGTTATTGCCTTTGATGAACCTACCAGTTCGCTTTCCGCGCGTGAAATCGAAAACCTGTTCCGCGTGATCCGCGAGCTGCGGCAGGAAGGCCGCACCATTTTGTACGTGTCGCACCGCATGGAGGAGATATTTGCCCTGAGCGATGCCATCACCGTATTTAAGGATGGGCGCTATGTGCGCACCTTTACCGATATGCAGCAGGTTAACCATGATCAGCTTGTTCAGGCGATGGTCGGGCGCGATCTGGGCGATATCTATCACTGGAAACCGCGCGAGTACGGCCCCGAGCGTCTGCGTCTGGACAACGTCAAAGCGCCGGGCGTGCGAACGCCGGTTTCGTTATCCGTACGCAGCGGTGAGATCGTCGGTCTGTTTGGCCTTGTTGGGGCGGGACGCAGCGAGCTGATGAAAGGGCTGTTCGGCGGTACACGCATTACCGCAGGGCAGGTCTCCATTGACGGCGAGCAGGTGGATATCCAGAAACCCGCCCACGCAATCGGGGCCGGGATGATGCTCTGCCCGGAAGACCGCAAGGCGGAGGGGATCATTCCGGTGCATTCGGTGCGCGACAACATCAACATTTCCGCCCGGCGTAAATTTATCCGCGCGGGTTGCCTGATTAACGACGGCTGGGAGTCGAGCAACGCCGACCATCATATTCGCTCGCTGAATATCAAAACGCCGGGCCCGGAACAGCTGATTATGAATCTGTCAGGAGGAAACCAGCAGAAGGCCATTTTAGGCCGCTGGCTGTCGGAGGATATGAAGGTCATTTTGCTGGACGAGCCGACGCGCGGTATCGATGTGGGCGCAAAACACGAGATTTACAACGTGATATATGAACTGGCAAAACGCGGCGTGGCGGTGCTGTTCGCCTCCAGCGATCTGCCTGAGGTGCTTGGCGTTGCTGACCGCATTGTAGTGATGCGCGAAGGCGAAATCGCCGGTGAATTACTTCATGAACAGGCGAATGAACAACAGGCGTTGAACCTCGCCATGCCTAAAGTCAGCCAGGCTGTCGCCTGAGTAAGGAGTTAATGATGTCCTCTGTTACTACATCCGGAGCGCCGAAGTCGGCTTTTAGTTTTGGACGCATCTGGGATCAGTACGGCATGCTGGTGGTCTTTGCCGCACTCTTCATCGCCTGTGCAATCTTCGTCCCTAATTTTGCCACCTTCATTAATATGAAAGGGCTGGGACTGGCGATTTCCATGTCCGGCATGGTGGCCTGCGGCATGCTCTTCTGTCTGGCCTCCGGTGATTTCGACCTGTCGGTGGCCTCGGTTATCGCCTGCGCGGGCGTCACCACGGCGGTGGTGATCAATATGACGGAAAGCCTGTGGATTGGCGTTTTTGCCGGTCTGTTGCTCGGCGTGATCAGCGGCCTGGTGAACGGTTTTGTTATCGCACGCCTGAAGATTAATGCCCTGATTACCACGCTTGCAACGATGCAGATAGTCCGCGGTCTGGCCTATATCATCTCCGACGGTAAAGCGGTAGGGATTGAAGACGAGCGCTTCTTTACGCTGGGCTACGCCAACTGGCTGGGCCTGCCTGCGCCTATCTGGCTCACCGTGGCCTGCCTGATCCTGTTCGGCTTCCTGCTGAACCGCACCACCTTTGGCCGTAATACGCTGGCGATCGGCGGCAATGAAGAAGCGGCCCGTCTGGCAGGGGTGCCGGTTGTACGCACCAAGATTATTATCTTCGTGCTCTCCGGGCTGGTCTCCGCCGCGGCGGGGATTATTCTGGCGTCGCGTATGACCAGCGGCCAGCCAATGACGTCTATCGGTTATGAGCTGATCGTCATCTCGGCGTGCGTTTTAGGGGGCGTTTCCCTCAAGGGAGGCATCGGAAAAATCTCATATGTGGTGGCCGGTATCCTGATTTTGGGCACGGTGGAAAACGCCATGAACCTGTTGAATATTTCGCCGTTCTCTCAGTACGTCGTGCGCGGCCTGATCCTGCTGGCAGCCGTGATTTTCGACCGTTACAAGCAAAAAGCGAAGCGTACCGTGTAACCCCAGCGCTGACTTTTTATTGCTCAACTAATAACCATAGTTGACCTCTGAACCGCCTCGCCAGTTTTGCTGGCGGGGCGGTTGTCAAATGGCGAGGCCCATCACACTGTCTATACTTACATGGCTATGAAAGAGGTAAAGGCGTTTACCTCTCGTAAACCGTAAGGAGGATTAGGGTGGCTGACTTGTTAACCGCACCGCCTGTACTGCCCGGAAAATATGCTTTCTTTTTTGACCTCGACGGGACGCTCGCCGGGATCCAGCCGCATCCTGACGACGTGGTCGTACCGGATACGGTGCTAGAGAATTTGCAGCAGCTCTCTCGACTGAACGAGGGCGCATTGGCATTGATTTCAGGGCGCTCAATGGCCGAGCTGGACGTGCTCGCCAGTCCTTACCACTTTCCGCTGGCCGGTGTACACGGAGCGGAGCGCCGCGATATCCATGATCAACTGCATGTTGTATCACTCCCCGATACCTTAATTCAGGCGTTACATACTGAACTCTCCTCGGCGCTGGCGTCGCTCCCGGGCACGGAACTGGAAGCGAAAGGCATGGCGTTCGCCTTGCACTATCGGCAGGCTCCGCATCACGAAGCGGCGATCTTTGCGATTGCCCGCAGCGTGGCCGATGCACATCCGCAGCTCGCGCTGCAGCCGGGGAAGTGTGTCGTTGAGATAAAACCTGAGGGCATCAATAAGGGGGCCGCTATTGCGGCGTTTATGGCGGAACCGCCATTTAAGGGACGTACACCGGTATTTTTTGGCGATGACCTGACCGATGAGGCCGGTTTTCGCGTGGTGAAACAGGCCGGAGGGATCGCCGTCAAGGTGGGGCCTGGTGACACTGTCGCTGAATGGCGTCTGGCGAATGTCGATGCCGTCTGGCAGTGGATTTCTGATATCGCTAACCAGCAACAACAACAAATAGCGCAAAACAAAGGGGGAAACCATTATGGGTCGCTTAGTCGTCGTCTCTAACCGAATTGCACCGCCTGATGATAAAAAAGCCAGTGCAGGTGGCCTGGCGGTAGGGGTATTAGGTGCCTTAAAAGCTGCTGGCGGGCTGTGGTTTGGCTGGAGCGGTGAAATCAATGAACAAGAGAAACCGCTTAAAAAGGTGACGCGCGGGAACATTACGTGGGCATCATTTGCGCTCAAAGAGAAAGACTATGACGAGTATTACTCGCAGTTCTCCAATGCGGTCCTGTGGCCTGCGTTTCACTATCGTCTTGACCTGGTGAAATTCCAGCGTGAATCCTTCGAGGGCTACTCGCGGGTGAATGCGCTGCTGGCGGATAAACTGCTGCCTTTAATTGAGGAAGACGATATTTTATGGATCCACGATTATCATCTGCTCCCCTTCGCCAGAGAGCTGCGTAAAAGGGGAGTCAATAACCGGATTGGCTTCTTCCTGCATATTCCGTTCCCGACGCCGGAAATTTTCACCGCGCTGCCGCCGCATGAAGAACTGCTGGAGGCGCTGTGTGATTATGACCTGCTGGGCTTCCAGACCGAAAATGACCGTCTCGCGTTCCTGGACTCCGTGTCAGGCAAAACGCGCCTGGTAACCAACGGCGGCAAAACCCATACGGCGTGGGGCAAAACCTTCCACACCGAGGTCTATCCGATTGGTATTGAACCCGACGAAATTGCGGAACAGGCCTCGGGCCCGCTGCCGCCGAAGCTGGCCCAGCTTAAGAATGAACTCAAGCACGTGAAGAATATCTTCTCGGTAGAGCGTCTGGATTATTCCAAAGGGTTGCCGGAACGCTTCCTGGCGTATGAAACGCTGCTGGATAAATACCCTCAGCACCACGGTAAAATCCGCTATACCCAGATCGCGCCAACGTCGCGCGGGGAAGTGCAGGCCTATCAGGATATTCGTCATCAGCTGGAGACAGAAGCAGGGCGCATCAACGGGCGCTACGGCCAACTGGGCTGGACGCCGCTCTTTTATCTGAATCAGCATTTTGACCGTAAGATCCTGATGAAGGTCTTCCGCTACGCCGACGTTGGCCTGGTTACGCCGTTGCGTGACGGGATGAACCTGGTGGCAAAAGAGTACGTGGCGGCTCAGGACCCGGCGGATCCGGGCGTGCTGGTGCTTTCCCAGTTTGCCGGGGCAGCGAACGAACTGACCTCAGCGCTGCTCGTTAACCCTTACGATCGGGATGATGTGGCAAATGCACTCAACCGCGCGCTGACCATGCCGCTGACGGAGCGAATTTCCCGCCATGCCGAAATGATGGAGACGATCCGGAATAACGATATAAATCACTGGCAGGCGCGTTTTATTCAGGATCTACGCGAAATAGCCCCGCAAAGTCACGAAGGCGATCTGCAAAAAAAGATCGCGACCTTCCCTAAACTCGCCTGATATTCCTCTGGGGGGGTTAAGCCCCCCCAAGCGGGACTAACAGCACGTCAACCTGGCTTGAGGCGATAATAGATTTTGCCGCGCAGGTAGCCCTCGATATAAAGCTGTGGTTATGGTTCCCGCAAATCACTAAATCAATATTCTGCTTGCGGCACATATTAAGAATATGGGCATTCAGTTCCCCCGTCGCAATAACGGTTTCATCAATGGGGTACTCTGCTTTTTCGACAAGCTCTCGCAGAAACTGCTGCGTTTCCTCCTGCAAAACCTCACGAATATCTTCCAGCATCGGGGCCGCCAGTTGATTGTACATCTCGGGCTCGGCCGCGAGGGTAATGAGGCTGATGCGCGCATTATGCGGCCGGGCGATGGAAACGGCCCGGGCGACAAGCTGGTGGCTTTCGGGGGAAACGGCAACAGAAACAAGAAGATGGGAGTAACTCATGGCGCACTCCTTAGATGTCTAACAGACAGCGTTTCATCACCATTACCGCGAATTTCCTGGTTTCGCAAGACTTGAATACGACATTAGTGTGAAGCTTATCATAATTATTCATTAATTATTCTTATAAGAAGAATAACTGATAAATGCGCCTAAATGAAAAAAATTAACAACTTAACGTAAGTCACACAAATCCTCGCTTTCACTATTAAATCGTTCTAAAAAGTTATAAACGCATTTCGAATGATCACGCAATGAAACAATTTTTTTGCCAGAAATGCATAACTCTATGTTTTATCGAAGTAATCAAAATGTGTCCCTGACGCATACGTGATGTAAACGATTGCTGATACTGCACGCACGGGTAAAAGCACATTGCGTGCCACTTATTCTCAAGCTTATGCATGAGTATTCGTCGATTAAGAATACAAAACAGTGCCGATTGCTTAAAAAATGATCAAATTAGAAGTCATACTGATGGATTTATGGGTAACATTCACTTAAATTGTGTGACGTGGATCACATTTTTTTTAAATTTGAGGGTGGCTGCATTGTATGTGTCAAATCTGGCGAGTAGAGTTTGCGTCGAATTAGGAAAAATCTTAGTTATTTGTAAGAAATGATAAAACCTGTAAGAGATGTAACCGCGTTGCATCCCTTACGCGTTTGGATGAATACAAACCTAGATTCAACTATGCATTTAGCCTTTTCTTTTTTATACCGGGTGATTTCCCGGCGACATCACGGGGTGCGGTCTTTCCGCATAAAAATAATAGTTGGTTATTCGGGATGGGAACAATGCATACATCCGAGTTGCTAAAACATATCTATGACATCAATTTGTCATATTTACTGCTCGCGCAGCGTTTAATTAGTCAGGACAAAGCGTCCGCGATGTTTCGTCTGGGTATTAACGAAGAAATGGCAACCATGCTGGGTGGATTAACCCTCCCGCAGATGGTAAAACTGGCGGAAACGAATCAACTGGTGTGCCAGTTCCGTTTTGATAATCCGCAGACGATAACGCGTCTGACGCAGGAATCCCGCGTGGACGATCTGCAACAGATCCATACCGGTATCCTGCTCTCCACTCGCTTGCTTAGCGACATCAGTCAGCCTGATGACGCAGCCCGTAAGAAAAGGGCCTAGCAATGAGCGAAAAAAGCATTGTTCAGGAAGCGCGTGACATACAGCTGGCCATGGAGCTGATTACGCTGGGTGCTCGTTTACAAATGCTGGAAAGCGAGACTCAGCTGAGCCGTGGTCGCCTCATCAAACTGTATAAAGAGTTACGCGGTAGTCCCCCGCCGAAAGGCATGCTGCCGTTTTCTACGGACTGGTTTATGACCTGGGAGCAGAACATCCACGCTTCCATGTTCTGTAATGCCTGGCAGTATCTTCTCAAAACCGGTTTGTGTAGCGGCGTAGACGCCGTGATCAAAGCGTACAAACTTTACCTTGAACAATGCCCACAGCAGGAAGAAGGCCCTCTGCTGGCGCTGACCCGCGCATGGACGCTGGTGCGTTTTGTTGAGAGCGGAATGCTTGAACTGTCGCGCTGCAATTGCTGCGACGGCAATTTTATTACCCATGCTCATCAGCCTGCAGGCAGCTTCGCCTGTAGTTTATGTCAGCCGCCGTCCCGCGCAGTAAAAAGACGTAAACTTTCCCGGGATGCTGCCGATATTATTCCACAACTGCTGGATGAACAGATCGAACAAGCTGTTTAACCCGAACGTGTGGGCAAGATTCCAGCAGCGGTAAGTCATTACCGCTGCTTTTTTTTACCCCGCAAACGGTAAACGCTGCGAGCTGGACGTCCTTGCCATAGTCACTAGCGGAAGGATGATGTCGTGCTTATCTTATTAGGTTACCTGGTAGTTCTCGGTACAGTTTTCGGCGGTTACATGATGACCGGCGGGCACCTTGGAGCACTCTATCAACCGGCTGAACTTATTATCATCGGCGGCGCAGGGGTAGGGGCTTTTATCGTTGGCAACAACGGTAAATCGATCAAGGGCACGTTGAAGGCAATTCCATTGCTGTTCCGTCGCTCGAAATACACCAAAAGCATGTATATGGATCTGCTGGCGCTGCTCTATCGCCTGATGGCGAAGTCGCGTCAGCAGGGGATGTTCTCGCTTGAACGGGATATCGAAAACCCGAAAGAGAGCGAAATTTTTGCCAGCTATCCGCGCATTCTGGCGGACGCCATGATGCTGGATTTCATCGTCGATTACCTGCGTCTCATCATCAGTGGCAACATGAATACCTTCGAAATCGAAGCGCTGATGGACGAAGAGATCGAAACCCACGAGAGCGAATCTGAAGTGCCGGCCAACAGCCTGGCGCTGGTGGGCGACTCCCTTCCGGCGTTTGGTATCGTGGCGGCGGTCATGGGGGTGGTACACGCCCTGGCCTCGGCGGACCGTCCGGCGGCTGAACTGGGCGCGCTGATTGCCCATGCGATGGTGGGCACCTTCCTCGGTATTTTGCTGGCTTATGGTTTTATCTCTCCGCTGGCAAGCGTGCTGCGCCAGAAAAGCGCGGAAACCACCAAAATGATGCAGTGCGTGAAGATCACGCTGCTCTCTAACCTCAACGGTTACGCGCCACCGATCGCGGTTGAATTTGGCCGTAAAACGCTTTACTCCAGCGAGCGTCCGTCGTTTATCGAGCTTGAAGAACACGTGCGCGCGGTGAAAAACCCAAACCAACAGACGACAACTGAGGACGCATGAAAAACCAGTCCCATCCGATCGTCATTGTCAAAAAACGCAAGCACAAGGGCGGCGGGCACGGTTCCCACGGCTCCTGGAAAATCGCGTACGCCGACTTTATGACCGCAATGATGGCGTTCTTTCTGGTGATGTGGCTGATCTCTATCTCCAGCCCGAAGGAGCTTATCCAGATTGCCGAATATTTCCGTACCCCGCTGGCGACGGCGGTGACCGGTGGGCCGCGTATCTCTAACAGCGAAAGCCCGATCCCCGGCGGCGGCGATGATTACACCCAGCAGAAGGGTGAGGTGAAAAAAGAGCCGAACATCGACGAGCTGAAACGCAAGATGGAGCAGGCGCGTCTGAAAAAACTGCGTGGCGATCTCGACCAGCTGATTGAAGCGGATCCTAAACTGCGCGCGCTGCGACCGCACCTGAAAATCGATCTGGTCCAGGAAGGGCTGCGTATTCAGATTATCGACAGCCAGAACCGCCCGATGTTTAAAACCGGGAGTGCGGAAGTTGAGCCGTACATGCGCGATATTTTACGCGCCATTGCGCCGGTGCTGAACGGCATTCCTAACCGAATCAGCCTTTCGGGCCACACGGATGACTTCCCGTACGCCAGTGGGGAAAAGGGATACAGCAACTGGGAGCTTTCTGCCGATCGTGCCAACGCCTCGCGTCGCGAGCTGGTGGCAGGTGGGCTTGATGATGGCAAGGTACTGCGCGTGGTCGGCATGGCAGCAACCATGCGGGTCTCCGACCGCGGGCCGGATGACGCCATCAACCGTCGTATCAGTCTTTTAGTGCTGAACCAGCAGGCGGAGCAGGCCATCCTGCACGAAAACGCCGAAAGTCAGAATGAGTCACTGGACGATTTAAAACAGCCTGGGGCCGTCCCTGCGGCTGCCGTTCCAACATCGCCACCAGCCAATCCGAGGTGATAGCGTGAGCATGGATATTAGCGATTTTTACCAGACATTCTTTGATGAAGCCGACGAACTGTTGGCGGATATGGAGCAACATTTGCTCGATCTGGTGCCCGAAGCACCGGACTCCGAGCAGCTCAATGCCATCTTCCGCGCGGCGCATTCTATTAAAGGCGGAGCCGGAACGTTTGGATTTACCATCCTGCAGGAAACGACCCATTTAATGGAAAACCTGCTTGATGAAGCACGACGCGGTGAGATGCAGCTCAATACCGACATTATCAACCTGTTTTTGGAAACCAAAGATATTATGCAGGAACAGCTCGACGCCTATAAAAGTTCGGCAGAGCCTGATGCCGCCAGCTTTGAATACATCTGCAATGCGCTGCGCCAGCTCGCCCTGGAAGCAAAAGGTGAGGTCGCTGCAGCCGTTGTCCCTGCGGCAAAGCTGAGCGTTGTCGATGCGGTTGCTGCTGAAGAGGCCGCGCCAGCCGCCGCGCAAGCGGGCAAGCTGCGCGTTGTGCTGTCACGCCTGAAAGAGAGCGAAGTTAACCTGCTGGAAGAAGAGCTGGGTAACCTGGCGAAATTAAGTAACGTAGTGAAAGGCAAAGACAGCCTCGCGGCGACCCTCGATGACGGTATCAGTCAGGACGATATCGTGGCGGTGCTGTGCTTTGTCATTGAAGCCGACCAGATCGCCTTCGAAACGGAAGCCGCCGCGGTAGCAGCTCCGGCTGCAGAAGAAGAGGTTGCCGTCGTTGCCCAGGCCGCCGCACCGGCTGTGGCCCCAGCGGCCCCGGTGCTGAAGGCGGTGCCAAAAGAGGCCGCGGCGCCTGGCCGTGGTGAAAAACCGGCCGCGCGCTCCAGTGAGTCCACCAGCATTCGCGTTGCCGTTGAGAAGGTTGACCAGCTGATTAACCTGGTTGGCGAACTGGTGATCACCCAGTCCATGCTGGCGCAGCGTTCTAACGAACTGGACCCGGTCACGCACGGCGATCTGATCACCAGCATGGGCCAGCTGCAGCGTAACGCCCGCGACCTGCAGGAATCGGTGATGTCCATCCGCATGATGCCGATGGAATATGTCTTCAGCCGCTTCCCGCGCCTGGTGCGCGACCTTGCCAGCAAGCTGAATAAGCAGATTGAACTGACCCTGATGGGCAGCTCAACGGAGCTGGATAAGAGCCTGATCGAGCGCATCATCGACCCGTTAACGCACCTGGTGCGTAACAGCCTCGACCACGGTATTGAACTGCCGGAAAACCGCATTGCCGCCGGGAAATCTCCGGTCGGGAATCTGATCCTCTCTGCGGAACATCAGGGCGGGAACATCTGCATCGAAGTGACCGACGACGGCGCGGGCCTTAACCGCGAGCGCATCCTGGCGAAAGCCATTTCACAGGGGATGGCGGTGAATGAAAACATGACCGACGAAGAAGTGGGCATGCTGATCTTCGCGCCGGGCTTCTCGACCGCCGAGCAGGTGACGGACGTTTCCGGACGCGGCGTCGGCATGGACGTGGTGAAACGTAACATTCAGGAGATGGGCGGCCACGTTGAGATCCAGTCTAAACAGGGCTCCGGCACCACCATCCGCATCCTGCTCCCGCTGACGCTGGCGATCCTCGACGGCATGTCGGTCAAAGTCGCGGACGAAGTCTTCATTCTGCCGCTGAACGCGGTGATGGAATCCCTCCAGCCGCGTGAAGAAGATCTGCATCCGCTGGCAGGCGGCGAGCGCGTTCTCGAAGTGCGCGGTGAGTACCTGCCGCTGGTTGAGCTGTGGAAAGTGTTCGAAGTGGACGGGGCGAAGACCGAGGCCACGCAGGGTATCGTGGTGATCCTGCAAAGCGCGGGCCGTCGCTACGCGCTGCTGGTCGATCAGCTGATTGGTCAGCACCAGGTGGTGGTGAAGAACCTCGAAAGCAACTACCGCAAGGTGCCGGGTATTTCTGCTGCCACCATTCTGGGGGATGGTAGCGTGGCGCTGATCGTCGACGTGTCGGCGCTTCAGGGATTAAATCGTGAACAACGTGTGGCGTACACAGCCGCCTGATTAAGTAGAAGGTAATAACATGACCGGTATGAGTAATGTAACGAAACTGGCGGGCGAGCCATCAGGGCAGGAGTTCCTGGTATTCACTTTGGGCGATGAGGAGTACGGCATCGATATCCTGAAAGTGCAGGAAATTCGTGGTTACGACCAGGTTACCCGCATCGCTAACACGCCAGCGTTTATTAAAGGCGTCACCAACCTGCGCGGCGTGATTGTGCCAATCGTGGATCTGCGCGTGAAGTTCAGCCAGGGCGACGTTGACTACAACGACAACACCGTGGTGATCGTCCTGAACCTGGGACAGCGCGTGGTGGGTATCGTGGTGGATGGCGTATCTGACGTGCTTTCCCTGACCTCTGACCAGATTCGTCCTGCGCCGGAGTTTGCGGTCACGCTGTCGACCGAATACCTGACCGGCCTGGGGGCGCTCGGCGAGCGTATGCTGATTCTGGTGAACATCGAAAAGCTGCTGAACAGCGAAGAGATGGCGCTGCTGGATATCGCGGCGAATCATGTAGCATAAAACAAAGCCGGGTGACGCTGACGCCACCCGGCTTTTTCATGCCATTATGCTTCCTGCTTTACCAGCTCAGCTTCAGCTTCCCGCGCACCTTCATTCTGCGAGAGCATCGCCGTCGCAATCCCGTTCCCCAGCACGTTAATCGCGGAACGCCCCATATCCAGGAAGTGGTCGATCCCCATCAGCAGCAGGATCCCCGCCACCGGAATGTTAAAGCTCGGGATCGTTGCGGCCAGCACCACCAGCGAAGAACGCGGCACGCCCGCAATGCCTTTCGACGCCAGCATCAGGGTTAACATCAGCACCGTCACCTCAGAGAAGCTCAGGTGAATGTTGTACGCCTGCGCAATAAACATCGAGGCGAACGAGCAGTACACCATCGACCCCACGAGGTTGAAGGAGTAGCCAATCGGCAGAACGAAAGAGGCGATATTGCGCGAGCAGCCAAAGCGCTCCAGCTGCTCCAGCGTTTTAGGGTAGGCCGCTTCAGAACTGCTGGTGGTGAATGCGACCAGCACCGGATCTTTCAGCATGCTGACCAGGCGAAACACCTCTTTTTTCAGCACCATGTAACCCACGGCCAGCAGCACCATGCAGGTGAGAAGAATGGCAACGTAGTAGCCGCCAATAAAGGAGGCGTAGTTCAACAGGATGCCCAGACCCTGCGTGGCAATGACGGAGGAGATCGCCGCGAAGATGGCCAGCGGCGCAACGTACATCACGTAACCCGTTACCTTCAGCATGATATGGGAAACCACATCCAGTGCGGCCACCAGCGGCGCGTTGAATTTCTGCCCCAGCGACGCGCCGCCGATGCCGAAGAACATCGAGAACACCACTATCTGCAGGATCTCATTGTTCGACATCGCCCCCGCGATGCTGGTAGGAATGGTGTGAGACAGGAACGCCTTCAGCGTCATCCCGCCCACGGCCAGACCGGTATCCACCGCCTCGGTTGGAATAGTCAGGTTCAGGCCGCTTCCCGGACGCTCCAGTGTGACGATAAACAGTCCAACCAGAATAGAAAGCACGGATGAACTGATGAACCATACCATCGCTTTGCCGCCCACCCGGCCTATGGTGGAGGTTTCTCCCAGCTTCATAATGCCTACGGTCAGCGTGCTGAAGACCAGCGGCGCAATAACCATTTTGATCAGACGGAGGAAAATATCGGTCAGAAGGGTAATATTATCCGACCAGGCTTTGATGGCATCCGCAGATGCGTACTCGTGAATTGCCGCCCCTGAAAGAATACCCGCCAGCATGAATATCACGATGAAGAGTGTAAGTTTGTTTGCACTTGCCACGAAAAAAGACCCTCTATGCGCTATCAGATGTCGCCCGCGCCGATACATATAAATTTTTTATTACTGCGCGGGAAAATATTCGGCACATAAATTGACGCAAAGCGTAGGGGGTTACAACAAGTTTTTAAGTTTTATTGATTTTGTTGTTGGTGGCATAACGATATATTGTGATGGTGATCACACTATAAGGGATATATTCTCTTCTGAAAAAATAAAAATGCGGCTTAAATAATTTTAACTCATTGTTATTTATAAGAATATTAAGTCAATAGGACACAAGGATTATGCGTTTTGGGGCGGGTGGTGGAAGCGATATCCGTAAACTAAATTCTCATTAACCCCTCTCAGAGGAACCTTAAGCGGGGCTAACATCTTGAACAGCATAAATAAAATGTGGCAAGGGAACGCGTTTGACTTCCGGAGGGTGGAAAATGAAAAGAAAACGCCTTTTAATCTGCGCTGGCGCGTTACTGGCGGCGACAACGGTACATCCTGCGCTGGCCGTGACCAGCAGCGGCACCATCGGTGCGACGCTGACCCTCACAAACGGGTGTCTGATTAACGGATCGCCCACGCAAAACGGTATTAACTTCGGGACACTCGATTTTGGTACCCATCCCGCCACGTTTTCCACGCTGACCACCCAGCTCACCGGCGCCAGCGGCGGGAATACGTTCACCATTCAGTGCACCACCGCCAGCTATACGGTGGCGATCACCGGCAACACTAACTCCACCGCACCCGGTACCGTGGTCGGCACGCCGGGCACGCCTGCGCGCTATCTGATCAATACCGCCAATGCGGCGCAGGGCGTGGCTTACAGTCTGTACAGCGACAGCGGATTTAACAACGTCATCGCCAACAACGCGGCGCTGCCGGTCGCGTCGACGGCGGGCGGGGTCAACAGCTACACCCTTTACGGGCGCATCACCGGCGGCGGTAACAGCGTCACGGTGGTGCCGGGCACTTATACCGACACGATCAACGTCAGCGTCACCTACTAGCTCCAGCCATGAAGGCCTCCTTTTTAAGTCTGCGCGCTTGCGCAGAGGGGATCGTGCAGCCTTTTTTTGCGCTGGCGCTGGGGCTGACCCTGGTTTCCGGGGCCGGCGCTGTGACGTCGCAGTCGTTTAAGGTGAGCGCGACCGTCGTGCCGGGATGTTCTGTCACGACGGGGACCGGCGGGATCTTCGGGACGCTGGATTTTGGAACCCATACCGGCGTGGAGAGTGCCTCGGTCAGCACCAGCTTTGTGCCCAACGGGGCGCTGTCCATCGCCTGCACGCCGGGCGTGGCGCTGAGCATGAGCATCAACGGCGGGCAAAACTACGCCTCGGTGCGCCGCATGACGCGTTCAGGCGGCACCGACGTGGTGGGCTACCGGCTTTACAGCAGCAGTTCACTGGCGGCGAACAGTGAGATTGGGGTCAACCAGGCCATCCCGGTGACCTACACCAACAGCAACAATATTGCACTACCACTTTTTGGCGTAGCGCTGCTGACGGGATTTAGCCCGGCAGGCACCTATTCCGATCAGCTCACCGTGACCTTGTCATGGTGAAAAAGGGAGAACATTCGATGAAGCCACTATTCAGGCATTGGTACCTGGTGAGTATGTTGGGCGTGACCGCCATGGCGGCAGGACAGGCGCAGGCGGCGGCGACCATTCTGTTATGGCCCATCGATCCGTGGCTGTCGGCCGACAGCAAAGCGACTGAATTGTGGATCCAGAATCAGGGAAACAGTGCCACAACGATGCAGGTGCGCATTGTGCGCTGGAAGCAGGAGGGGGGCTTTGAGCGCTATACCGCCCAGCAGGACGTGGTCGCCAGCCCGCCCATCGTCACCATCGGCAAAGGCAGTAAACAGCTGATCCGCCTGATCAAACAGGGTACCGTTCCGATGGGCGTTGAACAAGCCTATCGCATTATCGTGGATGAAATTCCCCAGCCGGACGCGAAGGCCGACCCCGCCATCGGCCTTAAACTGCAGATGCGCTATTCCATACCCCTGTTCGTTTACGGACAGGGGATACCGACAATAAAAGAGGGGGCGCATCATGCCCTCGTGGATACCCGTAACCTAAGCTGGCGCGTCACGCAGGTGGCGGGCCAGCCTGCCATTGAAGTGCGCAATCAGGGCGATGTTCACGTCAGGCTCAGCCAGGTGGCGCTGGAGCAGGGGGGACAAAAGCGCATGATTGCGGATGGCCTGCTGGGCTATGTGCTGCCGGGCAGCACCCGCAGCTGGCCGATTCCGGCCGGGATCCGCCAGCCCAGCCAGATCAGCGCGCAGATTAATGCCAGGGATGCACAATGGCAGTCGACGCCCGTCAACTGAAGCCCGCAATGATGATCCTGCTTTGCGTGAGTACCAGTACCTGGGCCGAACCGGGTGATGACAGCTTACCGCCGCCGCCGCAAGCGCAGGCGATAAACGGGGAGGCGGTTTTCCAGCTCGCCCTGGTACTGAACCACTACGACACCGGGCTGGTGGTTCCCGTGACGCAACGCGACGGCGCTTACTATATCTCCAGCGCCGATTTGCTGCGCGCCGGGCTTCCGCCTGAACATGTGCCCAACGGCGACGTCAATCTCAGCACGCTTCCGGCGGTGCGGGTGGAGTACGACAGTCCCGCCCAGCGTCTGCTGCTGACCGTGCCCCGTGAGTGGATAACCTCCCGCGTCACCCCGTTTGGCGGCCAGCCGACGCAGAGTAAGCCTCACTATGGCAGAGGCGCGCTGCTCAATTACGATTTTTATACCAACCATACCGAGCACGTCGGCGGGCAGGCCTCGCTCTGGCATGAATTCCGCTACTTCAATGAAAACGGTTCATTCTCCTCCACCGGCTACGCCCGCGAAAATTTCACCGGCAACGACGGTCAGCAGGAGGGCTATGTCCGCTATGACACCACCCTGCTGGTGACCAACGAGGAGGACGCCACCACCTGGACCGCCGGGGATGTCATCAGCGATGCCCTGAGCTGGAGCAGCAGCGTCCGCATGGGCGGGATCAGCTATGGGCGTGATTTCTCCCTGCGTCCGGACCTGGTGACCTGGCCGCTGCCGGAATTTTCAGGTGAAGCGGCGGTGCCGACCTCGGTCGACCTCTTCATCAACGGCTACCGCTCCGGGTCCACGCAGCTGCAGCCCGGGCCGTTCACCCTGACGAACCTGCCCTACATTAACGGCGCCGGGGATGCGGTGCTGGTCACCACCGATGCGCTGGGGCGCCAGGTGAGTACCACGCTGCCGTTTTACGTCACCAGCGATCTGCTGAAAGAAGGGCTGAGCGATGGGGCCGTTACCCTGGGGAGCCTGCGGCGCAACTACGGCATTAAGAATTTTGACTACGGCCCGGCGGCGGGGAGCGGATCGTATCGCTACGGCCTGACGGACTGGCTGACGCTGGAGGGGCACGCCGAAGGCGCGGAGGAACTGGCGCTCGCCGGTGCGGGGACGGTGGTCAAGCTGGGGCGTTTTGGCGTGGTGAATACCTCGTACAGCCAGAGCCGGATGCGCGGAGATGACGGCGGGCAAATCAACTGGGGCTACCAGTACAGCACCAGCGAGTTCAGCCTCGCCACCCAGCATACCCGCCGCGATCGCGGCTTTGGTAACCTGGCCCTGTATGACCAGCCGACGGTGTACGACGAAAATGACCGCCCCATCGCCAGCTTTAGCCGCAATACCGATCAATATTCCCTGACCTTCAACCTGGGGGAATATGGCAACATCGGGGCGGCCTGGATCGGCGTGGAGAGCTTTGACAGCCAGAAAACCGAGCTGCTTAACCTCTCCTGGAGCCGAAATCTGTGGGGCTCCAGCAGCATTTACCTCGCCGCCAGCCGGGACCAGCAGCGGGGCGACTGGACGGTCGCGATGTCATTCCAGGTGCCGCTGGGCGAACGCGACAGCGCGGCGCTCACCGTGGAAAATACCCCGGATGCAGGCAGCACGCAGCGCATCAACTACAACCACTCGATGCCCTCCGACGGCGGCTTCAGCTGGAATATGGCGTGGGCGAACCAGTCGCGATCGAATAACTACCAGCAGGGAACGGTGGGCTGGCGCAATAACAATATCGAGCTGCAGGGGGGCGGGTACGGCGAGAAGGGCATGATGACCTGGTGGAGCGAAGCGATGGGCTCCCTGGTGCTGATGGACGGCGAACTGTTTGCGGCAAACAAAATCAACGATGCGTTTGTGGTCATCAGCACCGATGGCCAGCCGGATGTCCCCGTCAGCTATGAAAACCAGCCGGTTGGTAAAACCAACCGCAACGGGTATCTGCTGGTGAGCGGCGTCTCGGCCTATTACCCGGCAAGCTACAGTATTAATACCCTGAACCTGCCTGCCGACACCCGGCTGAAAGAGACCGAGCGGCGGGTGGCGATCCGCCGCCACAGCGGTTATCTGGTGGATTTCCCGATGGAACAGGAGCGGGTAGCGAGCGTCATCCTGCACGACGCGCAGGGGGAGGCCATTCCGGTGGGAAGTCAGGTTCGACGCGCCTCGCGCAGCAATGCGGTGGTGGGATATGACGGGATTGCCTGGCTGGAAAACCTCAGCGACGTCAATCTGCTCGACGTCACGACGCCGACAGGCAAACGCTGCAGGGCAACGCTGACCATCGGCGCGAACCCGGACCACAGGCTGCAAACCTACGGCCCGCTGGTCTGCCGGGAGGGGCCATGAAGCGCTGGGTGATGTTGCTCCTGCTGCTGCTCTCCGGCGGCAGCTGGGCGGCCTGTACCGTCAGCACGGTCAATGCGTCGTTCAGCAGCGTCACGTCGTTTGCGCTGAGCGGAAACGGGGAGGTGGAAACCACCGGTACGCTGGTGGTGGCGTGTGATGCTGTGCTCAATGTGCTGACCAACGACTCGGTGACCCTGAACTACACCGCAGCGTCGGTATCGGGCAACAGCCGCGCCACCATGAAGCGTACGGATAACGCGGCCATCACGGACGTGATCCCAACCCGGCTGTGCGGATTATCACAGTGCGCGAGCAGCAGCGAGGTGCAGATAAGCAAAGCCTATACCTGGAGCGGGAACACACTGCTGGGGCTGCTCGGGTCAAAACGGTACAACATACCGCTCTATTTTCGCACCGTCGCCGGACAAAACGTCACCGCCGGGCCTTACCAGGTGCTGCTGACCTTCAGTATCAACTACAACGTCTGCGCCATCGGTCTTGGAAGCCTGTGTACATCTCCCCAGTCGGGAACCGCAACGACCAGCATTCTGCTTAACATGAACGTCACCAACGACTGCAGCGCCATGACCACGCCGGACGTCAACTTTAGCAGTGCGCCGCTGGTGCAAAATTTCCCCACGGTCTCGCAGGCGATTGCCGTCACCTGTACCAAAGGCAGTACCTATACCATCGGGATTAACAATGGTGCCAACGCGCTGAATAACGTGCGCCGGATGGTGAGCGGCAGTAACACCCTGAGTTATGACATCTATAAAGAAGCCACGACTAACCGCTGGGGCAGCAGCGGCAGCGAACGCTGGACCAGCGCGACCTCCTCGCTGGTCAGCGCCGACGGCCTGCTGCGTACCTATAACTACACCGCCAAAGTTCTGACCAGTCAGGCCACGCCGCCCGCCGGCACCTACACCGATACGCTGATTGTTGACGTCGCGTTTTAACCCCGCGCTTTTCCCTTTCGCAAATGTAAAGTTCCTGTGGCCTGTGCCGATAACACCGTTAATAAATCTATGAGAAGGTGTTGTATGTTGAACCGTATCCGCGTTGTCACAATGCTAATGATGGTGCTGGTCATTTTCGCACTACTTCAGCTTATCTCCGGCGGGCTTTTTTTCTCGTCGTTAAAACAGAACCAGGACAGCTTCGCCGCCTCGAACGATCTCCGCCTGCAGCAGAGTGAGCTCACGTCAACGTGGGATCTGATGCTGCAAACGCGCATCAACCTGAGCCGCTCGTCCGCGCGCATGATGATGGATCCGAACAATCAGCAGAGCAGCGCGAAAACCGATCTGCTAAAAAATGCCCGGGCCACGCTGGCCGACGCGGCTAAACACTACGCCGCCTTCAGGCAAATCGCACCGCAGCCTGCTATGGCGCAGGTGAGCCAGAACATTGATGAAAAATACAGCGCCTACTATGCCGGGCTGACGGAGCTGATCCAGTTCCTGGAGAGCGGCAACATGGATGCCTACTTCGCACAGCCGACGCAGGGGATGCAAAACGCACTCGGCGCGGCGCTGGGGGAATATGCGAAGGCCAGCGGCGATCTGTATCACTCGGCCTTTACTGAAAGCCAGAATGACTACCGCTTTGCGAAATGGCAGATGGCGGTATTGGCCCTGGCGCTGGTCATTGTGCTGTTTGCTGTGTGGTACGGCATTCGCCACATCCTGCTGAACCCTCTCGGCCGCGTGATTGCCCATATTCGCGAGATTGCCTCCGGCGATCTGACCAAAACGCTGACCGTTTCCGGACGTAACGAGATCACCGAGCTGGCCAACAGCGTCGACCACATGCAGCGTTCATTGATCGAGACCGTCGCTAACGTGCGTAACGGATCCGAGGCGATCTATACCGGCACCAGCGAAATCGCGATGGGGAATAACGATCTCTCATCCCGTACCGAGCAGCAGGCGTCGGCGCTGGAAGAGACGGCCGCCAGCATGGAGCAGCTCACCGCAACCGTGAAGCAGAACGCCGATAACGCCCGCCAGGCGTCTCAGCTGGCGGAAAGCGCCTCCGAAACCGCGCAGCGCGGCGGTCGCGTGGTGGATGGCGTGGTGAAAACCATGCACGAAATCGCCGACAGCTCGAAGAAAATCGCCGACATCATCAGCGTCATCGACGGCATTGCCTTCCAGACCAACATCCTCGCGCTCAATGCCGCCGTGGAAGCAGCGCGCGCGGGCGAACAGGGTCGCGGGTTTGCGGTGGTGGCCGGGGAAGTGCGCAACCTTGCCAGCCGCAGCGCCAACGCGGCAAAAGAGATTAAATCCCTGATTGAAGACTCCGTCTCCCGCGTGGATACCGGCTCCGTGCTGGTGGAAAGCGCCGGGGAGACCATGAATGACATCGTGAATGCCGTTACCCGCGTGACGGACATCATGGGTGAAATCGCCTCTGCGTCCGATGAGCAGAGTCGTGGTATCGACCAGGTTGCCCTGGCGGTATCGGAAATGGACCGCGTGACACAGCAAAACGCCGCGCTGGTGCAGGAGTCCGCTGCGGCGGCCGCTGCACTGGAAGACCAGGCGAGCCGTCTGAAGATGGCCGTCTCGGCGTTTCGTCTCGCTTCACTCGCTGGAAATACGGTCACTGCGCAAGCTACGTACCGCGCGCCAGCCGCCGACACGGCGGTCACCCGCACGCGTGCTGCAACGACCGGACAAGATGAAAACTGGGAAACATTTTGACTGACAATTAAACCGCGGCTGCTTGCCGCTTGATGGGAGCGTGGATGTTAAATCGTATTCGTATCTCGACCACACTGTTTTTGATTCTGATCCTTTGCGGTGTGTTGCAGGTTGGCAGTAACGGGTTGTCTTTTTGGGCGTTTCGCGATGGCTATCAGAATTTGCAGGACGTTGAGGCGAGTAATCAACAGCGCTCCGCACTGGCACAAACGCGTGCCGTGCTGTTGCAGGCAAGCACTGCGCTGAACAAGGCAGGAACCTTAACCGCGCTCAGCTATCCGCCGGATGACATTAAGGCGCTGATGGCAACGGCGCGCGACAGCCTGAAGCAGGCAGACGCACAGTTTAAGGCCTTCACGGCGCAGGCGGCCGACGGCGAGAAAGAGAAAGCGCTGAAGGCGGCCATGAAAAAGAACTTTGAGCAGTGGTACAGCGATCTGGACCACCAGGCGACCTGGCTTGAGAACAACCAGCTTTCGGACTTCATGACCGCTCCGGTCCAGGCGTCTCAGGCGGCGTTTGACGGCAGCTTTGACGCATGGCAGCAGGATATCAATCAGTCTGTTCTGCGCGCCGGTGAAGCAAGCCGCACCAGCTATCACATGTCTGGCGTTATCTTTGCCGTCGTTGTGATTCTGGCGGGGCTGCTGACCGGCGGGGCGCTGCTCTGGGCGCGCAGAATGATTGTGCAGCCGCTGGCGATTATCAGCAGCCACTTCGACAGTATTGCGAAGGGAGATCTGGCGCGTCCGGTGGCGGTGTTTGGCAAAAACGAAATTTCGGCGATCTTTGCCAGCCTGAAGGCCATGCAGGGGTCGCTGCGGGAAACGGTGTCCGACGTGCGTCAGGGCAGTTACGCCATGCATACGGGGATCTCAGAGATTGCGGCGGGGAATAACGATCTCTCGTCCCGCACCGAGCAGCAGGCGGCGTCGCTGGCGCAGACGGCGGCCAGTATGGAACAGCTGACCGCGACGGTAAGCCAGAACGCCGATAACGCGCGCCAGGCGTCTGACCTGTCAAAACAGGCGGCGCTGACGGCGAAGAGAGGGGGCGATCAGGCCTCTCACGTGGCCAGCACCATGCAGGAGATTGCCGCCAGCTCGCAGAAGATCGGCGACATCATCAGCGTGATTGACGGTATTGCGTTTCAGACCAACATCCTGGCGCTGAACGCCGCCGTGGAAGCGGCGCGCGCCGGCGAGCAGGGACGTGGGTTTGCGGTGGTGGCTGGTGAAGTGCGAAACCTGGCGAGCCGCAGCGCCAACGCGGCGAAAGAGATTAAGTCCCTCATTGAAGAGTCGGTCTCTCGCGTCCAGCAGGGGTCTGCCCTGGTGGATACGGCGGCGCATACCATGCACGAGATCGTCACCTCCGTGACGCGGGTTAACGACATCATGGGCGAAATTGCCTCGGCGTCGGACGAACAGCGTCGCGGGATAGAGCAGGTGGCTCAGGCCGTCAGCCAGATGGATCAGGTGACGCAACAGAATGCCTCGTTAGTTGAGGAAGCGGCAGCGGCAACCGATCAGCTGGCCAGCCAGGCGGATCGTCTCACCGGGCTGGTCGCGGTATTTAATGTGAAAGAGCACGTTGAAGCAGTAACAGAAGTCGGGCGGTCGCAGGCCGTGCCAGTTGTATCCTGAATGTAATTAAGAAGGCGCTATGACATCACCAATGCCCCCTGGGCAAACGTCATTATTGTTGCAGATGACACAGCGCCTCGCGCTGTCCGACGCGCATTTTCGTCGGATATGTCAGTTAATCTACCAGCGTGCGGGGATCGTGCTTGCGGATCATAAGCGGGACATGGTCTACAACCGACTGGTGCGGCGCTTGCGTACGCTGGGGCTGGATGATTTTGGCCGCTATCTGAGCATGCTCGAAGCGAACCAGAACAGCGCGGAGTGGCAGGCTTTTATTAACTCACTCACGACCAACCTGACGGCCTTTTTCCGTGAAGCCCACCACTTTCCGGTTCTGGCCGAGCACGCGCGCCGTCGCACCGGGGAGTATCGCGTATGGAGTGCGGCCGCCTCAACGGGCGAAGAGCCGTACTCGCTGGCGATCACCCTTGCCGATACGCTGGGCATGGCGCCGGGACGCTGGAAGGTCTACGCCAGCGATATCGATACAGAAGTGCTGGAGAAGGCGCGTAACGGCGTGTATCGCCAGGACGAGCTGAAAACGCTGTCGCCGCAGCAGCTGCAGCGTTACTTCATGCGTGGCACGGGCCCGCATGAAGGCCTGGTTCGCGTACGCCAGGAGCTGGCGAACTGCGTCGAATTCGCGCCCGTTAACCTGCTCGATAAGCAGTACAACGTGCCGGGGCCTTTCGACGCCATTTTTTGCCGTAACGTCATGATCTATTTTGATAAAACGACGCAACAGGACATTCTGCGTCGGTTTGTTCCGTTGCTCAAGCCTGACGGTTTACTGTTTGCCGGGCACTCGGAAAACTTCAGCAACCTCGCGCGTGAGTTTAGCCTGCGTGGGCAAACGGTATATGCGCTGAGTAAGGAAAAAGCATGAGTAAAATCAGGGTATTGTCTGTCGATGATTCAGCGCTGATGCGTCAGATCATGACTGAAATCATCAATAGCCACAGCGACATGGAGATGGTGGCCACTGCGCCGGATCCGCTGGTAGCGCGGGATTTAATTAAAAAATATAACCCCGACGTGCTAACGCTGGATGTCGAGATGCCGCGCATGGATGGCATAGATTTCCTTGAGAAATTGATGCGCCTGCGTCCCATGCCGGTGGTGATGGTCTCCTCCCTGACCGGGAAAGGATCGGAAATCACCCTGCGCGCGCTGGAGCTGGGGGCGGTGGATTTTGTCACCAAACCGCAGCTCGGCATTCGCGAGGGGATGCTGGCGTACAGCGAGATGATCGCCGAGAAAATTCGCACCGCCTCGCGCGCGAAGCTCGCGGCCCACAAGCCGATGGCCGCGCCGGCAACTCTGAAGGCCGGACCGTTACTCAGCTCGGAAAAACTGCTGGTTATTGGGGCGTCAACCGGAGGAACAGAGGCAATTCGCCATGTACTCCAGCCATTGCCGCTTTCAAGTCCGGGTATTCTGATCACGCAGCATATGCCGCCTGGCTTTACCCGCTCCTTCGCCGAACGTCTGAACAAGCTGTGCCAGATCAGCGTGAAAGAGGCGGAAGACGGCGAGCGCGTGCTGCCGGGACATGCCTATATCGCGCCGGGGGACAAGCATATGGAGCTGGCGCGCAGCGGCGCTAACTATCAAATCAAAATTCATGACGGACCGCCGGTTAACCGGCACCGTCCGTCGGTGGATGTGCTGTTTCATTCGGTGGCGAAACATGCGGGGCGCAACGCCGTTGGGGTGATCCTGACGGGGATGGGCAACGACGGTGCCGCCGGAATGCTTGCAATGCACCAGGCTGGCGCCTGGACGATTGCGCAGAATGAAGCAAGTTGTGTGGTGTTCGGCATGCCGCGCGAGGCCATCAATATGGGTGGCGTGAGCGAAGTGGTCGATCTTAGCCAGGTAAGCCAGCAGATGCTGGCGAAAATCAGTGCCGGACAGGCAATACGTATTTGACTCAGGAGTATTATTTTATGGCGGATAAAGAGCTTAAGTTTTTGGTTGTGGATGACTTTTCCACCATGCGTCGCATTGTGCGCAACCTGCTGAAAGAGCTGGGCTTCAACAACGTTGAAGAAGCAGAAGACGGCGTGGATGCGCTGAACAAACTGCAGGCTGGCGGGTTTGGTTTTGTCATCTCCGACTGGAACATGCCGAACATGGACGGTCTGGAGCTACTGAAAACCATTCGTGCGGACGCGGGCATGGCGTCTATGCCGGTGCTGATGGTCACTGCAGAAGCGAAAAAAGAGAACATCATTGCCGCTGCACAGGCGGGCGCAAGCGGCTACGTGGTGAAGCCATTCACCGCAGCGACCCTGGAAGAGAAGCTCGGTAAGATCTTCGAGAAACTCGGCATGTGAGGTGTTGGTGATGATGCAACCTGCAATGAAACCCGTTGAAGAACACTCGCCGAGCGACATCATCGTCCGCATCGGCAGCCTGACGCGCATGCTGCGTGACAGCCTGCGTGAACTGGGGCTGGATCAGGCCATTGCCGAAGCGGCGGAAGCGATCCCGGACGCTCGCGACCGTCTGGACTACGTTGTGCAGATGACCGCTCAGGCAGCTGAGCGTGCGCTGAACAGCGTTGAAGCCTCACAGCCGCATCAGGATGCGATGGAAAAGGGCGCGAAAGCCCTGACCCAACGCTGGGATGAGTGGTTTGAGAACCCCATCGAGCTGGCAGATGCCCGCGAGCTGGTCACCGACACCCGTCAGTTCCTGGGGGATGTGCCGGGCCACACTAGCTTCACCAACGCCCAGTTGCTGGACATTATGATGGCGCAGGATTTCCAGGATCTGACCGGTCAGGTCATCAAGCGCATGATGGATGTGATTCAGGAGATTGAGCGCCAGCTGCTGATGGTGCTGCTGGAGAACATCCCGGAACCGGCTGCCCGTCCAAAACGCGAGAACGAAAGCCTGCTCAATGGTCCGCAGCTCGACGCCAGCAAGGCGGGCGTCGTGGCAAGCCAGGATCAGGTGGACGACCTGCTGGACAGCCTCGGCTTCTGATTGTCCATTCCGCCTCAGGGGGGTTACGCCGCCTGAGGCGGTTTACGACAAAATCACCGAAAAGAGCCCGAATAAACGGGCTTTTCCCGCCATTGGATTTCCGCTGCGCTGGCATGATACCCGTGACGTAATGGGCTGAGCATGCACTGTGGCAGAAGAGAACGACGACAAAACGGAAGCCCCCACACCCCACCGACTAGAAAAGGCGCGTGAGGAAGGGCAGATCCCCCGATCCCGAGAATTGACCTCCCTGCTGATCCTGATCGTAGGCGTGTGCATTATCTGGTGGGGCGGGGAGTCGCTCGCCCGCAAGCTGGCGGGGATGCTCTCGACCGGCTTACGTTTTGACCACAGCATGGTCAACGACCCGAATCTGATCCTCAGCCAGATTATTCAGCTGATAAAAGGGGCCATGGTTGCGCTACTGCCCCTGATTACCGGCGTGGTGCTGGTGGCGCTGGTCTCCCCGGTGATGCTGGGCGGGCTGGTTTTTAGCGGAAAATCGCTGCAACCTAAATTTTCAAAACTGAACCCGCTGCCGGGCATTGCGAAAATGTTCTCGGCGCAGACCGGGGCCGAGCTGCTCAAGGCTATTCTCAAATCGGTGCTGATGGGCAGTTCTGCAGGGTTTTTCCTCTGGTACCACTGGCCCGAAATGATGCGCCTTATCAGCGAGTCGCCCCTCACCGCGATGAGCAATGCGCTGAACCTGGTTGGGCTTTGCGCGCTGCTGGTGGTGCTCAGCATTATTCCGATGGTGGGTTTTGACGTTATCTTCCAGCTCTATTCCCACTTCAAGAAACTGCGAATGTCACGTCAGGACATCCGCGACGAATATAAGCAGATGGAAGGTGACCCGCACGTGAAGGGGCGCATCCGGCAGATGCAGCGTGCCGCAGCCCGTCGCCGCATGATGGAAGATGTGCCGAAGGCGGACGTCATCGTCACCAACCCGACGCACTATTCCGTGGCGCTGCGCTATGACGAAAACAAAATGAGCGCGCCGAAAGTGGTGGCAAAAGGGGCGGGGCTGATTGCATTGCGCATCAGGGAAATTGGTACCGAAAACCGCGTGCCGATCCTGGAAGCGCCTCCGCTGGCGCGAGCCCTCTACCGCCACGCGGATATCGGACAACAGATCCCAGGTCAGCTCTACGCCGCGGTGGCGGAAGTGCTGGCCTGGGTATGGCAGTTGAAGCGCTGGCGTCTGGCCGGCGGTCAACGGCCTGTCAAACCTGAGAACCTTCCGGTGCCTGCCGCGCTGGATTTTATGAACGAGAAGGACACTGATGGCTAATCTGGTGGCAATGTTGCGCCTGCCCGGCAACCTGAAATCGACCCAATGGCAGATCCTTGCCGGGCCGATCCTCATCCTGTTAATTCTGTCGATGATGGTACTGCCGCTCCCGGCATTCATCCTCGATCTGCTTTTCACCTTCAATATTGCGCTGTCCATTATGGTACTGCTGGTGGCGATGTTCACCCAGCGCACGCTGGAGTTCGCCGCGTTCCCGACCATTCTGCTGTTTACCACCTTGCTGCGGCTGGCGCTGAACGTGGCCTCCACGCGTATCATCCTGATGGAGGGCCACACCGGCGCGGCAGCGGCGGGTAAGGTGGTCGAGGCCTTCGGCCACTTCCTGGTGGGCGGGAACTTCGCTATCGGGATCGTGGTGTTCGTTATCCTCGTGATCATCAACTTTATGGTTATCACCAAAGGTGCGGGGCGTATTGCGGAAGTGGGCGCGCGCTTTGTGCTGGACGGGATGCCGGGCAAGCAGATGGCGATCGACGCCGATCTGAACGCCGGGCTTATCGCCGAAGATGAAGCGAAAAAGCGCCGCGCGGAAGTGACCCAGGAAGCGGACTTCTACGGCTCCATGGACGGTGCAAGTAAGTTTGTGCGCGGTGATGCCATCGCGGGCATCCTGATCATGGTGATTAACGTGGTCGGCGGCCTGCTGGTGGGGGTACTGCAGCACGGGATGGACATGGGCCACGCGGCGGAAAGCTATACGCTGCTGACCATTGGTGACGGTCTGGTCGCACAGATCCCGGCGCTGGTTATCTCCACTGCGGCGGGCGTTATCGTGACCCGCGTCAGTACCGATCAGGACGTTGGCGAGCAGATGGTGGGCCAGCTCTTCAGTAACCCACGCGTGATGCTGCTGGCGGCTGCGGTGCTCGGGCTGCTCGGGCTGGTGCCGGGGATGCCAAACCTCGTGTTCCTGCTGTTTACGGCGGGGCTGCTGGGGCTGGCCTGGTGGATGCGTGGTCGTGAGACCAGGCCGGCTGCGGAACCGGTTCCGGTGAAAATGCCGGAGAACACCCAGGCCGTAGAAGCGACCTGGAACGACGTTCAACTGGAAGATTCCCTGGGAATGGAAGTGGGGTATCGCCTGATCCCGATGGTGGATTTCCAGCAGGATGGCGAGCTGCTCGGCCGCATCCGCAGCATCCGTAAAAAATTCGCCCAGGACATGGGCTTCCTGCCGCCGGTGGTGCATATCAAGGACAATATGGACCTGCCGCCTGCGCGCTATCGTATTCTGATGAAGGGTGTTGAAATTGGCAGCGGCGATGCTTACCCGGGACGCTGGCTGGCGATTAACCCTGGCACTGCAGCAGGCACGCTGCCGGGCGAGCAGACCGTCGATCCGGCCTTTGGCCTGTCGGCAATCTGGATTGAAAGCGCGCTGAAAGAGCAGGCGCAAATTCAGGGTTATACGGTTGTCGAAGCCAGTACCGTGGTGGCAACCCACCTTAATCATCTGATTGGGCAATTCTCGGCCGAGCTGTTTGGCCGTCAGGAAGCGCAGCAGCTTCTCGATCGCGTGACGCAGGAGATGCCGAAGCTGACGGAAGACCTGGTGCCGGGCGTGCTGACGTTAACTACGCTGCACAAGGTGCTGCAAAACCTGCTTGAGGAAAAAGTGCCGATCCGCGATATGCGTACCATCCTGGAAACCCTTGCCGAGCATGCGCCGCTGCAGAGCGATCCGCACGAGCTGACGGCGGTGGTGCGCGTGGCGCTGGGGCGTGCGATCACCCAGCAGTGGTTCCCGGGAACCGGCGAAGTCCAGGTGATTGGCCTTGATACACCGCTTGAACGCCTGCTGCTGCAGGCCCTGCAGGGCGGCGGCGGCCTCGAGCCTGGCCTGGCGGATCGCCTGCTGGAGCAAACTCAGGAGGCGCTGGCGCGTCAGGAGATGCTGGGCGCGCCGCCGGTGCTGCTGGTCAACCACGCGCTGCGTCCGCTGCTGTCGCGCTTCCTGCGCCGCAGCCTGAATCAGCTTGTTGTGCTGTCGAATCTGGAGTTGTCGGATAACCGCCATATCCGCATGACGGCAACGATTGGAGGAAAATAATGAAATGGCTATGGATTTTGCTCTTCCCGCTGGCGGCTCAGGCTGCCGGGGAAGGGACCTGGCAGGCAAGCAGCATGGGCGTGACCCTCAGCAACCGGGGTGTCGCCATGTCTTCTAATCCGCTGTCGCCCTCTGAAACGGTTTCTGGTCAGATGGGGATGGTGGTGTGGAACTACAGGCTCATTGGCCCAACGCCAGCCGGACTGCGGGTGCGTCTCTGCTCACAGACCCGCTGCACGGAAATCGACGGCGAAAATGGCACAACGCAGGCGTTCAACGGCGTGCCGGCCATTGAACCTTTACGTTTTATCTGGGAAGTGCCGGGCGGAGGACGTTTGATCCCGGCGCTGAAGGTGCAGAGCAATTCTGTCATCGTCAACTACCGCTAGCTGCCTGCCTTTGTCACCAGCCATCAGTCAATTCTGATGGCTGCCTCGCAAAATTGACCTCGCCTTTTGATGCAACAGAAACGCTGTTTTATAAATTAGTGACACGCGTGACGCGACTCTTTGCATTTTTGCCATTTACCCTGCCCGTGATGGCAGAAACAGAAAGGTATCAGGACGTCGTTGCATTTACTGTAGCCGTGTAAAAACTCCCCGATGAGCCTTACTTGCAGGGAGTCTCCCAAATTTGCTTAGGGTTGACGGCAATGAAAACACGTAAAATTGGACTCGCAAATTATCTTGCTTACGGGGCAGGCGATTTTCTCGGGGCTGGTACGACCGCCCTGACGGCGGCCTGGCTTTTGTATTTTTATACCACCTTCTGTGGACTCACACCGATTGAAGCAACCTTCATCTTTGCCGCTGCGAGGGTGCTGGATGCTGTTGTCAGCCCGTTAATGGGCTTTTTGACGGATAACTTCGGTACGACCTGGCCTGGAAAGCGCTTTGGTCGCCGTAAGTTCTTTATCCTGCTAGGCATTCCGTGCGTGTTCAGCTACTCGTTGATGTGGGTAGGGGACATGAATTTCTGGTACTACCTGCTGACCTATCTGGTGTTTGATATTGTCTACACCATGATTCTGGTGCCTTACGAGACGCTGGTGCCGGAAATGACCGACGACTTCAAACAGAAAACCAAGTTCTCCGGGGCGCGTATTTCTATGGCGCAGATGTCAGCGATTCTGGCCTCCTTCCTGCCGGGGATCCTGCTCACCCACTTCGGTAAAGACAATGCCGTCTCATTCTTTTACGCAAGCCTGGTTTTCTCCGTGCTGTGCGCCCTGATGCTGACCTTTGTCTGGTTCTTTACCTGGGAGCGCCCGCGTGAGGAGTGGTCTGAAGCGGCGCTGCGTGCCGAAGAAGAGAAGAAGAAACTGACGCTGGGGCAAAGCATCAATCGTCTGTTTGTCGAATTAAGCTCTACGCTGCGCATCAAGATTTTCCGCCAGCATCTTGGCATGTACCTCGGCGGCTACATCGCACAGGACGTATTTAACGCAGTCTTCACCTACTACGTGGTGTTTGTGCTGATGCAGGAAGCGTCAATGGCGTCCAACCTGCTGGGCACGATGGCTATCTTCCAGTTCCTCGCCGTGATCGGGATGATCCCGCTGTGTATTCGCTTCGGACCTGCGCCGTCCTACCGCATGGTGGTGGTGCTGTTTGGCCTGGCGTCTCTCTCTTACGCCATGCTCTATTACGCCGGTCTGAGCGACGTCTACGCTCTGCTGTTGCTGATCTCTGCGGTGGCTGGGCTGGGTCGCGGCGGTATTAACTACGTGCCATGGAATACCTATACCTACATTGCTGACGTGGATGAAGCGATCACCGGCCAGCGCCGGGAAGGGATTTTCGCTGGCATCATGACCCTGACCCGTAAGGCGTCACAGGCCGGTGCGGTGATGCTGGTAGGCATCGTGATGCAAATGTCCGGCTTTGTCAGCGGTCAGAAGGTACAGCCTGCGGAAGTGAGCCACACCATTCTGCTGATCCTGAGCGTGGGCACCATCCTGGTGCTGTTCTGCGGTTTCCTCGTTTCCCTGCGCTTCAGGCTTAATTTGCAGACCCACCGCACGCTGCGCGAGGAGACCGCGAAAATGCGTGAGTGTGGTCATGCGATGCCGGAGTCAGCGACGCCACACGCCCGCGCCACCGTCGAGATGCTGGCCGGTATGCCTTATGAGTCACTTTGGGGCAATAACAACATCGGTTATCTGAATCGCAATAAGCCAGCGGCATCTTCGCTGAAGGATCGCGCGGTACTCAATTCGACATACAACAGAGGTTAAGATGATGAAAGTTTGGCCTGTCAAACATAGCCCGCTATTGCGTCAGCCAGAGCGCTTTATCGCCCGGGACGAGCTGAAATCGCTGATTCAAAAAGTGACGCACAATCTGGTCAATATCCACGATAAAACGGGTGAATTTTTGCTGCGGCTGGACGACGGGCGTGTGATCGACACCAAAGGCTGGGCCGGATGGGAGTGGACGCACGGCGTCGGCCTGTATGGCATCTGGCAGTACTACTGCCAGACCGGTGACGAAGGGATGCGCAACATTATCGACAGCTGGTTTGCCGACCGCTTTGCGGAAGGCGCCACCACCAAAAACGTCAATACGATGTCGCCGTTCCTGACGCTGGCCTATCGCTACGAAGAGAGCAAAAAACCGGCCTGGCTGCCGTGGCTGGAAAGCTGGGCGGAGTGGGCGATGACTGAAATGCCACGCACCGAACACGGCGGCATGCAGCACATCACGCTGGCGGAAGAGAATCATCAGCAGATGTGGGACGACACGCTGATGATGACGGTGCTGCCGCTGGCGAAAATCGGCAGGCTGCTGAATAAGCCGGAGTACGTAGAGGAGGCGATCTATCAGTTCCTGCTGCACGTGCAGAACCTGATGGACCGGGAGACGGGGCTGTGGTTCCACGGCTGGAGCTACGACGGCAATCATAACTTTGCCCGGGCCCGCTGGGCGCGCGGCAACAGCTGGCTCACCATCGTGATCCCCGACTTCCTCGAACTGGTTGATCTGCCTGAAAACAACGCCGTGCGCCGTTATCTGGTGCAGGTGCTGAAGGCGCAGGTTGCCGCGCTGGCAAAATGTCAGGACGAAAGCGGGTTGTGGCATACGCTGCTGGACGATCCGAACTCGTACCTGGAGGCATCCGCCACGGCAGGGTTTGCTTACGGGATCCTGAAAGCGGTGCGGAAGCGCTATGTTGAGCCTGAATATGCTGACGTTGCTGAAAAAGCGATTCGCGGCATCGTGAAAAATATCTCGCCGGAAGGGGAGTTGCTGCAAACATCGTTCGGTACGGGCATGGGCAGCGATCTTGAGTTTTATCGCCAGATCCCGCTGACGTCGATGCCGTATGGACAGGCGATGGCGATTCTCTGTCTGACAGAGTATTTGCGGAAATACTTCTGATAATAAAAAACCCGGCGTTTGCCGGGTTTCTTTTTTACATACGTTCTACGGTTTCGATACCCAGGGTATCCAGACCCAGCTTCAAGGTCTTCGCCGTCAGCTGAGCCAGCTTCAGGCGGCTGTTACGCACCGATTCATTTTCTGCAGACAGAATAGGGCAGTGCTCGTAGAAGCCGGAGAACAGACCCGCCAGATCGTACAGGTAAGCACACATCACGTGCGGCGTGCCGTCACGCGCGACAACCGTCAGCGTCTCTTCGAACTGCAGCAGACGCGCCGCCAGCTGTGCTTCACGATCTTCCGTGATGGTCACTGTCGCATTCGCCAGCACGCTTTCATCAATGTTCGCCTTGCGGAACACGGAGAGCACGCGGGTATAGGCGTACTGCATGTACGGCGCCGTGTTGCCTTCAAACGCCAGCATGTTATCCCAGTCGAAGATGTAGTCGGTGGTGCGGTTCTTGGAAAGATCCGCGTATTTCACCGCGCCGATACCGACGGCGTTGGCCAGTTTTTCCAGTTCGTCAGCAGGCATGTCCGGGTTCTTCTCTGCCACCAGGCGACGGGCGCGCTCCAGCGCTTCGTCCAGCAGATCGGAAAGCTTCACGGTACCGCCCGCGCGGGTTTTGAACGGCTTGCCGTCTTTACCCAGCATCATACCGAACATGTGGTGTTCCAGCGGCACGCAGTCCGGCACGTAACCGGCTTTACGCACGATAGTCCACGCCTGCATCAGGTGCTGGTGCTGACGGGAGTCGATGTAGTACAGCACGCGGTCGGCGTGCAGGGTTTCGTAACGGTATTTCGCACACGCGATGTCCGTGGTGGTGTAGAGATAGCCGCCATCCTTTTTCTGGATAATCACGCCCATCGGTTCGCCTTCCTTGTTTTTGTACTCATCAAGGAACACTACCGTTGCGCCTTCGCTCTCCACCGCCAGGTTTTTGGCCTTCAGGTCCGCCACAATGCCTGGCAGCATCGGGTTATACAGGCTTTCACCCATCACGTCGTCGCGAGTCAGGGTCACGTTCAGACGGTTATAGGTAAGCTGGTTCTGGGACATGGTGATGTCAACCAGCTTGCGCCACATCTCGAGGAAGTATTGATCCCCGCCCTGCAGCTTCACCACGTAGCTGCGTGCGCGCTCGGCAAAGGCTTCGTCTTCGTCATAGTGCTTTTTGGCTTCGCGGTAGAACCCTTCCAGGTCCGCCAGCGCCATTTCACCCGCGTTTTCCTGCTGCTGTTTTTCCAGGTAAGCAATCAGCATGCCGAACTGGGTACCCCAGTCGCCTACGTGGTTCGCGCGGATCACCTTGTGACCGAGGTACTCAAGGGTGCGTACCGCGGCGTCACCGATGATGGTGGAGCGCAGGTGGCCTACGTGCATCTCCTTCGCCACGTTCGGGGCAGAGTAGTCGACCACCACGGTCTGCGCTTCCGGCTGGGAAACGCCCAGACGGTCAGACTTCAGCGCCGCGTCAACGTGGCTCGCCAGGAACGCAGGCTCAAGGAAAATATTGATAAAGCCCGGACCAGCAATTTCGGTTTTGCTGGCAATGCCGGAGAGATCCAGATGCGTCAGTACCTGCTCAGCGAGCTGTCGCGGCGGCATGCCCAGTTTTTTAGCCACTGCCATCACGCCATTAGCCTGATAGTCGCCAAACTGTACTTTTGCTGACTGACGAACCTGCGGTTCGCAATCCGCAGGTGCACCTGCGGCAATCAGTGCCTGACTGACTTTTTCGGAGAGAAGAGCCTGAATATTCACCTGGATACCTTACGTTTTTGATGCGGGCTTACAACCGCCCGCGCCAGTTAAAGAATTTAGGGCGGGAGTATACTGCAAATGCCTTCTGGCGTCAGCATTGCGGGGCCCGAAGATTGCTCAGAATCCAGGCTAAGAAAGCGTGCATAACCATGCAGTCATAAAAAGCCGGATTCTGCGGTTGGTCAAAACGGGGCAACGGAGTAAATTAGCGGCTTTGCGACACGAAAAGAGACTGACTTATGGCGAACTGGCAATCCATTGACGAACTGCATGATATTTCCGCAGATTTACCGCGCTTCACAAAGGCGTTCACAGAACTTGCCACCCGTCTTGGTCTGGATATCGTGCCGCTTGCGGCGGATCACATTTCCTTGCGCTGCCACCAGAATGCCACCGCCGAGCGCTGGCGTCGCGGGTTTGAACAGTGCGGCGAGTTGCTCTCTGAGAACATCATCAATGGACGCCCCATTTGCCTGTTCAAACTGCATGAGCCGGTGAACGTGGCGCACTGGCAGTTCACCGTGGTTGAACTGCCGTGGCCGGGCGAGAAACGCTATCCGCACGAAGGCTGGGAGCATATCGAAATCGTCCTGCCGGGTGAGCCGGAAACGTTGAACGCGCGCGCCCTGGCCCTGCTGTCAGATGACGGGTTAAGCAAGCCGGGGATTTTTGTGAAGACGAGTTCACCCAAAGGCGAGCGCGAGCGTCTGCCTAACCCGACGCTGGCCGTGACGGACGGGCAGGTGACCGTGAAATTTCATCCCTGGACCATTGAGCAGATCGTTGCCAGCGAAGCCTGAGAGTTGTGATTCGTCGCTGAGACACGAAACGAGAGGCGTGCCATGATGGCGCGTTAAGCTGATTTTAAGGAGAAGCAGATGGCGCTGCTGGAGATTTGTTGTTACAGCGTGGCGTGTGCCGTAACGGCGCAACAGATGGGAGCTGACCGTATTGAGCTATGCGCCGCCCCGAAAGAAGGGGGGTTAACGCCTTCATACGGCGTGTTGAAGTCTGCCCGCCAGGCCGTCACCATCCCGGTCCACCCGATTATTCGGCCTCGCGGCGGCGATTTTTGTTACACGGCGGGCGAGTTCAGTGCCATGCTTGAAGATATCGCGCTGGTTCGTGACCTGGGCTTCCCGGGGCTGGTGACCGGCCTGCTTGATGAAGATGGTCACGTCGACCTGCCGCGGATGCGTAAGGTGATGGACGCCGCGAAAGGAATGGCCGTCACCTTTCATCGTGCGTTTGATATGTGCAAAGATCCCCTGCAAGCATTTGATACGCTTGCCGAACTTGGCGTGGCGCGCGTCCTGACATCGGGACAGCAGTCTTCGGCGGAAAAAGGTCTGCAATTAATTACGGAACTAAAAGCACATTCCGGTGTTCCAATAATAATGGCGGGTGCGGGAGTCCGTGCCAGCAATCTGGAACGGTTTTTAAACGCCGGGGTGGAAGAGCTTCACAGCTCTGCGGGGAAATGGATACCTTCACCCATGCGTTATCGCAATACAGGGCTGTCAATGTCGACGGATGCTGAAGCGGATGAATATTCTCGCTACGGCGTAGAGGGAGAGTCGGTTGCGGAAATGAAGTCGCTGATTGAGCGTCATCACGTGTAGCAACGTACCGATTTTTACCGCGCATCATGTCGCCCAATATGATGCTTGCTTGTACCAGGCCCCTGCAATTTCAACAGGGGCCTTTTTTTATCCCCTCACCCCACAGGGGAGAGGGAAAAACTACGGCTTGGTCGCAATCAACACCGCACGCATCGGTGCAGGATAGCCTTCAACGGTTTTGCTGTGGTCGGCCGGGTCGAGGAACTGCTCCAGCGATTCGGTGATCATCCAGTCGGTGCGGCGCTGCTCTTCGATAGACGTTACGCAAACATCGGCAATGCGCACATCCACAAATCCGCATTTCTCCAGCCAGTTTTTCAGCGCCAGCGCGGACGGGATGAAGTAAACGTTGCGCATCTGCGCGTAGCGATCGCCCGGCACCAGAACCGCATGCTCATCGCCTTCAATCACCAGCGTTTCCAGCACCAGCTCGCCGCCGCTGACCAGCTGATCTTTGAGCTGCCACAGGTGTTCAAGCGGGGAACGACGATGATACAGCACGCCCATCGAGAAGACGGTATCGAACGCTTTCAGGGCAGGGAGCTGCTCTATGCCCAGCGGCAGCAGGTGAGCGCGCTGGTCGTTGCCGAGCAGTTTTCGCACCGCCTCAAACTGGCACAGGAAGAGCTGCATCGGGTCGATGCCGACCGCCAGATGGGCTCCCGCGCCAATCATGCGCCACATGTGGTAACCGCTGCCGCAGCCTACGTCCAGAATGGTGCGCCCGGTCAGGTCGGAAAGGTGCGGCAGTACGCGATCCCACTTCCAGTCTGAGCGCCACTCGGTATTGATGTTCACGCCGTACAGCGAGAACGGCCCTTTGCGCCACGGCATTAAATTACGCATCAGCGTTTCGATGCGGTTGATCTGCCCGGCAGGGAGCGGCTCTGCGCTTTCCGCCGTCACGCTGTGCAGTAAATCCAGACGATGCGGCGTCAGCTCCGGCAGATACTCCACGGCATTTGACCACTGCTTTAACAGGCCGTGCTGCTGATCGCGCTGCCAGGCGGCAATCTGCGCCGGCAGGGTCTCCAGCCAGTGGGAAAGATGGTTTTTAGCAATCAGCTGATAAAAGTTGCTGAATTCAATCATGCGGCATCCCCGGCTTTTAGCGCCACCAGAGAGCCAAAGTTAAAGCACTGGAACCACAGTTCGCTGTGCTCAAAACCGGCTTTGTGCAGGCGCGCTTTATGGGTTTCCACGGAGTCCGTCAGCATCACGTTTTCCAGCATGCTGCGCTTCTGGCTGATCTCCAGCTCGCTGTAGCCGTTCGCCCGTTTGAAATCGTGGTGCATGTTGAACAGCAGCTCGCCTACTTTGGCATCCTCAAAGCTGAATTTCTCAGAAAGCACCAGCGCGCCGCCGGGATTCAGCCCCTGGTAAATTTTGTCCAGCAGCAGCTGGCGGTCTTCAGGCACCAGGAACTGCAGGGTAAAATTCAGCACTACCATCGAGGCGTTGTTAATCTCGATCTCGCGGATATCGCCTTCCACCACGTCCACCGGAACGGGCGCTTTGTACGCGTCAATATGGCGACGGCAGCGTTCCACCATGGCCGGGGAGTTATCGACGGCAATGATTCGGCAGCCATCGTGATGAATGTTACGACGTACCGACAGCGTTGCCGCGCCGAGCGAGCAGCCCAGGTCATAGACCTGCGTACCGGGTTGAACGAAGCGCTCAGCCAGCATACCGATCATAGAGATAATATTGGAATAACCGGGAACAGAGCGCTGGATCATATCCGGGAAGACTTCGGCTACCCGTTCATCGAAGGTCCAGTCGCCCAGGCTGGCGATAGGCGCGGAAAAAAGCGTGTCGCGATCTGACATAACGTAAAAATCCGGGAAAAATAAAGTGGCGTATTGTGCGCTAATGGAGGGAGAAAACCAACTCCCACGGCATATACCACAGGTTAGCCAGCACCATCAGCAAAAGCGAACACCAGGTAGCGCTCATGCCGGAACGACGCCAGCGGAATAAACGGTGGTGAAAGCCGTAATAATGCATTAACCGGCCGGCAATAAGCATCAGGCCACAAATATGCACCATCCAGGTTTCCGCGCCATTCATCTCCATAAACAGCAGCAGGATGAGAGCAACGGGGATGTATTCCACCGCATTACCGTGAATGCGAATAGCGCTTTGCAGTTCGGAGAAACCGCCGTCGCCATAAGAGACGCGGTACTGCATCCTGAGGCGCACAACATCAAACGAAAATTTAATCAGCAGTAATGCACCTAACACCGCATACAGCGCGCTGACCATACAAACTCCCTGTTTTTTGGCAGATGGCACTTCACTATGATAGGGGGTGATATCAGAAAAGAGAAGATTGTTGTGGGATGGAAGGGACGCTGCCCACGGACGGCACCGCTGCCTGCAAGGCCTGCCACAGAGCATCGACCAGTTCGGGCGCCTGAGCAATATCCGGCGTGTGCAAAAAGAGGTACGGCGTGGTGGTGTGCTCCCAGCTCGCGAGTTTTTGCAGCCAGACGGCGAACATCGCCTGATTTTGCTGCATATTGTCGCTGCCGATGAACCTGACCATCGGGTTCTGTGCGGTCACGATGGCGTGGACCGGCACTTTCGGTTTTTTACGCTGAGCATCAACGATGGCCTCGTTATGCGGTACCGCGCTGTGCACCGGACGACTGTCGAGGATCACCCGGTTAACGGAACGATCCAGCAGGCCCCGGTTGAGCGCTTTTTCGGCTTCGCCTTTCGCAAAGAAGTCCTGATGTCGGACTTCCACGCCGTAGGTGAATTCGCGGGGCAGGGCATCCAGGAACTGCCACAGGGCGGGCAGATCGCGCGGGCCAAACGTGGCGGGAAGCTGGAGCCAGTATTGTCCAATTCGGTTCGCCAGCGGCGACATGCGCGTGAAAAATTCTTCCGTTAAGTCCCCGCAGTTGCGCAGCGCGGCCTGGTGGGAAATGGTCGCCGGAAACTTAAAGCAGAAACGGAAATCGTCCGTCGTTTGCTCCCGCCAGCGTTCGACTATCTCGGCTTTGGGCAGCGCATACAGCGTGGTGTTACCCTCGACGCAGTTAAAGTGTCGGGCATACTCTTCAAGGCTGGTAATGCCCAGGCGCACCCATTTCGGGTGCGACCACTGGGGCAGGCCCACGTACATCATAGCGCGCTTAAAATCTCATCCGTGCTGCGCACGCGTCCGATGCGCGGGAAGATATGGGTCATGCTGCCCTGATGCTGTTCGGCGGAAGCCGCGCTGCAGGCATCTTCAGCAATCACCAGATTAAAGCCCAGTTCCCAGGCGTTACGGGCTGTCGATTCCACGCCGATGTTGGTGGATATGCCGCACAGAATAATGGTGTCGATACCGCGGCGGCGAAGCTGCAGCTCAAGGTCGGTCCCGTAGAACGCGCCCCACTGGCGTTTAGTCACTTCGATATCGCTGTCGCGTTTGCCCAGCGACACCGGGTACGTCCACCAGTTTTCCGGCAGGGTATGCGCGGGCGCCTGGGCATCAACGGGCTGTTTTAACGCCTCGGCGAAATCAGCGGACCAGCCTACGCGCACCATGACCACAGGGGCACCGATGGCGCGGCACTTCTCGGCCAGGCGAGCGGCGCGGCTGACGACTTCATCCGCTGCGTGTGGGCCACCGGCGAAGGGCAGGATCCCTTCCTGTAAATCAATCACAACAAGCGCGGTTTTGCGGGCATCAAGTGTTAACATCGTCACTCCAGGTAAATTAATCACTTCCGTAACACCTTACGACGTGATGACCTGTTATCGGTCGGATAATTTTGTTAATTTTTGTGAGAATGCGCAATAAGAGTGCAGCAAACGACCGTCTGGCGGTGGTTCGCTCTTATCGTCCGGCGGAATTTCCAGTATAATAGCCGCCTTTTTTCATCCAGTTGTGACATACAGAAAGCTGCGACATAGTAGCCTGCATACCAGGCGACATTTAGCCTGCGGCTAATTAAGGGATATCTCATGCGTACAGAATATTGCGGGCAGCTGCGTCAGTCCCACGTCGGACAGCAGGTCACCCTGTGTGGTTGGGTCAACCGTCGTCGTGATCTTGGTAGCCTTATCTTCATCGATATGCGCGACCGTGAAGGTATCGTTCAGGTGTTCTTCGACCCGGATCGCGCAGATGCGCTGAAGCTGGCCTCTGAGCTGCGTAATGAGTTCTGCATTCAGGTCACCGGCACCGTGCGTGCGCGTGACGAGAAAAACGTTAACGCAGACATGGCGACGGGCGCTATCGAAGTGCTGGCGTCCGATCTGGTTATCATCAACCGTGCCGAAGCGCTGCCGCTGGACTCCAACCACGTCAACACTGAAGAAGCGCGTCTGAAATACCGCTACCTGGATCTGCGTCGTCCGGAAATGGCTCAGCGCCTGAAAACCCGTGCGAAAATCACCAGCCTGGTGCGTCGCTTTATGGATGACCACGGTTTCCTCGATATTGAAACCCCGATGCTGACCAAAGCCACGCCGGAAGGCGCGCGCGATTACCTGGTGCCATCCCGCGTTCATAAAGGCAAATTCTACGCGCTGCCGCAGTCACCGCAGCTCTTCAAACAGCTGCTGATGATGTCCGGCTTCGACCGCTATTATCAAATCGTTAAGTGCTTCCGCGACGAAGACCTGCGCGCTGATCGTCAGCCAGAATTTACCCAGATCGATGTTGAAACTTCCTTCATGACCGCCGAACAGGTGCGTGAAGTGATGGAAGCGCTGGTGCGTAGCCTGTGGAATGACGTGAAGGGCGTTGAGCTGGGCGATTTCCCGATCATGACCTTCGCCGAAGCGGAACGTCGCTACGGCTCCGACAAACCAGACCTGCGTAACCCGATGGAGCTGGTGGACGTGGCTGACCTGGTGAAATCCGTTGAGTTCGCGGTATTCGCGGGACCGGCTAACGATCCGAAAGGCCGCGTGGCTGCCCTGCGCGTACCGGGCGGCGCGGCGCTGAGCCGTAAGCAGATTGATGACTACGGCAACTTTATTAAGATCTACGGCGCGAAAGGTCTGGCCTATATTAAAGTGACCGAGCGTGCGAAAGGTCTGGAAGGGATCACCAGCCCGGTGGCGAAATTCCTGAACGCGGACATCGTGGAAGCGATCCTTGAGCGCACCGGTGCGCAGGACGGCGACATGATCTTCTTCGGCGCAGACAACAAGAAAGTCGTTGCGGATGCGATGGGCGCGCTGCGTCTGAAGCTCGGCAAAGACCTGAACCTGACCGACGAAAGCAAATGGGCGCCACTGTGGGTTATCGACTTCCCGATGTTTGAAGACGACGGTGAAGGCGGCCTGACCGCGATGCACCACCCGTTCACCTCGCCAAAAGAGATGACGGCGGCAGAGCTGAAAGCGGCGCCGGAAGAGGCAGTGGCAAACGCTTATGACATGGTTATCAACGGCTATGAAGTGGGCGGCGGTTCCGTGCGTATTCACAGCGGTGAAATGCAGCAGACCGTGTTCGGCATTCTGGGTATTAACGAGCAGGAACAGCGCGAGAAGTTTGGCTTCCTGCTGGACGCCCTGAAGTACGGCACACCGCCGCACGCGGGTCTGGCCTTCGGTCTCGACCGTCTGACCATGCTGCTGACCGGCACCGATAACATTCGTGACGTTATCGCCTTCCCGAAAACCACTGCCGCAGCGTGTCTGATGACCGAAGCGCCAAGCTTTGCCAACCCGGCAGCGCTGGCCGAGCTGGGCATTGAAGTGGTGAAGAAGGAAGAGAAAAACTGATATGGCATATAAGCTTCCCGTTTCTGTCCTGGTGGTCATTTATGCAGAAGACACGAAGCGGGTGCTGATGTTGCAGCGGCGCGACGATCCTGATTTCTGGCAGTCGGTTACCGGCAGCCTGGAAGAGGGGGAGACCGCGCCGCAGGCCGCCGCGCGTGAAGTAAAGGAAGAGGTCGCCATTGACGTTGCTCATGAGCAACTGACCCTGAAGGACTGTCAGCGCACGGTGGAGTTTGAAATTTTTAGCCATTTACGTCATCGCTATGCGCCGGGCATTGAGCGCAACACGGAGTCATGGTTCTGTCTCGCGCTCCCCCATGAGCGGGAGATCGTGTTTACCGAACACCTGAACTACCGCTGGGTGAACGCGGCGGATGCCGCCGCACTGACCAAGTCGTGGAGCAACCGGCAGGCGATTGAAGAATTTGTAATTAACGCGGCCTGAGAAGGCGCGATTTTTGGAGAACTTTTTATGGCAGGTCATAGTAAGTGGGCCAACACCAAACACCGTAAAGCGGCACAGGATGCCAAGCGCGGTAAGATCTTTACCAAAATCATTCGCGAGCTGGTGACAGCAGCGCGTCTGGGCGGCGGCGACCCGGCTTCTAACCCACGCCTGCGCGCGGCGGTAGATAAAGCGCTGTCTAACAACATGACGCGTGACACCCTGAACCGTGCTATCGCACGCGGCGTGGGCGGTGATGAAGACGCGAACATGGAAACCATCATTTATGAAGGTTACGGCCCTGGCGGTACTGCGGTGATGGTTGAATGCCTGTCTGACAACCGTAACCGTACCGTTGCGGAAGTGCGCCACGCGTTCACCAAAACCGGCGGCAACCTGGGCACTGACGGCTCCGTAGCTTACCTGTTCAGCAAAAAAGGCGTCATCTCTTTCGAGAAAGGCGACGAAGATGCGATCATGGAAGCGGCGCTGGAAGCGGGTGCGGAAGACGTGGTGACCTACGATGATGGTGCCATTGACGTCTACACCGCGTGGGAAGAGATGGGTGCCGTGCGCGATGCGCTGGAAGCTGCGGGCCTGAAAGCGGACAACGCTGAAGTCTCCATGATTCCGTCCACCAAAGCGGATATGGATGCAGAAACCGCACCGAAACTGCTGCGTCTGATCGACATGCTGGAAGACTGCGACGACGTGCAGGAAGTGTACCACAACGGTGAAATCTCTGATGAGGTTGCAGCGACTCTCTGATGAGAGCCTGTAAACCGTTTACGGGAGACGCGTGATGTCGATTATCCTCGGGATTGACCCCGGCTCACGCGTCACCGGGTATGGCGTTATCCGTCAGGTGGGACGCCAGCTAACCTACCTCGGCAGTGGATGCATTCGCACCAAAGTGGACGATCTGCCGTCGCGCCTCAAGCTTATTTATGCGGGCGTATCGGAGATCATCACCCAGTTTCAGCCAGACTATTTCGCCATTGAGCAGGTCTTTATGGCGAAGAACGCGGATTCGGCGCTGAAGCTCGGTCAGGCGCGTGGGGTGGCCATCGTGGCTGCGGTGAACCAGGATTTGCCGGTATTCGAATACGCGGCAAGGCAGGTCAAGCAGACGGTGGTGGGCATCGGTAGTGCGGAGAAGAGCCAGGTGCAGCACATGGTGCGCACCCTGCTGAAGCTTCCCGCGAACCCGCAGGCCGACGCCGCCGATGCGCTGGCGATTGCAATTACCCACTGCCACGTCAGCCAGAACGCGATGCAAATGAGCGAGTCGCGGCTCAATCTGGCGCGAGGCAGGTTACGATAATCAGAAATCAGGCTGGATAAACATCCAGCCTTTTTTTATTATGTCGGCAGTTAATTTCTCCCAGAACGCAGGAGCGTCACGTGATAGGCAGACTCAGAGGCATCATCATTGAAAAACAACCCCCGTTAGTGCTGCTGGAAGTGGGTGGCGTGGGCTATGAAGTCCATATGCCGATGACCTGTTTCTACGAGCTGCCGGACGCGGGCAAAGAGGCGATTGTCTTTACCCAGTTTGTGGTGCGTGAAGACGCTCAGCTGCTGTACGGCTTTAACAACAAGCAGGAACGCACCCTGTTTCGCGAGCTGATTAAAACCAACGGTGTGGGGCCTAAGCTGGCGCTGGCGATTTTGTCCGGCATGTCCGCTCCGCAGTTTGTGAATGCCGTTGAGCGCGAAGATCCCGCGGCGCTGGTTAAGCTTCCGGGCATTGGTAAGAAAACCGCAGAGCGTCTGATTGTTGAGATGAAAGACCGCTTTAAAGGTCTGCACGGCGATCTGTTCACTCCGGCTGCCGATTTGGTTCTGACTGCTCCGGGTGCGCCTGCCTCTGATGATGACGCCGAGCAGGAAGCGGTTGCCGCGCTGGTGGCGCTGGGCTATAAACCTCAGGAGGCCAGCCGGATGGTGAGCAAAATTGCCAAACCGGACGCCAGCAGTGAAACTCTGATTCGTGAAGCGCTGCGCGCTGCATTGTGAGGTAAAGGATGATTGAAGCAGACCGCCTGGTATCGGCAGGCACCCTTCAGGCAGAAGACGTGGTGGATCGTGCGATCCGCCCGAAGCTGCTTGATGAGTACATCGGCCAGCCGCAGGTACGTTCCCAGATGGAGATTTTCATCCAGGCGGCAAAGCTGCGCGGCGATGCGCTCGATCACCTGCTGATTTTTGGCCCGCCGGGGTTAGGTAAAACTACCCTGGCGAATATCGTCGCCAATGAAATGGGCGTCAACCTGCGTACCACCTCCGGCCCGGTGCTGGAGAAAGCGGGCGATCTGGCGGCGATGCTGACCAACCTTGAACCGCATGACGTGCTGTTTATCGATGAGATCCACCGCCTGTCACCGGTGGTAGAGGAAGTGCTCTATCCGGCGATGGAAGATTACCAGCTGGATATTATGATCGGCGAAGGCCCGGCCGCGCGCTCCATCAAAATCGATCTGCCGCCGTTTACCCTGATTGGCGCCACGACGCGCGCCGGGTCGCTAACCTCTCCGCTGCGCGACCGCTTTGGCATCGTTCAGCGTCTGGAGTTTTATCAGGTACCCGATCTTCAGCATATCGTGGGGCGCAGCGCGCGCTACATGGGGCTGGATATGAGCGAAGAGGGGGCATATGAAGTGGCGAAGCGTTCCCGCGGTACGCCGCGTATTGCCAACCGCCTGCTGCGCCGCGTGCGTGACTTTGCTGAAGTGAAGCACGATGGTTCGATTTCCGCCGAGATCGCCGCTCAGGCGCTGGATATGCTGAACGTCGATGCTGAAGGCTTTGACTATATGGATCGCAAACTGCTGCTGGCGGTGCTGGACAAGTTCTTTGGCGGGCCGGTCGGGCTGGATAACCTGGCGGCGGCAATTGGCGAAGAGCGTGAGACGATTGAAGATGTGCTGGAGCCGTATCTGATCCAGCAGGGCTTCTTACAGCGTACCCCACGTGGTCGTATGGCGACGGTGCGGGCGTGGAATCATTTCGGTATTACGCCGCCCGCGATGCCGTAAGTAGCGATAAATGGTAGCCCCGGTAAGCGAAGCGCCACCGGGGACATGCTCACTACTGCGCGGTCTTTTTCATCATACTGAAAACAAACAACACCGCCGCGCTCAAGACCACCGACGGTCCGGCTGGCGTGTCATAAAACGCCGAAAAGGTTAACCCGCCCGTGACGGCAATCATCCCGATAATCACCGCGATACCGGCCATTTGCTCTGGCGTACGTGCAAAACGGCGCGCCGTGGCGGCAGGGATAATCAGCAGCGACGTGATGATCAGTGCCCCGACAAACTTCATCGCCACGCCAATCGTTAACGCCGTAACCAGCATCAGCAGCAGCTTCACGCGCTGCAGCTTCACGCCGTCGACGAAGGCTAAATCCGGGCTGACGGTCATTGCCAGTAAATTCCGCCACTGCCACAGCAGAATACCCAGAACCACCACCACGCCAATGGCGATCGCGATGAGATCGTCAGGCGTCACGGCCAGCAGATCGCCAAACAGGTAGGCCATCAGGTCAACGCGGATATTTGACATCAGGCTAACAACGACCAGACCCAGCGACAGCGCGCTGTGCGCCATGATGCCAAGCAGCGTATCAATCGCGAGGTGAGGGCGCTTCTCCAGCCAGACCAGACCGGCCGCCAGCAGCAGCGTGACCACAATGACCGCGTAAAAGGGATTCACATCCAGCAGCAAACCAAAGGCAACGCCCAGCAGTGACGCATGCGCCAGGGTATCACCGAAGTAAGACATTCTGCGCCACACCACAAACGAGCCGAGTGGGCCTGCGGCGCAGGCAAGCATAACCCCGGCCAGCCAGCCGGGCAGTAACAGTTCAATCATGAGTGTCCATTTCCCCGACGCAGAACGATTCGTCCCTGCAAATCATGGCGGTGATTATGATGATGGCGATAAATGCCAAGCTGTTCAGCGCCGCGAGGGCCGAACATGGAGATAAATTCCGGGTGCATTGAGACCACTTCAGGCGTGCCGGAACAGCAAATGTGATGGTTGAGACACAGCACTTCGTCGGTTTTCGCCATCACCAGATGCAGGTCATGGGAGACCATCAGCACGGCGCAGTTCAGTTCGCGGCGCAGCTGGTCGATCAAATCATAAAGCGCGACCTGACCATTGACGTCCACGCCCTGGGTTGGCTCATCCAGCACCAGCAGCTGCGGGCTGCTCAGCAGCGCACGGGCCAGCAAAACGCGCTGCGTCTCACCGCCGGACAGCTTCTGCAATGGCGCGTCGATAAGGTGGCCCGCCTGCACGCGCTTCAGTGCCGGGAGAATATCGGCTTTTCGCGTGCCGGGACGCAGACGCAGAAAACGATTTACCGTCAGCGGCAGGGTGGCGTCCAGATGTAATTTTTGCGGCACATAGCCGATCCGCAATTTTTCCTCGCGCGTGATTACACCTTCATCCGGTGTAACCAGACCCAGCACCACGCGCACCAGAGTGGATTTACCTGCGCCATTGGGGCCGAGCAGCGTCAGAATTTTTCCGGGCTTGAGATCCAGCGATACGTCAGAGAGGACGCGGCGCTGGCCAAAGGAGACCGAAATATTGTCGAGAGAAACCAGAGTCGTCATGTCAATTTAAGCTTGAAGAAGTCAACGAATGTTATAATATCACATCCCACGCATTCACTACGATGATTAGTCGCATTATGTTACATAAAAATACGCTTCTTTTCGCAGCATTATCCGCTGCCCTTTGGGGAACAACCGCACAAGATGTTAACGCTGCCGTTGTTGCTTCGCTTAAACCGCTTGGATTCATCGCGTCGGCCATTGCCGATGGGGTAACGGAAACCCAGGTTCTGCTCCCTGACGGGGCCTCAGAGCATGACTATTCTCTGCGCCCGTCTGATGTAAAACGCTTACAAAACGCAGACTTAGTTGTCTGGATTGGTCCGGAGATGGAAGCATTCATGCAGAAATCCGCCAAACAGATTGCTAATGAAAAACAGGTCGCGATTGCCGGGCTTTCCGGCGTGAAACCGTTGCTCATGAAAGGGGCGGATGATGACGGTGACGAACATGACCATCACGCTGCAGAGGGTGAAAAAGGTGATGGAGATCACCATCACGGCGAGTACAACATGCATCTCTGGCTATCCCCAGAGATAGCGCGGCTTTCAGCGGTTGCAATCCATGACAAATTAGTGGAACTTATGCCGCAAAGTCGAGCCAAACTAGACGCCAACCTGAAGGATTTTGAGGCACAATTAGCCGCAACCGATAAGCAGGTAGGTAATGAGCTCGCACCGTTGAAAGGAAAAGGGTATTTCGTTTTTCATGACGCCTACGGCTACTACGAAAAACACTACGGCCTGACCCCGCTTGGGCACTTTACCGTCAACCCTGAAATTCAACCTGGTGCGCAGCGTTTACATGAAATCAGAACACAGTTGGTTGAGCAGAAAGCGACATGCGTTTTTGCTGAGCCACAGTTCAGGCCAGCGGTCGTAGAAGCCGTGGCCAGGGGAACATCCGTGCGCATGGGAACCCTTGACCCGCTAGGTACGAATATCCAGTTGAGCAAAGCGAGCTATTCGCAGTTCCTCAGCCAACTGGCGAACCAGTATGCGAGCTGCCTGAAAGGAGATTAACGAGGAAGTGAATACGTGCAACAGATAGCCCGCTCTGTCGCCCTGGCATTTAACAATCTGCCTCGACCCCACCGCGTTATGCTGGGGTCGCTTACAGTTCTCACCTTAGCGGTCGCCGTCTGGCGGCCCTATGTTTACCACCCGAGTTCTGCCCCTATCATTAAAACCATTGAGCTTGAAAAGAGCGAGATCCGCTCTTTGCTGCCTGAAGCCAGCGAGCCTATCGACCAGGCCGCTCAGGAAGATGAAGCTATCCCTCAGGATGAACTGGACGATAAAACCGAGAACGAAGCGGGGATCCACGAATACGTTGTCTCTACCGGTGACACGCTGAGCAGTGTGCTCAACCAGTACGGTATCGACATGGGCAATATCAGCCAGCTGGCCGCTGCGGATAAAGACCTGCGTAACCTGAAAATCGGGCAACAGCTCTCCTGGACATTAACGGCGGATGGCGATCTTCAGCGTTTGACTTGGGAAATGTCCCGCCGCGAAACCCGCACCTATGACCGCACTGCAAACGGTTTCAAAATGACCAGTGAAATGCAGAAAGGCGACTGGGTTAACAGCGTGATGAAAGGTACCGTGGGCGGAAGCTTTGTTTCCAGCGCCCGTGATGCGGGCCTGACCAGCGGTGAAATCAGCGCGGTGATCAAAGCCATGCAGTGGCAGATGGATTTCCGTAAGCTGAAGAAAGGCGATGAGTTTTCCGTCCTGATGTCCCGCGAAATGCTGGACGGCAAGCGCGAGCAGAGCCAGCTGCTGGGGGTGCGTCTGCGCTCCGAGGGAAAAGATTACTACGCCATTCGCGCTGAAGACGGCAAGTTCTATGACCGCAGCGGTACAGGCCTTGCGAAAGGCTTCCTGCGTTTCCCGACGGCGAAACAGTTCCGCGTATCCTCTAACTTTAACCCGCGTCGTCTGAACCCGGTTACCGGGCGCGTTGCGCCTCACCGCGGGGTAGACTTCGCGATGCCGCAGGGCACGCCGGTGCTGTCCGTTGGTGATGGCGAAGTGGTGATGGCAAAACGCAGCGGTGCAGCGGGCTATTACGTGGCTATCCGTCACGGTCGTACCTATACCACCCGCTATATGCACCTGCGTAAGCTGCTGGTCAAACCGGGGCAGAAAGTGAAACGCGGCGACCGTATCGCGCTCTCCGGCAACACCGGACGCTCTACTGGCCCGCATCTGCACTATGAAGTGTGGATCAACCAGCAGGCCGTGAACCCACTGACGGCCAAACTGCCGCGCACCGAAGGCCTGACAGGTAAAGATCGTTCCGATTACCTGGCGCAGGCGAGAGAGGTGATACCGCAGCTGAGCTTAAACTAAGCTCTCTGTTTTTGAAAAAAGCCGGTGTCAGCATGCGCCGGCTTTTTCTTTTGTGCGTGGGCGACTGCCTCGCTACACTATCTGAATAATTTTTTGCGTCACCAGACCCTGGAACCAGCATGGAAACAAAAAAAAATAATATTGAATACATTCCTGAGTTTGAAAAATCCTTTCGACACCCGCGCAACTGGGGCGCCTGGCTGGGGGTTTACACCTTTGCGGGCATCGCTATGCTGCCTGCCGCGCTGCGCGATCCCGTACTGGGAAAAATTGGCCGTCTGGCCGGACGCTTAGGTAAAAGCGCGCGTCGTCGTGCGCAGATCAACCTCTATTACTGTTTTCCTGAAAAAAGCGATGCCGAGCGCGAGGCCATCATCGACGCGATGTATACCACCGCACCGCAGGCCATGGCGATGATGGCGGAGCTGGCGCTGAAAGGACCGGAAAAAATCATCGACCGCGTTGACTGGAAAGGGCTGGAAATCATCGACGAAATGCGTCGCAATGATGAGAAGGTCATTTTCCTCGTGCCGCACGGCTGGGGCGTGGATATCCCGGCAATGCTGATGGCTTCCCAGGGGCAGAAAATGGCGGCGATGTTCCATAACCAGGGCAATAAAATCTACGATTTTGTCTGGAATACGGTACGTCGTCGTTTTGGCGGACGTTTGCATGCGCGTAACGACGGCATCAAGCCGTTTATTCAGTCGGTACGTCAGGGGTACTGGGGCTACTATCTGCCGGACCAGGACCACGGACCCGAGCACAGCGAGTTTGTCGACTTCTTTGCGACCTACAAAGCCACGCTCCCCGCGATTGGGCGCCTGATGAAGGTCTGCCGCGCCCGCGTGATCCCGCTCTTTCCGGTTTACGACGGTAAAACGCATCGTCTGAGCATTGAAGTCCGTCCGCCGATGGACGACCTGCTGACCGCGGACGATCGCACCATCGCGCGCCGCATGAACGAAGAGGTGGAGCTGCTGGTGGGGCCGCATACCGAACAGTACACGTGGATACTGAAGCTGCTGAAAACGCGGAAGCCGGGAGAGACGGAGCCCTATAAGCGTAAAGAGCTTTACCCGAGGAAATAGAAGACCTTCACCTTGCCCCTCTCCCCTTAGGGGAGAGGGGATCGGATCTTACTCTACGGTCAGTACGCGCGTGGTGTTGGTTGAGCCGATGGTGCTCATCACGTCACCCTGCGTCACGATGACGATATCACCAGACACCAGGTAACCTTTATCGCGCAGCAGATTTACGGCATCGTGCGCCGCGGCTACGCCGTCATTGGTGCTGTCGAAGTGTACCGGGGTAACACCGCGGTACAGCGCCGTCAGGTTCAGCGTACGCTCGTGGCGTGACATAGCGAAAATCGGCAGGCCGGAGCTGATGCGAGAGGTCATCAGCGCGGTGCGGCCAGATTCGGTCATGGTGATGATCGCCGTAACGCCTTTCAGATGGTTGGCCGCATACATGGCGGACATCGCAATCGCTTCTTCCACATTGTCGAACTGGATATCCAGGCGGTGCTTGGAGACGTTAATGCTTGGGATCTTCTCCGCGCCCAGGCAGACGCGCGCCATTGCGGCCACCGTTTCTGCCGGATACTGGCCCGCCGCAGTTTCCGCTGACAACATCACTGCATCGGTACCGTCCAGCACGGCGTTAGCGACGTCCATGACTTCCGCACGGGTTGGCATTGGGTTAGTGATCATGGATTCCATCATCTGGGTGGCGGTGATCACCGCGCGGTTCAGCTGACGTGCGCGACGAATCAGCGCTTTCTGGATACCGACAAGTTCAGGGTCGCCGATTTCCACGCCCAGATCGCCACGGGCAACCATTACCACGTCAGAGGCGAGGATCACATCGTCCATCGCATCCTGATCGCACACGGCTTCCGCGCGTTCAACCTTAGCGACAATTTTGGCATCACAGCCTGCGTCACGGGCCAGGCGGCGCGCATAGTTCAGATCTTCGCCACAGCGTGGGAAGGAGACCGCCAGGTAGTCAACGCCGATCTGGGCCGCCGTTACGATATCCGCTTTGTCTTTGTCGGTCAGGGCTTCCGCAGAGAGGCCGCCGCCCAGTTTGTTGATGCCTTTATTGTTGGAGAGCGGGCCGCCGACGGTGACTTCAGTGAACACTTTCATCCCCTGAACTTCCAGCACCTTCAGCTGGACGCGACCGTCGTCGAGCAGCAGGATATCGCCAGGTACCACATCAGCCGGCAGGCCTTTATAGTCGATCCCGACTTTCTCTTTATCGCCTTCGCCTTTGCCGAGGTTGGCATCCAGCAGGAATTTGTCGCCGATATTGAGGAAAACTTTACCTTCTTTAAAGGTTGATACACGAATTTTTGGACCCTGCAGGTCGCCGAGGATAGCGACGTGGCGGCCCAGCTTAGCGGCGATCTCACGCACTTTATCGGCACGCAATTTATGGTCTTCTGGCGTACCGTGAGAGAAGTTCATACGCACCACGTTGGCGCCAGCGGCGATAATCTTTTCGAGGTTATTATCGCGATCGGTGGCCGGGCCTAAGGTGGTGACGATCTTGGTTCTGCGAAGCCTTCTGGACATGTAATACTCCGTTGACTGAAACAACTTTGGTGTTGCGTGAACATTGAATCGACCTTCATCTACCGCAAGGCAGCAAAGAGGGGGCCGAATGCCGAAAATCGTTACATCTAATTATGGGTTACGTCTTCGTTATCTACTTTCAGGGAACATCGCTCTTTATAAGCAATTCTTTATCAAAACGCGATTCCTTCAGCGCTTCCTTGACTCGCTTCAAGTTATCTCGGAATTTTGCGCCCCGGCGTAAGGTAAATCCGGTCGCCAGCACGTCGATTACCGTGAGTTGCGCCAGACGGGACACCATTGGCATATACATGTCGGTATCCTCAGGCACGTCCAGGGTAATGGCGAGAGTCGCCTCCCGCGCCAGCGGCGTGCCGGCGGTGGTGAGGGCGATTACCATGGCATCGTTTTCACGGGCCAGCTGCGCCAGCTCAACCTGGCTTTTGGTGCGGCCAGTGTGCGAAATCAGTACCACGACGTCATCCTCACTGCAATTCATACAGCTCATGCGTTGCAGCACAATGTCATCGGAATAAATAACCGGCACGTTAAAGCGGAAGAATTTATTCATGGCGTCGTGCGCCACGGCGGCTGACGAGCCAAGACCGAAGAATGCAATGCGTTTGGCCTGGGTGAGTAAATCCACCGCGCGGTTTACTGAACTCATATCCAGACTTTGACGAACGTGATCGAGCGTGGCCATGGCCGACTCAAATATTTTTGCCGTATAGGCATCTACGCTGTCGTCTTCATCCACATTACGATTAACATAGGGGGTGCCGTTTGCCAGACTTTGTGCCAGATGCAGTTTAAAATCAGGAAAGCCGCGCGTTTCCAGGCTGCGGCAGAAGCGGTTGACCGTCGGTTCACTGACGCCCGCTTCCTGAGCCAGAGCGGCGATGCTTGAATGAATCGCCTGAGCGGGCGCGGCCAGAATGACTTCAGCCACTTTTCGCTCGGATTTGCTAAGGTGTTCCAGTTGATACTGGATTTTTTCAAGCATGTTCATTGTTAACAAGGCGCTCATGGGGGTGGAAACGATTTCACTCATTGATGAAATCTTGATTCGATTAGCCGATATTACCCCTGTGGCTTCCCTAAAGGGTAACAGTCGACAAGATAATGTTGTTGTTTTTTTTCATTACTTGATCGATGTCGGGTTTTGCTATGACCCTGTTGCGCAAATTATCGACGGCTGTTGCGTCATTACGTCGCCATAATCGGCTGAATGGCGAAAAATCGCCGTATCGCACGAGACGATAAGCGCTAATGGTTTCGGGAATGACGTAAAAGCAGTACAGTGCATTGTAATAAAATTACAACGATACCTGGCAGAAGCACCAGGTGATCCAACTGAGGAGAATGACATGGCGGTAACGCAAACAGCCCAGGCATGTGACCTGGTCATTTTCGGCGCGAAAGGCGATCTTGCACGCCGAAAATTGCTGCCTTCCCTGTATCAACTGGAGAAAGCGGGCCAAATTCATCCGGATACGCGTATCCTGGGTGTTGGGCGCGCCGACTGGGACAAGGACGCTTATACCAAAGTTGTCCGCGAGGCGCTCGAAACTTTCATGAAGGAAAAAATTGATGAAAGTTTGTGGGATACCCTCAGCGGTCGTCTCGATTTCTGCAACCTGGACGTTAATGACGTTAGCGCGTTTTCCCGTCTGGGTGCCATGCTGGATCAGAAAAACCGTGTCACCATTAACTATTTTGCCATGCCGCCAAGCACCTTTGGTGCCATCTGCAAAGGTTTGGGCGAAGCCAAACTGAACGCCAAGCCGGCGCGCGTGGTGATGGAAAAGCCGCTGGGAACGTCGCTGGCTACCTCGCGTGAAATTAACGACCAGGTGGGCGAGTTCTTTGAAGAGTGCCAGGTCTACCGTATCGACCACTATCTCGGTAAAGAGACGGTACTGAACCTGCTGGCGCTGCGTTTCGCTAACTCCCTGTTTGTGAATAACTGGGACAACCGTACCATTGACCACGTGGAAATTACCGTGGCGGAAGAGGTGGGGATTGAAGGTCGCTGGGGTTATTTTGACCAGGCCGGCCAGATGCGCGACATGATCCAGAACCACCTGCTGCAAATTCTGTGCATGATTGCCATGTCTCCGCCGTCTGACCTGACGGCTGACAGCATCCGCGATGCCAAAGTGAAAGTGCTGAAGTCGCTGCGCCGCATCGACCGCTCCAACGTGCGCGAGAAAACCGTTCGCGGCCAGTACACTGCCGGGTTTGCGCAAGGTAAAAAAGTGCCAGGCTACCTGGAAGAAGAGGGCGCGAACAAGTCCAGCAACACCGAGACGTTTGTGGCCATCCGCGTGGATATCGACGACTGGCGCTGGGCGGGCGTGCCGTTCTACCTGCGTACCGGTAAGCGTCTGCCGACGAAGTGTTCCGAAGTGGTTGTCTACTTTAAGAACCCGGAACTGAACCTGTTCAAAGAGTCCTGGCAGGAGCTGCCGCAGAACAAGCTGACCATTCGTCTGCAGCCGGACGAAGGGGTGGATATCCAGATCCTCAACAAAGTGCCGGGCCTGGATCATAAGCACAACCTGCAGACCACCAAGCTGGATCTGAGCTACTCCGAAACCTTCAACCAGACGCACCTTGCGGATGCTTATGAGCGTCTGCTGCTGGAAACCATGCGCGGTATCCAGGCGCTGTTCGTGCGTCGCGACGAAGTGGAAGAGGCGTGGAAATGGGTCGATTCCATCACCGAAGCCTGGGCTGCCGATCAGGATGCGCCAAAACCGTATCAGGCGGGGACCTGGGGGCCTGTGGCGTCGGTGGCGATGATCACCCGCGATGGCCGCTCCTGGAACGAGTTTGAGTAGGATAATCCACTAGCCCGAAAGTGTTATTTTACCGGTAACATGATCTAACACAGCTAGTGGCACAATTTTTATACTTTTAAGCTCCGCGTGGATTCACCCGCGGGGCTTTTTTTATTACACTGCCGGAAGTGATTTTGCCCCTGAGCTCCGGACAGCAAGCGTTTCAGCGTTGTTAACAACCGCCAGCGACTTTGTAAACTCCCGAGCCCGGACAGATAAATTAAAGGAGCTTTTATGAATCCTGTATTGTTACGCGTAACACAACGCATTATCGAGCGCTCGAAAGAGACCCGTTCGGCCTACCTCGCCCGCATTGAACAGGCGAAAAGCAACACCGTTCACCGCTCCCAGCTGGCCTGCGGTAACCTGGCCCACGGCTTCGCCGCCTGCCAGCCCGATGACAAAGCCTCCCTGAAAAGCATGTTGCGTAACAATATCGCTATTATCACGTCCTATAACGATATGCTCTCCGCGCACCAGCCGTATGAGGTCTATCCCAACATCATTCGTAAAGCGCTGCACAGCGTGAACGCGGTCGGGCAGGTGGCTGGGGGCGTCCCGGCCATGTGCGACGGCGTGACGCAGGGGCAGGATGGTATGGAGCTGTCGCTGCTGAGCCGCGAAGTGATTGCGATGTCTGCGGCTGTGGGCCTGTCACACAACATGTTTGATGGCGCGCTGTATCTCGGCGTGTGCGACAAAATCGTCCCGGGACTGGTGATGGCGGCGCTGTCGTTTGGTCATCTGCCTGCGATTTTCGTGCCGTCCGGCCCGATGGCCAGCGGTCTGCCGAATAAAGAAAAAGTGCGTATCCGCCAGCTGTATGCGGAAGGCAAAGCCGATCGTCAGGCGCTGCTGGAAGCCGAAGCCGCGTCCTACCATGCGCCGGGCACCTGTACGTTCTACGGCACGGCCAACACCAACCAGATGGTGGTGGAGTTTATGGGGATGCAGCTTCCGGGCTCGTCCTTCATCCAGCCGGACGCGCCGCTGCGCCAGGCGCTGACCGAGGCCGCGGCCCGTCAGGTGTCGCGCCTGACAGGAAACGGCAATGAATGGATGCCGATGGGCAAAATGGTCGACGAAAAAGTGATCGTCAACGGTATCGTCGCCCTGCTGGCGACCGGCGGTTCAACTAACCACACCATGCACCTGGTGGCCATGGCGCGCGCGGCGGGTATCCTGATTAACTGGGATGACTTCTCCGACATCTCCTCCGTGGTACCGCTGATGGCGCGTCTGTACCCGAACGGGCCGGCGGACATCAACCACTTCCAGGCCGCGGGCGGCGTGCCGCTGCTGATGCGCGAGCTGCTGAAAGGCGGTCTGCTGCATGAAGACGTGAACACCGTAGCCGGATTTGGTCTGCAGCGCTACACCCAGGAGCCGTGGCTGAACAACGGCGAACTGGACTGGCGCGACGGGGCGACCGCGTCTCTTGATCCGCAGGTGATTGCCACTATCGACAAACCGTTCTCCCACCACGGCGGTACCAAAGTGCTGAGCGGCAACCTTGGCCGCGCGGTGATGAAAACCTCTGCCGTGCCGGAAGAGAACCAGGTTATCGAGGCCCCGGCGGTAGTGTTTGAAAGCCAGCACGACGTGTTGCCTGCCTTCGACGCCGGTCTGCTGGATAAAGACTGCGTGGTGGTCGTGCGTCATCAGGGGCCAAAAGCGAACGGCATGCCAGAATTACATAAACTTATGCCACCACTTGGTGTATTATTGGACCGCCGTTTCAAAATTGCGTTAGTGACCGATGGCCGCCTGTCAGGCGCATCCGGCAAAGTGCCTTCCGCCATCCACGTCACGCCTGAAGCCTACGACGGCGGCTTGCTGGCGAAAGTGCGCGACGGCGACATGATCCGCGTGAACGGCCAGACTGGCGAGTTAACCCTGCTGGTGGATGACGCGGAGCTGGCGGCACGTCAGCCTCATATTCCTGACCTGAGCGCATCGCGCGTGGGGACCGGACGCGAAATGTTCAGCGCGCTGCGTGAGAAGCTCTCCGGTGCGGAGCAGGGCGCAACCTGTATTACGTTTTAAGACGACTTGATTTTAACGATCTGGCGAGAGAGAACTCTGATGAAAAACTGGAAAACAAGTGCAGAAGCAATCCTGACCACTGGCCCTGTCGTGCCGGTTATCGTGGTAAACAAGCTGGAGCACGCTGTGCCAATGGCGAAAGCGCTGGTTGCGGGCGGCGTTCGCGTTCTGGAAGTGACCCTGCGTACCGCCTGCGCGATGGATGCCATCCGCGCCATCGCTAAAGAAGTGCCGGACGCCATCATCGGTGCGGGTACCGTTCTCAACGCGCAGCAGCTGGCGGAAGTGACCGAAGCCGGCGCACAGTTTGCCATCAGCCCGGGCCTGACCGAGCCGCTGCTGAAGGCCGCGACCGAAGGCACCATTCCCTTGATCCCGGGCATCAGCACCGTTTCTGAACTGATGCTGGGCATGGACTACGGTCTGAAAGAGTTCAAATTCTTCCCGGCGGAAGCGAACGGCGGCACCAAAGCGCTGCAGGCGATTGCGGGTCCCTTCTCTCAGGTACGTTTCTGCCCGACGGGCGGTATCTCCCCGGCTAACTACCGCGACTACCTGGCGCTGAAAAGCGTGCTGTGCATCGGCGGCTCATGGCTGGTTCCGGCGGATGCGCTGGAAGCGGGCGACTGGGATCGCATCACGAAACTGGCTCGTGAAGCGGTTGAAGGCGCGAAGCAGTAAGCCATATGCAGCATGAAAAACGGGCCTTTCGGCCCGTTTTTTTTATCCTGCTACCTGAACGTTCGCAGCCGCCGCTTTTGCTCTTGCTACGGCCTCGTCAACGTTATCTCCGGTGGCTAACGCCACGCCCAGACGACGCGTACCGTCGATCTCCGGCTTGCCGAACAGACGGACCTGCAGGCCTGCGCCCACCGCGCCTTCGACGTTATCAAACGTCACATTCTGGCTGGTCAGCTGCGGAAGGATCACCGCCGACGCCGCCGGGCCGTACTGGCGGATGCCGCCAACCGGCAGGCCGAGGAAGGCGCGCACGTGCAGGGCGAACTCCGAGAGATCCTGCGAAATGAGCGTGACCATACCGGTGTCGTGCGGGCGAGGGGAGACTTCGCTGAAGATCACTTCGTCTCCGCAGACGAACAGCTCCACGCCGAACAGGCCATAACCGCCCAGGGCCAGAACGGTCTTACGGGCAATCTCCCGGGCATGCTCCAGCGCCAGGTCGCTCATCTGCTGCGGCTGCCAGGATTCACGATAATCGCCATCTTCCTGGCGGTGGCCAATTGGGTCGCAGAAATGGACGCCGTCCACGGCACTGACGGTGAGCAGAGTGATTTCGAAATCAAACTTCACCACGCCTTCGACGATCACGCGACCGGCACCGGCACGGCCACCCTGTTGCGCATAATCCCACGCGCTGTCCAGCGCGCTGCTGTCGCGAATAAAGCTCTGACCTTTCCCGGAAGAGCTCATCACCGGCTTAATGATGCACGGGTAGCCAATCTCTTCAACGGCCTGCAGGAATGCGGCTTTGTCACCCGCAAAACGGTAGCTTGAAGTAGGTAGCCCCAGCTCCTCCGCCGCCAGGCGGCGAATGCCTTCACGGTTCATGGTCAGCTTTGCCGCTTTGGCGCAGGGCACCACGCGCTGGCCTTCCTGCTCAAGGGCGATCAGCGTATCGGTTGCGATAGCTTCAATTTCCGGCACGACAAAATCCGGTTTCTCCCGTGCAATGAGCGTACGCAGAGCATCACCGTCCAGCATGTTAATCACATAAGAACGATGGGCGACGTGCATGGCGGGCGCGTCGGCGTAGCGGTCTACGGCAATCACCTCCACCCCTAAACGCTGACACTCAATGGCGACTTCTTTACCCAGTTCGCCCGATCCCAACAGCATTACGCGCGTCGCCGCAGGTCGCAGCGCGGTTCCTAAACGAGTCATAACATTCCCCCTGAAAAAGATGCGCGCAGTATAAACGAAAACGTTTGCGTCTGTCTTGCGCACGGCAAAAGGGCAGACCAGAAATTTGCGCTTCTTTAGGCTTGATGGACATTTCCTGACGCCTGCTCGCTTACGCTGGAGAACATGTTAACCGTTAAGCGAGGGAAACCATGTCAGGCTGGTTAAATCAACTGCAATCCATGTTAGGGCAGAAAACGTCTGGTTCCGGCGAACAGGGGCTTAGCAAACTGCTGGTACCGGGGGCGCTCGGTGGGCTGGCAGGGCTGCTGGTTGCCAATAAATCCTCACGCAAGCTACTGGCGAAGTACGGTACCGGCGCGCTGCTGGCCGGGGGCGGCGCTATCGCCGGCACCGTGCTGTGGAACAAATATAAGGACAGGGTGCGAGCGGCGCACCGCGATGAACCTCACTATGGGGAGCATACTTCTCCGCTGGATCTGCGCACGGAGCGGCTCATCCTGGCGCTGGTTTTCGCCGCCAAAAGCGACGGGCATATTGATGATAAAGAGAGAGCGGCTATCGAACAGCAGCTGCGCGAGGCGGGTGTTGAAGAACAGGGCAGAACGCTGGTGGCGCAGGCCATTGAACAGCCGCTCGATCCGCAGCGTCTGGCACTGAGCGTGAAAAATGAGGAAGAGGCGCTGGAACTCTATTTTCTCAGCTGTGCCGCCATAGATATAGATCACTTTATGGAGCGTAGCTACCTTAACGCCCTCGGCGACGCGCTGAAGATCCCTCAGGATGTGCGCGAGGGGATAGAAAAAGATATCGGGGAACAAAAACAGGCGCTACAGGGCTAACTCGCGCCCCCGGGGTCATGTTTCGCTTGCATCATGCGCGGGTTTTGCCAACCTTATAGGGTGTAAAACTTAAAAGAATGATGACATGCCACCGAAAGCCCGACGTACTCCTTATGCGATCGTCACGCATGGCGATACGCGCATAGACAACTACTACTGGCTGCGGGACGATTCGCGTTCCCGGCCAGAGGTGCTCGACTACCTGCACGAGGAAAACGACTATGGCCGCAGGGTCATGGCCAGCCAGCAGGCGCTGCAGGACCAGCTGCTGAACGAAATGGTGCAGCGTATTCCCCAGCGCGACATCTCCGCGCCCTGGACCAAAAACGGCTATCGCTATCGCCATATCTATGAGCCGGGCAACGAGTATCCCATCTATCAACGACAGTCGGTATTAAGCGCCGAGTGGGATGAATGGGACATTCTGCTGGATGCGAACCAGCGTGCCGCCCACAGCGAGTTTTATACCCTGGGCGGTATGTCCATCTCCCCGGACAACACCATCATGGCGCTGGCGGAGGATTATCTCTCCAGGCGCCAGTACGGCCTGCGTTTTCGCAATCTGGAAACCGGCAACTGGTATCCGGAAATGCTGGAAAACGTCTCCCCGGATTTTGTCTGGGCGAACGATTCCGAGACGGTCTACTACGTTAAAAAGCACGCCTCCACGCTGCTGCCTTATCAGGTGTGGCGCCATACCGTAGGCACGGACTCAGCCGATGACGAGCTGGTCTATGAAGAGAAAGACGAAACGTTTTATGTCAGCCTGCATAAAACCTCCTCGCGCCACTATGTGATTATCTTCCTCGCCAGCGCCACCACCTCGGAAGTGCTGCTCCTGGATGCCGAACTGCCTGACGCCCAGCCGCTCTGTTTCCTGCCGCGCCGCAAGGACCACGAGTACAGCCTGGATCACTTCCAGCACAGCTTTTATCTGCGTTCGAATCGTGAAGGCAAGAACTTTGGTCTGTACAAAACCAAGGTGCGCGACGAGCGCAAGTGGGAGGTGCTCATTCCCGCGCGGGATCAGGTGATGCTGGAAGGGTTCACGCTGTTTACCGACTGGCTGGTGGTGGAGGAGCGCCAGCGGGGGCTGACCAGTATCCGGCAGATCAACCGTAAAACGCGTGAGGTGATAGGGATTGCGTTCGACGATCCGGCCTACGTCACGTGGATCGGCTTTAACCCGGAACCTGAATCGTCCCGGCTGCGCTACGGCTACTCGTCGATGACTACGCCGGATACGCTCTTTGAGCTGGATATGGATACCGGACAGCGCCAGGTACTTAAGCAAACCGAAGTGAAGGGCTTTGATTCCGACAATTACCGCAGCGAACACCTGTGGGTCACCGCGCGCGATGGCGTGGAGGTGCCGGTTTCGCTTGTTTATCACAAGGCGCATTTCCAGAAGGGTAAAAATCCGATCCTGGTCTACGGCTACGGCTCCTACGGCTCCAGCATGGATGCCGACTTCAGCAGCAGTAGATTAAGCCTGCTCGACCGCGGCTTTGTTTTCGCCATTGCCCATATTCGCGGCGGCGGCGAGCTGGGGCAGCACTGGTATGAAGACGGGAAATTCCTGAAAAAGAAAAACACCTTCAACGACTATCTCGACGTCTGCGATGCGCTGATTGAGCAAGGCTATGGCGATCCTCAGCTTTGCTTCGGCATGGGCGGCAGCGCGGGGGGGATGCTGATGGGGGCGGTCATCAATCAGCGGCCCGATCGCTTTAAGGGCATTGTTGCGCAGGTCCCGTTTGTCGATGTGGTTACCACTATGCTCGATGAGTCCATCCCTTTGACGACCGGGGAGTTTGAGGAGTGGGGCAACCCGCAGGATGAAACTTATTATCGCTATATGAAAGAGTACAGCCCGTATGACAACGTGGAAGCGAAAGCGTACCCGCACATGCTGGTGACGACCGGTTTGCACGATTCACAGGTGCAATACTGGGAACCGGCAAAATGGGTAGCAAAGCTGCGGGAGCTGAAAACCGATGACAACCTGCTGCTGCTCTGTACCGATATGGACTCCGGGCACGGGGGGAAATCGGGTCGATTCAAATCCTACGAAGGGGTGGCCCTGGAGTATGCCTTTTTGATAGGCCTGGCGCAGGATACGTTGCCAGGCCGTGTGCAGCGTTAAGCTTCACCCAGATAGTGTTTCAGGGTTAAGCGCAGCTCCGGGCTCATTTTGTCGAGGTTGTTATACAGCCAGCGCAGATAGCCCGGATCTTTATCCGCAATATCCGATACCGCTCTCCCGCGGTATTTGCCGAAGGTGAACGTCGTCAGCAGCGCAGGGCGTCCGGTGATCGTTGCCATATCATCCGGCGTCCAGCCCGATGTGTTCATAATATCTATAAGCAGCGCAGCGGTGATATAGCAGTCATACAGGGCGCGGTGATGGTGCAGCCCTTCAGGGGTTCTGACGCTGAGCTTGCGGGATTTATACAGCGCCATATTGCTGTACTTGATCCCTGGCCAGAGGCGACGCGCCAGCTTCATGGTACAAATCCACTCCCCGGGCATTTCGGGGAGTACCCGACGGTCAAAGCTGGCGTTGTGGGCAACGTACCATGGGCTGCCGTAGTAGTGCGGGATAACGTCTTCTATCCAGGGTTTATCCGCCACCATTGATTCTGTAATGCGATGGATAGCCATGGCCTGTGGGCTAATAGGACGATCGGGACGCACCAGATGGCTCATCGGGTTGACGATTTTTCCATCAACCACGTCGACCGAGGCCACTTCCACAATTCCGCCCTGAAGATCGCAAGTTTCGGTATCAATGACGCGCAGCATGAAAATCTCCTGAGCTTAAAACGCTTAGCCTAAAGGAATGATATCGCCTTGCCAACCCTGTCCGTTGCGCGTGCCGGTCAACAGGAGCTCACCCTTATCTGCCCGAACGATCAGCTGGCCTTTTTCATCCCATAACGCGCTGCCCGCGCCGGCATTTGCCATTAACACCGCGATGGCATACCTGTGTGCAAAGCGCTGCAGGGTATTGATGGACTGTCGCCAGCGGTAATCCCTCACCGACTGGCAGCTGGTGAAGAGTGTTGCCTGCGGATCAAGATTCGGTGAATCGCTTTGCCCATCGATAATCGTGAGTTGTTTATCACCCGGCACCAGGCTGGCGCCGCTCCCCTGAGGGTAACGCAGAATACGATCGCGGGAGGGGATAAACAGCGCAAGGCCTTTCTGGCGTTGACCGTTTCGTTCAACGGGAAGCCCTGCAATGAGGGTAATGCGGTAAAAATGCGCGGCATCAAGCAACGGCTGTAGTCGATCGTCTTCGGGCGGAAGCGGTAATGCCGTCGCGCCCGGGCCGGTTAATGAGAGTTCCGGGAAAACCAGCAAATCGCACTGATGATGTGCTGCTTCGGCAATAAAGTGGAGATGGTGCGCAATATGGTCATCTACGCTGTGATGCTGCCCGCCATACTGGGCTGCCGCAATATTCCAATGTGACATCGTGACTTCCTTATACACAGAGTCGCAGGGATTAAAGAGTACACCTAATTTAATCAGGGTTTTCTTATCCTGCCAGATTCCGCGTAAGGAAGTGTAACGAGTCGTTAAGCTTATTTAACTTTCGGCTCGTACGGCAAGCGGGAGAGGTTGACCGAGGCGAGACGGTGGGCAATTAACCTTTCGCGAAACCAGTCACGAAGATGGGCGGGCTGTTCTCGCTCCACCACTTCAGCCACGACGGGCATGTTGTAACGCTCTTTAAAGGCGACGCCAGCGGCAGCGAGATCGACATTCACTTTATCCATCTCGTCCTGAGGAAGGGCGGCCAGATTGATCTTCATTACCTTCTCCTTATTTTGCGGCGGCAACGTTACCGCGATTGCGCGACGATGACAAGCAGAGCGGGATGATCCTCGACTCGTTTATTATACAGCGTTATTCTTTAGCATACAGACATAACAAAAAGGAATGATTGTGATGGGTTTATCCGCTTCCCGCGCGGTATGCGCACTGGTTTTTTTGGCCTCAACGGTAATCTCACCCTCCGTGCTGGCGCATGCGCATCTTAAGCAGCAGAGCCCGGCAGCGGACAGCCAGGTGGCGTCACCGCAGGTGCTGACGCTGAATTTCTCCGAAGGTATCGAGCCCGGATTTAGCGGCGTCGTGGTGACGGATGCGCAAAAGCAGGTGATCAAAACCGGTACCGCCACGCGAGACGAAAAGAACAAAGCACAGCTGACCGTTCCGCTGGAACAGACGCTGGCGCCGGGGGCTTACCGGGTGGACTGGCACGTGGTTTCCGTCGACGGCCATAAAACCAAAGGCAGCTATCGCTTCAGCGTGAAATAGCATGCTGGGACTGTTATACGTAGGATTGCGCTTTATCCATTTTGCGGCGTTAATGCTCGTTTTTGGCAACGCGCTTTACAGCGTCTGGTTTGCGCCTTCCGGGCTGCACCGCCTGATGGCCCGGCGTTTCCAGCTCCAGCAGAGAGTGGCGTCCATCGTCAGCCTGGCCGCTGCGATCCTGATGTTTATGCTTCAGGGCGGCTTAATGGGCAACGGCTGGGGCGATGTGTTTAACCCGCAAATCTGGTACAGCGTGCTGGGAACGCGGTTTGGTGGCGTCTGGTTGTGGCAAATTATCCTCGCTGCCATCACCGTTGTCGTCGCGTGGCTCGCGCCGCTGAAAGGATCGCGCCTGCTGCTGCTCGCCATGGGCCAGCTTATCCTGCTGGCAGGGGTAGGGCACGCGGCGATGAGCGACGGCCCGATGGGGGCGATACAGCGACTCAATCATGCTGTTCACCTGCTGTGTGCCGCAACCTGGGTGGGTGGATTGCTGCCGCTGCTGTTTTGCATGCGTCTGGCGAAAGGACGCTGGCAGAACGCGGCCATCAATACCATGATGCGTTTCTCGCGCGTGGGGCATTATGCCGTCGCAGGCGTGCTGCTCACCGGCGTAGTGAATGCGCTGTTGATTCTGGGCATCCATATTCCCTGGCAGGCTGGCTACGTGCAGTTTTTGTTGTTCAAATGTGCTCTCGTGGCGTTGATGGTGGCAATTGCGCTGGCAAATCGGTATTTTCTGGTGCCACGGTTCCGTCCGGATTCCGGGCGCGCACAACAGATGTTTATCAGGATGACACAGGCAGAGGTGGTGCTGGGCGCGCTGGTTCTGGCAACGGTCAGTCTGTTTGCTACCTGGGAACCCTTCTGACAAGGTTAACTATTAAATGAAAAAGACAGTACTTTCTCTCTTACTGCTGGCCTGCGCGGGAAGCGCTCTGGCGGCACCGCAGGTAATCACCGTAAGCCGCTTTGAAGTGGGCAAAGACAAATGGGCCTTTAATCGCGAAGAGGTGATGCTGACCTGCCGCCCGGGCCATGCGCTGTATGCGATCAACCCGAGCACGCTGGTCCAGTACCCGCTCAACGATACCGCTGAGCAGCAGGTCGCCAGCGGCAAGAGCAGCGGTCAGCCAGTCAGTGTGATTCAGATTGATGACCCGGCCAACCCGGGGCAGAAGATGAGCCTGGCACCGTTTATCGAGCGCGCTGACAAGCTCTGCTGACGTTCAGGTTTCCAATAAAAAAACCGCAGATGCTCGCCAAAGCACTGCGGTTTTTCACTTTTAATGATGCTCTGACGCTTTTTTTCAGGCCACTTTTGCTGTGGACTGGAAAACCTGGCGTCGTCATCTATTCTTAAAAGGCAAGGCGACTTAGCCTGCATTAATGCCAACTTTTAGCGCACGGCTCTCTCCCAAGAGCCATTTCCCTGGACCGAATACAGGAATCGTATTCGGTCTCTTTTTATCCCTATGTTTCTCAAAAGGTTTCTTCGGTTATGGACCGAAAACCCCGAGAATAGATGGACAGTTCCCTATCCTGACTAAACCATAACATACTCAGGACCGCGTACGTCCAGGGTTTTTTGGCATCTTTGTTAAAAAATTGTGGCCTGGCGATCGCTGTGGAATCTTCGTCGGTGAAGTAAAGGCCCGGCCTGATAGTTAAATAATGAATTCCCTGAATTTATCTTTGTTGTTAACGATATACTCGGGGAAACTGTCTGCCGACAACTCTTGCCTGATTAACTTCCTGTCTCGTCCCCAGATATCTTCGGCGTTTTTTATCACCTTCATGATATGTTCCGGGTTATTGAACTCAGGCAGATCGTATTCCGTGTGGGAGATGGTGGACATTTTTTCTGATATGCGTTCAGGGGTCATAACCCATGAGAAATGCCAGCCACTATTTTCAATGATGCGATTGTTAAGTTTGAACCAGTTCCATTTAAGCCAGGACCAGTTTTTGACGCTTCTGGTGCGTTTAAGATTTCTGAACGACTCAGGCTCGCCGCCAAAAAAATGAACGAGGTTTTTATATTTTGTGGCTCTCGGCAGTTTACATTTTCTTGGGGTGTTATCTGTATTAAAAACCTGCAGATTAAACTGATAATTATAAAATTTTTGATAAAGCGTTGTGCAGAGTTTATTCGCGTTGATAGAGCCGATAACCTGTGGTGAAAAAATCTCGTCCACATCGGAAATTAAAATCAAATCATCATCTTTAGCACTTTTGAGGCCCTGCATGATGGCATTTCTCTGCGCGGCTTCATTCGCCCATGCATCCACCACCAGACCGTCCTGATGCTGATCGCCGCCGTCAGAGGCTTTCATGAGAGGTGTTTCATCATGCACAACATAAATAATTTTATCTTTAAAAGGACCGTATTTATTTATGTCAAAGTGAAGCTGCCGCTTTTTGCCGGTAAAGGTATGCGTTGACTCAACAATAACGAAGCGATCAACAACGCCTGCTAGCGTATTCAGCCTGATATCAAGAAGCATATCTTCATCGTAATACAAGAAGCAGTCGTAAATCATCATCAAAGTCCTTAAATTTGCGTCTACACTGCGCTTTTCCAACGCATTCGCTATTTTCATTTCGCGCAATGCTAACTGAGCACCCCTGGCATATGCAAGAGTGCTCTGCTTTATCATTCCTTTCTCAAACCGAGTGCATTCTCTGTGCTGAGAGCGAAAACGCTTGTCGCGATTAGAAATGGGACTTAATAGACGCCTCAATTTCATCAAGCAGTTCAAAGCGACGACGGTATTCAGCGCGTTTTTTACTGGCTATCTCGTCGAGGGATTTGCGCTCCATCTGCAGCGGCAGCTGCCAGCAGAAGGCGGAAAGTTTTTTTCCACCCAAAGAATCCCAGAATTCGTCATAGCTGGCGTGGAAATGACGGCCTTTGCTGAGGCGATAGCGCAGCGCGCGGAAAACGTGTCCCTCATCGCTGACGGCAAAAATGGCCCGAACAGATGACTGCGCTGCCAGCTGGAAAAGTACCTCCATCAGCACGCGCTTGGGAAACAGGCCATGGCAGGCGCGAGTTGCCAGTTTAATGGCATCTCGTGACACGCAGCGACGGGGGCCCTGAAGTCCGCCAATGACCACAACGGGCTGGCCATTGCTGCGGGCGACGCTAAAGGTCAGGCTGGCAAGAAGCGTATCCTCGTTGTCGCGCAGCCAGAGCGTACTCTCACCTTCACGCTCGGCTTTGCCAGCTGAGGACGCATTAACCGTGTAGGTCACGCCGTCTTTGACGTGGAACTGCGCAATAGGTTGTTCCTGCGCGCCGGTCATAGCCTGGGCAAGACGGCTCTCCTTCAGGCGATCGATCCAGTAGTAATGGTTAACGATAGCGTCGGCGCGATCGTTAGCCGTTAAGCCGCGCATCAGGTACTGCCGATGGGTCTTGCTGGGCAACGTAATTTGCGATGTCAGCAGTTTGTCGAAATCGTCACGGCCAGAGAGGGCTTCCAGCATACGGTGGGTGGAAGACCAAAAGAGCAGGGAACGTAAAAGGAACTTCAGTCTGTAGTCGCGTTTCCGCCAGATTGGCCCCGGGACGCGTTTACCGTTCACCAGCTCGGAAATAATATTCGTGCGATGCGGATAGAAAACATCGTTATGTAGCTGTGTATTAGACACGTGAAGACCTCTCGTTTTTATCTCCCCTTATTCTAAGGAGCCAGTAAAAAGGGATTAAGAGCGCGCGGATCTTTATTTCTCTTTGGTTTACCGTTTGTTTTACTTTGTAAGGGCTGCGCTGATCTCCTTGCGCTTTTGACGGCGGCTATACTGTTAAAGGGAGGCCTTATGTATCAGCGAATAGAAGGTGGAGAGTGGCGTCACGTATGGGTTGTCAGCGACATACACGGCTGTTACCAGAGGCTCATGGAGGAACTGAAACGCCGTCATTTCAATCCTTATGAGGATTTACTTATTTCCGTTGGCGATCTGATCGATCGTGGTCCGGACAGCGTTAAATCATTGCAGCTCATCAATGAGAAATGGTTTCGAGCAGTGCGGGGCAATCATGAGCAAATGGCAATAGATAGCCTGGATAATAATGATTTTGCGCTCTGGACAATGAATGGCGGAATGTGGTTTTCGCGGCTTGAGCATGAAGAGCAGCAGCGGGCGCGCTCGTTACTTAACGCATGTCGTGCGTTACCGCATATTATCGAAATTACCTGCGCGAACGGGTTGAACGTTATTGCTCATGCTGATTACCCGGCGGAGGAATACCGCTGGGAAAAACCGGTAAGCGCCCAGCGCGTGTTATGGGATCGCGACCGCCTGATGGGGTTTATGGTGGGCAAAGGGCAGGGAATTAGCGGGGCGGATCACTTCTGGTTCGGACATACGCCCGTCGACAGAAGGTATGATTTTGACAATCTGCACTACATTGATACGGGGGCCGTATTTGACGGTTACTTTACGCTGGCGCAGCTGCAGTAATAAATAACCCGCCTTCGGGCGGGTTCTCTTTAGGTCAGGCAAGACGCATGACCCAGGCATCGGTTTTACTATCGTAATGCTCACGGTAAAGGACAGAATGTTCGCCATCAAGTATTGCCGGGACGCTGGTGTCTGCATCCCATGCATCGAGCTGCATGCACAAATCCGGGTCGGATTTGCAGGGAATACTTAACGTTCGATCGCCTTGTGCTTCGCCGCGCAGTTCTGCGTCGTCGATCTCAAAAGCGCCAATACGCACGCTGGTTTTCGTCATAGTGCTCTCCGGGTCGGTTGTCAAAATCTGGTATGACCAGTATGGGCATCCATTTTTGATCGTAGACAAGGAGAGCAAAATCGCCAGTAAAAAAATGCGCTTTTTTCAGGCGGTGCGATCGTTACCGGTAAACAGTCGGCCATCCCGGACCAGTTCGCGTGGATAGCTGTTTTTAAGCCTTGAACCAACCTTTTTGGCCAGCCCCAGCGGGAATCCCTGATAGATCACTATCACTTCATCTGCGGAAGGCGAGCTGTCAGGATAAACATCGCGGCCACGGTACCACTCTTCGGCTTCCTGATGCGTCAGAGCAAAGGTATTCTCGTGTCCGGCAAGCGCGATGACGGCCTCATGCTGCCAGCGATATCCTTTATTATGCACTTCCGCCAGGCGGATCCCGATTCGGGAAAAACGGACCTTTCCGATGAGCGGTGCGATCTCTGCCGGGAACAACCATACCTCTTTATCACGCACCCAGAGTTGCATGCTCTCATCCCAGACCAGGCCAACCTTTTCGGCGGCGGCGACAAGCTGTGCTGCATCGCGCCCTTTGAGGGGGGCAAACGGGAAATTGCCGACCTTGAATTTGGGTGCGGGCAGGGGAGCAACCGCCTGCGTTTTACGCAGACGCGCCACAAAGAACCCTTCGCAGTCGTAAATCTGCGGGAACACGTGGAGGAAACCTTCCGGCGTGACCGCCTCCTGTGCCGAGGAAAACAGATCGTTAAGCGGCAGGAACTCGACCGCATCCGGATATTGCGCTTTCAGCCACAGGCAGACGTCTTCGTTTTCATCGCGGTTCAAGGTACACGTTGAATAGACCAGCGTGCCGCCGGGGCGCAGGGCGTGGAACGCGCTGTCGATCAGCTCGCGCTGCGTGGCGGCGATCTCAAGATTGCTCTCCACGGACCAGTTCTTTAACGCATCGGGATCTTTACGCACTACCCCTTCACCGGAGCAGGGGGCATCCAGCAGGATGGCATCAAACATTTCCGGCAGTGCGGCGCCAAAGACGCGACCGTCGAAGTGCGTAAGAGCGACATTATGAATACCGCAGCGGCTGATATTGGCATGCAACACCTTCACGCGGCTGGCGGAAAATTCGTTGGCGAGTACCGCTCCGCGGTTGCCCATGCGCGCGGCAATCTGCGTGGTTTTCGAACCGGGCGCGGCGGCGACATCCATCACGCGTTCAGGCGCGTTGCCGTCGGCGAACAGGGCGGCAACCGGTAGCATCGAGCTCGCTTCCTGAATATAAAACAGACCGCTCAGATGTTCTGCGGTACTTCCCAGCGGCACCGCGTCTTCGTCATCGCGGTCGATCCAGAATCCCTCTTCACACCACGGAACCGGCGTAAGCTGCCAGCCGTACGGAGAAACCAGCGTCAGAAAATCCTCGACGCTGATTTTCAGGGTGTTGACGCGAATGCTGCGGCGTAACGGACGCTGACAGGCGGCGATAAAATCGTCCAGCGACAGATGAGAGGGAAGCGCCTCGCGCATCTGCGCCAGGAATTGTTCGGGAAGAAATACGGAGTTTTGAGCCACGAGCACACCACAGGGAAAAGTTCAGGTGCGCAGTGTAACATAAAGGCTCCGGTGCGTTGACACCGGAGCCTGTCAGATTAACGCGGCAGGGCCGTTCCCCATTCGCGCCACTCTTTCGGTTCGCTTTCCAGCAGCAGGAAGTGTTTACCCGGCTGCGCTTTCGGCGCCAGCGGCGTTCCCGGCGGGGTGGCAAAGGCAATACCGCCGCGGATGAACTGGTTGAAGGTACCGGTTTTCACCACGCCACCCGTCAGGCCGAAGTCCAGCGAATAGCCGGATGCCAGCCAGAACACCGAGTTATTACGCACCAGATGCTGGTAACGCTCGCTGATGCGTAGCGCCACCATCACGCGGTCGGAGAGTGTGCCGAGCGTGAGGCCCGTAACCGTACCCACCTCAATGCCGCGGAACAGCACCGGCGTACCGATGCCAAGCGAGCCCGCTTCCGGCACTTCCACTACAATGCTCAGGCCGCCAAGGTAGCGCGAGTCGGTAATGGTGGCTTCCTGCAGCTCGAAATCACGACGGGCTTTGCCCTGACCGGGCTCGACGTTGATGTAAGGCTGCAGAATGGTGTCGAGATGCTCAACGCCCGCGGCCGAAATCTGCGGGGTTACCACCGAGAAGCGGGAACCCGAGCGGGCGAAGGTCTGCACATATTCCGGATAAAGCACGGCGGTGGCCTGCACCTCGTTGCGCGAGGTGATGAGCGTCAGCTTCTGGATCTGCCCGATATCAATGCCCAGGTAGCGAATTGGCATGCCTTCCGCCAGCTTGCCGGCATCGAACGCATGCAGGGTAATCTGCCCACCCACGGCACGCGCGGCGGTTTCGGATGGGAAGAGAATTCGCTTATCGCCTTTACGCAGGTTCGCGCCCGCGCCGCTGAGGTTATCAAAGCTGATCGCCCCGCGCAGCGCACGCGAGAGCGGGGAGGCCTGCACGGTCAGTCCGTTGCCGTTAAGCTGCACCTTCGCGCCGCCCTCGGCCCAGAAGACGCTGTTTGGGGTCAGCAGCTTGCGGTACTCGGGCTTGATATGCAATTCGATATCAAACGCGTCCGCACGCGGGCGAACGGCGATCACCTCCCCAACCTCAAATTTGCGGTAGAGCACCACGGAGCCCGCCTGAACGTCAGGCAGCGTCTCGGCGCTTAAGGTCAGGGTCGTGGTTGGCATATCGCTCAGGCTGTTTTCAATCGCTTTGTCCAGGTTGGCGTACAGCGGGTAGCTGTCGCGAACGGCGCCTTTATTGCCCGGCAAAATGCGAATACCGCCGTTAACCCATTCGCTGGCGCTGGCGCCGAGGAACTCCACGCCGTCCAGACCCACCTTCACGTCGACGCGGCTGTTCACCACGAACTTACTGTCGCCATGGACGAGGTTGCTGTATTGCGGATCGATAGCTACCGAGAAGCTCACGCCATTTTCGGAGAGCGTTCGCTCCAGCACCTGACCCACCTGTACGCCGTGCAGAATCAGCGGCTGACCGGCCTCAATGCCGTAACTTTCAGGCGCATTGAGCGTAACCGTCACGACGCCTGGTTTTTGCAGCAGTGCTTTATCCGCGGGGGCAATCACAAAGCTATTGCTGGGCTGTCCTTCACCCGGGATCAGCTCAAAGGTATTGCCGGTCAGCAGCGTGCTGAGGCTGGCATCGTTCAGAGAGAGTTTAGGGCTGCGCATCTCGATGCGCGTTTTCTCGCGCAGGAGATCGACCACGCTCGGATCGACCGTCATTTCGCCTGTGACCGAGCCGCCCGGATTGAGCGTCATTTTGGTGAGCTGGCCGACCTGCAGTCCCTGGTACATCAGCGGCGTTGACCCCGCTTTCAGCCCTTTGGCATCAGGCAGAACGAGCTTAACGATCACGCCACGCTGGCTGTGCGCCAGGTCGGCGTACAATCCGAAGGTGTCATCCGCGGTGGCTGGGCTTGAGTTTTCCGGGGAGTCAAAGGCAATGGCGCCGTTCACCAGGGCGGCCAGACTCTCAAGCTTCACTTTTGCACCGCTCAGACTGAGGTCGGCATCGACGCCGGAGACATTCCAGAAGCGGCTGCCTTTTTTCACCAGATTGGTGAAGCGACGCTCGATCAGCACATCAATGGTGACGCCCTGTTTATTTGGGTTGATGCTGTAATCATACACACGGCCAACCGGAATCTTGCGGAAGTAGACCAGCGAGCCGCTGTTCAGCGAGCCTAAATCCGGTGCCTGAAGATGGATCATCAGATCGCCGTTATTGAGGCGGTATTTCGGCTGCGTATCCAGCGCGACAAAGTGATCCTGCGGTTCACCTTTGCCCGGCATCATGCCGATGTAGTTGCCGCCAACCAGCGCATCCAGCCCGGATACGCCGGCCAGGGAGGCTTTCGGCGTCACCAGCCAGAACTGCGTTTCGCTGCGAAGAGCATCCTGCATGTCAGATTTAATACTGACCCGCACCTGAATCTTGTTAAGCCCTTTTCCAAGGGAGATGTCCTGAACCGTACCGACTTCGACCCCCTGAAAACGAACGGGGGTTCGTCCGGCGACGATGCCGTCGGCGGTCTGAAAATCAATGGTGACGGTACTGCCGCGATCTTCATAGCTCGTCCAGATAAGCCAGCCTGCAATCATCAGGGCGATGACGGGCAGCAACCAGAATGGCGAAATGCGGCGTTTAGTTTTAATTCTCGCTTCAGTCGGCGAAGCGGGGGTTTCCTGACTCATGTGCATCCCAAAGTAAGCGGCTATCCAGCCATTCCACAGCAAGAATAGTCAATATCACCGCAGAGCCGAAATAAAAAGCCGCGGGTCCCATAGTAAAAGCAAGAAGCTGGTCGCGATTGATCAGCGACATCATCAGCGAAATCACAAACAGATCCAGCATTGACCAGCGGCCAATCCAGGTGACGAATCGCAGAAGCAGAATACGGGTACGTAAACCTTGTTCACACTTAAAGTGAATGCTGACGAGCAGGGTAAACATCACCACCACTTTGGTAAAGGGAACCAGGATACTGGCAATAAAGACGATGGCCGCCACCCCAACGTTACTGTGTGCAAGAGAGATAATACCGGAGAGGATAGTATCCTCCTGACGGCCACCGTTCACGTAAATAATGGATATCGGCAGCATATTGGCTGGGAACAGAAACACCAGGGAGGCAATCAGCGCCGCCCAGCATTTTTGCAGGCTGTTGTTGCGTCGTAACCTCAACGGTATGTGGCAGCGCGGGCAGCGTCCACGCTTGTCGGGCAACCCGGTGTAATGGCATCCCAGACAGACGCGGAGGTTTTCATCCGGGCGGGTGGCAGGGCGCTGCGGGTAAAAACGCTCCCAAAGCTGCTCAACGTTCAGGTGGATCAGTGTCAGGATGCTGAGCAATACCAGGCAGATAAAGGCAAAAAGCCCGACGCCCGGCTGCAGAAAGGCATAGTCCTGCACCTTGATTGATGCCACGCCCACGCCCACCAGATAGATATCCAGCATGACCCACTCTTTAAGCTTTTCCAGCATCAGCAATACCGGACGCAGGTTCATTCCCAGGATGTTACCAAACCACAGGTAGGCAATGGCTGCAACCAGCACCAGCGGCGCGCCGACCACGCAGAACAGTACCATGGCGGCGGTGAGAGGATCGCCCTGGCTCGTCATCTGCCAGATACCCTGCAGCACGTTAGCGTCAATGCGCACACCAAGCAGGTAAAGCTTCAGAAGCGGTTCGGTCCAGGCGAAAGGCATCAGCAGCAGCATGGTAACGGCCATAGCGGCAAGGCGGGTTAACGACCAGTCGCGGCCGTCACGAATTTTAGCGTCGCAGCGGGGACAAAAGGCGCTTTGGTGCGATTTCATCTTCGGCAACATAAAAAGCGTATCGCACTGGGGGCAACGCTGATAATGTGCACGAGGCAAAGCGTCGCTTACCGTATGGACAGTTATCTTTTTTGTCGGCGTAATTTTGGTTGTTTTTAAGGCCATCAGCTGCGCGCAAATAAGTATTGTTGAACGTTATATTAACTCATGAACGGATTCATCTTGAGCATGAGCGCATTTATTGCTTATTTTAATAGGCTATGCGGTAATTTTGTAAGACAACTAAGTGATTGAATAATGAACAAAACAGAATTCTACGCGGATCTGAACCGCGATTTTAAGGCATTGATGGCAGGTGAAACCAGCTTCTTAGCCACTCTGGCAAATACTAGCGCATTGCTGTTCGAACGGCTATCCGATGTGAACTGGGCTGGCTTTTATCTCCTGGAAGGTGAAACGCTGGTGCTGGGTCCGTTTCAGGGCAAACTGGCCTGCGTGCGTATTCCGGTAGGGCGCGGCGTATGCGGTACCGCGGTGGCCGAGAATCAGGTTCAGCGCGTGGAAGATGTTCATGCGTTTGACGGGCATATCGCCTGTGATGCTGCCAGCAATTCAGAGATCGTTCTGCCGCTGGTGGTAAAAAATCAGATTATTGGCGTTCTGGATATCGACAGTACGGTCTTCAGTCGCTTTACAACCGAGGACGAACAGGGGCTGCGCGAGCTGGTGGCGAATCTGGAAAACGTCCTCGCTGCAACCGATTATCAAAAATTCTTTGCGAGCGTCGCAGGATAATCAACGGATAACGTAGCATTTACTGATAGCGTCATTATAATGACGCCTGTTCATGCCTGCGCTTGTTGGCAACGTCCGTTGTAATCAGGAAATTTCATGGAAAATCAACCTAAGTTGAATAGCAGTAAAGAAGTTATCGCATTTCTGGCCGAGCGTTTCCCGCAGTGCTTCAGCGCGGAAGGTGAAGCACGTCCCCTGAAAGTCGGTATTTTTCAGGATCTGGTAGCGCGTGTTGAAGGGGAAATGAACCTCAGCAAAACTCAGCTGCGTTCTGCCTTACGTCTTTATACTTCGAGCTGGCGTTACCTGTACGGTATCAAACCGGGCGCGACCCGCGTGGATCTCGACGGCAACCCTTGTGGCGAGCTGGACGAGCAGCACGTAGAACACGCGCGCAAGCAGCTGGAAGAAGCCAAAGCACGCGTTCAGGCACAACGTGCAGAACAGCAGGCGAAAAAACGCGAAGCCGCAGCGGCAAACGGCCAGGAAGAAGCGCCTCGTCGTGAGCGTAAACCACGTCCTGCGCCGCGTCGTCACGACAATAACGATCGCAAACCGCGTGCAGACAAACCAGCAGCGAAAGCCCCTCGTGCGCCTCGTGAAGAGCAGCGCCATACTCCGGTTTCTGACATTAACGCCCTGAGCGTGGGTCAGGCTCTGAAGGTAAAAGCGGGCAACAACGCAATGGACGCCACCGTACTGGAAATCACCAAAGATGGCGTTCGTGTACAGCTGACTTCTGGTATGTCAATGATTGTACGCGCAGAACACTTGTTGTTCTGAAACGGAGGCCAAGCCTGGCATGAACACTTTTTTTAAGCTCACCGCGCTGGCGGGCCTGTTTGCCATAACAGGTCACGCTTTCGCTGTGGACGATATCACGCGTGTTGATCAAATTCCGGTACTCAAGGAAGAGACGCAGCACGCGACGGTAAGCGAGCGTGTAACCTCTCGCTTTACCCGCTCGCACTATCGTCAGTTCGATCTCGATCAGGCCTTTTCGGCCAAAATCTTTGACCGCTATCTGAACTTGCTGGATTACAGCCATAACGTTTTGCTCGCCAGCGATGTCGAGCAGTTCGCTAAGCGCAAATCCGAGGTGGGTGATGAGCTGCGGTCAGGCAAGCTGGATCTGTTCTACGATCTCTACAACCTGTCGCAAAAGCGCCGCTTTGAACGCTATCAGTACGCGCTGAAAGTGCTGGAACGTCCAATGGACTTCACCGGCAACGACACCTTTAATCTCGATCGCAGCAAAGCGCCCTGGCCGAAAGACGAAGCCGAGCTGAACGCGCTGTGGGATGGAAAGGTCAAATACGATGAGCTAAGCCTCAAGCTGACCGGCAAAGATGAAAAAGAGATCCGCGACACGCTGACGCGTCGTTACAAATTTGCCATTCGCCGTCTGGCGCAGACCAACAGTGAAGATGTTTTCTCGCTGGCGATGACCGCCTTTGCGCACGAAATCGATCCGCACACCAACTATCTCTCTCCACGCAATACCGAACAGTTCAATACTGAGATGAGCCTGTCTCTGGAAGGTATTGGCGCGGTACTGCAAATGGATGATGACTACACGGTGATCAACTCCATGGTCGCGGGCGGCCCGGCATCCAAAAGCAAAGCGATAAGCGTAGGCGATCGCATTGTGGGGGTAGGACAAACCGGTCAGAGCATGGTTGATGTCATTGGCTGGCGTCTGGACGATGTGGTTGCGCTGATCAAAGGTCCGAAAGGCAGCAAAGTTCGTCTGGAAATTCTGCCTGCCGGTAAAGGCACCAAAACCCGTATCGTGACCCTTACCCGCGAGCGTATCCGTCTGGAAGACCGCGCGGTGAAAATGTCGGTGAAAACCGTGGGTAAAGAGAAGGTGGGTGTCCTGGATATCCCTGGCTTCTACGTGGGGCTGACCGACGATGTAAAAGTTCAGCTGCAGAAACTTGAGAAGCAGAACGTGAGCAGCGTCATTATCGACCTGCGCACGAACGGTGGCGGTGCGCTGACCGAAGCGGTGTCGCTCTCAGGCCTGTTTATCCCGTCTGGCCCGGTTGTACAGGTGCGTGATAACAACGGTAAAGTTCGTGAAGATGCGGACAATGACGGTGTGGTCTATTACAAAGGCCCGCTGGTGGTCCTGGTTGACCGCTTCAGCGCGTCCGCATCTGAAATCTTTGCCGCTGCAATGCAGGACTATGGCCGCGCGCTAATCGTGGGTGAGCCCACCTTCGGCAAAGGCACTGTTCAGCAGTATCGCTCGCTGAACCGTATTTATGATCAGATGCTGCGTCCGGAATGGCCTGCGCTGGGCTCCGTTCAGTACACCATTCAGAAGTTCTACCGCGTTAACGGCGGCAGTACGCAGCGTAAAGGCGTAACGCCGGATATCATGATGCCGACCGGCACGGAAGAGACCGAAACCGGCGAGAAGTTTGAAGATAACGCGTTGCCGTGGGACAGCATCAATGCTGCGACATTCGTGAAGGCGGGTGATATGACGCAGTTTGGCCCTGAGTTGCTGAAAGCGCATAATGAACGCATCGCGAAAGACCCGGAATTCCAGTACATCATGAAGGACATTGCGCGTTTCAATGCCCTGAAAGATAAGCGGAATATTGTTTCTCTGAACTACGCTCAGCGTGAAAAAGAGAACAACGAGGACGACGCAACGCGTCTGGCGCGTATCAACGATCGCTTCAAGCGAGAAGGTAAGCCTCTGCTCAAGAAACTGGACGATCTGCCAAAAGATTACCAGGAGCCGGATCCGTACCTGGACGAGACGGTGCATATCGCGCTCGACCTGGCGAATCTGGAAAAAGAGAAGCCTGCCGTACAGCCCGCTCCGGCAAAATAATCTCCCAACAGGCACAAGAAATTGTGCCTGTTTCTTTTTGTTCTGCATCCTTCCGTCAGGCTGATTTCCAATTGTGTAAAGTTGTGTCTTTCTGGTGACTTACGCCCACCGGATGCTTGAAAATAGCCGTAATACCCATACGATGTGGGTAATCGCATAGTGCGTTTTGTTAAACTGAGGTTAAAAGAAAATTATGATGCGAATCGCGCTCTTCCTGCTCACCAACCTGGCGGTGATGGTGGTTTTCGGGCTAGTGCTAAGCCTGACGGGAATTCAGTCGAGCAGCGTTCAGGGTCTGTTGATTATGGCGCTGCTGTTTGGTTTTGGTGGCTCTTTCATTTCCCTGCTGATGTCAAAGTGGATGGCGCTGAAATCCGTAGGCGGTGAAGTGATTGAACAGCCGCGTAACGACATGGAACAGTGGCTGATGAATACGGTGGCACAGCAGTCTAAGCAGGCAGGCATTGCGATGCCGCAGGTTGCTATTTACCATGCCCCGGATATTAACGCGTTTGCTACGGGTGCCCGTCGTGATGCGTCGCTGGTTGCCGTGAGCACCGGGTTGTTGCAGAACATGAGCCGTGACGAAGCCGAAGCGGTTATCGCGCACGAAATCAGCCATATCGCCAACGGTGACATGGTGACCATGACCCTGATTCAGGGCGTGGTGAACACCTTCGTTATCTTCATCTCCCGTATCCTGGCGCAGATTGCGGCTGGCTTCATGGGCGGCAACCGTGATGAAGGTGAAGAGAGCAACGGTAATCCGCTGATCTACTTCGCCGTATCGATGGTGCTGGAACTGGTGTTCGGTATTCTGGCGAGCATTATCACCATGTGGTTCTCCCGTCACCGTGAGTTCCATGCGGATGCCGGTTCAGCGAAGCTGGTAGGGCGTGAGAAGATGATTGCCGCCCTGCAGCGTCTGAAAACCAGCTACGAGCCGCAAGAAGCGAACAGCATGATGGCCTTCTGCATCAACGGCAAATCAAAGTCGCTGAGCGAGCTGTTTATGTCTCACCCGCCGCTGGATAAACGTATTGAAGCGCTGCGCAGTGGGGAATACCTGAAGTAACGCTAAGTGCTTAAATAAGCCGGGCAGGAGAAGACTCCGCCCGGCTTTTTTTATGCCTGAACGCCGGGTTGGGTCACGCGCAACCCGCTGACGATGGCTGCAAGGGTGGCAAGCGCACCTGCGGTGAGAAGCGCAACGTGGTTGCCGTTTTGCCCGGCAAGGTTAAACATCAGGGCAACCAGCGCCGCACCGGTGCTTTGCCCCAGCAGACGCGCGGTCCCCAACATGCCGCTGGCCCCTCCGCTGCGGTGGCGCGGCGCAGAGGTAATAATGGTGTGGTTGTTGGGGGACTGAAACAGGCCAAACCCGGCTCCGCACAGAATCATGCGCCAGATGATGTCCAGATCCCCTGGCGATGATGGAAGCAGCGCCAGCGCGAAAAGACCTGTTGCCATCACGGCCAGCCCCACCGCGCCCAACAAACCGGCATGTACACGTTCTATTAAATAACCTGCCAGCGGTGCCATCACCATCGTCGCCAGCGGCCAGGGGGTTAACAGCAGCCCGGTCTCCACTTCGGAACGTCCTATCACGCTTTGCAGGAAGAAGGGCAGAGAAACAAGAGCCAGCATCTGGGCGCAGAATGAGCAGACGGAGGTGCAGATGGAAAGCGAAAAGAGGGGAATACGCAGCAGATCGACCGGCAGTAAGGGCACCGGCAGGGAAAGCTGGCGGCGAACAAAGAAGAAGCCCGTCACCAGCAGGGCAACAAGCTCCAGGGCGGTTAGCATCAGGGATTGACCCTGCGCAAAACCGCTCAGGGCGGTAATCAGCAGACCAAAGGTGAGCGCATTCATCACCGCGCTTGCTACGTCAAAGCGCGGCATGGTGCTTTTCGGGCCGTTAGCGGGGAGAAATCGCAGGGCAAAGAAGATGGCCACGATACCCAGCGGCACGTTTATGGCGAACAGCCACTGCCACGAGGCGAAAGAAAGAATGGCCGCTGCAATCGTTGGCCCGGCGGCAGAAGAGACCGCGACAATAAACGAATTTATCCCCATGCCGCGGCCCAGATGGCGGTGCGGATAGATTAAGCGGATTAGCGCCGTATTGACGCTCATCAGTGCCGCGCCGCCAAAACCTTGCGCGATGCGCGCCAGCGTCAGCGTATGCAGAGAGTCCGAAAGGGCGCACAGCAGTGATGTAAAGGTAAATACCACCAGCCCGCACTGATATACCCGACGGTAGCCGAACATATCGCCCAGAAAAGAAAAGGAGAGCAGGGAAACCACAATCGCAATCTGATAGGCGTTAACAATCCATATCGAACTGGCCGGGGAAGCATGCAGATCGGTGGCAATGGTGGGAAGGGCAACGTTCGCAATCGCGCCGTCAAGAACGGCCATTGAGATACCAATAATAATCGTAGCGATAGCGCCATACCGCTGGGGCAAAGGCAGGCCATCGGAAAGGTTCTTTTCCATCGGGGATAAATAGCTCAGAGTGAAATTATTCTCAGGGTAACTATTTTAACATCGTTAACACCGTTTTATGTCGCAGATTTGTAACGAAGTAAACGCGGATTGATTGCAGGTAACATGACGGGAATTTATAATAAAAACCGGTTCTGATTTTTATAAAACACTCTCTATGAGGTGGTAAATGGCAATTGCGGATTTGGATAAACAGCCAGATTCAGTTTCTTCCGTGCTGAAGGTGTTTGGCATCTTACAGGCGCTCGGGGAAGAGCGTGAAATTGGTATCACAGAGTTGTCACAGCGCGTGATGATGTCGAAAAGCACCGTTTACCGCTTTTTGCAAACCATGAAATCACTGGGTTACGTTGCACAGGAAGGCGAATCTGAAAAATATTCTCTGACGCTGAAACTGTTTGAACTGGGTGCCCGGGCATTGCAAAACGTGGATCTGATCCGTAGCGCGGATATTCAGATGCGCGAGATCTCCCGCCTGACCAAAGAGACTATCCACCTGGGCGCGCTGGATGAAGACAGTATTGTTTACATCCATAAAATTGACTCCATGTATAACCTGCGTATGTATTCGCGCATTGGTCGTCGCAACCCGCTTTACAGCACGGCAATTGGTAAGGTTCTGCTGGCGTGGCGCGATCGTGAAGAAGTTAAACAGATCCTCGATGGCGTGGAGTACAAACGCAGCACTGAACGCACCATTACTAACACCGATGAATTATTAAAGGTGCTCGATAAGGTGCGTGAGCAAGGGTACGGCGAAGATAACGAAGAACAGGAAGAAGGGCTGCGCTGTATTGGCGTTCCGGTGTTTGACCGTTTTGGCGTCGTGATCGCGGGGTTGAGCATCTCTTTCCCAACGCTTCGCTTCTCGGAAGAGCGCCTGCACGAGTACGTGGCTATTCTGCATACCGCCGCGCGTAAGATTTCTGAACAGATGGGTTACCACGACTATCCGTTCTAACCCCGGTTAGCATAAAAAAACGCCGCATCTTTGCGGCGTTTTTTATTCGTCGTTAACGCTGTGGCTCAGCCATTATCAATCACGACGGAGGTCTTACGCAGTACCGGGCAGTTGGTTAACCCAATGATCCCGCTATCCGAATGGAGATACTGCGCCGTGCTGACTCCCTGTGCTGTTAAATACTTACATTGAATGCCTAACCCTGCGGCGTTTTCGGTGCTTCCCACCAGCACGCCATAACCCGTTAAAAGAAGGCCAATCCAGAGTATCACCAGTGCAACAATTGTACGAATAATTAAGCGCATTATTACCTCTTTATCATTGTTATCATGATGCTAGCCTAACCGGTTTACGTAATGAAACAAGTGCAGGATTCTGAAAAGAGCCTGATGGCGCTACAGTTAGTCCTTGTTTAAGATAACCGTGATAACCTGGTCATATCAGGTCTGTAAACGGAGTGTGGAGTGAAAAAAATACGCTGGGTGATTCTGATTATCGTGCTGATAGCGTGCGTGGTGTTGTGGACGCAGACTATCAACGTGATGTGCGATCAGGATGTACAGTTTTTTAGCGGCGTTTGCGCAATCAATAAGTTTATTCCGTGGTAGCACGCATTTTTTCTTCAGGTGATTTCCTTCCTTCGCGCCAGTGGTAAAATAGACGTTTTTATTGAGGTGGTGAAATGGGTGAGTTACTGAATTCAGGGCTGCTAAATATGGCATCCCTGACGATCTCTTTGGTTGTTCTGCTGGTGGGGCTGGTCATTTGGTTTTTCGTAAACCGTGCCAGTTCACGTACCAATGAGCAGATCGAACTGCTGGAAGCGCTGCTTGAGCAGCAAAAACGGCAGAATGCACTGTTGCGTCGTCTGTGCGAGGCTAACGAGCCGGAAGAGAAAGAAGCACAAAAAGAATCGGTCGCTGACGAGAACAACGATCAAGACGATTTTATCCGCCTGGTGGCTGAGCGTTAATCGTATTATTCCGGGAGGAGGTGGCAGTGGTCTGGAAAAATCCCTGGTATGACCCCTCCCTGAAACATCACACCCCAAACGGTTTTCGTAATACCACTTCTGCAGGACACCAGCCTGGCGACCTTGACCGCTGGCGCAAAGAACGCAAAGCAGCTGGTTTACCGAAGCCGCCCGCGCTCGGCTACGATGACTTTATCCGGCGGTGGTGGCAACCGGCCGATCTTCAGCAGCCGCAGCAGGATGGGGCGTGGTGGCTCGGACATGCGAGCATACTGCTGCAGCTGGACGGCAATATCCTTCTTACCGATCCCGTTTTTTCAAGGCGCGCTTCTCCACTTCCTTTCTTAGGGCCGCAGCGTAGAACGCCTCCGGTACTCTCTGTCGATCAACTGCACCAGCTTGACGCGGTCGTTATCTCGCATAACCATTACGATCATCTTGATGAACTCACTGTTCGCCACATTCTCAAACGCTTTCCCGACGTCAGTGTGTTTGTTCCTTTAGGCCTGGGCGGCTGGTTTCGCCGCCGGGGCGCAAAACAGGTGGTTGAGCTCGACTGGTGGCAGAGTTTTACCTGGCAGGGGATAACATTATCCGCCGTACCGGCGCAGCACTGGAGTATGCGCACGCTCTGGAACCGCAATCGCTCATTGTGGTGCGGCTGGGTCTTTGAAGGGCGGCATCACCGGTTCTGGTTTAGTGGTGATACCGGCTATTCGCCTGAGCTGCTGTTGATACCGGAACGTTTGGGGAAAATTGATGCTGCAGCATTGCCCGTTGGCGCCTATGCTCCACGATGGTTCATGGCCGTACACCATATGGATCCCCAGTCTGCCGTTGCGCTGTGGCAACAGTTAGGTTGCCCGCTGGCGTTCCCTGTTCACTGGGGCGTGTTTGAGCTGGCGGATGAAGCGCTGGATGACCCCATAAAAGAATTAACTGATGCGCTGGATAATGTAGCACCAGTTAATAATACTTTCAGGATACTGAAAGTTGGCGAGTATTTACCCTTATAAACGAAGCGATAAATTGTTGCGTATATTGTGTATGTATTCGTCGTCAGGAAAATTTTTATTTTATCGAAACGTTTTGCTTGCCTTTTTTTGATGCAGAGTCATAAAAATTTCATTATTTTGGTGCATAACACGGCTAATTACCTGATGGATTTTAATACAGAAGGGTGCGGATTATTAACATCGTTTTTGGCTGAAACAATACGGTCACGTTACAATGATTTAAGCATAAGTTTTCACAATTTGTTCTAACTCAATCAACGCCAAAGATTTCTTTTCCCGACTGCTGGACGCATTGTAATGATTGAGCTATGTTAAAAAAGTCTTAGATTACAGCGGTTGTGCAAGCAGCGTTGAGTCTGTGTAAGGGAGTATAGCCGTCTGTTTGAGAAGCGCATAATTGTGCAATTCCTTACAGACAGTGTTCGAATTTGTGCGGCGGATCGAGACATGTTTAAAAATGGCTTGCCATATTAAACATAGTGTGTGATAACACGTTTTGGGTCAAACGAGGTACAGTTCTGTTTATGTGTGGCATTTTCAGTAAAGAAGTCCTGAGTAAACACGTTGTCGTTGAATACCGCTTCTCTGCCGAACCTTATATTAGTGCCTCATGCAGTAATGTCTCAGTTTTATCTCAGTTAATGCCTGCGGGCTAAGAAAACACTCTAAGGAATTTTGCAAAATGGCAAAGATTAAAGGTCAAGTTAAGTGGTTCAACGAGTCTAAAGGTTTTGGTTTCATTACTCCTGCTGATGGCAGCAAAGACGTGTTCGTACACTTCTCTGCAATCCAGGGTAACGGCTTCAAAACTCTGGCCGAAGGCCAGAACGTTGAGTTCGAAATTCAGGACGGCCAGAAAGGCCCAGCTGCAGTTAACGTAACTGCTATCTGATCGAACCGCTGCTGACTGGGGGCGCATAGCGCTTCACTCTCAGACATAAAGCCTCGCATCATGCGGGGCTTTTTTATTCCCTATCTTTCAAAATATTACTATCTACGGTCTTGTTAGCAACTTGTTGCAAAGCTGCGAGGTTAGTATCACAGTTTCGCCTCCCTAAGCGCATCTTTTCTCGTTAAATCAGAGCGTTGTTTAACAGCCCTGGGGTTCAGGTGAAGAAAAAATTGATATTAACCGCTGGCAATTTCACGCCGGCGCGTTTCGCGCTGCTCTGTTTCGCTATTTTCTGCAGTCTGGCCTTTTTACTTGGCCGCGTTGCCTGGCTACAAATCATCAAACCTGACAATCTGGTGAAGCAGGAAGATATGCGATCCCTTCGTCAGCTGGCGATTGATGCGCCGCGTGGGATGATTATGGATCGTGAAGGCCGACCGCTGGCGGTCAGCGTGCCCGTCCGGGCCGTATGGGCCGATCCAAAAACGGTGCTGGCAAAAGGGGGCGTTGGGTTTGATGAACGCTGGCAGGCGCTGGCGAGCGCGCTGCACCTCTCGTTGAGCACCCTTTCATCACGGATTAACGCCAACCCCCAGGGACGCTTCATCTACCTGGCGCGTCAGGTCGATCCTGCTCAGGCGAAGTGGATTGATAAGCTCAATTTACCCGGCATTAATTTGCGCGATGAATCCCGCCGCTTTTACCCGGCAGGCCACGTGGCGGCGAACCTGATTGGCTTCACCAATATTGACGGGCAGGGCATTGAAGGGGTGGAGAAAAGCTTCAACACTCAGCTGACCGGTAAAGCGGGTGTCCGACAGGTCCGGGAGGATCGCTACGGGCGCGTGGTTGAAAACCTGACGGAAGTGGCGCCCACGCCGGCACATAACATCCAGTTGAGTATTGACGAGCGGCTGCAAACCATTACCGAAGACGCGCTGGACAATGCCGTCGCCTGGAATAAGGCCGAGTCAGGGGCGTCGGTGCTCATTAATATCCCCACCGGGGAAATACTCGCCATGGCGAGCTATCCGGATTTCAATCCCAATAACCGTGAAGGCGCGACGATAAACGATTTTCGCAACCGGGCAATCAGCGATACGTTCGAGCCCGGTTCGACCGTTAAGCCGCTGGTGTTGATGACGGCTCTGCAGCAGGGGCTGGTCCAGCCGGACAGCGTCATTGATACCCACCCGTATACCCTTGACGGGCATCGTATCCGCGACGTGGGTTATTATCCTGAGCTGACCATGACCGGGATCCTGCAAAAATCGAGCGACACCGGCGTATCCCGGCTCTCGCTGGCGATGCCTGTCCAGCATCTTATTGATACCTATCGAAACTTTGGGTTTGGCACCAACACGGGGCTTGGCTTAACGGGCGAAAGCGCCGGGCTGTTGCCACAGCGTAAATACTGGAGTCAGCTAGACCGCGCGACTTTTGCCTTTGGCTACGGCCTGATGGTCACACCGCTCCAGCTGGCCCACGTCTATGCGACGATTGGCGGCTTCGGGCTTGAGCGTCCACTCTCCATCACCCGCATCGATCCCCCGGTTATCGGCCACCGCGTCATGCCGGAGGAGATCGCGCATGAAGTGGAGCACATGATGGAAAGCGTCGCGCTGCCCGGCGGCGGGGGCGTTAAGGCCGCCGTTCGCGATTATCGCGTGGCGGTTAAGACCGGGACGGCGAAGAAAATTGATGATAGCGGCAAATATGTCGATAAATACGTTGCCTATACCGCAGGCGTTGCGCCTGCCAGCGACCCGCGTTTCGCCCTGGTGGTGGTGATTAACGATCCTCAAAACGGGGCCTACTATGGCGGGGCGGTTTCCGCGCCGGTCTTCAGCGAAATCATGGGCAACGTGCTGCGCCTGGAGAATATCAAACCCGATGGCCTGCCGGCCGGTTCAGACCACCTTATCGTCATGCGGTAATCCAGCCGTTTTATAGCAGGGCGAATAGCGGTACACTTCGCCCTTTGGTTTATCTCCCGGAGTTTCCATGTCCTTCAGCTGTCCCCTTTGCCACGCGTCACTGACGCGCTCAGATAAAAGTTATGCCTGTCCGCAGGGACATCAGTTTGATATGGCGAAAGAAGGGTATGTGAATCTTCTTCCGGTGCAGCACAAGCGCTCCCGCGATCCGGGCGATAGCGCAGAGATGATGCAGGCGCGCAGGGCGTTTCTCGATGCCGGGCACTATCTGCCGCTGCGGGAGACGGTGGCGCAGATGCTGGGTGACTTACTGCCTGATTCGGCGTCCGCCATGCTTGATATAGGCTGTGGGGAAGGGTACTACACCGCACGGTTTGCGGATGTGGTGCGGGAGAAGGGGGCCGTGACATTCGGTCTCGACGTGTCGAAAGTGGCGATCCGCGCGGCGGCTAAACGTTACGCTGGCGTTACGTTTTGCGTGGCATCCAGCCACCGGCTGCCGTTTGATAATGCCAGTATGGATGCCATTATCCGCATCTACGCGCCGTGTAAAGCAGATGAGCTGGCGCGCGTCGTGAAGCCCGGAGGCTGGGTGATAACCGTCACGCCGGGCCCGCGTCACCTGATGGAGCTGAAGGGACTCATTTACGACGAGGTGCGTCTGCATGCCCCACACTCTGAACAGCTGAAAGGCTTTACGCTGAAGCAGGAGCATTCAGTGGCGTATGAAATGAATTTGAACGGGGAAGAAGCGGTAGCCCTGCTGCAGATGACGCCATTCGCGTGGCGGGCAAAGCCGGAAGTATGGGATGCGTTAGCGGCTCGGACGACGTTTGGCTGCCAGACAGATTTCAGTATCCACGTCTGGCAGCGCGACGCTTAAGGCGCGAAGTGTGCCCAGAGGATCTGGGCACCAATGCCGATCAGCACGATACCGCCTAAGATCTCGGCGCGTTTACCCAGCAGCGGGCCGATAAACCGCCCGACCATCATGCCCAGCGTGGACATAATCAGCGTTGCACAGCCAATGGCCAGCGCGGTGGCGATAATATTGACCTGCAGGAATGCCAGACCCACCCCGACGGCCATGGCGTCCAGGCTGGTGGCAATTGCCGTGGTGACCAGCAGCCAGAAACCGTGGCGGTGCAGCGGTGCTTCATCTTCATCATCATTCCCGCGAAAACCTTCAATCATCATTCGGCCTCCGAGAAACACCAACAGGACGAACGCAATCCAGTGGTTCCACTCCAGCACGAACTGGCTGGCGAGCATGCCCAACCCCCAGCCGATGAGCGGCGTCAGCGTTTCGATGGCACCAAAGATCAGACCGGTGCGCAGAGCTTCTGTGAATTTAGGTTTGTGGAGCGTGGCGCCTTTGCCGATGGAGGCGGCAAATGCATCCATAGACATGCCAAAAGCGAGAAGGATCGTAGCGGAGATGTTCATAAGAGCGTCCAGACCGGGGATATCCATATGACACATCACTGCCCCCAGTAAACAGCAGTTGATGTATCTATGGTCTCGCCTGAACTCTTTTGCACGGTAAGCGTGCTGAAAGCGATCCGTACGCGCCACGTTTTTCAACGAGTATGTTGACGCGTACATTTCCTGCGTGCAGGAAATCGGCTACTCCCCAACGACGGGCGCAACCTTAACATATTTTGAGAATATAAAACAACAACGAGCAAGGCTTAATTTATCTGCGTCTTTGATAACGATTTTCATTTAGGTTTATGCGTGAAAATATCGTTAATAAATATAAGTCAAAGAGGCGAGAAGATATAGCAACGGCTATATTCTTTGCGAAAGAATATCACAATATATAGCCGAGGTTATAATGTTAAATTATTGAGTTTTAACGAGTAATGTGTAGATTTTCTCAAGGTCATCAATATTTTTGACCCGAATGAGCAGGCGGCGCTGTTCTAATTGCATCACTAACACGCCGTCTTCGGATAAATTCATCTCTTTAATGCGGTTATATTCTATCCATACGTTGGCAAAGAAGAATCCCTGTTTTTTAAAAATGAGTTTCGGCGAGCGGATCCAGAACAGGTAAATCGCCATTAATGCCAGCGCACATAATAACCATGTGGTTAATATTGCACCGTGGCTGGTCACGTTATTGTAAATCAGAATGACCACCAGGCCGGCGAAGATAAATGCATCAATGCGTCCACGGCGTAAGAGGGGAAGGGTCAGCAGTGTCTCGCCGTTACGGCGAGGCATAATGAACTCGTCATAGATCGCGTAAGCCAGAAGGGCAACAATAAACAACACCAGTACGATGTCCGTAACAGTCATTCATCCTCCAGATAAAAAGACCGGGGGCAAGCCCCCGGTCGATAACGCAATGTTTTACAGGCCCAGCAGGCCGACAGCGTAGCCCGCGATACCGATGACGAAGAAGCCAACGATGATCCACAGCGGGTTCACTTTCTTACGCAGCAGCCACATACAGGCGAAGGTCAACAGCAGCGGCACCAGGCCAGGCATCAGCTGGTCCAGAATCGTCTGCACGGTGGTGACGCGGGTTTGACCATCCTGACCGGTGATGGTCGAAACCACCAGCGGGATGTTCACGTGCGTCCACTTGTTAACCAGCGCCCCCATGACAAACAGGCCGAGAATAGAGGCCCCCTCGGTCAGTTTCTGCAGGAAGCCGCCGCCCATATCCTTAACGATGTCCACGCCCTTACGGTAGCCATAGGCCACGCCGTAGTAACGGGTCAGAAGACGTACCGCGTTGAACAGGATAAAGAACAACAGAGGACCGAGCAGGCTGCCGCTCATCGCGATCCCGGCACCCAGCGCCGCGAAGACCGGACGAACAGTACCCCAGAAGATAGGGTCGCCCACGCCGGCCAGCGGACCCATCAGACCGACTTTGATACCGTTGATGGCACCATCGTCAATCTCCGCGCCGTTCGCACGCTGCTCTTCCATCGCCAGCGTCACGCCCAGAACCGGAGCCGCGACGTAAGGATGGGTGTTGAAGAATTCCAGGTGACGCTTAATTGCCTGACGGCGTGCTTCGTTGTTCTCAGGGTAGAGGCGTTTTATCGCCGGCACCATAGAGAAGCAGAAGCCCAGCGCCTGCATACGTTCGAAGTTCCATGAACCCTGAAACAGGTTAGAACGGATGAACACGCCACGAATATCACCCGGAGTGAGTTTTTTCTCGGTGGTAGTTTTTGTCATATCAACCATTTCGCTCACCTGTTAGTCCAGTTCGTTATCGAGATCGTTGTTACCAGCAGCCTGCGCTGGGGCACCCGCAACACGGTTGTATTTCGGGCTGAGCTGGATGTAGAGAATCGCCATCACGGCACCAATCACGCCCAGCGCAACCAGGTTGAAGTTGGTGAATGCTGCGGTGACGAAGCCGAGGTAGAAGAACGGCATCAGGTAGCCCGCGCGCATCATGTTGATGACCATCGCGTAACCTACCACGACGATCATACCGCCCGCGATGTTCAGACCGCTGGTGACCACTTCAGGAATCGCGTTCAGCATGCCCTGAACTTCACTGGTGCCGACAGAGATCGCAACGATAACCGCCGGGATTGCGATACGCATCGCCTGCAGGAACAGGGACGACACGTGGATCCAGGAGAGTGCCGTGAGGTTGCCGTTCTCGGCCGCCTTATCCGCCGCGTGCTGGAAGGCCACGGTGATGGTACGAACGATGATGGTCAGCACCTGGCCTGCTGCGGCCAGAGGAATGGCAAGGGCAATACCTGCACCAATACTCTGATGACCGGCAATAACCAGAACGGTTGAGATGATTGAGGCCAGTGCGGCATCAGGCGCAACGGCGGCACCGATGTTCATCCAGCCCAGGGCGATCATTTCCAGCGTACCACCGATGATGATACCGGTTTTCATATCACCCAGAACGGCACCGATCAACGTACAGGCCACCAGAGGGCGGTGGAACTGAAATTCATCAAGTACGGATTCCATACCCGCAATACACGCGACGATGAACACCAGCACAATCTGAAGAGTGGTAATCTCCATTGTACTTCTCCTATAACATAAGCTTTATGTGAAAAACCGGCGCGGGCTTATTTCCCAACTTTACCGATCAAATCCATCATTTTCAGTTTCTGGTCAGTGGAAACCTTACGGGCTTCCAGCTCAATACCGCGAGCATTCAGCTTGTTGAACGCCTCGATATCTTTCGCATCAACTGAAATCGCGTTGTTGACCTGCGTTTTGCCCTGACGGAAAGCCATACCGCCGATGTTCACGGAGGTGATTTTCACGCCGCCTTCAACAATGCGCTCGACGTCTGTCGGGTTAGTAAACAGGAGCATCACGCGTTCACCCGCATATTTCGGGTTGTTGTAAACGCGGATCATCTTGGCGACATCCACCACGTGCGCGGTAACGCCCGGTGGTGCAACCTGAGTCAGAAGGGTTTTACGGACAGTGTCGGCGGCCACTTCGTCACTGACCACGATGATACGCTGTACGTTGGTCTCTTTGGTCCAGCGAGTCGCAACCTGTCCGTGAATCAGACGGTCATCAATACGCGCCAGGCCGATAACCATGTAATCGTTCGGTCCCATCGGTTTTGCCGGTGCCGCTGCTTTCGGTGCCGCCGCAGCCGGGGCAGGGGCGGGTTTTTCAACCGGCTGAGCCTTCAGGGCTTTCACCCCTTCGCGGCCGGTTTCAACGGCCAGCGCGACCAGCTCATCGAAGCCTGGGTTGTCGTCGCGCGCCATAAAGGTTTCCACCAGCATGGGAATGTTTACCCCGGCGACGACTTCATAATGCTCTTTATCGACGACAATGCGGCTGGCAGCATTAAACGGACTGCCGCCCCATGTATCGACGAGAAATAGCACGCCTTTGCTGGTATCCAGCTTCGCGAGTTGAGCGTTGTACTTCTCAATCAGCGTCTCGGCATTTTCACCGGGAACGAAATCGATCCAGCCGACGTTTTCCTGCTCGCCCAACAGCATCTCTGCCGTTTTGAGTAGCTGCTCAGCAGCCCAACCATGTGTGCCTATGACAATAGCAATGGTCACTTGCTACCTCCTTTTATTATCATTAATACGCCTGCCGGGCAGACGTACTGAGAATCGTATTGGCGAACCGAATCGATTCAGATAAGGGTTAGAGTTCAAAAAACTAAGACTTCCGCGAATTATTTTAGATAGTGAAAAAATAATTTATGTGATGAAGATCCGTAATTTAGCCACGCGTTACAGAATTATCTGTAGCGTATAGCCGCTGTGTTACAGAACTTTGCAAAGGAACGTAAATCTTTGCTAAAAACACAGTCTCTCTGATATGTTTAGCCTCCGTTTACTTGTTCAGGAGTATAGGGCTACAGCCCACTATATGGACCGTCACCGACGTCAGTCATCTACCAGGCCATTCCGCGCCTTTTTCACCGGCGAACCACGCCACGTATCAACTCTGTCTGCCTCTTTTTTGCCCACGTTGAGTGGGGCACCGTTTTGTCATTCCTTTAGCAGGAGCTTGTCATGGAATTCTTAATGGACCCGTCAATCTGGGTGGGACTGCTCACGCTGGTCGTACTGGAGATCGTTCTCGGTATTGATAACCTTGTGTTTATCGCCATCCTTGCGGACAAGCTGCCGCCAAAACAGCGTGATAAAGCGCGTCTGATTGGACTCTCGCTGGCGCTGGTCATGCGACTGGGGCTGCTCTCCGTGATCTCGTGGATGGTCACGCTGACCAAACCGCTGTTCTCCGTCATGGATTACACCTTCTCCGGCCGTGATTTGATCATGCTAATCGGGGGGATATTCCTGCTCTTCAAAGCGACAACAGAGCTGCATGAACGGCTGGAGAACCGGCAGCATGATGATGGTCACGGTAAGGGTTACGCCAGCTTCTGGGTCGTAGTGCTGCAAATTGTGGTGCTGGATGCAGTCTTCTCGCTGGATGCGGTGATTACCGCGGTCGGTATGGTGAACCACCTGCCGGTGATGATGGCGGCTGTCGTGATTGCGATGGCGGTGATGCTGCTGGCCTCGAAACCGCTGACGCGCTTCGTCAACCAGCATCCGACGGTGGTCGTGCTCTGTCTGAGCTTCCTGCTGATGATTGGTTTGAGCCTGGTGGCGGAAGGTTTCGGCTTCCATATTCCTAAAGGCTACCTGTACGCCGCGATTGGCTTCTCGATCCTGATCGAACTGTTCAACCAGATTGCGCGCCGTAACTTTATTAAGCAGCAGTCAAATCAGCCGCTGCGCGCCCGTACAGCGGACGCCATTCTGCGTCTGATGGGCGGACGCCGTCAGGTGAACGTCCAGTCTGACCCTGAAAACCGTAACCCGGTGCCGGTTCCGGAAGGGGCGTTTGTGGAAGAAGAACGCTACATGATTAACGGCGTGCTCTCCCTGGCCTCCCGCTCGCTGCGCGGCATCATGACGCCGCGCGGGGAAATTAGCTGGGTCGATGCGAACCTGAGCGTTGATGAAATTCGTCAGCAATTGCTCTCATCTCCGCACAGCCTGTTCCCGGTGTGTCGCGGTGAACTGGATGAAATCATCGGCGTGGTTCGGGCGAAAGAGATGCTGGTGGCGCTGGAAGAGGGCGTCAACGTGGAGGCCATTGCAGCTTCGTCGCCAGCGATTGTCGTACCGGAAACGCTGGATCCGATCAACCTGCTGGGCGTATTGCGTCGCGCGCGCGGTAGCTTTGTTATCGTCACCAACGAGTTTGGTGTGGTACAGGGGCTGGTGACGCCGCTGGACGTGCTTGAAGCGATTGCCGGTGAATTCCCGGATGAAGACGAAACGCCTGAGATTGTGGCCGACGGCGAAGGCTGGCTGGTCAAAGGTGCGACCGACCTGCACGCGCTCTCGCATACGCTGGGGCTGGAAAACGTGGTTAACGATGAAGAAGACATCGCAACCGTGGCGGGGCTGGTTATCGCCGTAAACGGTCAGATCCCCCGCGTCGGGGATGTGATCGAGCTTCCTCCATTGCACATCACTATCGTTGAAGCTAACGACTACCGCGTCGATCTGGTCCGCATTGTTAAAGAACAGTCTGCACACGACGAAGACGAATAAGTCTGCTTAACGGGTACGATGTGCCCGTTACGATCTTTCTGGCGGGGAAGATTTTCCCGCCAGCCATTGTGGCGTTACTACCGCGCCTGCTTCTCTCTCAACCCGTTCGCTATTTAGCCGCTGCCTGATGCCAGGCCGAGCGCGAGCAGCCGCGACCGTAAAAGTGTAGTGGGGAAAGAAGAAGGAGACGAGAATGAAGGGAGAAATTCGCCCATCCGTTGCGGATGGGCGAAAGAGAGGATTAGTCGCACTGCACCTTAATGGCCAGACCGCCGCGCGACGTTTCACGGTACTTCGCGTTCATGTCTTTGCCGGTTTCGTACATGGTTTCGATAACCTTATCCAGCGACACGCGTGGTTCGCTGGTACGGCGCATCGCCATGCGCGAGGCGTTAATCGCTTTGACGGAGGCAATCGCGTTACGCTCAATGCACGGCACCTGCACCTGGCCTGCGACCGGGTCACAGGTCAGACCGAGGTTATGCTCCATGCCAATTTCAGCCGCCACGCAAACCTGTTCAGGGCTTGCGCCCAGCAGCTCGGCCAGACCGGCCGCCGCCATGGAGCAGGCCACGCCTACTTCACCCTGACAGCCCACTTCAGCGCCTGAAATGGACGCGTTCATCTTGTACAGCGCGCCGATAGCGCCTGCCGCGAGGAAATAACGGATATAAATATCCGGCGTCACAGGCTCGATAAAGTGATCGTAGTAGGCCAGCACCGCCGGAACGATCCCGCACGCACCGTTGGTTGGCGCAGTCACGACGCGCCCCCCTGCGGCGTTCTCTTCGTTCACCGCCAGAGCAAACATGTTCACCCAGTCAACTACGTTCATCGGGTCGTTAGAGAATTTGTCCGTGGTCACCAGCATACGGCGCAGGGCAGAGGCACGACGCGGCACGCGCAGTGGCCCTGGCAGTACGCCTTCGGTGTTCATCCCGCGATCGATACAGGCGCGCATGGTTTGCCACACGTTGGCAAAATAGTCTTCGATCTCTTTTTTGCTGTGCAGCGCCAGCTCGTTCTGCATCACCATGCCGGACAGCGATAAGCCGGTCTCTTTGCAGTAGCCCAGCATCTCGGTGGCCGATTTGAACGGATAGGGCACGTTCACGTCGCCCGCGCTCTCTTTACCGAAATGCTCTTCGTCAACGATGAAGCCACCGCCGATGGAGTAGTAGGTTTTGCTGTAGATCTCTTTTTCGCCGCTCCAGGCGTGGATAGTCATGCCGTTTTCATGCAGCGGCAGGTTGTCGCTGCGAAAACGCATGCCGTCATCCTGCGGAAAATCCACTTCGTGCTGACCGTTAGCCAGCAGCAGGCGACCGCGCGCTTCCACGTCGCGGATGAATGCCGGGATGGCATCAATATCAACAGTGTCCGGCATATTGCCCGCCAGACCCATAATAATGGCGATATCGGTGTGGTGGCCTTTACCCGTTAATGACAGTGAACCGTAAACGTCTACGGCGACACGGGTAACGCTTTCCAGTAATCCTTTTTCGACCAGATCATCGACGAACTGTTTACCGGCCTTCATCGGCCCTACAGTGTGGGAAGAAGACGGACCAATCCCCACTTTGAACATGTCGAATATACTAATCACTTTCACACTCCTGACAGGGTTACCGGGGTTCCAGTAACGATGTTATAACTGCGCATAGTGTAAGAGGGAACACCAACCTCGGCTTAACTATTCACATGAATTAAACTAATGGTTAACGATGGGTTTTGCTAATAGCGCGACGCGGATCGCAAACCTGCAAAAAAGGCTGGAATGTAAAGTATAGTCAAGGCTTCAGGCCGATTTGTAGCGCCAGTTCACGAATGATGCCCGCCGTCATGCCCCAGACAAAATAATGCTGATACCAGGACAACCAGACCCTATGGTCATGCCCCCGGCGATGGATATCCAGCGGATGATAGCGGCTTAGCCGGAGCGCCTCTTCAAGCGGCATCTCAAACACCGCAGAGACTTCGTCGACGCTGGCATGATACTGAAGATTGGGGGGGATAATGCCGACGACCGGCGTGACCTGAAAGCCGGTCACGCTGTCGACGGGCGGCAGCACGCCGATGACTTCTACCGCGTCAGGCGGGATCGCCACCTCCTCCTGCGCTTCCCTCAGCGCGGCGGCAATCAGCGACGCATCGGTGCTGTCCACCGCGCCTCCCGGGAAGGCCACCTGACCGGCGTGTTTGCGCATATGCGGCGAACGCTGCGTAAGCAGCAGGCCCGGCTGTTCCCGGCGCACCACCGGGATCAGCACCGCCGCCTGACGCTGATTCAGCGTGGCGCGGTTGACCTGCGGCCGTAGCAGCTGAAAGCGCGACAGAAAATCATCCAGCGTCAGGTTCTCTTTCTCCACCGTTAGTTCTCCAGTTGCTTCAGGATGCGGTTCACCTTATCAAAGGTTTCCTGATATTCCGCCTCGGCCTGGCTGTCCGCCACAATGCCGCCGCCCGCAGAACAGTACAGATTGCCGTCGCAGGCCGTCAGCGTGCGAATGGTAATGCTGGTATCCATGGTGCCGCACAGGCTGATATAGCCGATGCTGCCGCACCAGGCGTTGCGGCGGTGCGGTTCCAGTTCGTCGATGATTTCCATGGCGCGAATTTTTGGCGCACCGGTGATGGAGCCGCCCGGGAACGCGGCCCGGAGCAGATCGCAGGCGGTGCGAGAGGCGGGCAGACGCGCGGTGATGGTGCTGACCAGATGATGCACTGCCGGGAAAGGTTCGACGACGAACAGCTCCGGCACGCGCACGCTGCCTGGTTCGGCGACCCGGCCAATATCGTTACGCATCAGGTCGACAATCATCAGGTTTTCGGCGCGATCCTTCGGTGACCCGGCGAGTTTCTCCGCCTGCTGGCGATCGGCGTCCGGATCGGCAAGGCGCGGCAGCGTGCCTTTAATCGGGCGGGTCTGAATCGTCCCTTCCGCCAGATGGATAAAACGCTCCGGCGACAGGCTGAGGATGGCCCCCTGTTTCAGACGTACGAACGCGCTGAACGGAGCCCTGTTGCTGGCATTGAGACGGGTAAACGCCTGCCATTCGTCCCCCTGGTATGCTGCCTGGAAACGCTGGGCAAGGTTAACCTGATAGCAGTCGCCGCTTTGCAGATAGGCCTGCACGCGGGAGAATTTTTCCGCGTATTCCGGCGCGGTCATGTTCGAGCGCCAGCCGGAGGTCAGGGTGAACGCTTCAGCTGGAGCAGGCTGTTGTGCCTCAAGCCAGGCCAGACGCGCCTGCACGTCATCATGGCTCAGCAGGGAGACCCTTTTTTTCTGGTGGTCCACAATCAACGCCCAGTCATACAGCCCCACGGCCATGTCCGGCAGGGCAATATCCGCCTGCGCATGCTCGGGCAGCATCTCGAAGCGGCGACCCAAATCGTAGCCAAACAGGCCCAGCGCGCCGCCCTGGAAGGGCAGGTCCAGGTTAGGGGTAGCGGATAAGCCCAGCGCGTTGATTTCCTGCTGAAGCTGCATCAGCGGATCGTCCGTCGTCGACAGATCGTCGGTCGTCAGCGTCTTCAGGGGATCGGCTACCAGAATATCGAAGCGGCTGTACGGGTGATCCGCATGGCCGGAGTGCAGCAGCATGGCAAAAGGAAGATGGCTCAGACGGGCAAACCAGAACTCAGCGGCGTCAGCGCGCCAGGGTAAGGTAACAACAGTGGGGAAGCGCATGTTCATGTATGGCATACTACCGGGCAGCGTGAAATAATTAGCGCGAATAATTTAGCAGGAGTTGACGATGTTTGCAGGTTTACCTTCTCTGAGCCATGAACAGCAGCAGAAAGCGGTTGAGCGAATTCAGGAACTGATGTCCCAGGGGATGAGCAGCGGACAGGCGATTTCCCAGGTGGCGGAGGAGCTGCGCGCCACCCATACCGGCGAGCGAATCGTGGCGCGTTTTGAGGATGAAGATGAAGAGTAATCGGGCTTAAACAGCCGCGATAATCTTGATCTCAACCTTGTATTCCGGTTTCATCAGCGTGGCCTGTACGGTGCAGCGTACAGGCGCGTGACCTGCCACCACCCACGCATCCCAGGCTTTATTCATCGCCGCGAAATCGTCTTTTTTTGCCAGGAAAATGGTCGCATCCAGAATGCGGGATTTATCGCTGCCCTGTTTTTCCAGCACGGCATCAATCTGCGCCAGGGTATTCGCCGTCTGTTCGAACGCATCCGCGTCCAGATTTGACGGTACACCGGTGTAATACAGCGTCTGGTTATGGATCACCACATCAGACCAGCGGGCTTCGGCATCAATGCGCACAATTGTCATAAACGTTTCCTCGTTATTTTTCGTCGTCAGGCGGCAAGACTGCCATATTGTTCTGCCGTCGTCACTATTTGGGGTGGCACAGGAGAAGATGGGCTGACATAATCCCTGTGCAAAAATACAGTGAGAGAGCAACGTGGCAGACGATTTTTCCCCTGAAGGTCAATTAGCGCAGGCGATCCCCGGCTTCAAGCCCCGTGAGCCTCAGCGACAGATGGCGCACGCCGTTGCCCGCGCCATTGATAAGGCCCAGCCGCTGGTGGTTGAAGCCGGAACCGGCACGGGTAAGACCTATGCTTACCTTGCGCCGGCGCTGCGGGCGAAAAAGAAGGTGATAATTTCCACCGGATCGAAAGCGCTGCAGGATCAGCTCTACAGCCGCGACTTGCCCACGGTTGCGAAAGCGCTGAAATATAAAGGCCGTCTGGCCCTGCTGAAGGGGCGCTCCAACTATCTCTGCCTGGAGCGACTCGAACAGCAGGCGCTGGCCGGCGGCGATCTGCCGGTTCAAACCCTGAGCGACGTCATTATCCTGCGCGCCTGGGCGAACCAGACCGAAGAGGGCGATATCAGCACCTGCGCGAGCGTGCCGGAAGACTCCCCGGCCTGGCCGCTGGTGACCAGCACCAACGACAACTGCCTCGGCAGCGACTGCCCGCTGTATAAAGACTGTTTTGTAGTGAAAGCGCGCAAAACCGCGATGGACGCAGACGTGGTGGTGGTGAACCACCACCTGTTCCTCGCGGACATGGTGGTTAAGGACAGCGGTTTCGGCGAGCTGATCCCGGAGGCGGACGTGATGATCTTCGATGAAGCCCATCAGTTACCGGATATCGCCAGCCAGTATTTCGGCCAGTCGCTCTCCAGCCGCCAGCTACAGGATCTGGCGAAAGATTTTACCATTGCCTACCGGACCGAACTCAAAGATACCCAGCAGCTGCAGAAGTGTGCCGACCGTCTGGCGCAAAGCGCGCAGGATTTCCGCTTACAGCTTGGCGAGCCGGGCTATCGCGGCAACCTGCGCGAATTGCTGGCGGACAAAAATATCCAGCGCGCGCTGCTGCTGCTCGATGATGCACTTGAGCTCTGCTACGACGTGGCGAAGCTGTCCCTCGGACGCTCCGCGCTGCTTGACGCCGCCTTCGAACGCGCCACGCTCTATCGCGGGCGGCTCAAACGGCTAAAAGAGATCAACCAGCCGGGGTACAGCTACTGGTATGAATGCACCTCGCGCCACTTTACCCTGGCGCTCACGCCGCTGACGGTGGCCGATAAATTCAAAGAGGTGATGGCGCAGAAGCCGGGAAGCTGGATCTTCACTTCCGCAACCCTGTCTGTAAATGACGATCTGCATCACTTCACCGAGCGCCTCGGTATTGAGCAGGCGGAATCACTGCTGCTGCCCAGCCCGTTTGATTACGAAAAGCAGGCGCTGCTCTGCGTGCCACGCAATCTCCCGCTGCCGAACCAGCCGGGCGCGGCGCGGCATCTCGCGGCGATGCTCAAGCCGATGATTGAGGCCAACAACGGGCGCTGCTTTATGCTCTGCACCTCACACGCCATGATGCGCGATCTCGCCGAGCAGTTTCGCGCCACCATGACCCTCCCGGTGCTGCTACAGGGGGAAACCAGTAAAGGCCAGCTGCTCCAGCAGTTTGTCAGCGCCGGTAACGCCCTGCTGGTGGCAACCAGCAGCTTCTGGGAAGGAGTGGACGTGCGCGGCGACACGCTCTCGCTGGTGATCATCGATAAGCTGCCGTTCACGTCGCCGGACGATCCGCTGCTCAAGGCGCGGATGGAAGACTGCCGCCTGCGCGGCGGCGATCCGTTCGACGACGTTCAACTACCGGACGCGGTCATCACGCTTAAGCAGGGGGTAGGGCGACTGATCCGTGACGTCACCGACCGCGGCGTGCTGGTGATCTGCGATAACCGCCTGGTGATGCGTCCTTACGGCGCAACGTTCCTCGCCAGCCTGCCGCCCGCCCCGCGTACGCGGGACATTAAACGCGCGGTGCGTTTCCTGGCAAACCCAACGGCGGAGTAATTCGCTCCGGAGTGTGCTAAGATGCGCGCCATTTTGTGACTGACCCTTGCGAGAGCGCGACGACTGATGCGAATTCTGGCTATTGATACCGCGACAGAGGCTTGCTCTGTTGCTCTGTTGAACGACGGTGCTGTTTCTGCTCATTTCGAAGAGTGCCCACGGGAACACACCCAGCGTATTCTGCCCCTGGTAAAAGCCATTTTAACCCAGGGCAACACCACCTTAACCGACCTCGACGCGCTGGCCTTTGGCCGCGGCCCCGGCAGCTTTACGGGCGTGCGCATTGGGATTGGCATCGCGCAGGGGCTGGCGCTGGGCGCTGACCTGCCGATGATCGGCGTCTCTACGCTCGCGACGATGGCCGAGGGAGCCTGGCGCATGACGGGCGCGACCCGCGTGCTCGCCGCTATTGACGCTCGCATGGGTGAAGTTTACTGGGCGGAATATACCCGCGATGAAAACGGCGTCTGGCACGGCGAAGAGACGGAAGCAGTGCTTAAGCCTGAAGCCGTTACTGAACGCCTGAAGCAGCTGTCCGGCGAGTGGGCGACGGTCGGCACGGGCTGGCCGGCGTGGCCAGAGATGGCGAGAGGCACCGGCGTGACGCTGGTGGACGGCAACATGCTCCTGCCTGCGGCAGAAGATATGCTCCCGATTGCCCGTCAACTGCTTGCAGCAGGAAAAACCGTTGCCGTTGAGCATGCGGAGCCGGTTTATTTGCGAAACACCGTCGCGTGGAAGAAACTTCCGGGCCGCGAATGAATCTCAGTAACAGGAACTGAGAAAAAGGAGTCGCATCATGGCGGTTCAGACTAAAGTAGTACGCCTTTTTATGGCAGGCGCGGTTGCCATAGCACTGAGCGGTTGCGTAACCGTACCTGATGCGATCAAGGGCAGCAGCCCGACGCCACAGCAGGATCTGGTTCGGGTAATGAATGCGCCCGAGCTTTACGTCGGCCAGGAAGCCCGCTTCGGTGGGAAAGTGATCGACGTTCAGAACCAGCAGGGGAAAACCCGTCTGGAAATAGCCACGGTACCGCTCGACAGCGGCGCGCGTCCCGTACTCGGTGAAGCCTCTCGCGGGCGTATCTATGCCGACGTTAGTGGTTTCCTCGACCCGGTCGATTTTCGCGGACAGCTGGTAACCGTTGTCGGGCCGATTACCGGTTCGGTGCAGGGCAAAATCGGCAACACGCCGTATAAATTTATGACCATGCAGGTGAACGGCTATAAGCGCTGGCGTATCGCCCAGCAGGTGGTGATGCCGCCTCAGCCAATCGACCCGTGGATGTGGGGTCCACATCCTTATCGTTACGGTTATCCGGGATGGGGCTGGTATAACCCGGGCCCTGCACAGGTGCAAACGATCGTAACTGAGTAACTTACTGTTATTATTAAGAAAGAGACAGCGGCTCAGCCGCTGTCTCTGTTTTTTTACGGATAAAACGAAAAAAAAGAGTGACGCGCTTCGCAACCTGCAATCTGAACAATTAATAAACTGGTACGCTGAGTTAATATAATGTTAACAAACTGTTTATTATCGGGGCTGTGATGACGACGAACACTCATTTCAGAGGTGATGCATTGCAAAAGGTTTGGCTTAACCGTTATCCCGCAGATGTGCCTGCGGAGATCAATCCTGACCGTTATCAATCCCTGGTGGAATTATTTGAGCACTCGGTAAGACGTTACGCAGACCAGCCCGCGTTTGTGAATATGGGCGAGGTGATGACGTTCCGTAAGCTTGAGGAGCGTAGCCGGGCGTTTGCGGCTTATCTGCAGGAAGGACTTGGGCTGCAAAAAGGGGATCGCGTCGCGCTGATGATGCCGAACCTGCTGCAATACCCGGTGGCGCTGTTTGGCATCCTGCGTGCCGGGATGATTGTGGTCAACGTTAACCCGCTTTACACGCCGCGTGAGCTGGAACATCAGCTGAACGACAGCGGGGCGGTGGCGATTGTCATTGTTTCTAACTTTGCCCATACCCTGGAAAAAGTGGTCGACAAAACCCAGGTGAAGCACGTCATCCTGACGCGCATGGGCGATCAGCTTTCCACCGCCAAAGGGACGCTGGTTAACTTTGTCGTTAAATACGTCAAACGTCTGGTACCAAAATACCATCTGCCGGATGCTATCTCTTTCCGCCGCGCGCTGCATGCGGGCTATCGCATGCAGTACGTCAAGCCTGAAGTCGTCTCCGAAGACCTGGCCTTCCTGCAATACACAGGCGGCACCACCGGCGTGGCCAAAGGGGCGATGCTGACCCACCGCAACATGCTGGCGAACCTTGAGCAGGTTAATGCCACCTACGGGCCGCTGCTGCATCCGGGTAAAGAGCTGGTAATCACCGCGCTGCCGCTGTATCACATCTTTGCGCTGACCATGAACTGCCTGTTGTTTATCGAGCTGGGCGGGCAAAACGTATTGATCACCAACCCGCGCGATATCCCGGGTCTGGTGAAAGAGCTGGCAAAATACCCGTTTACCGCCATGACCGGGGTGAACACCCTGTTTAACGCACTGCTCAACAACAAAGAGTTCCAGCAGCTTGATTTCTCCACGCTGCATCTCTCCGCGGGCGGCGGCATGCCGGTTCAGCAGGCGGTGGCCGAGCGCTGGGTGAAGCTAACCGGGCAATATCTGCTGGAAGGCTATGGCCTGACGGAGTGTGCCCCGCTGGTGAGCGTCAACCCGCACGATATCGACTACCACAGCGGCAGCATCGGCCTGCCGGTCCCGTCGACGGAAGCAAAGCTGGTGGATGATGAGGATAACGAAGTGCCTCACGGCGAGCCGGGCGAACTGTGCGTCAGAGGGCCGCAGGTAATGCTGGGTTACTGGCAGCGCCCTGATGCGACCGACGAAATCATTAAAGACGGCTGGCTTCACACCGGCGATATTGCGGTGATGGATGACGAAGGCTTCCTGCGCATCGTCGATCGCAAAAAAGATATGATCCTGGTCTCCGGCTTCAACGTCTATCCGAACGAAATCGAAGACGTGGTGATGCAGCACAGCGGCGTGCTGGAAGTGGCGGCGGTGGGCGTTCCTTCCGGCAGCAGCGGTGAAGCGGTGAAGATATTTGTGGTCAAGAAAGATCCTTCTCTTACCGAGGAAGCGCTGATAACGTTTTGTCGGCGTCAGCTGACGGGCTATAAGGTGCCGAAGCTGGTGGAATTCCGCGATGAGCTGCCGAAATCCAACGTCGGGAAGATATTACGACGAGAATTACGTGACGAAGCCCGTGCCAAAGTAGACAATAAGGCCTGAGCTTCACGTTAATCGCCCAGACGCCGGTTAAGCCGGCGTTTTTTATGGGCGCAAACAAAAGAGAATCCGATTTGAATTACCAGATGATCACGACCAACGACGAGCTGGCTTCGCTGTGCGAAGTGACGCGCGACTTTCCTGCCATCGCTCTGGATACCGAGTTTGTCCGTACTCGCACCTATTATCCACAGCTGGGTTTGATACAGATGTACGACGGTAAGCACGTCTCGCTGATCGACCCGCTCGGCATTACCGACTGGGCGCCGATGCGTGACCTGCTGCTGGATACTGCGGTAACGAAATATCTGCACGCGGGCAGTGAAGATCTGGAAGTCTTTCTTAACACCTTTGGCATCATGCCTCAGCCGCTGATTGATACGCAGATCCTCGCGGCGTTCAGCGGTCGTCCGCTGTCGTGGGGCTTTGCCGCCATGGTGGAGGAGTACACGGGCCTGACGCTGGATAAAAGTGAATCCCGTACCGACTGGCTGGCCCGTCCGCTTACCGAGCGTCAGCTGGAATATGCGGCGGCAGACGTGTTTTACCTGCTGCCGATTGCCGGACAGCTGATGAAAGAGGCGGAAGCCTCCGGCTGGCTGTCTGCCGCGCTGGACGAGTGCCGTATGACGCAGCAGCGTCGCCAGGAAGTGGTCGACCCGAAAGAGGCCTGGCGTGATATCACCAACGCCTGGCAGCTTCGCACGCGTCAGCTGGCCTGCCTGCAGCTGTTAGCGGACTGGCGTTTGCGTAAAGCGCGTGAGCGCGATTTGGCCGTGAATTTTGTGGTGCGTGAAGAGCATCTCTGGGCGGTCGCGCGCTATATGCCGGGCAGCCTGGGCGAGCTGGACAGCATTGGCCTTTCCGGCAGCGAGATCCGTTTCCATGGTAAAACCCTGCTGGCGCTGGTCGCCAAAGCGCAGGCGCTGCCGGAGGACGCACTGCCTGAGACGCTGCTGAATCTCATGGATATGCCGGGCTATCGTAAAGCATTTAAGGATATCAAAGCGCTGGTGCAGGATGTCGCAACGGAAAGCAAGCTGAGCGCTGAACTGCTGGCGTCACGCAGACAGATTAACCAGCTGCTGAACTGGCACTGGAAGCTGAAACCGCAGAATGGCGTGCCGGAACTGATGGCTGGCTGGCGCGGGGTATTGATGGCCGATCGCCTGAATACCTTGCTGGAAGGTTATCCGCGATAAAAATATGCCGGGCGATATACCCGGCATATTCTCCCCGGTGGCACTGCGCTTACCGGGGCTACGACACCAGGAACCTACGGACGCGACTCTTCCGCTTCCGGAAGCGTTACGTTCAGCTCCAGAATCGAAATATCCCCGTCTTTTTGCTCCAGCTGTACGGTGACCATCTCCGGGTCAATCTGCACATACTTACAGATCACTTCCAGGATGTCCTTGCGCAGCTGCGGCAGGTAGTGAGGCTCGGCGTCGCTACGACGACGCTCCGCAACGATAATTTGCAGGCGTTCTTTTGCGATGTTGGCGGTGCTTTTTTTCCGCGAGAGAAAAAAGTCCAGTAATGCCATAACTTATCCTCCGAACAGGCGTTTGAGGAAACCTTTCTTCTCTTCTTCAATGAAGCGGAAAGGACGTTCTTCTCCCAGCAGACGGTCAACGGTATCGGCGTAAGCTTTACCTGCATCTGCCGTTGTATCAAGGATCACGGGCTCGCCCTGGTTAGAGGCGCGTAATACGGACTGGTCTTCCGGGATAACGCCAACCAGTTTAATGCGCAGGATCTCCAGCACGTCTTCCATGCTCAGCATGTCACCTTTGTTTACGCGACCCGGGTTATAGCGGGTCAGCAGCAGGTGCTCTTTGATCGGATCCTGGCCATTTTCCGCACGGCGGGATTTGGAGGCCAGAATACCGAGAATACGGTCGGAGTCACGCACGGAGGAGACTTCCGGGTTGGTGGTGATGATCGCTTCATCAGCAAAGTAGAGCGCCATCAGGGCACCGGTTTCAATGCCGGCAGGGGAGTCACAGACGATGAAGTCGAACTCCATTTTTTTCAGCTCGTCGAGCACCTTTTCCACGCCTTCACGGGTCAGGGCATCTTTATCACGCGTCTGAGAAGCCGGAAGAATGAAGAGGTTCTCGGTGCGCTTGTCTTTAATCAGCGCCTGGTTCAGCGTGGCATCGCCCTGAATGACGTTCACGAAGTCATATACGACGCGACGCTCACATCCCATGATGAGGTCGAGGTTACGCAGACCGATATCGAAGTCGATAACGACGGTTTTCTTTCCCTTCTGGGCCAAACCAGTAGCGATGGCCGCGCTGGAGGTGGTCTTGCCAACGCCTCCTTTACCCGAAGTAACAACAATAATGCGTGCCATAGAAATTCCTTGTTAAAAAGGGATTAATTCAACGGTTGAACGGTCAACGCGTCGTCTGCAAGAAGCAGGCGAGCCGCTTTGCCATAAAATTCGGCTGGGATCTTGTCGCTCAGCCAATATTCACCTGCGATGGACACCAGTTCCGCCGTCAGGTGAGTACAAAATATTTGCGCGTCCCGATCGCCACTTGCGCCCGCGAGCGCACGTCCACGCATCATACCGTAAACGTGAATATTGCCATCTGCAATAAGCTCTGCGCCAGCGCTGACGTGGCTTGTAACAATTAGATCACAGTTTGGCGCATAAATGCGCTGACCGGAACGAACCGGCACATCAATCATTCGCGTTTTTGTGAGAGCGGTAACGTTTTGCGCCGCAGGAGGGGGCGTTTGTACGGCAGCGGGTGCTGCACGTGGGGTTTTTTCTTTGCCTTCATTAAGAAGAGGCAGCCCCGCACGGTCGATTTCCGCTTTCAACTCGGGATCTTTGCAGCCGCTGATGCCGACAATACGCAGCCCGGTAGAGGAGACCGCCTGCTGGAGACGTGTCCAGTTAACCGGCGCCTCAAGACCGCTGACGTTGATGACGACGGGGGCGTGCTTCAGAAAGGCGGGAGCCTGGGCGATTTTGTCTTCTAACGCCTGACGAATAACCTCGGGTTTTGCATCATGCAAATGAACCACTGATAAGGTGAAGCTACTGCCTTTAAGCTCGATGGGCGTGTTTGACATCCTGGCCTTACTCAATTTGCTATTAACCGCAACCATTCGCTGCGATATTCCGAAGAGTATCAGGCATGTTATAGTCAGGAGTATATTGAGGCAAGCAACCACCCATTAATTCAGAGTAAAAACATGTTTTGTGTGATCTACAGAAGTACAAGCCGTGACCAGACCTATCTTTATGTCGAAAAGAAAGACGATTTTTCACGCGTGCCGGAAGAATTAATGAAGAACTTTGGCCGACCACAGCTGGCGATGCTGCTGCCGCTGGACGGCCGTAAGAAACTGGTGAATGCCGATCTGGAAAAAGTGAAAACGGCATTAGCCGAGCAGGGCTATTATTTACAGCTTCCACCGCCGCCTGAGAATTTATTAAAACAGCACCTCGAGGCGTCCGGGAAAAAATAGCCTCAGCTGTTTTCGGGCATAACACATCAACCGATTAGGGGTCGAGCATGTATCAACATCATAACTGGCAAGGTGCATTACTGGATTATCCCGTCAGCAAAGTGGTCTGCGTGGGCAGCAACTATGCGAAGCATATTCAGGAGATGGGCAGCGCAACCCCAGAAGAGCCGGTCCTGTTTATTAAGCCCGAGACGGCGCTATGCGACATCCGCCAGCCGCTGGCGCTGCCGCAGGGGCTGGGGTCGGTACATCACGAAGTAGAGCTTGCCGTGCTGATCGGCGCCACGCTGCGCCAGGCTTCCGAAGAGCATGTCGAGAAAGCGATTGCCGGCTACGGCGTGGCGCTGGATCTGACCCTGCGCGACGTGCAGGGCAAAATGAAGAAGGCAGGGCAGCCGTGGGAAAAAGCCAAAGGCTTTGATAACTCATGTCCGATTTCAGGGTTTGTTCCGGTGAATGAATTTACCAACGATCCGCAGGACACTCCGCTCAGCCTGAAGGTTAACGGCGAGATCCGCCAGCAGGGCACCACGGCAGATATGATCCACAAGATCGTGCCGCTGATCGCCTACATGAGCCGTTTCTTCACCCTGAAGCCGGGCGATGTGATCCTCACCGGCACGCCGGAAGGCGTGGGCCCGCTCGCCAGCGGCGATGAGCTTGAGGTCGGTTTTAACGGCCTGTCGCTAAAAACCCGCGTGCTGTAACCGCATCTTGCCGCCTGCAAAGGGCGGCAAAACTTGCAACCACGTGCCAGACTCGTTATAAGGTGCGCTTTCTTTTGACGTGTGGACATCCTGATGAACGACATTCCTTTCTGGCAAAGCAAAACTCTTGACCAAATGACCGACGCGGAGTGGGAATCGTTGTGCGACGGCTGTGGGCAGTGCTGCCTGCACAAGCTGATGGATGAAGACTCCGATGAGATCTATTTCACCAACGTCGCCTGCAGGCAGCTGAACATTAAAACCTGCCAGTGCCGCAACTACGAACGCCGCTTCGAGTTCGAGCCGGACTGCATCAAGCTCACCCGTGAAAATCTGCCGACTTTTGAGTGGCTGCCGCACACCTGCGCGTATCGCCTGCTGGCGGAAGGGAAAGATCTACCGGCCTGGCATCCTCTGCTGACCGGTTCAAAAGCGGCGATGCACGGCGAGCGTATCTCGGTACGCCACATTGCGGTGAAGGAGTCCGAGGTACGGGACTGGGAAGATCACATCATGAATCACCCTAATCGGTGATAATAAAAAACCCGCCGGGGCGGGTTTTTGCTTTTACCTTCCAAACAAATCGCGTTTCTTCGGTTTGAACGGCTGAGCGATCAGCACCAGCAGCGCCACGACGAAGTAGGCCACAAAAATCCCCACCAGCCACTGCGGCATCTCCAGCGTCAGGAATTCCCACTGACGTACGGAGCAGTCACCGGATGCGACAAACACCTGCGGAAGCCACTTATCCAGCGGCAGCCAGCTCGGGAAGCGGGCGGCGAAATCACAGGTCATAAACGGTGACGGATGCAGCTGCATCATGGTGTGCTGCCAGGAAAGCTCAATCCCTTTCCAGGCGCTGTACAGCCAGATGGCAATACCGACGTAGCGCAACGGCGTTTTTGGGGCAATTGCGCCCACCAGGCCTGCACCCATAATGCCGAACAGCGCACAGCGCTCGTAGATGCACAGCACGCAGGGCTTGAGTCCCATCACGTGCTGGAACCACAGCGCAACCATTTCCAGCGCAAAGGCGGTCAGGGCCATCAACAACCACGCTCCGCGACCGCGGGAGCACTGGTTTAAAAATCTCAACATAATCATTTCCCTGGAACATGCTTAGAAAGCGCAGTGTAAACGAATTTTAATGCGCCGCAAGTATACCCGCTTGTAGCAGCCATTGCGTACAGGGAACGAGAGTAATTTTGATGCACAGCAAACCAACAACGGTGAGCACCAGCGTGTACGGCAGCGCCATCCAGACCATTCGTCCATAAGAAAGCCGTATGAGTGGCGCCAGCGCCGAGGTCAGCAGGAAGAGAAATGCCGCCTGGCCGTTCGGTGTTGCAACGGAGGGCAGGTTTGTTCCGGTGTTGATGGCCACCGCCAGCAGGTCGAACTGCCCGGTACTGACGATCCCTTGCTCCATCGCCGCTTTGGCCTCATTGATATACACCGTCCCGACAAAGACGTTATCGGAAATAGAGGACAACAGACCGTTAAAGAGATAGAACAGCGTAAGCTGCGAGTCCGGCGAGGCCTGAAGCACAAACGCGATAATCGGTGCGAAAAGGTGTTGGTCAATAATCACCGCCACGACCGCAAAAAAGACCGCCAGCAGCGCGGTAAACGGCAGGGCTTCGGTAAAGGCTTTACCAATAGCATGTTCGTCCGTAACCCCGCTAAAGGTGGTGGCAAGAATAATGACGGAGAGGCCAATCAACCCGACCTCGGCAAGATGCAACGCCAGCGCGGCGATAAGCCAGATGCCGATGATCCCCTGCGCAATCAGACGCAGCGTCTCCTGGCGCGTACGCTGTTTGCGGCTCTGCTCGTCAAATTTATGCAGTTCTTTGCGGACCGGTTCAGGCAGCTGTGCGCCGTAGCCGAACAGCCTGAATTTTTCGACCAGAATGCAGGTCGCTAACCCGCAGACCAGCACAGGCACGCTGACGGGGGCCATGCGCAGGAAAAACTCGCCAAAATGCCATTCAGCCGCTTTCGCGATGATCAGGTTTTGCGGCTCGCCCACCATGGTCATCACGCCGCCCAACGCCGTACCGACCCCTGCGTGCATCATCAGGCTGCGCAGAAACGCGCGGAACTGTTCCAGAACGTCGCGGTTATGCGCCTCGACGTGGCTATCGTCCTGTAAATCCTCACTTGGGCGAGAGGAGGCCACGCGGTGATAAATGCCGTAAAATCCGACGGCGACGCTGATCACCACCGCGACAACGGTGAGCGCATCCAGGAAGGCCGACAGAAAGGCGGCGGCAAGGCAAAACGCCAGCGAGAGGATCGTTTTTGACGTAATGCTCAGCAGCAGGCGGGTAAAGATAAACAGCAGCAGCTGTTTCATAAAGTAGATACCGGCCACCATAAAAATGAGCAGCAGGAGCACTTCCAGATTGGAGGCCAGCTCTGCTTTTACATGCTCTGCGGACGTCATGCCGATGACAACGGCTTCAAACGCCAGCAAACCGCCGGGCAGCAGGGGATAACACTTCAGCGCCATGGCCAGGGTGAAGATAAATTCTGCCACCAGCAGCCACCCGGCGATAAACGGATCCACGCTAAAAATGATGGGATTAACGACCAGGAAAACCAGCAGTATCAGTTTGTACCAGTCAGGAGAATGGCCTAAAAAATTGCGCCACAGCGCGCGCCCAAAAGAAATTTCCACAACAGACGTCCTTCCCGTTAAGTAATACAAAACATCAGTATACGCAAAAATCGCGGCCCGGAGGCGGATAAGACCGCATTGTAAATTTCACAAAAATGAAACGGCGATCCCTCTTTTCTCACTTTGCCGCGCTACCTGCCGTTGCACGCCTCTGGTATGATGAGTCCAATTTGCAAAAAGCTGTGTAATGGAAATCTCACTATGGTCATTAAGGCGCAGAGCCCGGCGGGTTTCGCGGAAGAGTACATCATTGAAAGCATCTGGAATAATCGTTTCCCTGCGGGGTCCATTCTTCCGGCTGAACGCGAACTCTCTGAACTGATTGGCGTCACTCGCACCACGCTGCGTGAAGTGCTTCAGCGACTGGCGCGTGATGGATGGTTGACGATCCAGCACGGCAAGCCAACAAAGGTAAACAACTTCTGGGAAACCTCGGGGCTGAACATTCTTGAAACGCTGGCGCGCCTCGACCACGAAAGCGTGCCGCAGCTGATTGATAATCTGCTCTCCGTGCGCACCAACATCGCGACTATTTTTATTCGTACCGCTTTCCGTCAGCATCCTGAAGATGCGCTTGCGGTGCTGGCCAGCGCGAATGAAGTTGAAGATCACGCCGACGCCTTTGCCACCCTCGATTACAACGTGTTTCGCGGCCTGGCGTTTGCCTCCGGCAACCCGGTTTACGGCCTGATCCTCAACGGTATGAAAGGGCTCTATACCCGCATTGGCCGTCACTACTTCGCTAACCCTGAAGCCCGCAGTCTGGCGCTGGGCTTCTACCATAAGCTGAGCAAGCTCTGCACCGAAGGCCTGCACGATCAGGTTTATGAAACCGTACGCCGCTACGGCCACGACTCCGGTGAAATCTGGCACCGTATGCAGAAAACGCTGCCGGGCGATTTGGCGATTCAGAGCCGCTGAAATAAAAAACCTCTCAATCGAGAGGTTTTTTTTCGCCCGGTGGCGCTACAGCGTATTCAACCGCGCCGGGCAGCGTTCCAGCAGCTCCACGCTGCCGTCCTCATTCTGCTGCTCCAGCTGCACGTCAAAGCCCCACAGGCGGTGCACGTGCTTCAGCACCTCTTTACGTCCTTTATCCAGCGGCGCGCGGTTGTGCGGGATATAGCGCAGCGTCAGGGAGCGGTCGCCGCGCAGGTCCACGTTCCACACCTGAATATTGGGTTCAAGGTTGCTCAGGTTGTACTGGGAGGAGAGACGGGAGCGTATCTCCCGGTATCCTTCCTCGTTGTGGATCGCGGAGATCTCCAGATAGTTGTTGCGGTCATCGTCCAGCACGGTGAAGAATCGGAAATCGCGCATGATCTTCGGCGACATGAACTGGCTGATAAAGCTCTCATCCTTAAAGTCGCGCATCGCAAAATGCAGCGTTTCCAGCCAGTCAGAACCGGCGATATCCGGGAACCAGTACTTGTCCTCTTCCGTTGGCGACTGGCAGATGCGCTTAATATCCTGGAACATCGCAAAGCCCAGCGCATACGGGTTAATCCCACTGTACCACGGGCTGTTGTAGGGCGGCTGGAACACCACGTTAGTATGGCTGTGGAGGAATTCCATCATGAACCGCTCGGTGACTTTCCCCTCGTCATACAGATGGTTGAGAATGGTGTAGTGCCAGAATGTTGCCCAGCCTTCGTTCATCACCTGGGTCTGTTTCTGCGGATAGAAATACTGGCTCACCTTACGCACGATACGCAAAATCTCGCGCTGCCACGGCTCCAGCAGCGGGGCGTTCTTCTCCATAAAATAGAGCAGGTTTTCCTGCGGCTCGGACGGGTAACGACGCGCTTCGGCAATCGTTTTTTCCTCCTCACGCTTCGGCAGGGTGCGCCACAGCATGTTCACCTGGCTCTGCAGATACTCCTCGCGGCTTTTCTGCCGGGCTTTCTCCTCCTGCAGAGAGATTTTCTGCGGGCGTTTATAGCGGTCCACGCCGTAGTTCATCAGCGCGTGGCAGGAGTCGAGCAGCTTCTCTACCTCGTCCACGCCGTAGCGCTCTTCGCAGTCGGTAATGTATTTACGCGCGAAGATCAGGTAATCGACGATGGAGCTGGCGTCCGTCCAGCTGCGGAACAGATAGTTATTTTTAAAGAAGGAGTTATGGCCGTAGCAGGCGTGCGCCATCACCAGCGCCTGCATGGTAATGGTGTTCTCTTCCATCAGATAGGCGATACACGGGTTGGAGTTAATGACGATCTCATACGCCAGCCCCTGCTGGCCGTGCTTGTACAGCCGCTCCGTTTCAATGAATTTTTTACCAAACGACCAGTGCGGATAGTTGATCGGCATCCCGACGCTGGAGTAAGCGTCCATCATCTGTTCGGAGGTAATCACCTCAATCTGATGGGGATAGGTATCCAGGCGATACAGTTTTGCCACCCGGTCGATTTCGGCGAGGTAGACATCCAGCAGCTCGAAGGTCCAGTCGGGTCCATCGCTCAGACGTGTGTTGTCCTTGTTCAGGGAATCAATAGTAGCCATTAGCGCGCCCTCGTTGTGGGTGCTCTCTCTGTCTGGAGAGCCTCCTTTCAAGCATAGATCAACGTGTTAAAAAGCGTGCTGGCGCAGAAATTTTTTCTTTGCGATTTCCCGTTTTTGATACGGCAAAAAAAGCGCACTCATCAGAATTTTATGCTGGTTAAAAATAAAGCTCAGCAGGAGATCCCAAATTACCCCTGTCCCCTGATGCTGGGGGATGTGTGAGGTAAGTCACCATAAAAAAGTCGTATGTTGAATAATATTTTCAACTAGGTTATCAATCTGTAATTAGATGATTGTTCTTTTGCTCATAATGGAGTGGCTATGCGTGTTGTCATACTGGGAAGTGGTGTCGTTGGCGTAACCAGCGCCTGGTATTTAAGTCAGGCGGGACATGAGGTTACCGTTATCGATCGTGAATCCGGCCCGGCGCTTGAAACCAGTGCGGCAAATGCCGGTCAAATCTCTCCTGGCTATGCGGCCCCGTGGGCGGCGCCCGGCGTGCCGCTGAAGGCAATCAAATGGATGTTCCAGCGCCACGCGCCGCTGGCCATCAGCCTTGACGGCACGCAGTTCCAGCTGAAGTGGATGTGGCAGATGCTGCGCAACTGCGACACCCGGCACTATATGGAAAATAAAGGCCGCATGGTGCGTCTGGCGGAATACAGCCGTGACTGCCTCAAAGCCCTGCGCGCGTCGACGGGGATTGAGTACGAAGGCCGTCAGGGCGGCACGCTGCAGCTGTTCCGCACCGAGCAACAGTATGAAAACGCCACCCGCGATATCGCCGTGCTGGAAGATGCCGGTGTACCGTATCAGCTGCTGGAAGCCAGCCAGCTGGGGCAGGTGGAACCCGCGCTGGCCGAAGTGGCCCACAAGCTGACCGGCGGTCTGCGTCTGCCGAATGACGAAACCGGCGACTGTCAGCTCTTTACCCAGCGTCTGGCGCACATGTGCGAGCAGGCTGGGGTGAAATTCCGCTTTAATACCTCCGTCGACAAGCTGCTGTCGGAAGGCGAAAAAATTTACGGCGTGAAGTGCGGCGACGAGGTGATAAAGGCGGATGCCTACGTGATGGCGTTTGGTTCCTACTCCACCGCCATGCTGAAAGGCATCCTCGATATTCCGGTCTACCCGCTCAAGGGCTACTCATTGACTATCCCGGTGAAAGAGGAGAGCGGGGCGCCCGTGTCAACCATCCTGGATGAAACCTACAAAATCGCCATTACCCGCTTCGATAACCGTATTCGCGTCGGCGGCATGGCGGAGATTGTCGGCTTCAACACCGAGCTGCTGCAGCCGCGTCGTGAAACGCTGGAGATGGTGGTGGGCGATCTCTTCCCGCGCGGCGGGTTTGTGGAACAGGCGAGGTTCTGGACCGGCCTGCGTCCGATGACCCCGGACGGCACGCCAATCGTGGGCCGCACGCCATACAAAAACCTGTGGACCAATACCGGACACGGCACGCTCGGCTGGACGATGGCCTGCGGCTCGGGCCAGCTGCTGAGCGACCTGATTTCCGGGCGCACGCCGGCAATTCCGTTTGACGATTTAAGTGCTGCGCGCTATCAATCAGGATTTACGCCATCGCGTCCTCAGCACCTGCACGGCGCGCATAATTAAGGAGTAGTCATGTCCCGTCCTGTTCTGGCTCAGCTGGATCTGCAGGCCCTGAAGGAAAACCTGCAAATTGTTCGCCGGGCAGCACCTGGTTCGCGCGTCTGGTCAGTCGTCAAGGCAAACGCCTACGGCCACGGTATTGACCGTATATGGAGCGCGCTCGGCGCGACCGACGGTTTTGCGTTACTCAATCTGGAAGAGGCCATCCTGCTGCGCGAGCGCGGCTGGAAAGGGCCTATTCTGCTGCTGGAGGGGTTCTTCCACGCGGACGATCTGCCGCTGCTGGATAAGTATCGCCTGACCACCAGCGTTCACAGCAACTGGCAGATTAAAGCCATTCAGGATGCGAAGCTCCACGCTCCGCTGGATATTTATCTCAAGGTGAACAGCGGCATGAACCGCCTGGGCTTCCAGCCTGAGCGGGTGCATACGGTCTGGCAGCAGCTGCGTGGCCTGAAAAACGTCGGCGAAATGACGCTGATGGCGCACTTTGCCGATGCGGAAAAACCGGACGGCATTGCTGATGCTATGGTCCGCATTGAGCAGGCGGCTGAAGGGCTCGATTGTCCGCGCTCCCTGTCGAACTCGGCGGCGACGCTTTGGCATCCTGAAGCCCACTATAACTGGGTGCGTCCGGGGATCGTTCTGTACGGTGCATCACCCTCAGGCCAGTGGCAGGATATTGCCAACAGCGGCCTGAGGCCGGTCATGACCCTGCGCAGCGAGATCATCGGCGTGCAGACGCTGAAGGCGGGCGACACGGTAGGCTACGGCAGCCGCTTCCGGGCGAAGGGCGAGCAGCGGATTGGCATCGTCGCGGGCGGTTATGCCGACGGCTATCCGCGTATCGCGCCGACCGGCACGCCGGTTTGGGTGGATGGGGTGCGCACGGGCACGGTGGGGACCGTCTCAATGGATATGCTGGCCGTTGACCTGACGCCATGCCCGCAGGCGGGCATCGGTTCACCGGTCGAGCTGTGGGGCAACGAAATCAAAATTGATGACGTGGCGGCCGCGGCGGGAACGGTAGGGTATGAACTGATGTGTGCCCTGGCACCAAGAGTGCCGGTTGTGACGGTGTAACTTGTATCTTTGCCGGGTGACGCGAAGCCGCCACCCGGCAAAAAAACTACTCCGCGTCCTCTTCCATCGGCCTCAAACCGACCTTCCGCACCGCGTTATCTTCTTTTTCTGCCACCGTCCAGATCATCCCGGCAAACTCCACCTGGTCACCCACAACCGGCGCAGCGCCAAGCCGCTGCTGAATGATTTCGCCCAGCGTTTGCGGGTTATCACCGTCTTCTGCACCTTCATCCAGGCCATAAATGAGCGCCACATCCGCAAACTTGGCGCTGGCTTCCAGAATAAAATCGCCGAAGAAACGCTGGTCCAGCGCCACGGGAGGCGACTGGCTGAACAGCTTGCCCAGCGCGGGCAGGTCGCGCTCGCGGCCAATGACGCACAGAATATCTCCTTCGCGCAGGCGGGTGCTGCCGGTCGGGTGCAGCAGGACATTATCGCGGAACAGGGCGGCAATGCGCGTTTCAGTCGGCATGTGCAAATCGCGCAGCGAGGCCCCCACGCACCATTTATCGGCGCTCAGCTGATAGACGAACTGCTCCCACGGGTTTTCCGGGTGAATATCCAGCCCCACGCGGGAGACCGGCCAGCCTACGGGCGGCACCACCACTTTGGCCTTTTTAGCCGCCCACCCGAGCGACGTGCCCTGGAACAGCAGGGAAATCAGCACCACGAAGAACGCCACGTTGAAGAACAGCCGCGCGTTGTCGAGACCGGCCATCATCGGGAACACCGCAAGGATAATCGGCACCGCGCCGCGCAGGCCGACCCAGCTGATAAAGACGCGCTCGCGCAGGTTAAAGCCGCGAAACGGCAGCAGGCCTGCAAATACGGAGAGCGGACGGGCGAAGAAGATCATCCACGCCGACAGCAGCAGCGCCGGAACGGCGATCGGCAGCAGGTCCGACGGGGTCACCAGCAGGCCCAGCACCAGGAACATGCCGATTTGCGCCAGCCACGCCAGGCCGTCAAAGTTCTGCAAAATAGCATGACGGTTGCGAATAGGGCGGTTGCCCATCAGGAACCCGCAGAGGTAGACGGCGAGAATACCGCTGCCGTCCAGCGCGGTGGTGACGGCAAAAATGAGAATGCCGCCGCTCAGCGCCAGCAGAGGGTAAAGTCCCGAGGGCAGAGAAATGCGGTTGATCGTCTGCTGTAACAGGTATCCCCCCGCCAGGCCGATGACAATCCCCAGCCCGAACTGCTGCAGAATATGCAGGGCAAACATCCAGCTCAGGCCCGTCTCGTGCTGCTGGATCATCTCTATCAGCGTGATGGTCAGGAACACCGCCATCGGATCGTTACTGCCAGATTCAATCTCAAGCGTTGAGCCAACGCGTTCGTTAAGCCCTTTACCCCCAAGCAGGGAAAAGACCGCAGCCGCATCGGTAGAGCCAACGATTGCGCCAATCAGCAAGCCTTCCATGAGATTGAGATTGAAAAGCCATGCGGCCATCATCCCGGTGAGGCCGGAGGTGATCAACACGCCGACGGTCGCCAGCGACAGCGCAGGCCCCAGGGCTACGCGGAAGGAACTCGCCTGAGTGCGCATCCCGCCGTCGAGCAGGATCACCGCCAGCGCGAGGTTACTCACCATGTAGGCGAAGGGATAGTTATCAAAGGGGATACCGCCGATGCCGTCAACGCCGGCCAGCATGCCGATGGCCAGGAAAATAACAAGAATGGGTATGCCAAGACGCGATGAAAATGAACTTAATAAAATACTGCTGGTTACAAGTACAGAACCCAAAATGAAAAGGCTGATTATCGCTGCGGCATCCAATGTTCTCTTTCTCCCACCTCAATGTTAACGCTGTTACTAAAACCCTAACATATTAACAACGGCAACAGCGTTTTATTAAGGGGGTTTTTTATGCTTTTATGACCGGATGACCACCGATCGTTAACCGACTGCCCGAAACATCATGTGTAAGCGTCGCCTGCGCGCCCAGCGCAAGGGTAACGGTCTGCTGCTCATGGCCGAAATCCAGCCCGGTGATAACCGGAATATCCAGCCGCGAGCGGATGAAATCGACCATCGTTTCCAGGGAGTAGCCCGCATCATAGTCATTCGGGGCAGAGCCGCTGAAGCTGCCCAGCACGATCGCGGACTGGCGATCGAGAATACCGGCATGATAAAGCTGCAATAACATGCGCTCTACGCGGAACGGATGTTCGTTAATATCCTCCAGCACCAGAATGCCGTCCTTGATTTGCGGCATCCACGGCGTGCCGATGAGCGAGACCAGCATCGCCAGGTTACCGCCCCAGAGCTGGCCCTCACATTCCCAGTGCGGTCCATTGCCTTGCCATTCCACGCTGTAGGTGGGATTGCGCAGCGCGCGCCAGAAATGCTCCACGGTGAACGCGTCCAGTTCCGGCGCGCCGAAGTTACCGGCCAGCATCGGGCCGCTAAACGTGATGACGTTATGCAGCGCCAGAAGACCAAGCTGGATGGCGGTGAAATCGCTGTGGCCGCATATCAGCAGCGGATCCTGCTGCTGGCGCTGTGCCAGGCCCTGCCAGTCAATGCTCTCAAGCAGCCTGCTCGCACCATAGCCGCCGCGCACCGCAAGGACTATTCGGTTTTCGCCCTTCAGGTTCACCAGGCTATTGATATCATTTAGCCTCTGCGCTTCTGTTCCGGCAAAACGTTGCTGGCGGCGGGGGATAATTGTCTGATTTTCTACCTGATGGCCGGATTCCAGTAAGCGCTGAACGCCCCGCTGCGCCGCGTCCTGGTTAATACAGTAGCCCGACGGTGCGATGAGATGAAACTGAGACATGGCAATTCCTTGCTGAATGAGAAACTAATTGTCTATATCATGCCGCGTATACGCCGCCTGCTTCAAGGGCGGCGCACCGCGATGACCGGCTATAAGGATAGATGACGTGAAATTGAGATGGTTTGCTTTTTTGATTGTTTTGCTGGCTGGCTGTAGTTCAAAACATGATTATCAAAACCCGCCCTGGAATCCGGAAGTGCCGGTGAAACGGGCCATGCAGTGGATGCCGATCAGTGAAAAAGCCGGGAAGGCGTGGGGCGTCAGCCCGCGGCTGATCACCGCCATTATTGCGGTGGAGTCCGGCGGCAATCCCACGCTTGTCAGCAAATCCAACGCGGTGGGGCTGATGCAGCTGAAAGCCTCTACGGCGGGGAGAGAGGTCTACCGCTATATGGGCTGGAGCGGCCAGCCGTCGACCAGCGAGCTGAAGAACCCGGAACGCAACATTTCTATGGGGACCGCTTACCTGAGCATTCTGGAACACGGCGTGCTGAAGGGCATTGAGGATCCGGAAGTGATGCAATACGCGCTGGTGGTCTCGTACGTGAACGGCGCCGGGGCGCTGCTCAGAACCTTCTCCTCTGACCGCAAAGAGGCGATTGAGGAGATCAACGACATGGACAAAGATGAGTTCGTCGAGCATGTGGCGAAAAATCATCCGGCACCGCAGGCGCCTCGCTATATCTGGAAAGTACAGAAAGCGATGGATGCCATGTAATGCCGCAAACGGGCGGCGCTCGCTGCCCGACTTTTCCTACAGAACCTTATTCGCACGTTCCCGTGCTTCCCGTTCCAGCGAATAGATAATGCGCTGCAGCTCGCGCTCCGCGCCGGGCCCGACGTTCAGAAAACGGAAGCTCAGACGCGGCGTGGTAATCGTTTCATTTTTGCTGTCCACCAACGTGCGCTCGCTGATGGCAATCAGCTGTGCATCGAAATAAAAGCGGCCCCAGCCCGCCATATCCAGTTCTATTTGCGTGAACCGCATGCCTTCTACCAGACCCTCCGGCTTCGGGGTATCCATCAGCGCGCCCATTCCGCCCAGCGACAGGTCAAAGAGACGGAAGCGGATCTCTTTTTTGTCCGGCATTTTAGCCTTACAAAAATAGGCAGGATGAAGGGGGGCGCTGATGCGGAAATATTCACGGCGCTGGACAAACCAGAGGTTGCCAGGAAGGGGGGTAACAAAAGCCGGAAGTCCCTGGTATTCGCTCAATTCCAGTCGCGGCAGGACAAATTCCACTTTGGCCCCATGGGTTTCGGCCATGACCACGATATTCTCTGCTTTCAGCGCCGCGCGGTTTTCATACTCCAGGCTGCCCAGGTCAATAACCAGCCTCTCCTGCGAGACGTCAAGGATCTTGCTGATAAACTGATTATTCGACCAGCTGATGCGCAGCGGCACTTCGCCTTTTTGCAGGTCGCGTAATACCCCTAATACAGCCAGCGGATTTTGCTTGAGGAACTGCTCACTGTAATGACTCACGCCGGATGGCTCCTTGATTGATGACAGACTGTCTTAGCGTTATCGGCAATCCACCCTCAAACTTAATACAAACCGGTGAGATTTTTTTACCGTTGTCCGCAGGATAAGTCGGTGAGACGAAACTGGTTTTCCGGTGATGACCTATACTTAAGTTAGCTGTGCAGAAGGTTTTCTGCACATGCGTTTAATCTGCAAGAGGGCATTGCTATGGGTATCATCGCCTGGATTATCTTTGGCCTTATTGCCGGCGCTATCGCAAAACTGATCATGCCGGGAAACGATGGCGGCGGCTTTATTTTGACCTGCGTACTCGGGGTCGTTGGTGCGGTTGTAGGTGGCTGGCTGGCGACGATGTTTGGTTTTGGTGGTGACATCAGTGGTTTCGACATGCACAGTTTCCTGGTCGCTGTCGTGGGAGCCATTGTCGTGCTGGGCATATTCAGATTACTGCGACGAGCATAAAATGACAGAACGGCTCTCTGCGGAGGGCCGTTTTTTTTGCCGCTATATTGATTTGCTAATCTAAATGATAATAATTGTCGTTCCGTATTGCATGTAATAACAAGACGACATTATGAACTCCTCACGTTTTACGTTATGCACCCTGGCGGGTGCCGTCACGCTGGCATTGCAGGTCCAGGCTTTCGCCGAAGAATCAACCATTGTCGTCACGGGCTCAGAGCAGGGCAGCGCGCTGCCGGCCTGGACCAACAGCGCCACCAAATCGGCCGTTGCCGAAAGTAAAACGCCGCAGGTTATCAACACGCTCTCTGCGCCGGAGATCGAAAAGCGTCACGCGAACTCCGTGAATGAAATCCTGCGCTATGCCCCAGGCGTCTCAACCGAGGTGCGGGGGAATACCTCCTATATGAGCGAATACAAAATTCGTGGCTTTACCGTTGATCAGGAGTTTTACAACGGACTGCAGCTACCCTATAACGTCACCGGCAACACCAAGGCGCGCATCGATCCGCTGTTAATAGAGAGCGTCGATATCCTGAAAGGGCCTTCATCGGTGCTTTACGGCGGCGGTTCGCCGGGCGGGCTGGTAAATATTCAAAGCAAAAAGCCGCAGCGGGAAGCCCGAACCGAGGTCGGTTTTAACACCGGGAACCGTAATCTGAAAGAAGGCTACCTCGATTCGACCGGACAAATTGCCGACAGCGACTGGAATTACCGCCTGCTGGGTAAGGCGACGGAGAATAACGATCAGCCGCACACCAGCCGCTATGAAAATTATCTGGTCGCCCCGTCCGTTACATGGCAACCCGACAGTAAAACCCGTCTCACCCTGGATGCGCTGGCGCAAAACTCCCCGAGCCTGACGCCGTCTAACCCGCTGCCGCTCGCTTATCTGCGGTCCAAATATGCCGATCGCCGGGATTACGCCGGAGATGAGTGGAGCGGGTTTAAGCAGCGGCAGTGGATGCTGGGCTACAGCTTTGAGCATGAGTTCGACAGCGGCTGGGGCTTTAATCAGAAAGCGCGCTATTTCGACGTCGATACCCACCAGAACAGCGTCTACGCGACGGGAACGGGAAGTGAGGTCTATCAGCTTAACCGCTTTGCCTATACCACCGATGAAGATCTTAAGAGCTTCAACATCGACAACCAGGTGACTAAAACCGTTGCGCTGGGCGACTGGAAACACCATCTGCTGGCCGGGTTTGACTATCAGAGGCTGAACTCCCATTTCCACTACCGCTACGCGTCGACTACGCCGGGCATGGATATGCGTAATCCGGACTATTCGCAAATCCACGAAAGCGCGCTGGGGCTTTACACCGCCCAGAAAAACCGCCTCAGCTACCAGCAGAACGGGTACTACCTGCAGGATCAGGTGGAATTTGGCGGCTTAAGTCTGTTGGGCAGCCTGCGCTACGACGATTACCGCTCCGTCACCACCGATTACCTGCAAAACGGCGATAAGGCCTGGGTATCGCAGGATCGCGTTACCAAACGCCTGGGGGCACTTTACGCCTTCGATAACGGTATTTCGCCTTTTATCAGCTATTCAGAAGGTTTTGCACCGGTCTCGCCGCAGGGGACGCTCACGGCGAAAGACGTCAAGCCAACCACCAGCAAGCAGGTTGAAGGCGGGGTAAAATATCTGCTGGCAGAGTACGCCACGACGTTTACCGCCTCGGTGTTTAACATCCGGCAGAAAAACGTCGTCACCTCCGACCCGGGCTTCCTGAACTACCGTCAGACTGGTGAAGTGGAATCCAAAGGCGCGGAGCTCTCCGCCATCAGCCGCCCGACGGACAACCTGACGCTGATTGCCAACTATGCCTACACCCACGTAATTAATACCGAAGATGATAAATACCAGGGCAAGCGTCCCACTCAGGTGCCGGAAAATGCGTTCAACCTGTGGGGGGACTACACCTTCGAGAGCACGCCGCTGAAGGGGCTGATGCTGGGGGCCGGGGCGCGCTATACCGGGCCGATGGAGATTTCACCGTCTAACGATGCGGGTAAGCTGGGGGGCACCACGCAGTACGATCTGGCGGCGTCGTACCGGATGGGCGAAATTCTGCCTTCGCTGGCGGGGCTGACGCTTAAGGCAAGTATGCAGAACATCACCAATAAAGAGACGCTGACCTGCTACGATGCGACTAACTGCTGGATTGGGCGTGACAGGACGTATCAGCTAGGGGCGAGTTACAGCTTCTAAATCCCTGTGAGTTCAAAATGAAGGCCGGGTAAGGCGTAGCCATCACCCGGCAATACTCCCTTACTGCGCCGAAGCTTTCACCGGCGCAGCCTCATCGTTCGCCGCAGGCTGATTTTCCGGCACGCTGTCGCACGGTTTCTCTTTCGGACAAACCAGATCCAGCATTTTCAGCGTCACGCCGTTACTCCAGCCGAACCCATCCTGGAGCGGATATTCACCGCCGCCACCGCCGGTACCGGTAGAAGAGACATCATATTTCTCCACCAGCTTCTTCTCGCGGTCATAAGTGTGCTGAACGTTCTTCAGGAAGCGCCAGGTCACGTCCATTGCAACCTTATCCTGCCCATAGTTCTGCAACCCTTCCGTTGCCACCCACTGCAGCGGTGCCCAGCCGTTTGGCGCATCCCACTGCTGGCCGCTGTTGATGGTGGTGGTGGTAATACCGCCCGGCTTCAACAGGCGTGCGGAGGTGGCCGCGGCCACTTTATCGGCGCGATCCTGTGCCGCCGCCTTCACGTAGAGCGGGAAGAGGGCCGCCGCCGTGAGCTGGTTGCGCACCTTCTTACTCTTGAGGTCGTAATCGGCGTACCAGCCCTCTTTATCGTTCCACAGGTGGCGCTCAATGGCTTTTTGACGCGCGGTTGCTAATGCCTCGTATTTACTCGCCGCCGCACTGTCGCCCGCCTCCTGGCCTGCTCGCGCGAGCAGTTTTTCCATTTTAAACATCAGGGCGTTCAGATCGACGGGCACAATGCTGGTGGTGCGGATGGTGCCGAGCTTTTTCGGGTCGTCCATCCAGCGGGAGCTAAAGTCCCAGCCCGAGGCCGCTGCGGAGCGCAAATCGCGGTAGATTTCCGTCGCAGGCCGGTTAGGGTTGCTCTTCGCCGTGGTGATATCGTCAAGCCAGGACTCCGGGCGCGGGGTATCGCGATCGTCCCAGTAGCGGTTGAGTACGGAACCGTCATCGAGCTTCACCACGCGCTGGTTAGCCTGCCCAGGCTGAAGGCTTTCTACACCCTCCATCCAGTAGGTGTACTCTTTTTCCATTTGTGGACGGTATTTTTTCAGCGCGTCTTTGTCATGCGTCGCCAGCAGCTCAACCATCAGTGAGAAGAACGGCGGCTGGGAGCGGCTCAGGTAATAGCTGCGGTTGCCGTTGGGGATATGGCCGAAGGTATCAATCTCATACGCAAAGTTATCCACCATATCGCTGATTTTGTCCCAGTGGCCGCTCTCCGCCAGGCCCAGCATGGTGAAATAGCTATCCCAGTAGTAGACCTCGCGGAAGCGCCCGCCGGGCACAACGTAAGGTTTCGGTAACGGCAGCAGGGAATCCCATTTGTTACTGGCTTTATCCGTGGTGCGCGTCAGCACAGGCCAGAGGTCGTCAATGTGCTCACGTAAGCTTTGTCCCGCAGGCGGCACATATTTTTCACCTTCCGCAGGCAGCGTGAAGTTCATCTCCACAAAGTGGCGCAGGTCAAAGCTTGTCTGGGTGTGCTGCATCCGGTAATCCGCCAGAATCATCAGCGGGTCGCTTTTGGGAACGGCATCGGCAAAGGTTTTCTGATCGGGAAACAGTTTGGCACTCTGCACGTCGTTAAACAGAGGGCCAAGCAAAATATCGGGTGAATTTTTCTGGTAGGCTGGCTGTTCTTCAGCATAACCCATCGTTGCTACACCGAGCAGCGCGCCTCCCAGCGCGAGGTGCAAAAGAGCAGGGCGTAAAGTACGAGGTCTTATCATCGGTTCGTCTCCTGTATTCCTGAACAGCGTGACCGCTGTTATCAATCACCTGAAAACCTTAGACGAATATTGCCCGCTTCGCGTGTTGAATATCCCATTTTGCGCAGAACCAGACAATTTACCGCTTCGCACGCCCTGTCCGGAAGGATTTGTTGTGAAACAAAAAACATAATAGAACCCAAAAGGCTATGTAGTCGAAATAGCGATGCTCCCTATTTGCGTATTCACTTTTATAATCAGGATGGATTTTATGAAATTAAAAAAAACGGTAATACTGATAAGTGCATTTTATTCCGGCGCTTAGACAGCAGCAGGCGGCACCCGCCGTTGTTGTGCAGTCCGAAGAGCCGGTGAGCAAAGCCGAACCGCCAAAGCTGACGCTTTCAGGGTTTGGTGATATTAAATTTTATGGTGACGTGGAGTTTAATATAGATGCCGCCAGTAAAACAGGCAGTCTGACCTCCATTAAGCAAAGCACTAATAGCGACCGGGCGCCGGGATATAAAGAACGCTGGGATATTAACGGGCATAATTTATGAGGTTTTGATGGTTATCGAAAAAGGGATAACGGCAATTTTGCCGGATTTTCCGTTCAGCCTCTCGGCGGGAAAATGTATCTCGATGATGCGGTATTCTTCTTCGGTTCTGTGAACGACGGGGAAATTAAAGTCGGACGATCTCTACAGCGACGGCTACGGGTTTACTATGACCTGGGACGGGCTTAAAACCGATCCGGAGAACGGCGTGGTCATCAACCTCAACACCGCTTACCTGGACGCGAAGGGCGAGTACGATATTCATACCATCCATACGATCTGATCCCGAACGTACTGAAGATGAAAAACTTCAATATCTATCTGGGCGCGTATGCGTCCTGGGTCAACGCTTCCCCGAAAGCGGGCGATAAGAAAAACGACGATCGCTACGGTGGCCGCGTGCGCTTTAAATACTCTTTCTGATGCCAGCCTGCCGGTCAGACCTCTTCCGGGGCCTGGCCGGCTTCCCGCAGCGTGCCCGGCGCATGGCCAATGATGCGCTTAAAGGCCCGGCTAAACGCCGCCAGCGATCCGTAACCCAGCCGCAGGGCGACCGTTTCAATCGGCTGATTTTCGTGACGAATGTACTGAATCGCCAGCCGCATTCTCAGTTCGCTGAGATACTTTGCCGGGGTCGTCCCCGTCGCGGCCAGAAACCGTTCGGCAAACACGGAGCGTGAGGTGCCCGCTTCTTTCGCCAGATCCGCCACGCTCCAGTTCAGGCTAGGCTGCTGGTGCATGGCGTAAATGGCCCGGCTCAGGCGCGGGTCGCGTAAAACCTGCACCCAGCCGGTGGCTTTACCGCAGCCGCCCTCAACCCAGCCGCGCACAATTAACGCCGCCACCACATCAGCCAGCCGGGCAAGGATCCCGGCGAACCCGGCCTGACGGGTCATGGATTCTCGCTCCATCGCCGCCAGTAGCGGATGAATTTCCGGCCAGGTGGACATCAGCCGGCTGACCATCATCACTTCCGGCATTGCTTTGATCAGCGGCTGCATCCCGCCGAGCTCAAAATCCATACACCCGCTAAAGATGATGGTGTTCTCGCTCTCCGGACAGGGCTCGCAGGTAATTGCGCACACCGAGCCGCAGATAGGTTCGCTCGGAAAAGCGTTCACCGGGGTAATGGCTGCCTGCGCGTCAGAGAGCAGGGCGTGGGCATTCCCGCCAGGAATAAACAGCGCGTCGCCGCCGCTCAGTTCGAAGGTCGCACCGCTCTCCATACGCAGCAGGGCGCTACCGTGGCTCACAAAATGGAACTGCGCCTTACCGGGCGCCTGGTGGAACGCCACGCCAAACGGCGCGCTGGCTTCAATCCGTCGGTATTTCACGCCCGACAGGCGCATGCCGCGTAAGAGTTCGCTGATCAAATCGGGGGACTGAACGGTCATGGCGCAACTCCGGACGAATAATCAATAAGTGGAGATTATATGTCATAGATCGTCCACGGTGAACCCTCTATGCTTTTGCGACAGTTGTCACATTTTTATAACGGGAGAACAACAGATGAATTCATGTGTCGTGGTGAGAGAGGCCGTGGCGCCTGCCAGACCCGCCTGGCGGGCCGTCTATTCACTGGGGCTGGGCGTGTTTGGGTTGATAACGGCTGAGTTCCTGCCAGCCAGTTTGCTGACGCCGATGGCCGCGAGTCTGGGCGTCAGCGAGGGCATGGCCGGGCAGGCCGTCACCGCCACCGCGCTGGTGGCGCTGGTCACCGGGCTTCTGATTACGCCGGCGACCAAAAGTATCGACCGTCGCTGGGTACTGATGTTTTTCTCCGTGCTGCAAATCATCTCCAGCCTGCTGGTGGCCTTTGCGCCTACGCTGCACGTCCTGCTGATGGGGCGCCTGCTGTTAGGGGTCGCCATCGGTGGCTTCTGGGCGATGTCGACGGCCACCACGATGCGCCTGGTTCCGACGGATAAAGTGCCGAAGGCGCTGGCGGTGATCTTCTCCAGCGTGTCGATTGCCACCGTGGTTGCTGCCCCGCTGGGGAGCTATCTGGGTAGCCTGATCGGCTGGCGCAACGTCTTTGTGCTCTGCATACTGCCGAGCGTACTGGCGCTGCTGTGGCAGATCTGGGTGCTGCCGTCCATGAAGCCCGAGAGCAGCGGTAGCCTCAGCACGCTGTTCCGCGTGCTGCGTCGACCGGGCATGATCGGCGGCATGCTGGCCACTATTCTGATCTTCAGCGGCCATTTCGCCTTCTTTACCTACCTGCGCCCATTCCTGGAAACGGTGGGGCAGGCGAACGTTGAGACCATTTCACTGATCCTGCTGGGCTTTGGGCTGGCGAACTTTGTCGGTACTTCCGTTGCCGGACATCTGCTGGCACGTAATCTGCGCCTGACGCTGGCGCTGGTGCCGTTCGCCATGGGCATACTGGCGCTGACGATGGTGGCGTTTGGCCATCTGGCAATGCTGGACGGGTTCCTGGTGGCGCTGTGGGGCTTTGCGTTTGGCCTGGTTCCGGTGGGCTGGTCAACCTGGCTTGCCACCACCGTTCCGGATGAAGCCGAAAGTGCAGGGGGGCTGCTGGTGGCCTCAATCCAGCTGGCGATAAGCGCCGGTGCGGCCGGGGGCGGGGCGGTATTTGACCTTAACGGTGCCAGCGGCGTATTCGCCGGAAGCGGGTTCCTGCTGGTGACGGCGATGGTGATTGTGTTGATGGGCGTGAAAGTGAAAGCGGAATGATTTTTTGCCGGGTGAGCGTTCGCGCCACCCGGCTCCAGGCTTACAGCCCTTTCTTATCCATGAGCACCGCCAGATCCACCAGGCGGTTAGAGAAGCCCCACTCGTTGTCATACCACGCCAGGATCTTCACCATGTTCCCGCCAATTACCAGCGTGGAAAGCCCGTCGATAATGGAGGAGCGCGGGTCGCCCTGGTAGTCGCTGGAGACCAGCGGTTCATCGCTATAGCCCAGGATCCCTTTCAGAGGCCCGCTGGCGGCCGCGTTGCGGAACGCCTCATTCACCTCTTCGGCGGTTACGCTACGGCTGAGCGTTACCGTTAAATCCACAATCGACACCACCGGCACCGGCACGCGCAGGGAGTACCCGGTCAGCTTGCCGTCCAGGGAGGGGATCACTTTGCCCAGCGCTTTCGCCGCGCCGCTGGAGTAAGGCACAATCGACAGCGCCGCCGCGCGCGCGCCGCGCAGATCTTTTTCCGGCTGGTCGTGCAGCGCCTGGCTGTTGGTGTAGGCGTGCGTCGTGTTCATCAGACCATGCTCGATCCCGAACTGCTGATGCAGCACCTGAGCCGCCGGCGCCAGACCGTTAGTGGTACAGCTCCCGTTACTGACGACCACGTGCTGAGCCGGGTCGTAGCGATCGTGGTTCACTCCCATCACAACCGTCAGATCGTCATTTTTGCCGGGCGCGGAGATGATGACGCGCTTTGCGCCACCCTGCGTGACGTGCACCGCCGCTTTTTCCCGATCGGTAAAGAAGCCGGTGGCCTCAATTACCACGTCAACACCAACATCGCGCCACGGAATATTTGCCGGGTCGCGTTCGCTAAACACCACAATCCGCTGACCGTCCACCTGCAGCGCGCCGTCAGCCGCTTCAACGGGCGCGGGCAGTTTGCCCAGAAGGGAATCATGTTTCAGCAGGTGGGCGAGGGTTTTACTGTCCGTCAGATCGTTAATGGCCACAATCTGAAGATCCGGGTTACCCAGCGCCGCGCGCAGGAAATTACGTCCGATACGGCCGAAACCGTTAATACCGACCTTAACCATGGTGCACTCCTTATCTCTGTTGTCTGGAGTCACTGTAGGCGCAGGGCCGGTTGGCGTAAACGACAAAAAAGGATCAGATTACGCCATCTTGCGGCAGTGGAAGCGCTGGCGGTACTCGCCCGGCGTGAGGTGGAGCTGTTTCTCAAATACGCGGCGCAGGTTAATGCTGGTGCCAAACCCGCTTTGCTCGGCAACCCGCTCAAGGGGATCATGGGTCTGCTCAAGCAGCTGTCGGGCGGCGGCCAGGCGCGCTTCCATCACGTAACGGGCAGGCGAGACGCCCGCGTCGCGGGTAAAAACCCGGGTGAAATTGCGCGGGCTCATCGCCACCTTTTCGGCCAAATTTTCCACGCACAGGTCGGCGGTGAGGTTCTGCAGGATCCAGGTTTGCAGTTCGCTGATAGGCCCCGATGCGCCAGGCTGCTGCAGGCTATAGCGGCTGAACTGCAGCTGTCCGCCGGGGCGACGCAGATACATCACCATATCCTGCGCCACGTCGCGGGCGAGGGTAAATCCGTAGTCGTCTTCCACCAGCGCCAGGGTCAGATCGAACCCGGAACTCACGCCGCCGGAGGTCCAGATGGGGCCATCCTGAATATACAGCGGGCCGCCTTCGACATGGATAGCCGGGTACTGGGCTTGCATCGTCTCCAGCAGCCGCCAGTGGGTGGTTGCGCGGCGGCCGTCCAGCAAGCCGGTCTGGGCAAGCAGCATCGCGCCCCCGCAAATGGAGGCGACCCGCCGGGCGTGCGGGGCAGCGAGGTGCAGCCAGTCCACCACCGCCGTGCTCTCCTGCTCGTTGATCCCGCGTCCGGTGATGATAATGGTGTCCAGCGGTTCGCGCGGATCCAACTCCGGCAGACGATAGTCCGCCAGCAGGTTCAGGCCAGACTGGCCGTGGATCACCTGGTGGGGCTGCGTGGTGGCAATGATGATACGGTAGCGGGGCTGGGTAAGCCCTTCCGGATGCAGCCGGTTGGCCTGCATCAGAATGTCGGCGATACCGGCGGCCTCAAACAGCATGCCGCCGTCAGGTACGATAATTAATATTTTCTTCATGTCCTGAAAAGTACCTTTACCACAGAATAAGTCAAGCCGGGCGTGACCCTGCGTTTCCGGCAAAGCAAAGCGATTTAAGTTCTTTGTCATTTCAGGCGTTATCCCCGATCGTCAGAGCATTGTCTCTGGCGAAACGGCATCTGAAGGAATGAGTAAACGAAGCTCCCTCTATTTACATCCGCAGCAGCGCAATCACATCCACCGACTTGCATCTGGGGTTCTGTGGCGAAGTGAACTCCCTACGTGGCTGCTGATCGTCATTATCTATACCGGCTGGTTTTCCACCCTAACATTCTGGCAAACGCTCGGCCTGCTTCCCGCCACGCTGCTGCTTATCTGGTTTACCGCCTGGTACATGTCCCTGCAGCACGAGCTGATCCACGGGCATCCCACCCGTTTTGCCCGGCTTAACCAGCTGTTTGGCACGCTCCCGCTGGCGGTCTGGTATCCGTATGGCCTGTACCGGGATTCCCATCTGGCCCATCACCGTCACGATAGCCTGACCTTTCCGGCGGATGACCCGGAGTCGTACTATTTCACCGAGGCGAGCTGGGCGCGCTTTTCCCCGTGGCAGAAGCGCCTGATCCGGGCCCGGAATACCTTTGCCGGGCGGCTTCTGCTGGCGCCGCTGCTGGATATCGTCCAGACGCTGGGCAGCGCCGGGGCGGCGTTTCGTGATTTTCACCTGCGGGCGATGGCGATGTGGCTGGTTCACGCTCTGCTGCTGGCGGCACTTTTCGCGTGGATGGTGCATCACGGCTTTTCGCCCGTCTGGTTTGTGCTGGCGGTAAGCTATCCGGCGCTGGCGCTGACCAAGGTCCGCTCGTTCTACGAACATCGGGCGGCGGACGATCCGCTCGCGCGCTCGGTCATTAACGAGGCCGGGCTAGTCTGGCGGGTGCTGTTTTTGAATCTCAACTACCATTCTATTCACCACGATTTACCGGGCGTTCCCTGGTACGGGTTGCCGACGATCTATCGGCAAAACCGGGAGGCGTACCGGCAGCGTAACCACGGCTTTGTGGTCCGGGGCTACGGTGAATGGCTACGCCAGTTCTGGACCCGGCCAGTGGAGGTCACCGTCCATCCCGGAAAACAACAGGAGGAGAGGTATGAGTAACCTGCTGGCGTTTCCCATGTACGCCGTGGATCGCGGCGATACCCGCGCGCTCTGGCTGGCGGTGCAGCATCTGCTGGCCGCGCGTGGCGTGCCCGTCGGTGGTGCTCCCGGCTGGCCGGAATCTGACCTGCTGGCCCACTGGCAGCAGCCTGAGCTTATCCTCAGCCAGACATGCGGCTACCCGCTGGTGACGCAGCTCCCGGAGGTACAGGTGGTGGGCTGTTTTCACTACACCGCCGCGGGCTGCGAAGGGAGCCAGTACCGCAGTTTTCTGGTAGCGCGCGCGGAGGAAAGGCATCTCACGCTGGCGGATTTTCGCGGACGTCGGGCGGTTTGTAATTCGGAAGACTCGCAGTCCGGCTATAACGCGCTGCGAAAAAAGGTGGCACCCCTGATTGTTGACGGGCCATTTTTCTCACAAACGTCCTTCAGCGGCAGCCACCGTCAGTCGCTGATTGATGTGCAGCGCGGGAAGAGCGATATCGCCGCCATAGACTGCGTGACCTGGGCGCTGCTGGAGCGTCATGAGCCGGAACGGCTTGCGGGGCTGGCGGCGTTCGATCGAACGCCGCTGACGCCAGGGCTGCCATTAATCACGTCGCGACGCACGTCCCCCGAAACGCTCAGCGCCATTCGCGATGCGCTGCGCGAGCTGGTGAGTGCGCCGGAATACCGGAAGGTCTGCGCCGCGGTGCTGATCGGCGGTTTTAGCGTGGTGTCGCGCCAGGCTTACGCCTCCTTGCCCGCGTGATAAATCGCCTGCGCGTCGGTAAAACAGCGCAGCGCCAGCGAAGAGACGGGTTTCTGCCTGCGCATAATCAGGCCGATGGGAGCCTCAATGTTCGCGTCGGCGATGGGGACAATCCTGAAAGTGCTGTTCAGGGCTTCCAGCCCGTTATTCAGCGGCATCACGGCGCAGCATACGCCGCTCTGAACCGCCTGAATGATCTGGAACGTGGAGTCGCTCTCAAAAACGGCCGTCGGTTCGATGCCAGCAGCTTTAAAGCTGGCCTCCATATGCGCCCGGTAGTGCATCCCTTTGGTCAGGAACCCCAGCGGAAAATCCGTCAGGTCGTGCCAGGTCAGCGTCTCCGGGGTAAGCTGGAAATGACGGGTGTCGTGGAGCAGCCCCATCTTCGTTTTAGGAAGCTGAATAATGTCAAACAGGCTGGTGTCGATGCTGTTCAGGTAGCAAATCCCCAGCTCAAGCTGATTGCGGCTGACGCCGTCGGCAATCTGCGCCGAAGACATAGAATAGAGGCTGTAGGTCAGCTCCGGGTACTTTTGCGTAAGCAGGCGGATAAAGATCATCGGATCCACGCTCGCCAGCGGCACCATCCCCAGACGTAATTCTCCCACCACCTGGCCTTTACACAGCGCGGCTTCCGCCTGCAATCCGTCGTGCGCGGCAAGAAGCGCGCGCGCCCATGCGAGGATGCGCTCTCCCTCCGGCGTAAACCCTTCAAAACGCTGCCCGCGCACGATCAGCACCAGCCCCAGCTCCTCTTCCAGGCTGCGGATGCGCATGGAGAGGGTCGGCTGGGTGATGTTGCACCGCAATGCCGCTTTACCAAAGTGGCGGGTCTCGTCGAGCGCGAGTAAATATTTTAACTGTTTTATGTCCATCACTCTTCTCTGCGCGTAAAGCCTTACAGCATGCGGATCTCTTTCGAGCGCAGGGTAATGCGAACCGGAACCGATTTATACGACGGCGTACCGCTGTCCTTATCGAGATAATCGAGCGGCACCAGCACGTTGGCCTCCGGGTAATACGCGCCGACGGAGCCCGGGGCGATGTTGTACGCCACCACCGTAATATCTTCCAGCCGCTGCGCGCTGCCGGGGAGGGCGGTTTCGATATCCACGCGATCGCCGTGTTCCAGCCCTGACTGCGCCATATCTTCTTCGTTCATAAACAGCACGTCGCGGCGGCCAAATACGCCACGGTAGCGATCGTCCAGGGCGTAAATGGTGGTGTTGTACTGATCGTGGCTGCGCAGCGTGATCAGGCGCAGCACATGCTCGCCTTCACCGCTGGCGTTTTCCTGTACGCCGTCGAAAACCGAGAACATCGCTTTGCCCGTTGCGGTCGGCCAGATACGCTGTGTCGGCGGCAGCGGCATGCGGAAGCCGCCGGGAACACGGATCCGCGCATTGTAGTTCTCAAAGCCCGGAATGGTCTGCTCGATCAAATCGCGGATGCGGTCGTAATCCTCGACCAGCGTCAGCCAGTCCACGCGTGTTTCCGGCAGGGTAGCCTTTGCGAGGCCAGCGACGATGGCAGGCTCCGAACGGAGCAACGGCGAGGCGGGTTTCAGCTTGCCGGAGGAAGCATGCACCATCGACATGGAGTCTTCGACGGTGATGGACTGACGGCCGGTGGCCTGCATATCCAGCTCCGTGCGGCCGAGACACGGGAAAATAAAGGTCTCTTTGCCCACCAGCAGATGGGTACGGTTCAGCTTGGTCCCGACGTGCACGCTCAGATCCAGGTTACCCATCGCCGGGAAACCGTTCTCGTGGTCGGGCATCGCGACGGCAAAGTTACCTCCGAGGCAAATGAGCGCTTTTGCGTGACCGTCGATCATGGCCCGCGTCGCCTGCACCGCATCGTGTCCGTGACGTGAAGGGGGCTCAAAGCCAAACACCTCTTTCAGGCGGTTCAGGAAGGCCGGGGCAGGCTTCTCGCTAATCCCGACGGTCCGGTTTCCCTGAACGTTTGAGTGGCCGCGCAGGGGGCAGATCCCCGCGCCGGGCTTGCCGATATTCCCGCGCAAAAGCAGCAGGTCAGCAATCAGGCGGACGTTCGCCGTGCCTTTATTGTGCTGGGTAATCCCCATTCCGTAAGTAATGATGGTGGCGTTTGATTTGGCATAGGCCTCGGCCACCTTTTTGAGCGCCGCCTGGCTGAGCCCCGACTCGCGCTCAATGTCGTCCCAGCGGGTCTGCGCGATATCGGCGGCAAAATCTTCAATACCCCGGGTGTGTTCTGCAATAAACGCGCGGTCGAGCACGTCACCGCGTTCGGCCTCCATCTCCAGAAGGTGTTTAGCAATGCCTTTCAGCGCGGCGGCATCGCCCCCGGCCTTCACCTGGAAGTAGGTCGAGGCGATGTCCGTAGAGCCATAGGTTGCCATTTCAATCACGCTTTGCGGGTCGGCAAAACGTTCGAGGGCGCGTTCGCGCAGCGGGTTGAAAACGATAATCGGCACATTGCGACGCGCCAGCTCGTGCAGGGTACCCATCATTCGCGGATGGTTGGTGCCGGGGTTGTGACCGATGGAGATCACCAGCTCAGTCTTGTCGAAATCGTCCAGCGAGACAGTGCCTTTCCCAATTCCGATGGAGCGCGGCAAGCCGACGCTGGTGGCCTCGTGACACATATTCGAGCAGTCCGGGAAATTATTGGTGCCGTACTCGCGGGCGAACAGCTGGAACAGATACGCCGCTTCGTTGGAGGCGCGCCCGGAAGTATAGAACTCGACCTGGTCCGGTTCGAGCCCGCGCAATATTTCCCCGATGCGTTGAAACGCCTCGTCCCAGTCGACGGGCCGGAAGGTATCGCTGGCCCGATCATAGCGCAGGGGATGCGTCAGACGACCGTAACCTTCCAGCTCAAAGTCCGATTTAGCCAGCAGCGAGGAGACGCTGTTTTTCGCCAGAAAATCGGGCGTCACGCGCTTACTGGTCGCTTCCCAGGTTACCGCTTTCGCGCCGTTCTCGCAGAACTGGAATGTCGACTTGTGCTCTTTATCGGGCCACGCGCAGCCGGGGCAGTCAAAACCGTCCGGCTGGTTGGTACGCAGCAGCGTCGCGGGAGCGTCCAGGGTATCCATTTGGGTACGTACCGCAATGGCCGTCGCCTTCAACGCGCCCCAGCCGCCGGCAGGACCATCGTAGTGTCTGATACCGGGAACTGAGCGTCTTTTCATGTTCATACTGACTCCTGACGTGTTTGGTCGCGCAACGGCTGGGTAATAAGCAAAAGCAATGACTGGCGGAGATGGAAATCCACGCGGTTGAGTTACGGCTCTTGCCTGTAATTATCTTTATAACAATGAGTTAAAAATGTTGGCATGCAACTATTTAAAGAAATTATAACGAAATTTTATCATTTTAATAATAAATTGTATCTATCATCCGGTAGGCAGGATAGATAGCATCGAGAGAGAAAGCATGTAGCGCAGGTAAAATTTCGAATGAAAGAGACGGCCGCTCAAAAGTGGAAACATGGCGGATGACAGGCGTTGTAGCCACGTCGGTATTCGAAATAGTGACGAGAAGGTTTACTCAGGCTTAATGATTAACGGAAATGTATAATCACTTACAGGGTTATTATCACAACATGAAATATAAGTTATTTTGAGTCGTGAAATTAAAGGCGCAGTCAATAAGTTAAATAGTGATGGTGTCGTCAGGTGATGCGGCAATATTAAACATACCCTGTTAGTGCAACAAATAATTCATCGTCGATATCTTCTTCTGATATCACCAAAACGACATTTCTACTAATTATGGTAGTGGCGATAATAGCATTATTGCGTTAGTGAAATCCGTTCTCTTTTGAATTTTATGCTTTAATAACAGTGTGTTATATCATTATAAGGTGTTGAAATAAGTAGATCCAGGCCATGCCGGGTTTTTTTATCAGATTAATCCTATAATGTTTTGGCTGCTTCAATTACCACCACTTACGCTGCGGTAAATATTGAATTGAAGCAAAGCTCATGTAAACTTGTTTACCGTTTGTCAAAATATGTCAGGAAGACGCTGGGCCTTATTCTGAAGGGCTCGTGCGGTAGCTATGCCTTTAAATTAGTAACACCCCGAAATTATCCTGACTATTTTAACAATAGCACCTAAGTCAAATTTCATCCCCTTATCTCCATCATCAAAATATCGCTACGGAAAAGCATATGAAAATGCGCGTACTGTTTTCACTTCTGTTTGTAATGGCGGTGGCGGGCTGTAAAGCGCCACAGAAACCGGCAATCACCGACGACACGATCGTGACCAGCCAGGTCAACGGTGTCACCCTGACCCACCGTCACGCCGTGGTGCCGCCAACGGAATTCACCCAGCTCAACGAGCCTTATCGTGCCATGTACCCGGCCTCCCTGATGAGCCGTCCTGATTTTGGCGGAAAGGTTATCCGTACGCTGGAAACCGGAAAAACCTATGTAGTGCTGGGGCAGGTTGAACACTACTGGATGGCGCTCGCCGATGAGGGGAACGACCAGCTGATTGGCTACGTCCCGATGCGCGCCGTTATCAAAGCCGACCAGTACGAAGCCACCGTCCGCAAACAGGCCATTCGTCCTAAGGTGCGTAAAAAAGCGACCTGCGTCGATGTGGATGGCAACAGCAAAGCCTGCAAAGACAGCGCTAACGGTACCTGGATCCTGAACTAAACGGCTTTCGTGGGCGTATTTTTATGAATAATAAAAAGTTTCATCGGCTGTGGTTAGTCTTTTACGCGGCGATTTTCGCCCTTGTCAGTGGTTGTACGTCGTCTTCACACAGCGATCCTTCCCGCTACAATCTGCAGTTTCAGGCTCATCCACAAATCAATGATTCTGCGCCACTTAAAGTCCGGGTGCTGTTGTTGAAATCCGATGCGGATTTCATGTCCAGCGACTTCTATTCCCTGCAGAACAACGCGTCAGCAACGCTTGGCGCGAATCTGCTGAACAGCGACGTTTTCTTCCTGATGCCGGGACAGCTGTCCAAAACCCTCAGTGGTCAGAGCGATCCTGAGGCGCGTTATATCGGCGTGATGGCGGAATATCAGAAGCTGGACGGTAAAAAATGGCGCGTTTCACTCCCGCTGCCTGTGCCAGGCGAAAATCATATCTACCAGTTCTGGAAATGGTCCGCGGATGAACTCCAGGCCAACGTTTTTCTCGACGTAAACGGCATTCGGGTCATCAGCCAGTAACGCGCTTCACAACAGGAAACACATCATCATGACCAAAGCAGAAAAGGTCGTCTGGACCGAAGGCATGTTCCTGCGTCCACACCATTTTCAGCGGACTGAAAGTTATCTGCTCAACCATGTTCGTGAGTGGGGTGCGCTGCAGCGTTCCTATCTCTGGGGCTTTCTCGACGTAGAACTGGACGAAGCGATGCTTCGCCAGGGCTGTATTGCCCTGAGCTACTGCAGCGGGTTACTGCCGGACGGCACCTTTTTCCAGGTCCGCAACGGACGCAATGGTCCCGCGCCGCTAAAAATTCCTGACAATCTCACCAACGAAAAGGTGGTGCTCGCGCTGCCGGTTCGTCGTGGCGAGCGGGAAGAGGTGATTTTCAGCGAAGAGCCCGCCTCGCTGGCCCGCTTCGTCGCGTTTGAGCAGGAGGTGGAGGACGATAACGCCATGTCGGTGGGGGATGCCACCGTCCAGTTTGGCCGCCTGCGCCTGACGCTGATGCTGGAAAAAGACCTCACGGCAGAATGGACATCCATCGGCGTGGCGTTTGTGACTGAAAAACGCAACGACAACCACGTGCGGCTGGATAACAGCTACATCCCGCCGATGCTGAACGCCAATAACAGCCCGCAGATCTACAGCATGATCAACGATCTGCACGGTTTGCTGGTGCAGCGCAGCCAGCAGATTGGCGGCCGCCTGCGTCAGCCTGGCCGCTTTAACACCTCTGAACTGATTGAATTTACGCTGCTTTCGCTCGTGAACCGTCATCTGGGCGAGGTTTCACATTTAAAAACGCTGCCGCTGCTGCACCCGGAAACGCTCTGGCGCAGCTGGCTGCCGTTTGCCACCGAGCTCACGACCTGGACGTCGCAGCGCACCACCGAGAGCGTGCTGCCGATCTACGATCACGACGATCTGGCGAACTGCTTCAGCAAGCTGATGCTGATGCTGCGCCAGGGGCTGTCGCTGGTGATGGAAGACCACGCCATTCAGCTGCCGCTTAACGAGCGCTCGCATGGCCTGAACATCGCCACCGTTCCTGAAACCAGCATGGTGCGCGAATTCGGCTTCGTGCTGGCGGTGAAAGCCAACGTGCCGGGCGAACACCTGCAAACCCACTTCCCGGCGCAGATGAAAATTGCCCCGGTCTCGAAAATTCGCGATCTGGTTCAGCTGCAGCTGCCGGGCATTATGCTGCGCGCCATGCCGGTCGCGCCGCCGCAGATCCCGTGGCATGCCGGCTACAGCTACTTCGAGCTGGAGAAGGGCAGCGAGCTGTGGCACGAGATGGATAAGTCCGGCGCATTCGCCCTGCACCTTGCAGGGGAGTTCCCGGGGCTGGATATGGAGTTTTGGGCCATCCGTAGCCCGACAGAATAATAAAGCGAGCGCTTAATATGCAGGAACGACAGGATAGCGGCAGTGATGCCGCGTTTACCGGAGCCAGTAGCAACAATCAGCTGGTGGCGGCCGCCAATCCGCTGCTCAACGCGATTCCGCAGATCCGTCATTCGGTATCACATGACGATCAGGTGGCGTTACGCCAGCGCCTGATCGATGAGATTCGCCGTTTTGAAGTCCGCTGCCAGCAGGCGGGGCTGCCCTACGAAGTGATCGTCGGGGCGCGCTACTGCCTGTGCACGGCGCTGGACGAGGCCGCCGCGCTGACTCCCTGGGGCAGCAGCGGCGTCTGGTCCAGCAATGGCCTGCTGGTGACGTTCCATAACGAAACCTGGGGCGGCGAAAAGTTCTTCCAGCTGCTGGCGCGCCTGTCGCAGAACCCGCGCGAGCATATCCTGCTGCTGGAGATGATCAACTACTGCCTGCTGCTCGGCTTCGAGGGGCGCTATCGGGTGCTGGACAATGGCCGCACCCAGCTTGAAACCATCAAGCAGCGGCTGTGGCAAATGATCCGCGGCGTGCGCGGCAGCTATCCGCCGCCGCTTTCTCCTCATCCGGAAGATCGCCCGGTGCTGCGCAAGCTCTGGCGGCCGATGGTTCCCCTGTGGGCCTGCGTGGCGCTGGCCGGGTTTATCGCCTGCCTGTTTTATATCGTGCTTAACTGGCGCCTTGGCGACAACACCAACCCGGTGCTGGCGAAGATTTATCAGTCCCAACTGCCGGAAACCACCATCCAGCAGCCGGCGCGTCAGCTGCCCGCGGTGCTTAACCTGCGCGGCTTCCTGAAGCCTGAAATTGAGGCGGGCCTGGTGGCGGTAAAAGACCAGGCAGATCGCAGCGTCGTTATCCTGAAGGGCGATGGGCTGTTTGCCTCCGCCTCGACCGTCGTGCGCGACCGCTATGAATCGGTCATCAACCGCATTGCGCAGGCGATGAACAACGTCAGCGGCAAAATTCTGGTGGTGGGCTACAGCGATAACGTGCCGATCCGCAGCGCGCGCTTTGCCTCTAACTACGAGCTCTCACTGGAACGCGCGCGCTCCGTACAGAAAATGCTGCAGGGAAGCCTCTCTCAGCCTGGCCGCGTGAAGGCGGAAGGGCGGGGCGAGATTAACCCGGTGGCGCCGAACACGACGCCGGAAAACCGCGCCCGTAACCGCCGTGTGGAAATTACTCTGCTGGTGTCGCCTGAAAACACCCAGGCCGAGCTGAACGGATTGCCGCAAGGAAACTAAGGATGCTGACTACACTTCTTTCCATTCTGACCAACCGCATTCTGTGGAGCTTCCTCGGCGTAACGGCGCTGGCGGCGGTGATCTGGATGATTGGCCCGCTGTTGTCCATCGTGGACACCCGACCGCTCGAATCCGAACAGAACCGCATCATCAGTATCGCCGTGGTCTACCTGCTGTGGGCGCAGGGCCATATTCTGCCGCGCCTTTATAACGCCTGGCTGAACCGCAAGCTGATGGACAAGCTCAACGAGAACACCACCAGCCCGGAGGCGGCGGATCCGCAGCAGCGCCTGAACAGTGAGGAGCAGATCCTCGCCAGCCGTTTTGATGAAGCCGCGCAGATGCTTAAAAAAGCGCACTTCAGCAAAGCGGGCCAGGGCGCTCAGTGGACCCAGCGCTTCAGCACGCAATATCTCTATCAACTGCCGTGGTACGTCATTATTGGCGCGCCGGGCTCCGGTAAAACTACGGCGCTGGTGAACTCCGGGCTGCAGTTCCCGCTGGCCGACCGTTTCGGTAAGACCGCGCTGCGCGGTATTGGCGGCACGCGCAACTGCGACTGGTGGTTCACCAACGAGGCCGTGCTGCTGGACACCGCGGGTCGCTATACCACCCAGGAGAGCGAGCAGGCGCAGGATGCCGGTGAGTGGCTGCAGTTCATGGGACTACTGCGCAAGTACCGTCGCCGCCAGCCGATCAACGGCGTCATCGTCACGATCAGCATTTCGGACCTGCTGACCCAGTCTGCCGAGGCGTCCCGCCAGCAGGCGGTAAATCTGCGCCAGCGTCTGTCCGAGCTGCATGAACAGCTGGGTATCCGCTTCCCGGTGTACGTGATGGTGACCAAGGCCGACCTTCTCAAAGGCTTCCGCGCCTGGTTTGCCGACTACGATAAAGCGCAGCGCGACCAGATCTGGGGCTTCACGCTGCCGTGGGAGCAGACCAAACACGCCGATTACGACCTGATGGGCAACTTCCAGCAGGAATTTTCTCTGCTGCAGCAGCGTCTTGATGCCGGGCTGCCGGAAACCATGCTCAAAGAGCATGACGCGAAAACCCGCGCCGAAGCGTATCTCTTCCCGCAGGAGTTCGCCGCGCTGCGTCCGCTGCTGGCGGACTACCTGAGCACGGTCTTTGCGCGCTCCAACTTCGAAACTGAGTTCTCCCCGCGCGGGATCTACTTCGCCAGCGGGACGCAGGAAGGCATGCCGTTTGACCGCGTAATGGGCGAACTGAACCGCGCGCTCTCCCTGCCGGAAGGGGCAGAGCGCGATAACTGGGATTCGGTCAGTAAAGAAGCCCCAATCCCGGGCGCGAAGGGCCAGAGTTTCTTCATCAAGAACCTGCTGCAAAACGTTATTTTCCAGGAAGCCGGGATCGCCGGGGAAAACCGCTGGTGGGAACTGCGCAACCGGGCGGTGATCTGGTCCGGCTACGTGGCGCTGCTGGCCCTGCTGGCGATCCTCGGCGGGCTGTGGCTCACCAGCTATGCTAAAAACAAGGCCTATCTGGAAGAGGTGGATGCGAAGGTGCCGCTGCTGGACCAGCAGAGCAAAGCGTTGCAGAACCAGCCGCAGCGTGACCTGTTCGATCTGCTGCCGTTGCTGAATGGCCTGGTGGACCTGCCGAAAAGCGACGCGTTTGATGTCAACGATCCGCCAGTCTCCCGCCGCATGGGGCTTTACCGTGGGGATGACGTCAGCGATGCTTCGCAGTCCCTGTACCAGAAGGCGCTGGATCAGCTGCTGTTGCCCGCCGTTGCTATGCACATCACCACCTGGCTGCGCAACGATAACGGCAGCGACGTGGAGTACAGCTATGAGGCGCTGAAAGCCTATCAGATGCTCTATCAGCCGAAGCACTACGACGGCAAATTCCTGCACTCCTGGGTGATGCTCAATCTGCAGCGCAACCTGCCGCAAAACGTCACGAAGGCGCAGCTGCAGCAGCTCGAATGGCATCTCACCCAGCTGCTGGAGCCGAAAATTCAGGCCTCGCCGTACGCGCAGGACGAATCCCTGGTGGCGCGTGAAAGAGCGCTGATCAACCAGCAGCCGCTTTCAACCCGCGTCTACGGTCGCCTGAAGCGCCTGCTGGAACATGACGACAACCTCAAACCGGTCTCCCTTTCCGACCTGGGCGGGCCACAGAGCGAGCTGGTGTTTTCCCGCAAAAGCGGTAAGCCGGTGAGCGAAGGGGTGCCGGGTCTTTATACGCCGGACGGTTACTGGAAAAGCTTTAACAGCCAGATTGACAGCGTAACGACCGCCCTGCATGAAGACGACGCCTGGGTGCTGGGCGCCGCGACCGCGCAGGAAGATAAACAGCAGATCGATAACGCCGTACGCCAGCTCTACATGCGCGACTTTATCGCGAACTGGGATCGCTTTCTCGCCGACATCCAGCTTAACAACAGCGCCGATCTCTCCCAGCGCATCAACACTGCGCGCCTGCTCTCTGGCGCAAACTCGCCCCTGCGCCGTCTGGTGCAGAACCTGAGCCAGGTGCTGACGCTCTCCCGGGATACCCCGGCACCGGAAGATGCCGATAAAGCGCAGGCGCAGAGCAACCGCGCCACCCGCACGCTGGAAGCGCTGTTCAGCAATAATGACAATGCTCCGACGCAGGCCGCCGCGATTACTCAGGCGCCGGAGCAGCTGGTGACGGACCACTACGCGCCGATGATTGAGCTGGCCCAGCCGCTGGAAAAGGGTGGCAAGACCATCGTCTTTGATGATTTTCTTAAGCAGGTGGACGAGCTTTATCGTTACCTGACCGCCGTGCAGGACGCCGCCAACAGCGGTATGCCGGCGCCGGGCGGCGAGGCGATCAGCCGTCTGCAGGCCAGCGCCGGTCGACTGCCGGGCGGATTGCAAACCATGTTCAGCAACATGGCGGTGGGGGCCAGCAGCGATACCCAGCGCCGCGATCTGGAAAACGTGCGTAAGCGGATCAACGTTGAAGTCGGCGGTTTCTGCCGTCAGGCAATAGCCGGTCGCTACCCGCTGGTGCGCAGCGCCAGCACTGAGGTCACCCCGGACGATCTCGCCCGCATGTTCGCGCCGGGCACCGGGCTGATGGATACCTTCTTTCGCGACAACCTGACCAGCAAAGTGGATACGACGCAGGCAAACTGGCGCTTTATGCCGGGTATCGACGGTAAAACCCTGCCGGGCAGCGAAGGGCTGCTGAGACCGTTCCAGCAGGCCCAGTCGATTCGCGACGCCTTCTTTGCTAACGGCGCAACCACGCCGTCCTTCAAGGTGACGGTTCGCACCGTGCGAATGGATAACACCATTCTGAACCTGACGCTGGATGTCGACGGCCAGCTGCTGCGTTACAGCCACGGTCCGCAGGCGGTGCAGATCATGAACTGGCCGGGGCCGGGCGGCACCAACCAGGTCCGTATGCAGCTGGGTCTGGCTAACGGCAGCACCGCGACGCTTGTGACCAACGGCTCCTGGGCGCTAAACCGCTTTTTTGACAAAGCGAGCACCAGCCCGGGCGCGGGTAGCCTGAGCCGTCAGGCCACCTTCAACGTCGACGGACATCAGGTCACGCTGGAGTTTGCGCCGAACAGCATCCGCAACCCGTTCCAGCTTCCCCGTTTTTCATGCCCATAACCGCAAGGACAGCCGTATGACGAATACCCCTGCGATGAACCGCTACAGCTGGTATGGCAAATTACCCAGCGCCGGAGATTTCCTGCAGCGTCGCTTTCCTGACACCTTACAGCGCCAGTGGTCGCACTGGTTTCAGGTTGGCCTGCTGGCCTGGCAGCAGGAAGAGCAGCGCAGCGGCGAGCGCCAGTTCACCAAAGCTCCGGTCTGGAATTTCGTCGTCCCGCCGATGCTGGGCAGCCAGATGATCCAGATGGGCTGCCTGCTGCCCGGCCGCGACAGCGTTGGCCGACAGTACCCGGTCTGCATTCAGCTGAGCTTCGCCCCGTCAGAGTGGTCGACCAGCCTGCTCAGCCAGGCGGAGAGCTGGTATCAGCAAATTGGTCGTCTGGGGCTGCACGCGGTGCGTAACAGCTTTTCCGCCTCGCAGCTGGATGAGATGCTGATGTCCATTCCGGCGCCGCAGCCCGTCGAGCCGCAGAAGCGCTCTGACATCCTCGACGTCATTGGTTACGACGAGGACGGCCAAAGCACGCTGGGCTGGCCGCAGGCGGCAGAGTGCTTTGACCCGCTGCGTCAGACCAGCTACTGGTGGACCAACCGCTGCGACGGTTACCCGCTATACACCCACGTTCACAGCGGCAACTTCACCGGCCAGCTTTTTACCCTGCTGTTCGACCCGGCAGGGGGCGCCCGCCCGGGGCGTCACGGTCTCTATCCGCCTATGTTTGAATAAGCAGGGATCTCATGAATATCGAAGAATTTCTCGCGCCAATAAGTCCCGACAAGCCCTGTGGCGACAATCTGGAATATGACGCTGACTTCCAGGCAATGAACCAGGCCAGTCAGGGCAAAGCGGAACAGCAGTTTGGCGACACCATCATCCCTGCAGAGCCTGCGGACTGGAACACGGTAGAAAAATTCGCTACCAGCCTGCTGAGCCGCACCAAAGATCTTCGCGTGATGCTGGCGTTAACCCACGCCTGGACCCGCCGTCGCGGTCTTGCGGGCTACGCGGACGGGCTGTTGCTGGTGCAGGAGGCTATCGCGCGCTACTGGGAGCCGCTCTATCCGCTGTTGGAAGAGTATGGCGAAACCGACCCGTTCTATCGCATTAACGCTCTGGCAGGGCTGAGCGATAAATCCGAGCTCACCGTCGCGGTACGTAACGCCTCGCTGCTGCGTTCAAACGGCGATGAAATTTCGCTGCGTGACGCCCAGGCGCTGCTGGACGGCAGTAAAACCGAGTGTCCGGACTATCCCGGCGGTCGCCCGAGGCTGATTGACGAACTGGCGCGCGGCGACCAGCCGGGGACCGCAGCGGTCATTGTGATTAACGAACGGCTGCTGGCCATCCGCGAGTTGCTCACCGGGCATCTCGGTGAAAGCGGCGTACCGGAAATGGAACAGCTGCTGAAAACCGTGGGGCTGGTCGCCAGCGCCTGTCAGGTGACCGACATCAGCAAGCTGCTGCCGAACCGTGAAGCGCAGGCTGAACAGCACGCTGAGCCGCAGCCTGCGGCAGCGCAGCCCGTTCAGCCGGTCACCGACTGGCGCAGCGTGCAGGTTACCAGCCGCGCCGACGCGCAGCTAATGCTGGAAAAAGCGAAGCAGTATTTCGCGCAGTACGAACCGAGCCACCCCGCGCCGCTGATGATTGAACGGGTGCAGCGGCTGTCAGAACTTAACTTTATGGACATTATTCGCGACCTGGCGCCAGACGGCGTTAACCAACTGGAAAACATCTTTGGACGCCGCGAATGACGCGTCCTGGCATTATGACGACAGGCATGGAGTCTGCCGTTTCACCTTCACCGCGCATCTTTGATGGAGAACATCATGGCAATGAGTAACAGTGGACAGAAATTCATCGCACGCAACCGTGCTCCCCGCGTGCAGATCGAATACGACGTAGAGATCTACGGTGCAGAACGCAAAATTCAGCTGCCGTTTGTGATGGGCGTTATGGCCGATCTGGTTGGCAAGCCGGTGGAAAACCTGCCAGCCGTCGACGAGCGTAAATTCCTGGAAATCGACATCGATAACTTCGATGAACGCATGAAGGCGCTGAAGCCGCGCGTGGCGTTCCAGGTAGATAACACCCTGACCGGCGAAGGTAAGCTCAACGTCGATCTGACCTTCGACAGCATGGACGACTTCCTGCCGGACGCGGTGGCCCGCAAGGTTGAGCCGCTGAACAAGCTGCTGGAGGCGCGCACGCAGCTCTCTAACCTGCTGACCTACATGGACGGCAAAAACGGTGCGGAAGAGCTGATCGCAAAAATCCTTCAGGATCCGACGCTGCTCAAATCCCTGAGCCAGTTGCCGAAAAATGACGAAAGTGCGAAAGGTAGCGAGGAATAATCAATGAGCAACCAGACTCAACAACACGATCAGCAGGCGGGTCAGGCGTTCAGCCAGGATGAGTTCAGCGCGCTGCTGAACAAAGAGTTCCGCCCGAAAACCGATCAGGCGCGTTCCGCCGTGGAGAGTGCGGTCAAGACTCTGGCGCAGCAGGCGCTGGAAAATACCGTTACCTTCTCGAACGACACCTACCGCACCATTCAGAACCTGATTGCCGGTATCGACGAGCAGCTCTCGCAGCAGGTGAACCAGATCATTCACCACGAAGAGTTTCAGAAGCTGGAGAGCGCCTGGCGCGGCCTGAGCTACCTGGTCAACAATACCGAAACTGACGAGATGCTGAAGATCCGCTTTATGAGTATCTCCAAGCAGGAGCTGGGCCGCACCCTGAAGCGCTACAAGGGCGTGGGCTGGGACCAGAGCCCGATCTTCAAAAAAATCTACGAGCAGGAGTACGGTCAGTTCGGCGGCGAGCCGTTTGGCTGCATCGTCGGCGACTATTACTTCGACCACAGCCCGCAGGACGTTGAGTTGCTGGGGGAAATGGCGCGCATTGGCTCTGCGGCGCACTGTCCGTTCATTACCGGTACCGCGCCGGGCGTGATGCAGATGGAGTCCTGGCAGGAGCTGGCTAACCCGCGCGATCTGACCAAGATCTTCCAGAACACCGAATACGCCGCCTGGCGTTCACTGCGTGAATCCGAAGACGCCCGCTATCTGGGGCTGGTGATGCCGCGCTTCCTGTCGCGTCTGCCGTACGGCATTCGCACCAACCCGGTGGACAGCTTCGATTTTGAAGAGCAGACCGACGGTGCAAACCACAACAGCTACTCGTGGGCGAACGCGGCCTATGCGATGGCCGCCAACATCAACCGTTCCTTCAAAGAGTACGGCTGGTGCACCTCGATTCGCGGCGTGGAGTCCGGCGGGGCGGTGGAAAACCTGCCGTGCCACACCTTCCCGAGCGATGACGGCGGCGTGGACATGAAGTGCCCGACCGAGATCGCCATCAGCGATCGTCGCGAAGCCGAGCTGGCGAAAAACGGCTTTATGCCGCTGGTTCACCGTAAAAACTCCGACTTTGCCGCCTTCATCGGCGCGCAGTCTCTGCAAAAACCGGCCGAGTATCACGATCCGGATGCCACCGCCAACGCGCGCCTGGCGTCTCGTCTGCCGTACCTGTTCGCCTGCTGCCGCTTTGCCCACTACCTGAAGTGCATCGTGCGCGACAAAATCGGCTCCTTCCGCGAGCGCGAAGAGATGGAGCGCTGGCTGAACGACTGGGTGATGAACTACGTCGACGGTGACCCGGCTAACTCCTCCCAGGAAACCAAGTCCCGTAAACCGCTGGCGGCTGCGGAAGTGCAGGTGCAGGAAATCGAAGACAACCCGGGCTACTACGCCGCGAAGTTCTTCCTGCGCCCGCACTACCAGCTGGAAGGTCTGACCGTTTCCCTGCGTCTGGTATCTAAGCTGCCGTCGCTGAAGACGAAAGACGCGTAAGAGCAACATCTTGCACGGGCCGGCAAGAAAGACGGCTGGAACGGTAATAATGACTTCACATTCATTCCGTTATTTCGGAGGAATGTAAGACTGTCAAATGACACGGGTCATTTGATATGAGGCAGAGGTAAAATATGGACGGTTTTATTCAGCCCCATGCTTTCCTGTTTGCCATATAAGTGCTTTTTCGAAAGCAATATTGTTCATCCACGAAGAGTAGATATTATGGCTATTGATATGTTTCTGAAGGTCGAGGGTGTTACGGGCGAATCTAAAGATTCTAACCACACCGGCTGGACTGATATTACCTCCTTCTCCTGGGGCGCTTCCCAGCCAGGTAATATGAGCGTTGGCGGTGGCGGCGGTGCCGGTAAAGTTAACTTTAACGACCTGCACGTTAACGCGCTGATCGACAAATCCACCACCGCTATCCTGAAACACTGCGCCAGCGGTAAACACCTGACTAAGGTTGAGCTGTCCGTCTGTAAAGCGGGCGGTCAGCAGGTGGAATACTCCCGCATTACGCTGGAAGATGTGCTGGTGACTTCCGTTCAGTACACCGGTGCAGACAACGGCGACACCGTGGGTGTGACCTATGCATTCCAGGCTGCGAAAGTGAAACAGCAGTACTGGGAGCAGACCACGTCGGGTGGTAAAGGTGCTGAAAGCAGCGCTGGCTGGAATATCAAAGAAAACAAAGAAGCATAATAATAGTGGGCCCGAAAGGGCTCACTTTACCCTGAGCTTCTTATCAAGGAGAAACGAGATGTCTCATATGCGTCCTGCTTTTGGTGCCGCCTGGAACAGATTCAGAGAAGTGAACGTAAATGTAGAACAGGTTGGCACATTATTGGGTGGAAAAGTTCAGCATAATATCGACGCCGGTATTTTTAAAAATGCCTGCCCAATTCGTATGAGTTACGTTTTAAATTACTGTGGCATTCCGATTCCTTCTAACAGTAAATATGCGACAGTGACCGGGAACGACAAAAAGCGCTATATGTTCCGCGTTAAAGATATGATTGCATTTCTACCCACGGTACTGGGCAATGCAGATATGTCGGTCTCTTCCCCAACGCCTGCGCAATTTGCAGGCAAGCAAGGCATTATCATTTTTACCGGGCACGGCTGGAGCGACGCAACCGGTCATGTCACACTCTGGAATGGAAATATTTGCTCTGATGATTGCCATTTCCTCGGCTCACCGGGTAATGGTTCGTTTATTCCGACCAACGCCACCTTCTGGAGCCTGAAATGAAACGTTTATTACTGCTGGTATTGGCTATCAATGCCTCTGCTGTTTATGCCCAAAATCTGCCTGCCGTCAGCGCTTTTTCTCAGCAACAAATCTTTGAAAATTGGGTGCAAAACCGTTGCATCAGTAAGATCGCGGACAGTAAAAGTCTGAAAGATGATGCAGAGGCCAGCGCGGCCGCCTGGCTGGAAGCAAGCAATCTCCCTGCTGAAAATTTTGAAAAAGCTGACCAGATCATTGTTTCTTCTCTGAAAGAGAAGATAGGCGGTACTGAACCGGGCCAATATCAGGTTTTAAAGTGCAGCTTAATCGCCAACAGCGACGCGATTCGTCCGCTCAAAACCGCAAAATAGAAGCAGTGGAAGCGGCCCCAAACGCCGCCGTTCTCGCCCCGAGAGCGGCAGCGTTTGAGCGCTAATCATACCAGCAGGAATACGCCATGCGATTCACGATTATTTCTACGAAACCCGGTCATCAGCCGCCGCAAAGCAGCTGTGATTTTTACGCCCCGGGCGGCACCATTGGGCGCGGTACGGATAACAATCTTGTATTGCCGGACAATGACCGCACCATCTCGCGTCTGCAGGCCATTGTCCACGTTGACGCTCAGGGCGAATGCCGTGTCACCAACCGTGGCAGCGTCACCCGCGTGGTATTAAACGATATTCCGCTGGAGCGCGGACGTCAGGTTGAACTGCAGGATGGCGACATTCTCGGTATTGATGACTACCGTATTGAAGTGACTGAACTGATCCACGACACGCAGCCGGTGAGCCGCATGGCGGCCAGCATGCAGCAGCAGTCACGTCCGACAGCCGCACCCGCTGCGCCCGCAGCGCAAGCGAAGCCTGCTAACCCCGCGCCACGCGGGAAGGCGGAACCGACCGCCGTGCCTTCCGAAATCTGGGACAGCCTGATGCAGGAGTTCTCCATCTCCGACAGCATCTCCAGCAACCGCGCAAAACCGCAGCCTGCGGCCTCACAGGATCCCTTCTCCCAGCCCGCCGCGCCGGAGCGTAACGCCGAAGATCCGTTGGCGATGTTCAACGACAGCGATCCAACGCTTGAGCGCAAGAACGTCGACCCGGACACCCTGTTCAGCGACGAAGCGCTGTTCAAAAAAGAGAGCATTTTTGACGACGTGACGCCTTCCACGCTGGTGCCGCCGGTTGAGGGGCAACCCGCCCCTAAAGAAGACGCGGCGGACGAGCTTGACCCGCTGGCGCTGTTCGGTGGAAAGGCCAGCGCGCCAGCCGCGCGCAATGATGACCCGCTCGGGCTGATGGGCGGAGCACCGTTAACCCACCCGGATGATATTGCAGACGAAAAGCCAGCATCAACGCCTGAACCGGAGCAGGAAGAGGACGTGCTTGCCGATTCTCCGCTGTTCGCCCCAGAGCCGCAGGAAACGCCACGTGAAGAAGAGCCGGCGCGGCCGGATTACGCAGGCTTCACCATGCCTACGCCGCAGGCCGTTGCGCGCAGCAGCGCTCAGGCACCGAAGGGGCGCCTGCGCATCGACCCGGTCAATAACGCGGCATCCCCAACCGCCAGCCCGAATAATGGCGAGAAGGGTGAAGTGCTGCAGGGCGAGCTGCTGCAGGCGTTGCTTGAAGGTATGGGCCTGAGCGAAATGCAGCCTGTTCCGCAGTTTGACCGGGAAAATATGCGTCAGTTGGGGCAGATTCTCGGCATGTTCTCGCAGGGCACCGTGGCGCTGCTCTCGTCGCGCTCCATCCTGAAACGCGGCGTAAAAGCCGATATGACCATGGTGCTGGACGATGCCAACAACCCGTTCAAGCTGTTGCCGACCGGGAAAACCGTCTTAATTCAGATGTTCGGCACCCCGATGCCGGGCTTTATGCCGCCGACCAAATCGGTGCGCGACGCGCTGATCGACCTGCAGGCGCACCAGCTGGGGATGATCTCCGGTATCCGCGCCATCATCGCCGCGATGCTGCAGTCCTTTAACCCGGAACAGCTGGAGGAGCAGGCGAAGCAGAACGGCATGACCTCGCGTCTGGCGCTGCCGGGCAGCCGCAAAGCCGCCCTGTGGGACTATTTTGTTCGTAGCTATGGCGAGACGGCGGGCGAGATTGAGGATGACTTCCACACCCTGTTCGGCGAAGCCTTCCTTCATGCGTATGACATGGAGGTGAATCAGTACAAAGACTCACAGAGCGGATCGGAAGACAAATGAATATCGCAACCGCTTCTCTCTCCCGCCAGGGGACGCGCGCCAGCAACCAGGATCAGACGGGAGAAACCATAGGGGAACGCTCAGCCTGCTTTGTCGTCTGCGACGGCATTGCGGGTCTGCCCGGTGGTGAAGTCGCCGCGGAACTGGCCCGTAACAGCATTATCTCCCGCTTCGATGGCGACAAGCACCTCAACGCACAGCATATCCGCGACTACGTGCAGACGGCGAATCGCACCATTCTGAGCGAACAGCAGGCCGTTCAGGACTATCGCCGGATGGGCACGACGCTGGTCAGCCTGTTCATTGACCGGGACTACGGGCTGGCGTACTGGGCGCATGCCGGCGACAGCCGCCTCTACCTGTTTCGCCGGGGGTGGCTGTGGCACGTCACCACGGACCACAGTCTGGTGCAGCAGATGAAGGATGCCGGGCATCAGACGGACGATCTCAACAGCAACCTGCTTTATCTGGCGCTGGGAATTGAAAACGGCGGACCGGAAGCGAGCTACAGCGACGTGGTGCAGGTTGAAGACGGCGATGCCTTTTTACTCTGCACGGACGGGTTCTGGCACGGCGTCAGCGAAGAGCAAATGAAGCAGTCGCTGCACATGGTCAATACGCCGCAGGAGTGGCTGACCTTAATGAACCAAATCATTCAAAAGAATGGCGAGCAGGAGGGGAATGCGCAGGATAACTATACCGCCCTGGCGGTATGGATGGGCAACCCTCAGGACACCACTTTGCTGCACACCCTCTCTGATGCAGCACAATTTCTTCCCTGCGGAACTGATTAGACACACAAGGAACGATATGAAACTTTGGCTATCGGGTTTGGCACTTCTGGCGGCGACCTCCACCGCGCAGGCTGAAAATTTCCGCATCGTGCAGTCTCCTGCGCAGAAGCTGGATATCTGGATCGACAACATCAAAGACAACACCCCGCAAAGCTGGTGTAAGCCTGAGGTGGCGCTGCGCATTGTGGCGAACGGCAAGAAAGACGTCTCCGTGCTGGAAAACTTTGTGCCGCGTCTTGGCTCGCTGCTGGAACACCAGTGCAGCAAAGTGAATAAACTCAGCTGGACGCTCAACGATCCCGAGGGGACGACGCTGGCGCAGGGCACGGCAGCTAAAGCGCAGGACTGGGCGCTGGTGGTGAAACAGCAGCAGGCCGCGCCTGCCGAGACCGTCACCGCAACCCCAGCCAGCGGCGCGTTACTGCCACCCGATCAGAATGTGGCTTCCCGCACCGTTGCCGCCGACCGCACGCCGTGGCAGGAGTTTACCCTGCAGGATGGCTGCCACCTGCGCACCTTCTGGGAGGGCGGCGCGTCCGCTCCGGCGCTCTTTATTCCGGATTCTGATACTACCCGCTGCGGTAACGGCAGCTGGCTGAGCGGTCACACCGTTATCTCTCAGTCCCGCAACGGCGGGCAGAAAGAGATGGCGGTGACGTACATTCACGGCTTCCCGGTGATGGGGCTGAATCAGAGCGCCGATCCGGAAAACGCGCTGATCACCTCCGTCAATAAAGAGCGCATGGTATTCAGCACGCCAGACAGCGATCAGAGCTGGATGATCCTGCCTTACGACAGCACCCTGAACAGCTGGAAGAGCAACGGCACGGTAGCGGTAGAAATTTCCCGCGAGACCGCCAGCGACGATGCAAAACTGCAGGCGCGTATTGCGGCGGTAAAGAAAACCTGGAGCGCCTGGGTTGCCCCAGGCACCCCGCTGAATATCGTTCTGATTGATACCCTGCGTCCTCAGCTGCGCGATCCGGCAGTAGGCGCCTGGCGCGCGGCGAATTAAGGAATGGCTATGAATACGCTCTATCAACACCTGGCGGGTGAAACGCTCAACGACGCGCTGGCGCGTCTTGAAGCGGAGATCAAAGCCCGTCCGGCAGATGCAGACCTCCGCGCCGCGTTCGTGCAGTTTTTAATCCTCAGCGGCAACGGGACGCGCGCGCTGACCCAGCTGAAAAGCTGGCTGGCGCTGAAGCCGCAGGCGAAACCCACCGTCACGCTGCTGGAGCAGTCCATTCAGGGCGAGCTGCAGCGCGCACAGGTGATGGCGGGGCAGGCGCGTCCGGCTATGCCTGAAACTCAGTGGCCGTGGCTGACCACCCTGGCCGCGGCGCTCCGCGAGGAGGGCGAGCGTGCCCGGTCGCTGCGCCTTGAAGCGCTTGACCAGGCGCAGGCCACTCCCGGTCACTTCACCCTCGAAAATGATGAGGTTCAGGCGTTTGACTGGCTGATGGACGGCGATGCCCGTCTCGGCCCGGTGTGCGAAACCATCGTGAACGGCCGCTATTTCTGGCTGCCGTTTAACGCTATCGCCGAGATTCGTTTCCAGGCGCCTGCCAGCGTGACCGATCTGGTCTGGCGTCACGCGCTGGTGCGCCTGACCGACGGTACGGAGCAGGTATGTCAGATCCCGGCGCGTTACCCGTTTGCTGCCGATGCGTCGGATGCGATCAAACTGGGCCGCACTACCGAGTGGCAGCCGCTCGACGAGGACGGCACCCTGTACGAAGGGATGGGCCAGAAAGCCTGGCTCAGCGAGCAAAGCGAAAGCCCGTTGCTGTCGTTAAGCCTCGTGTCGTTTGCGACGGATGGAGCCGATGAGTAATCCCGCTGGCGAAGGCGATCTGCTGCGCAGCGGCTGGCAAGCCCGCAGCAGGCAGGAGAAGGTGGGGGCGCGCGACAAAATGCAGCCTTCGCTGCTCGATCGCCTCACCGATAACGACCCGGAAAAAAAACGCGAGCCGGCCAACAGCAACCTGATCACCCACGCAGCGCTGCGTCGTAACGTATTGCGGGATCTGCAGTGGCTGTTTAACACCATCAACCACGATGCCTCCGGCGATTTAAGCGCGCTACCGCACGTGAGCCGCTCGGTGGTTAACTTCGGCGTCGCGCCGCTGGCCGGGAAGAGAATGTCGGATATCGAATGGCACGACATTCAGCGCAAGCTCACCGAGGCCATCATCAATTTTGAACCGCGCATTTTGCCGCAGGGGCTGCAGGTCCGCTGCGTGTCGGATACCTCCTCGCTGGATCTGCACAACGTGCTCTCCATCGAGATTAAAGGGCGCTTATGGTGTGTGCCGTACCCGCTGGAGTTTCTGTTTCGCACCGATGTCGATCTGGAAAACGGCCATTTTGAACTGAAAGATGCGGGGTAATCATGGAAAGTAAACTGCTCGAATATTACAACCGTGAGCTGGCCTACCTGCGCGAAATGGGGGCCGAGTTTGCCGAACGCTATCCGAAGGTCGCCGGGCGGTTGGGCATGCGCGGCATCGAAGTGGCGGACCCGTACACCGAACGCCTGATGGAAGGGTTTGCGTTTCTGACCTCCCGCGTGCAGATGAAAATGGATGCGGAGTTTCCGCGCTTCTCCCAGCGTCTGCTGGAGATGATCGCGCCGAACTACCTCGCGCCCACCCCTTCCATGGCGATTGCGGAAATTGAGCCCGACAGCAGCCGCGGCGATCTGAGCAACGGCTTTATTGTGCCTCGCGGCACCATGATGGACAGCCTGGCGCTGAAAAAAACCGGCGTAACCTGCAGCTATACCACCGCGCACGAGGTCAATCTGCTGCCGCTGAAAATCGACAAAGTGGAGCTCGGCGGCGTGCCCGCTGACCTGCCGCTGGCGCAGCTCGGCTTAAGCCAGCGGGGGATCAACAGCGCCTTGCGGATCCGCATTGCCTGCGACGGCCCGCAAAACCTTGGGCACCTGAATTTTGACCGGCTGGAGTTTTTCCTTAGCGGCCCGGACATTGAGGCGCTGAAGCTGCTGGAGCTGGTGATGGAGCACCACGCCGGGATCGTCTGCCAGACGGTCAGCCCGCAGCCGCAGCGACAGCTGCTGGCAACGGATGCGCTGCGTCAGGAGGGCTTTGCGCCGGACCAGGCGCTCCTCCCGGACGATCTGCGCAACTTTGACGGCTACCGTCTGCTGCAGGAGTATTTTGCGTTTCCGGCCCGCTTCCGCTTTATCAGCCTGAGCGGTCTGAGCACGCTTATCCAGCGCTGCGAAAACGAAAAAGCCTTCGATATCTTCATTCTGCTGGATAAGTCGGATGAACAGCTGGAGCGCGTGGTCGACGCCAGCCATCTGGCGCTGCACTGCACGCCGGTCATCAACCTGTTCCCGAAAGTGGCGGCCCGGCAGAAGCTGAATGAAGGCCAGCATGAATACCATCTGGTGGTCGATAACATCCGTCCGCTGGACTACGAAATTTATGCGGTAAATAAAATTTTTGGCAGCGCCGACGGCCAGCGCGACGACCAGACGTTTCGTCCATTCTGGAGTACCTGGAGCGGCGACGCGGGCAACTACGGGGCCTATTTTTCCCTGCGCCGGGAACAGCGCGTGCTCTCCGAACACGCCCTGCGTTACGGCACCCGTACCGGCTATATCGGCTCGGAGGTCTTTGTCTCGCTGGTGGATGAACAGCATGCCCCGTGGCAGGAAAACCTGCGCTACATCTCTGCCGAGGTGCTCTGTACCAGCCGCGACCTGCCGCTGATGCTCCAGCAGGAGCTCGGGCAGTTCATTATGGCCGACTCCATGCCGGTGAAGGGGTTAACCCTGCGCAAAGGCCCGACGCCGCCGCGTCCGGCGCTGGCGGAAGGGTTCAGCACCTGGCGGCTCATCAGCCAGCTGCAGATGAACTACCTCAGCCTGATGGACAGCGAAAATGAAGAGGGGGCAGCGGCGCTGCGCCAGCTGTTAGGTCTGTACGCCAACCTGGCCGAAACGCCGGTTGCGCGTCAGGTGGAGGGGGTTCGCCACTGCGTGCTGGAGCCGGTACACCGCCGCGTGCCTGAACCCGGCCCGGTCGTTTTCGCCCGCGGAATTGGCATCACCCTGACGGTGGACGAGCGAGCCTTTTCCGGCGCCAGCCCGTGGCTTTTCGGCAGCGTGATGGAGCGCCTTTTTGCCCGTCTGGTCTCCATCAACAGCTTCACCGAGTTCACCCTGAAGAGTCAGCAGCGCGGCGAGATAGGCTACTGGGCGCCGCGCATGGGTAAAAGGGCGCTGGTATGAGTGACGCTGCCACCGCACCGCTGCGCGTGCATCGCCTGACGAAGCTGCCGGATACGTTCTGGCACGGGGTCCGCGAGACGCCCTGGCGCTACGATCTGTTTCAGCTGTTAAGGCGCATTGATGCCCAGGGCGGCGAGCGCTACCCGCTGGGCCGCGCGCCGCTGCCGAAATTTGAGCCGCTGCGCATTGGCCAGCAGCCCTCAATGAGCTTTGCGCCGTCGACGCTGGCCCAGGTGCGACAGCGTGAGGAAAGCGGGCTGCATGAGGTGTCGATCCTCAGCTTTGGCCTGTTTGGCCCGAACGGCCCGCTGCCGGTGCATATGACCGAGTACGCCCGCGAGCGGATTCATCATCACCAGGACACCAGCCTCAGCGCGTTTGCCGATCTGTTCCATCATCGTCTGGCGCTGCTGTTTTACCGCGCCTGGGCGGATGCGCAGCCTGCCGTTTCCCTCGATCGCGCCGACAATAAGCGCTTTGAGGGCTACCTGGCGTCGCTGATCGGCATGGGACAGCCGGGTCAGATGAACAAGGGCAGCCTGAGCGCCCATGCCCGCTTTGCCCACGCCGGGCACCTGACCCGCCACGGGCGGGATCCAGAAGGGCTGGAGAAGATCCTGCGCAGCTATTTTAAAGCGCCGGTTAAGCTGGTGAGCAACGTGCCGCAGTGGATGCCGCTCTCCACCCGCGAGCAGGCGCAGCTGGGAGCAGGACGCCGCATGCCGCGCATGGGGGAATCCGCTTTTCTCGGCGTCGCCGTCCGCGACGTGCAGCATAAGTTTCGTATCGAGATTGGCCCGCTGAGCGCGGAGGAGTACAACCGCTTTCTGCCGGGCGAAGCGTGGGTCACCGAGCTGCGCGACTGGGTGCGCCAGTACGCGGGAATTGAGTTTGAATGGGAAACACGGGTGATCCTGCGTGAAGACGCGGTGCAGGGCACCACGCTCGGCAGCGATGGGCGATTAGGCTTTAACACCTGGCTGGGGCATCAGCCGCAGCCTGTCCCGCGTGGCGATCTGGTGTATCGCGCAGAGCGATAAATTTTTCTAACGCATTGTTATCAACGGAACCGAACATGTCAGAAATTAGCCGTGCCGTGCTTTTCGGCAAACTGGATACGCTGTTATTTACCTCTCTGGAAAGCGCGACTGCCTTCTGCAAGCTGCGCGGCAACCCCTACGTTGAGCTGGTGCACTGGCTGCATCAGCTGATGCAGCAGCAGGATGGCGATCTGCAGCAGGTCATCCGCCATTTTGCCCTCGACGAACAGCAGCTAACGCGCGATATCGTGGCGGCGCTGGACGCTCTGCCGCGCGGCGCAAGTTCCGTTTCCGATCTCTCCGAACATATCGACAGCGCCGTGGAGCGCGCCTGGGTCTTCGGCTCGCTGAAGTTTGGCGTCAGCCGCATTCGCGGCGGCCATTTGCTGATTGGCATCCTCAAGACCTGGAATCTGGCCAACGTGCTGAAAAGCATCTCGGCGCAGTTCACCCGCCTTAACGTCGAAGTGCTGATCGAGCAGTTCGACGCCATCTGTGGCAACAGTAAAGAGACGCAGCAGGCCGCTGCCGCCGTCGATGCACCGGCGGGTGCGGTCCCGGCGGCTCAGGGTACGCTGGCCCAGTACGGCCAGGACCTGACCGCCCGCGCCCGCGACGGGAAGATTGACCCGGTTGTCGGGCGCGACGAGGAGATCCGCCAGATGGTGGATATCCTGATGCGCCGCCGCCAGAACAACCCGCTGCTGACCGGGGAGGCCGGGGTCGGCAAAACCGCAGTCGTTGAAGGGCTGGCGCTGCGTATCGCCGACGGCGACGTGCCGGAGCCGCTGCAAAATATTCAGCTGTGGCTGCTGGATATCGGCATGCTGCAGGCAGGCGCGGGCATGAAAGGTGAGTTTGAAGCCCGTCTGCAGGCGCTCATTAATGAAGTCCAGTCCAGCGCCACGCCGATTATTCTGTTTATCGATGAGATCCACACTCTGATTGGTGCAGGCGGCCAGCAGGGAACCGGCGATGCGGCGAACCTGCTGAAGCCGGCCCTGGCGCGCGGTCAGCTACGCACCATCGGTGCCACAACCTGGGCGGAATACAAAAAGTACATTGAGAAAGACCCGGCGCTGACCCGTCGTTTCCAGACCGTACAGGTTCACGAGCCGGACGAAGCGAAAGCCATTCTGATGCTGCGCAGCACCGTGGCGCCGCTGGAGACGCACCACCAGGTCCTGCTGCTCGACGAAGCGGTCAGCGCGGCGGTGAAGCTGTCCCATCGCTATATCCCGGCGCGTCAGCTGCCGGACAAAGCCGTTGCGCTGCTCGACACCGCCTGCGCCCGCGTGGCCGTCAGCCAGAGCGCGCCCCCTGCGCAGCTGGAAGACTGCCTGCGCCATCTTGCCGCGCTGGACGTGGAAATTGAAATTGCTGAACGCGAAGCGCGCGTCGGCGCCGGTGAGGCCGACCGCGTAACGGCATTAATCACAGAGCGCGACGCGTATGAAACAAAACGCGAAGCCCTGTCCCGGCGCTGGGAAGAAGAGCGCGGCCTGGTGCAGGAGATTATCCGCCTGCGCGCCGCGCTGTTTGCGGCGGGCGAGGAAGAGACCGCCGAGCTGCGCAGCCAGCTGGCGGAGCAGCAGCAGGCGCTGAACGCCTTACAGGGTGACGAGCCGCTGCTGTTTGCGGCGGTAGATGAAAACGTGGTCGCCGCAGTCGTCTCTGACTGGACCGGGATCCCGCTGGGCCGGATGGTGAAAAACGAGATCGACGCGGTGCTGAACCTTGCCGATACGCTGAACCAGCGCGTTATCGGCCAGCGTCACGGGCTGGATCTCATTGCCCGCCGCGTGAAAACCTCGCGGGCGAAGCTCGACGATCCGAACAAACCGGTGGGCGTCTTTATGCTGTGCGGCCCGTCCGGCGTCGGGAAAACCGAAACCGCGCTGGCGCTGGCGGAATCTCTGTACGGCGGCGAGCAGAACGTCATCACCATCAACATGAGCGAGTTCCAGGAAGCGCACACCGTTTCCACCTTAAAAGGTGCGCCTCCGGGATACGTAGGGTATGGTGAAGGCGGCGTGTTAACCGAGGCCGTGCGCCGTCGCCCTTACAGCGTGGTGCTGCTGGACGAAATTGAAAAAGCGCACCCGGACGTCCATGAGATCTTCTTCCAGGTCTTCGACAAAGGCTGGATGGAGGACGGCGAGGGGCGCCACATTGATTTCCGTAACACCATTATCATTCTGACGTCCAACGTGGGTACCGAGCTGATAAGCGCCATGTGCGCCGATCCGGAGCTGATGCCGGAGCCTGACGCGTTAAGTGGCGCGCTGCGCCAGCCGCTGCTGGAAGTATTCCCGCCGGCGCTGCTGGGCCGCCTGCTGGTGGTGCCGTACTACCCGCTCAGCGACGAGATGCTCGGGCAGATTGTGCGCCTGCAGCTCAAGCGCATTCAGCGTCGTCTGGAAGAGAATCACAGCATTATTTCTGAGTTTGACGACAGCGTGGTGGAACAGATTGTTCAGCGCTGCACCGAGGTGGAGTCCGGGGGCCGCATGGTGGATGCTATTCTGACTAACACCCTGCTGCCTCAGATGAGCCAGATCTTACTTACCGCCAGCCGCAGCGACGAGCAGTTCCGACGCCTGCATGTCACCTGCGAGCAGGGCGAGTTTCACTGTCAGTTTGCCGCGTAATAATCATCAAGAGAACTGTAAAAGATGACGGATAATGATAACAATCGGACTGTCCCAAACGCGCTCCCGGTCGGGTACCGCTTCAACGAGTTTGAAATCAAAGAGGTGATCGGCGGCGGCGGTTTTGGCATTGTCTATCGCGCGTGGGATCACCAGCTCGAACGCACTATCGCTATCAAAGAATTTATGCCTTCCTCGCTCGCCGTGCGCGGCGACGACATGACCCTGGTGCTGCGCAGCGAGCGCTTTGGCAAAGCATTTTCCGCGGGCCTGAACAGCTTTATTCAGGAAGCGCGTCTGCTGGCGCGTTTTAACCACCCGAACCTGCTGCACGTCCTGCGTTTCTGGGTGCAAAACGACACGGCTTACATGGGGACGCTGTTTTATAGCGGCACCACGCTTTCACGCCTGCGCGAAGAAAAACCGGAGCTGATCAACGAGGCCTGGATCCGCCGCACGCTGCCGATGCTGTTCGGCGCGATCAAGACCATCCACGACGAAGGCTATCTGCACCGTGATATCTCTCTGGATAATATTCAGATCCAGGATAACGGCCTGCCGGTGCTGCTCGATTTCGGCTCCGCGCGCCGCACCATCGGTAACCTTTCCGACGAAACGGAAACCATGCTGCGCCCCGGCTTTGCGCCGATTGAGCAGTACACCGACGACAACGAGAGCGAGCAGGGGCCGTGGACGGATATTTACGCCCTCGGCGCGGTGCTGCGTACCCTGATTGTGGGTTCTCCGCCGCCGGTCAGCGTGGTGCGCTCCATCCAGGACACCTGTAAGCCGCTGGTGGAAATCATGCCGCAGGGCTACTCCATCCCGCTGCTGCAGGCCATCGACCGCGCGCTGGCGCTGCACATGGAGGACCGTCCGCAGTCTATCGACGAATTCGCGGCGCTGATTGAGATGCCGGTCGCCGGGATCAACGACGTGCTCACCGCCAAAAAGACCGGCACCATGCTGGTTCCGGTTGAGGAAGAGAAGCCAGCTTCGGTGCTCGACTGGCGTCGCTATAAGATCCCGGGCATGGTTGCCGCGGGCGTGCTGGTGGGCGTTGTCGCCGGGGCGATGCTGTTCAGCGGTGGGAATGATGCGCCTGAGCAGGCTGCCCAGGCTCCGTCAGAGACGCGTCCGACAGAAACTGCCGCGAACGCGCCAGAGGTGAAGCCAGAAACGGCGACGGTGAGCGAGCCAGCGACGGCGCAACAGACGCCACCACCTGCCGACGCCAGCCCGGTCGCGCTGGTTTATATCCGTATCCAGGACGGTGAAACGCTGAAAGTGAACGGCGAACCAAAAGCGCTGCGTCCGGCGACCAACGGCTATGCCTCGCTCAAGCTGCCAGCCGGAGAGGCGAAGATTGAACTGCAGGGCAACGGGAGAACGCGCAGCCAGACGCTGGATATCAGCAAGCCGGGCACCTGGCTGGTGAATCCTTAGTAATGCACGATCTTCAAGGCCAGAGACTTATTCCAAAGGTGTTCGAAGAGCGTCTCTCCTCTTTATGTACAAAATCGCTTTAGGATTGAAAGCTCAGTTGGCTTAGTAGCGGTGGTCTTAATTGACCACCGTCAGTGAAAAACGACAGGCCCTTTTGTCTCCGACCCCGGAGAGTTAGCTGAAGCGAAGATGCGGAATTCCATTTTTGTCAGTGTTAATTACGTGTATATACAAAATGTCGCTCATTTAAAGAGTAAATCAGGGTATTTCTGGGGAAGTATGGATCTTCTCGCAATTTTAATTTATTGCGCGAATTCAGTACGCCACAACAGAATCCCATTTCTTTCTGACGCAAAAGCATTTAGTGCTTCGTTGAATTATTTTGCAGGTGATGGTTTCAGCATTTTGGTCATGCTTTTTTTTGTGCTTGACTTACTTTTACTACTCTCTTTGTTTGCTTCGGCCTGGTTATTCTTCAAACGAAAGAACGGCGCAGTCAAATTTGCTCTTGCTCAGGAATTATTTCGTTTGATTTCATTCAGATGTTCAGTCTCATTTTTCCCTCTTTTAGTAAGCGTGTTTGGAATTTCAAACGTCTGGTTGAATGTAGGGTTATTTGTCACATCAGAGTCACTGAAAATCTACTCTCTTGTTTTTTGGATGAACGAGCGGGAAAAGCCCCTTTCTTGAATGATGCTTTATCAGAGATGCGACCCGCTTTTTTGCATCGCATAAGCTAAATGGAATAAAGATTATGCTCAACCGAATTACCGTTCAGCTCCCGGTGGAGGGGCTTCTGTTCTGGAAACTGACGGGCCGCGAGGCGATGTCCGAGTCGTTCGCGCTGACGCTGACCGTACTCGGCACGGACGCGCGCATTGACCGCAGTAAGCTGCTGGGCCAGCCGGTCACGGTGACCATCCCGACGCAGAGCCTGCTGACGTCCCGCTATATTAACGGCAAGATTACCCGCGTGGCGGTGAGCGCCGTTGAGCTGACGGGCACCCGCTATGCGGTGTACCAGCTGACGGTGGAGCCGGACCTGTGGCCGATGAAGCGCGACCGCAACCTGCGTATTTTCCAGGGGCAGACGGTGCCGCAGATTGTCAAAACCTTACTGGGCGAACATCAGGTTAACGTTGAGGATAAGCTCACCGGCAGCTACCGGGTCTGGGACTACTGCGTGCAGTATCAGGAGTCGAGCCTGGACTTCATCAGCCGCCTGATGGAGCTGGAGGGGATTGCGTATCACTTCCGCCATGGGGCGGACAAGCACACCCTGGTGCTCACCGACGCCGCCACGCAGCATCAGCCGTTCAGCGGCTACGAGGTCATTCCTTACCACCAGACGCCGTCCGGCGGCAGTACGGATGAAGAGGGCATCAGCCAGTGGGCGCTGGAGGACAGCGTGACGCCGGGGATTTACAGCCTCGACGACTATGACTTCCGCAAGCCGAACGCGTGGCTGTTCCAGGCCCAGCAGAACCCGGCGTCGCCGAAGCCGGGCAGCATCGACGTGTA
>NZ_MJAA01000398.1:0-352 GCF_001743375.1 Enterobacter sp. IF2SW-B1 | reverse complement strand
CCTGCGGGGGGGAGGAATGCTGGCAGGTTCAGCTGCCGGTAACGCGGGTGACCCGCCATTCCAGCGCGCGCCGCACCCCGCAGCAGGCCGAACGCGAGGATCTGGCGCAGCAGCTCAGACGCCTGGCCCTCCTTGCCGGGCAGCTTGCCCGCAAATAAACCTTTGTGATCGGACTCTCTACCCCGCGATTGCGTGCATTACCGGCGCCGGGTGCCAGGGGATGTTACCCAAAATTGTGAGCGCTTCGCAAAGAGGTTAATATGCCCAACACTTTATCGCCGACTCTCAGCGCCATTCTGGCCCGACGGGACTGGGAAAACCCGCGCGTCACCCAGTGGAACCGTCTGGAGGC
>NZ_MJAA01000397.1:0-355 GCF_001743375.1 Enterobacter sp. IF2SW-B1 | reverse complement strand
GATGGAAGGTGTGCAACATATCTTATCTGTTAATGGCGGTAAATTAAATATTACAGATGAAGATTATGCCATTTTAGATGCAGCCAAAGATTTAAACGACTTCTTAGGCATCAATTACTACATGAGTGACTGGATGAGAGGTTACGATGGAGAATCTGAAATCACGCATAATGCGACAGGTGATAAAGGCGGTTCTAAATACCAACTTAAAGGTGTCGGACAACGTGAATTTGATGTCGACGTACCTCGCACAGACTGGGACTGGATGATCTATCCTCAAGGTTTATATGATCAAATCATGCGTGTTGTTAAAGATTATCCTAACTATCATAAGATTTATATCACTGAAAATGGT
>NZ_MJAA01000396.1:0-355 GCF_001743375.1 Enterobacter sp. IF2SW-B1 | reverse complement strand
CGATTAGCTGGTGAAAGCCAACGGCCAGATGGAGTCGTCAACGATTGCCGCTAAACTACTCGGCTCCGTCCCGGGTGGCGTGCTGGCCGACTGGCATGTTATGGCGGCCCTGGGCGTGTGTGCAGGGGTGTATGGAGGGGCGGTCGTGGCTTACCTGTTTATACCGAACCTGCCGGTAGCTCGCCCGGGCCAGTCCTCGCGCATTAAACCGAACACCGGCAGATTCTTTAACGCGTGCCCCGTGCTGGGGCGTGACAGGGAAACTCGTTTCTCCCGGATGGGGACCAGTAGGGTCTAGGGGGCGGGCGTCACGCTGGGGTTCCTGCAGGGTCTGTGAATGCTGGTGGCGCTGGTG
>NZ_MJAA01000395.1:0-355 GCF_001743375.1 Enterobacter sp. IF2SW-B1 | reverse complement strand
TCGTGTAGGAGCAAAAGCCCCTAGGCCAGCAATAATGGACTACTACTGTAAGTAACAGATATACTGGGCTGCAATACAGCAAAGAAAATCCCTCTATTAATATATTAGACAGACCCATGTGAGGTGGACCTGTCCAAGCAGAAAATAAATTTGGGCTTACCTGGTGAATTTGTGAAGCTCAACTCCTACTACATCAGTACCTAATGCTCCCCGTACAGGCTCAGAAGAATCAGTATAAGGAGTACCCTACAACTGTACTTGGAAAAAAATATCAAATAGTAGTTTGCATTGCCTAAAAAAACTGTCATGAGCAAGTAGTGGCAACATCAGGCGGGGCAACAACCTGCTACTTCGA
>NZ_MJAA01000394.1:0-355 GCF_001743375.1 Enterobacter sp. IF2SW-B1 | reverse complement strand
AGCAGTTCATTATGGATAGTTATGTTAACCGGAACGTTACTCTCTTTTTTGTTTCGTTCCGGAACAGGAGATGGGGAGAAAACATCGGTAAAGGCGTTGTTCTTGATTAAATTCCCCCGCGCACTCTCAGCACTCAAAATCAGGGCAATCCCTCGATCTCTTTCCTGCCACGTAGCATCTGTCGTCAGCAGAGCAATCAGCTCGACTCGTTCAATCATGACCTGCTCGGTCAACTCTCTGTCCACACAACCTCCACCACGAGATACTGTATAAACATACAGTAGCATGTATTCATAAAAAGAGTGAAGCGAAAAATCAGAACCTTTAACGGTATGTACATGATATCGATAAAGAT
>NZ_MJAA01000393.1:0-356 GCF_001743375.1 Enterobacter sp. IF2SW-B1 | reverse complement strand
CATTAGTATGAATTTAATATAGTACCACTTTTTACATAGTAAATCGGTGGTTCTTTTTGTTATCATTTAATATGAAATATATCCATAGGAGGCATATAACTATGAAACCACAATTATCGTGGAAAGTTGGCGGTCAACAAGGCGAAGGTATTGAATCAACTGGGGAAATCTTCGCTACGGCTATGAATAGAAAAGGATATTATTTATATGGATATAGACATTTTTCAAGTCGTATCAAAGGTGGACATACGAATAATAAAATTAGAGTTTCTACGACGCCTGTTCATGCAATTAGTGATGATTTAGATATTTTGATTGCATTTGACCAAGAAACAATTGATGTTAACCATCATGAA
>NZ_MJAA01000392.1:0-357 GCF_001743375.1 Enterobacter sp. IF2SW-B1 | reverse complement strand
TTTTTCATTGCGACTATCCCTAAAATGAAACCAGGCGGTAAAAACCGCCCGGAGATTTTAAGCCTTCAACTAGCTTAGCAAGAGTTCTTAAATAAATCAGTAAGTGCTGAAAGATTATTAATACAGCGCGCCCGGCGTCCGGTCCCGCTTACGCTGACCTGGGGATCATTGGCTGCGACGAATGCTGACTCGCCAGGGAGGAGAACCAGACGCTGCTCGCCTTTGCGCAGCGATGCTTCGCCCTCGACGCAGAACAGGATCGCCGCGCTTTCCAGTGCGATTGTCGTTTCCGACTGATTGAGGTCGTGCACGCAGAACGCAAAATCCTCAACCGGAATCGGGAAGTCCAGCTCTGCA
>NZ_MJAA01000391.1:0-357 GCF_001743375.1 Enterobacter sp. IF2SW-B1 | reverse complement strand
CTGGGTCAAGCATTTATTAAAAGGTTAGCAAATGAGAAAAACTATAAATTTGAAACAGTAACAAGAAACGTTGCTGAGTCTGGTTTGAAAAATGGCGGATACCAAGTCATGATTGTTATCCCAGAAAACTTTTCAAAATTGGCAATGCAATTAGACGCTAAAACACCATCGAAAATATCACTACAGTATAAAACAGCTGTAGGACAAAAAGAAGAAGTAGCTAAAAACACAGAAAAAGTTGTAAGTAATGTACTTAACGACTTTAACAAAAACTTAGTCGAAATTTATTTAACAAGCATCATTGATAATTTACATAATGCACAAAAAAATGTTGGCGCTATTATGACGCGTGAACAT
>NZ_MJAA01000390.1:0-357 GCF_001743375.1 Enterobacter sp. IF2SW-B1 | reverse complement strand
AAACTAAAGTTATTGAAGCGGCAACTTTAGATTTACTAACGGCATTTTTAGATGAACAGTATCAGAAACAAGAACAAGATTATAGTCAAAATTATGCATATGTACGCAAAGTAGGGCATACCGTTTTCAAATGGGTTGCTATCGGTATGACAACGTTAAGTGTTTTATTAATTGCATTCTTAGCCTTTTTATATTTTTCAGTAATGAAGCATAATGAGCGCATTGAAAAAGGATACCAAGCATTTGTAAAGGATGATTATACGCAAGTACTAAATACGTATGATGATTTAGATGGAAAAAAATTAAATAAAGAGGCACTTTACATTTATGCCAAAAGTTATATCCAAACAAATAAAC
>NZ_MJAA01000039.1:0-968 GCF_001743375.1 Enterobacter sp. IF2SW-B1 | reverse complement strand
CGAAGAAACTAGAGTATATAGTGTGCACACTAAAGCCGTTGAAGAATAAGGTATAAACCATCCATCCACACGTACCAACGAAACCACATGATAGATATAATTTTCTAGGTGCATCAAAAATGACGCAGAAGAACATTGAAGCTAAAAAGCTAAAGATAAAGTTTAAGATCCAAAACATAGTCTGATACTCCTATACTAAAATTAATACGCTACCAACGCCAGCACCGATGCCAAACGCAGTAACCAATGCTTCTAATGATTTCGTTGTGAACATCAACATGTGTCCACCAAATAAATCTTGTATTGCGTTTGTTATTAATACACCAGGAACAATAGGCATGACTGCCGCAATGATAATAGTTGCCAAGTCACCTGTTGGAATAAGTGTATGTCCAATAACGGCGATAATCCCAATAACTAATGAACCAATGAATTCTGGGATAAACTGTGCGTGTAAYTTACGATCTAAAATCTCAGTGACTAGGTATCCTAGACTACCTGCTAATATCGCAGTTAAAACATCAATCAATCTACCACCTTGTAAATATAAGAAACTCATTGCAATCATTGCTGCAGCAAAACCTTTAAAGGGAAGACTGCTGTCACGCTTAGCAACATATATTTTTTCAAGTTGCGTTTTTGCCTCGGCTAAAGAAATTTCATTATTTGTAATTTGACGCGAAATTTTATTAGCTTGAGAAATTTTTATTAAGTTTGTATCTCGAGAGGTAATTCTAAATATTCTAGGAAACGATTCCGAATGTAATGTAAACTGGATGACAGTGTTTGTAACAAAGCTGTTACTTTCACTGTAACCAAGTTTTTTTGCAATACGTGTCATGGTATCTTCTACACGCGTACCTTCTGCACCAGATTCTAATAGTATGCGAGCAGCAAGCATGACAACATCTTTGATAAGTACCTCCTGTTTGTATTCTTCTGAATTTATGTCCATTTCATCACCATTG
>NZ_MJAA01000389.1:0-358 GCF_001743375.1 Enterobacter sp. IF2SW-B1 | reverse complement strand
AAACCGCGTTCGGTTTTGTCATCCTGGCGCTCCCGGTGTTCCTGCTGGAGCGCAACAAGGGTGACGCGTGGCGATTGCGCCAGAGGGCCATGCTCGGCGTGGCGTACTTCTCCTGGGCGTTTGTCGTCAGCCTGGGGGCAAAAAGAGCGAGGATGCGTCTGGTGCAAATTCTCCTGCTCGCCGCCGCGGTGGTGAGCGTGCGCCCGCGTCAGGATTGGGCGTTCGGCTCGCCTGTGGGCCAGCCGCAGGCACATTTAAACTTTATACACGGTAAGAACGTCGATGAGCTCAACAGCGCGCTGGCGCAGGCAAAAGGCAAACCGGTGATGCTCGACCTCTCGGCCGCCGGGTGTGTTGC
>NZ_MJAA01000388.1:0-358 GCF_001743375.1 Enterobacter sp. IF2SW-B1 | reverse complement strand
GCGTTGTAAAATGAGAAATCTAAAATTCTTAATGAAGTATCTATATCATTTTCTGTTATATCCTTAACTTCGTTCAGCATTTTATTTTTTAATTCATCATATGTTAATTCATTTTTTAAAAGTTCTTCTAAAACTAAACTATCGATTCTTTTCAATCCAGGTGCTATTTGCCTTGAAAAGAAAACCAGATTTTTAGATTCATTTTCCGTCAATAAAGCATCTATTTTTTTATACCTTACTAAAAACTCGTAATAATTACTAAATTTAGAAAATATAACGCTTGGATCTATAGAATGTTGTTGTATAAAATCCATTAGTAACGGCATGTGTCCCAATCTATTTTCAACTTCTTCATAAG
>NZ_MJAA01000387.1:0-358 GCF_001743375.1 Enterobacter sp. IF2SW-B1 | reverse complement strand
GCATTTTAAATTTGTTATACAATGATAATTAAGATCTAGTTTTAAAACGTGTGGGAATTACAGGAGGAAGTAATATGTCAGATAAATATTATAGATCTGCGTATATGAATGTAGATTTAAACGCTGTTGCATCAAATTTCAAAGTATTCAGTACATTACATCCAAATAAAACAGTGATGGCTGTCGTTAAAGCCAATGCCTATGGACTAGGTAGTGTTAAAGTAGCACGTCATTTAATGGAAAATGGTGCCACATTTTTTGCTGTAGCAACGTTAGATGAAGCGATAGAACTTAGAATGCATGGGATTACTGCTAAAATTTTAGTCTTAGGTGTGTTACCAGCTAAAGATATTGATAA
>NZ_MJAA01000386.1:0-358 GCF_001743375.1 Enterobacter sp. IF2SW-B1 | reverse complement strand
GCGGTACCAGACGTTTTTGCTGCAAAAAACGATCCGCCATCTGAACCAGTTTCGATTGTTCATCCGGCTTAAGCTTCGCCAGAACACGGATCGCCAGGGCGTCATCCCACGGCAGCGCCATATCCCGCCCAGCCTCCTTCGTGTCCCACCCCCACCTAATCCCCCCCTTGCTCGCAAACTCGTCACTTGAACCCCTAGCGGAACGCGATCATTGCCCCCCTTACACCCCGAAGAAACTAGCATTTTGTACGTAGCGGGTGGTAGCGCTTTGCAGGCAGCACCTTCATTTTGTGACGTCTGTCGTAGCCTTTATCCGCAGGTGGGGTGAATAAATCAGTACGGTATTGAAAAGATGAGC
>NZ_MJAA01000385.1:0-358 GCF_001743375.1 Enterobacter sp. IF2SW-B1 | reverse complement strand
GTTGGCGGGTTGAGATGCCTTTCAGCGCGGTTTATTACAGCGACAGAGCGGTAAGCACGCGCATACGCGCCTTTTTCGTCATGCTGTGCGAGCATATATAAAAAGCACCCGGAGGAGCTGTGTGTGGGTCCGGGTGACAGAGGGAGGGTCTTATTAATCCCAGTCTGGGGCTAAACCTTCCGGGCTCACCAGGCGGTCGTTGCACTCCAGTGCTGCGATCGCTTTTTTATCCTCGTCATCCAGATGAAGATCCAGCGCTAGCAGGTTGCTGGCCAGGTTTTCGCGCTTGGTTGATGATGGGATCACGGCATAGCCTTCACCCATTGCCCATGCCAGAATAACCTGCGCAGCAGTCGCG
>NZ_MJAA01000384.1:0-358 GCF_001743375.1 Enterobacter sp. IF2SW-B1 | reverse complement strand
ATGCTCATAATGCTGCCCAGCAATTTCCTCCCTTCTCAAGACTATTCTGGCTTCCTGGGTACTTAAAAACAGGGCTTAGAGTATGTCTGCTGACAAAATTGCACTCTAAACGCTAGCTTAGGTCTGCTGCGGCTGATGACGCGAGCGTTGGCCCAGCCAGGTCCAGTCGAGGTTAAGATAGCCGTCCTGGGACAGCGCCAGCGCCCGGTTGCCCTGAACGGAGGCAGACTGATAATCACTGTCGGCAACGAAATTGGTATTTTGCGGGTGAATCAACGCGTTTTCGGTGTCCGTGGTGGGCTGATACCACTGGTGTTCCTCCGAGGGCTGAGGCAGAAAGCGCTTGACAAAAAACAGG
>NZ_MJAA01000383.1:0-358 GCF_001743375.1 Enterobacter sp. IF2SW-B1 | reverse complement strand
CAGAACCTGTAACAGCAGGCTAAGCAGTCGTTTCTGGTCCTTCACCCGTTCACCCTGCAGATTATAGGTCTGAAAGTTCCCGTTGCTGTTCACCACCCGCGTCAGCTTCGGCGAGGTCACCACCAGCGTGTTGCCGTCAGCAGCAGTCCCCCAGTTATGGCGGCGCGTGGCGCTGAAGAGATCCTGCCCCGGCGAATACTCGTTTGCTTGCGTACTGACGTGCAGCAGGCGCTGCATCAGGGGCGTCATGACGTCTTTATGTTCTGTGAGCATATTGATGCGCTGCGCCGGCGTTCCCGGCCAGTGGATCACCAGCGGAACATGCAGGTTTGGACGTGACCAGCTCATGCTCTTCGTC
>NZ_MJAA01000382.1:0-358 GCF_001743375.1 Enterobacter sp. IF2SW-B1 | reverse complement strand
ACAAAATTAATCACTGATGTCCCCGCTTATGATGTGAAAGCGTGCACTAAGGGCATCAAATGCCCCCCTTTTATTGCGCATTGCGTCACATGTTCTCAGCCACTAGCCGCGCACTTTAGCCACACCGCCCCCGCCAACGGTACGGCCGCCTTCACGGATTGCGAAACGCAGACCGTCGTCCATCGCGCTTGGGTGGATCAGAGTCACAACCATCTTGAGGGGGTCGCCTGGCATTACCATCTCTACGCCTTCTGGCAGTTCGATGGGACCGGTCTGGTCAGTTGTCCGGAAGTAGAACTGGGGACGGTAGCCGTTGAAGAACGGAGTATGAGGGCGGCCTTCGTCTTTGGACAGGATG
>NZ_MJAA01000381.1:0-358 GCF_001743375.1 Enterobacter sp. IF2SW-B1 | reverse complement strand
CATCGCAAATAGATGAAATCATAAAACGAGCTAATGAGTTGGATAGCAAAGACAATAAAGGTTCTCACATTGAAATGAACGGTCAAAGTGATATAGACAGTAAATTAGATCAATTGCTTAAAGATTTAAATGAGGTTTCTTCAAAGGTTGATAGGGGTCAACAAAGTGACGAGGACGATCTTAATGCAATGAAAAATGATATGTCACAAACGGCTGCAACAAAACATGGAGAAAAAGATAATAAAAATGATGAAGCAATGGTAGATAATGCGTTAGAAGACTTAGACCATTTGAGTCAACAAATACGCAAATCGAAAGATACATCGAAAGATCCAGAAGTGTCTACAACAGATAATAA
>NZ_MJAA01000380.1:0-359 GCF_001743375.1 Enterobacter sp. IF2SW-B1 | reverse complement strand
CGGCTGCCCGACATATCGCCGCAGTACAGCCGCAGCACGCTGATGACGCACAAGCTGTGCGAGCTGCTGGCCCAGGCCCTGGGCCAGATCAACAGCGTCGCCACCCGCCAGCGCCTGGGCTTCCCGGCCGCGCCCCGCCCGCAGCGCCCCCGGCTCCAGACCCGGCCCGCGGCCCTGCCGCAGCAGGCGCGCGAGATTTTCCGTCGCCGCATGTTTGAAGCCCTTGCCATCGTCTGGAAAGCGATGGGCTGGCACCCGCAGGATGAAGATTTTGCCACCCGCAAGCCGCAGGAAAAAAGCGTGGTGCCGGTCCCTGAGATCCAGATGGAGTGGGATGAAGCCAGCTGCGGTCAGCTGGT
>NZ_MJAA01000038.1:0-1021 GCF_001743375.1 Enterobacter sp. IF2SW-B1 | reverse complement strand
TATTTCTCTACTTCTCGAATTTCTTCCATTTCATAATCCATTTCTGGCATAATTCCAAATTTTTTATATWTATAGTAATTTTCTCTAGCTAATGGACCTAAGCCTAATTTAATCCAATCAATATAATCAAAAGATACGTTTAATTTACCGTCTCTTGTAAAGTCAAACTCACATGATGTCCATGGTTCTAGTCCTTCTTCTTTAAATAAATTCCTTAAATTCTTAAACAAGTAATACAAATTCATCCATAAATCATCAAATATTTCCTCTGAAACATTATAATCTCTAGATATATTCGTGTAATAATTCAATTCATCRCTACCTGGTTTAGTATAATTAAAAACGACCTCCACTCCTCTATCATTTACATAGGCTATCGTATATACCTTTTCCCACTCTACTGGTATCATGCCATCTATCTCATTCGCAATCTTGTTGTATATTTCACTTAACTTACCTTCAAATCCCATACTAACACCTCTATATGTTTTCTATTATTTTAACTTTTCGTTCATTATTAATCTCATATCCAACCTTAAATATAGTTGGCCGTTGACTATTACCATTATATTTCACTTCAATTTTAATATTTTTTACTTCCTTTCCAAAATTAATAGCATTTTTCCATTCTTTTTCAATATCATACCATTCACCATTTTCCTTAAATGGACGGTTGATAAATTTACTTTGTGCTACAAGGTTATCTATGTCTTTTGAACCACCAAACATTCTAGCAATKAAATGACCTCCRTCATCGTCTGGTAATCTRTSCTCTCSACCTRCAGTTTTTTGCSSATAGTTATTACGATCTCCAWCTTTTAGAGAGAGATTGTCTRCATAAACTTCTTTTATGCGCCCTTTATGATCAGTCCGATATATGTGACCATTAGGCGTTGTATATTCAATATTCGCCTTTAGTTTCTTAGGTCTAAGTCTTGCATAGTGTTTTCCGAATTCAACCTTCGTGTAGTTTGGTGATTCAACATATTTTGATGAATTAATTTCATGGCTACTTACACTA
>NZ_MJAA01000379.1:0-359 GCF_001743375.1 Enterobacter sp. IF2SW-B1 | reverse complement strand
ATACAAAATTCTCAATATAAAAAGAAGGAGTGCTTTTCAATGAAAATAGGTGTATTTTCAGTATTATTTTACGATAAAAATTTTGAAGATATGTTAGATTATGTCGCAGAATCTGGTTTGGATATGATTGAAGTTGGAACAGGTGGTAACCCAGGAGATAAATTTTGTAAGTTAGAGGAGTTGTTAGAAAATGAAGACAAGCGACAAGCATTTATGAAGTCAATCACAGACAGAGGCTTACAAATAAGTGGTTTCAGTTGTCATAACAATCCTATTTCTCCAGATCCGATAGAAGCGAAAGAAGCCGATGAAACGTTACGTAAAACAATCCGTTTAGCAAATCTATTAGACGTGCCAGT
>NZ_MJAA01000378.1:0-360 GCF_001743375.1 Enterobacter sp. IF2SW-B1 | reverse complement strand
CGAAATCAACGATGTCCTGAGCGGCATGATGTTCAGTGAACTGGCGCAAATGCTGGTGGATAAAAAAGAGTTCAGCCGCTATTACGCCTCGCTGTTTAACGACCCGTCCATGCTGCCGCTCCTGGTGGAGCCGCGCAAACCGCTGCAACCCTTCCTCGACGACATCCGGCAAATCCGCAACAGCATTACGGTGCAGAAAACGGTAAGTTCGGCGCAAATTCAGCTGCTGGATAACAACTACATGCAGATCTCCCGTCCGGTTCAACGCGAGTATGAAGAGGCGAGAACCCGCCTCAACCCGGCCGGAATCAAGGCGGTGGATCCCAGCGAGCTGCCCGCCTGCAGGGAAAAGCCGCAAAA
>NZ_MJAA01000377.1:0-360 GCF_001743375.1 Enterobacter sp. IF2SW-B1 | reverse complement strand
GTATTGCGGCTAAAGCTGGCGATGGGGCGGTCATTTTCGTCGTACACCGTCGGCTGGTCATACAGGGCCAGGTTACCAAAGCCGCGCTCGCGGCGGGTAAGCGGGGTGGCGAGGCTGAACTCGCTGGTGCTGTACTAGTAGCCCCAGGAGATTTGCCCGAGGACATCTCCGCGGATCAGCCTCTGGCTGTACCACGTATACACCACGCCAAAACGCCCCACCTTCACCACCCTCCCCACCCGGCCCAACTTAAACGGCGCCGGGGATGCGGGGCTGGTCACCACCGATGCGCTGGGGCGCCAGGTGAGTACCACGCTGCCGTTTTACGTCACCAGCGATCTGCTGAAAGAAGGGCTGAGC
>NZ_MJAA01000376.1:0-360 GCF_001743375.1 Enterobacter sp. IF2SW-B1 | reverse complement strand
TTCGCTTAGGGCTTTACCCGGTGGTGGACAGCGTGGAGTGGATCGCCCGCCTGCGGGAGGCCGGCGTTCGCACCCTCCAGCTGCGCATCAAAGATACGCGTGATGAAGAGGTGGAGGCCGACGGCGTCGCCGCCATCGCGCGGGGGCATCGCTACAATGCCCGCCTGTTTATCAACGACTACTGGCGGCTGGCCGTTAAGCACCGGTCGTACGGCGGGCATTTGGGCCTGGTGGATCTGGAATCCACCGTTCTGAACGCGATTCGCCTGGCTGGGCTGCGCCTTGGGGTTTCAACACACGATGATATGGATATCGTCGTGGCGCTGGCGGCCCGCCCCTCCTACATCGCCCTCGGTCACG
>NZ_MJAA01000375.1:0-361 GCF_001743375.1 Enterobacter sp. IF2SW-B1 | reverse complement strand
GACGGCGGCCCGCTGTATATTCAGGATGGCCCCATCTGGACCTCCGGCGGCGTGAGTTCCGGGTGCGATCTGACCCTGGCGCTGGTGGATGACGACTACGGATTTACCCTCGCCCGCGCCGTGGCGCAGGATATGGTGATGTATCTGCGTCGCCCCGGCGGACCGCTGCAGTTCCGCCGCTATAGCCTGCAGCAGCCTGGAGCATCGGGGCCTATCAGCGAACTGCAAACCTGGATCCTGCAGCACCTCACCGCCGACCTGTGCGTGGAAAATTTGGCCGAAAAGGTGGCGATGAGCCCGCGCAATTTCACCCGGGTTTTTACCCGCGACGCGGGCGTCTCGCCTGCCCGTTACGTGATGG
>NZ_MJAA01000374.1:0-361 GCF_001743375.1 Enterobacter sp. IF2SW-B1 | reverse complement strand
CAAAACAGTAATTACAATTGCACATAAACTTGAAACTATTAAAAATGCAGATCAGATTATAGTGCTCAATGAAGGTGAAATGATTCAAAAAGGTAGTCATGATGAATTAATTCGAAAACCAGGAATGTATCAAGACTTTATAAGAATAAAAAGTAAATCAGCAGGCTGGAAATTATAAATAATAGTTTAATATGGAATCAGAATTTGGAAATAAAAAGGGTGATAGATAATCAACAGCAAAATAAAACCCATCACTAGGGCAATAGTGAGGGGATTTAGTGTATTTAGATGTTCAATTTATTATGTAACTAATTATAGCATTGATGAACAAGGCGCTCAACGTAATATTACAATTAATGGA
>NZ_MJAA01000373.1:0-361 GCF_001743375.1 Enterobacter sp. IF2SW-B1 | reverse complement strand
TTAAGCGAGAGTTGCACCCACGCGGCCCGCAGCGCGGGGTATTCGCGGAAGGAGAGAAAGCCGGGAATATAGGGCATGGTGGTCGCGATACGCGCCACCATGTACTCCACCAGCTCCAGCGACCGGGATAACCGCACCACCATCGCAGTGCCGACCATTCGCAGCGAGAGGCAGGGCGAAGTGCCGCTGATTGGCGTCTCCGGCAGCCCGTGGACGCGGGCCACCTACATGGTTGATGGCGTCAGCAGCTAAGCCTTCACCCTGATTAATAAGATGATGTACGCCGAACCTCTGGCGCTGCATGCACTGCTCGACAAGCTGGCGAAGAGCGTTACGCTCTACCTCAACGCGCAGATTAAAG
>NZ_MJAA01000372.1:0-362 GCF_001743375.1 Enterobacter sp. IF2SW-B1 | reverse complement strand
CCGGTGGTGCTTGGTCCTCTGGTCGGCCTGATACTGGGCGATCTGCATACCGGGATCCTGACCGGCGGTACCTTAGAGCTGGTCTGGATGGGTCTGGCGCCGCTGGCGGGCGCGCAGCCGCCCAACGTGATTATCGGCACCATCGTCGGCACCCCGTTTGCCATCACCACGGGCGTGAAGCCGGCTGTCGCCGTTGGGGTCGCGGTGCCCTTTTCCGTGGCGGGGCAGATGGGTCTCTCCTTCCACTTCTCGGTCATGTCCGGCGTAATGTCCCGCAGCGATCGCATGGCGGCCAACGCGGACACCGACGGCATAGAGCGAGTCCACTATCTGGCGCTGCTGGCGCTCGGCATTTTTTATTT
>NZ_MJAA01000371.1:0-362 GCF_001743375.1 Enterobacter sp. IF2SW-B1 | reverse complement strand
TTTCGGCGGTTTAATTACTGCAGCAAAAATTGCTGTGAAAATCGTGAACAATACTGCCATGATAATTGGATTCACTAAATTTAAGCTGTCTCCACCTACTAGGCTATTAAGTACAAAGTTAACCATTTGCATTAATAATAATGCCCAAAAGAATGTTACGAGGTGTTTCATGTCATTCTACCTCCACTTTAATTATATATATTTTATTTTAAGTGAAAGTTAGAAATTTGTATAGTAACATCTCATATATTTTGACCATATTATACAGTTTAAATAAATGATTTTATCTGAATGGCTATTCTAATTTAAGCCCATTAAAACCAATTTCATACTGAAATTTGACGATAATAAAGCTTTAAAAT
>NZ_MJAA01000370.1:0-362 GCF_001743375.1 Enterobacter sp. IF2SW-B1 | reverse complement strand
GATACGGTATCTGCGTGGGTGCAGCGCTGGAAAGCAGCGGCTACCGGGGTGAAGCCCCTGCCCGCGCGGTTCCGGCTCACGCCTGCTACGAGCTGCACAACGAACAGGGCCCGATTGTGGAAGAGGAAGCCCTGGATATCGGGTTAGTCCGCGCGGCAAGGGGCCAGCGCTGGTTTACCCTGACGCTGGACGGGGTTGCCGCCCACGCGGGCACCACGCCAATGCACCGCCGACGCGACGCGCTGACCGCGTTCTCGGAGCTGGCGCTGAAGGTGGAGGAGATTGGCTATCGGCACGCGCCGGACGGACGTGCGACCATCGGTATGGCGCAGGTTACGCCAAACTCGCGCAACGTCGTGCCG
>NZ_MJAA01000037.1:0-1023 GCF_001743375.1 Enterobacter sp. IF2SW-B1 | reverse complement strand
GGACCGTTAATTTTGCGACATTACACCTACTGTTGCAGGATAATCATCCTTAGAAATTTTAWATATATTATGAGTTTTTGTTGATAAATTTTCTATTTTCCAAGACTTTCTTAGATATATTATTGTCAATAACGATAGAGATAAGTTATCTGTATTTTCATTTAGCAAACTCAAAACATCATTTTTTAAAAGAATATCTACATCATATTCAACAATATAAACAAGAATTTGGTATGCTTCTTGATGATAAYTATTTTTATTATAAAATACTAACAATTTTCTAATTTCTTCGTTTCTATTTTTAAAATACTGTTTAACTTGTTTTGAGACTATTTTTTTATCGTCCATTTTAATAGTCAAATAGTTTAATAAAGATAGGCATCTATTTGTTAATTTAGAGTCTTTTAGTGATAAATCTAATATGAATTGCAAGATATTGAATTTAGTAATATTATTCCTATATCCAAATATCTTACTTATTTGATGTTTATTTATTTTTTTCTTCTTTAAAGTATTTTCTATTACTGGGAAAATACTYTTTATTGCCCCTTTATTTCCTTTTCTTTCTTCATCTATACATAAATCAATAAAGTTCTTAATACCTATAATCCAAGTTTCATCTTTACTATTTGAGGAATAATTTTTGAAATAATTAAATATAAAGTCTTTGTTTTGTGGATGTATATATGGAAAATCATTTACTTCAGTTTTCTTGTCATTAATTTTTAATTCATATTTCATACATAGTTTGTTAAAATCTCTGTAAAATTTATCTTTCTCTTCTTCAAAATTAAATGAGAATGATATGTCATCCACATATCTCGCATATCTATACCCTTTATTTTCCATTTCAGAATCAATATAACACATATATAATTCACTAATAATACGACTTAATATGTTGCCAGTAGGTATTCCATGAGTTTGATTATATTGACAGGATGTAATTAATTTATCTAATTGATTTGAAAAACCTTTCTTTCTTTTTTAGCATTCTTCTTTCCCATTATTACCCAAGGTATG
>NZ_MJAA01000369.1:0-362 GCF_001743375.1 Enterobacter sp. IF2SW-B1 | reverse complement strand
GAATGTGGCTGAATAGCGCGCACGGTCTGCTTAGTGTGGCGGAGCGTCCGTTCCACTGCTTAGTTCGTGGCTTCGTGACGGCTGCTGGTGCGCGGACCGGTGTTAGTGGTCGTTGTGGTGGTGTGCTGATTTTTTTGCTGACGGTTCTGCTGGTTGGCTGGCGGAGTGGAAATCGGCGCCGCGTTTGTCGGTGCGGGCTGGTTAGTGAGCGCGCCCGGCACGCCGCCAGGGTAGGCCCCGCCGAGCTGTTCGCTGGAGTTGATCTGGCGTGAACGCATTACCGCCTGAGCCGCATCGCCGTTCGGGCTGTATTGCTCTTCGGTTTGTTCTTTATTAGAGAAGTCAATCTGCGCGGTCACCTG
>NZ_MJAA01000368.1:0-363 GCF_001743375.1 Enterobacter sp. IF2SW-B1 | reverse complement strand
CGGATACAAAAGGCAATACTTTGCAACGCACCGGGTCATTTTCTTTTTTCTAACTGGCTGATTTCTCGGCGCTCCCCTGAGAGTAAACTGCAGCGATAGCACTATATGCTAAAATTTCGTCCCGCCACCAGGCACTGGCCAGCCCGGCGGTTTGATCGTTCCAGCCCACCCATACCGATTCGTTACTGCTTTGCGCAAGCACCTGATTTTCAACAAACCACCCCCAATCAAAACAGCCCTACATGGCGCAGCTCTTTCCTGATAGCGGTGAGCCTGTCGAAAACAAGGTGCTTGCGCAACGCATTCACGCATCGGTATGGGCCTGCCGGAACGAACAAACCGCCGGGTTGGCCTGTGCCTGGT
>NZ_MJAA01000367.1:0-363 GCF_001743375.1 Enterobacter sp. IF2SW-B1 | reverse complement strand
TGTCGATCAGATATCCCTGCGCCGCGCCGGTCACGAAGGTACCTTCGCGATAGAATTTCTTATCGCCACCTGCGGCGGCATACTTGTCGTCGTGCAGCGGCTGCCAGTTCACGGCGGTAAAGGTGGCATCAGCGGAGGCAATCGTGGTGTAGCCGACGTTGTAATCCACTTCGGTCGGCGTGGTGACCGTATAGCGCAGCTTCTCCAGCGCGCGGCTGACGATCAGGGTCTGGATGCTCTCTTCCGAAATGGTGCTCTGCACCGGCTGCACGGTAATGCCTTTGCCCGGCAGGTCAGCGGCAAACGCGCTGGTGGAGACAAGGGTGGCAAACGCTGTGGCAAAAAGTACGTTATGTCGCATCG
>NZ_MJAA01000366.1:0-364 GCF_001743375.1 Enterobacter sp. IF2SW-B1 | reverse complement strand
ATCCTGTTCTTCATGCGCGCGGGCTACACCGGCAGCCAGAAGCACTCGGTGATGAGGTGGGCGGGGGATCAGAACGTCGACTGGAGCCTGGCTGACGGCCTGGCGTCCGTCCTCCCTGCGGCGCTGTCGCTGGCGCTGACCGGGCCCGGCCTGCCCCACAGCGACATCGGCGGCTATACCACCCGGTTCGAGATGAAGCGCAGCAAGGCGCTGCTGCTGCGCTGGTGCGCCTTCAGCGCCTTTACGCCGATGATGCGTACCCACGAGGGCAACCGCCCTGGCGACAACTGGCAGTTCGACGGCGATGCGGAAACCATCGCGCACTTCGCGCGCATGACCACCGTGTTCACTACCCTGAAGCCGT
>NZ_MJAA01000365.1:0-364 GCF_001743375.1 Enterobacter sp. IF2SW-B1 | reverse complement strand
TCATATCTGTTACTGGAATAGTATAAAGTTTAACTGATGCGCCTTTAATACGTTGTAATTCTAACATAATAAATGATTCCAATCTACTTGTCAAAACAAATTGAATTCGTTCATTCACAATTATGTCTCCAACTTGTTCGCGTTCGATACCTAAAGACATTAATGTCCCTAAAATATGTTGATGTTTTAAAGTGACGAATTTTTCAGGATAATCTATTTCCATTAATGTTAAATCAAAGTCACTTTCTTTAGGTTCATAATAGTTTGGCGAAATGATTGCTCTTTTTCTTTCAACATTAGGTCCGCCATAAAAAGATACGTTTAAATCTTCATAACTGCCACAAATCACTTCCAATATATATTG
>NZ_MJAA01000364.1:0-364 GCF_001743375.1 Enterobacter sp. IF2SW-B1 | reverse complement strand
ATTTATTTGCAAAATTAACAAAATCACGTGCACCATGGTTCGGCGCAATTATTCAACTGTTAATCGCAATCCTCATGATGTCAATGGGGCCATTTGATACAATTACAAACATGTTAATCTTTGTTATTTGGTTGTTCTATTGTATGTCATTTGTTGCTGTAATAATTTTAAGAAAACGTGAACCAAATATGGCGCGACCATATAAAGTACCGTTATATCCAATCATACCTTTAATTGCTATTTTGGCAGGATCATTTGTATTAATTAATACACTGTTTACACAATTTATATTGGCAATTATTGGGATTCTAATCACAGCACTTGGTATACCAGTTTATTACTATAAAAAGAAACAAAAAGCGGC
>NZ_MJAA01000363.1:0-364 GCF_001743375.1 Enterobacter sp. IF2SW-B1 | reverse complement strand
GGGAGTATATTTTAAGGGTGGGTAGAAAATTATCCGTCCCGTGCCTGTATTTATACAGGAATTTATTTTACAGCTACGCCAAAATCACCTTGATAGCGGAATGCTGTTTGGTGAAATGACGAAACCAGATGCTGCCAGCCAGACGGGATGTCTCTTATACACCCTATTATAGCCTCCACCGCCGTGTACGTTGCCTGCCCTGCGCCGCACTTCTGCCCCCACTCTCAACAACTTGGGCATAGTCCCGCATGTGGTTGAACCGTTGCTGCGCCACTCACTGCCAGGAGTGATGGCAGTGTACAACCGTAGCCCGTACATCCCGGAAAAACGGTCAGCCTTCGACAAATCGATAAAATATTTAGAA
>NZ_MJAA01000362.1:0-364 GCF_001743375.1 Enterobacter sp. IF2SW-B1 | reverse complement strand
CAAAATCATTATTATAAATAGCTTCAATGATATTTGGCTTGTTTCCTGATGCAATGATAACTTTAGGACAGCCATTTTCAATAGCATTTTTAGCATCAAGCACTTTGGGAATCATACCTCCATAAATATCACCATGCTCAATATACTGATTAATATCGACTAATGGCAATTGAGGTATAACAACATCATTGATGAGTACACCTGCAATATTACTTAATACATAAATAGGCGCTTTTAATGATGATGCAATAAAATAGGCAAGCGTGTCTGCATTTATGTTGTAAAATTCTCCATCATGGGTATTGAAACCAATCGAATTGATGATAGGTACAAATTTAGTACATATATACAGTAAAGCATCCTT
>NZ_MJAA01000361.1:0-366 GCF_001743375.1 Enterobacter sp. IF2SW-B1 | reverse complement strand
TTTTAAAAAATATTTACATCAGTATTAAAGTGAATATCAAATTTTAAATTTATGAAAATAATAGATATTTATAAAAAACGGGAAAGGTATACAATAAAAAACACTGTATGACGTTTGATCAGTCACACAGTGTAGATAACAATTAAAATGTTGTTGCCAATTTTTCAGCATTATTAATACTAGTTGCTTTAATTTCTTCAGTCTTATGAGGTTCGGCATTGTGGCCTTCGATAATGATTGTTTCATATGATTGCACTCATAAGAATTTAATAATTGTTCTTAAATAACGATCAACCATTTCAAAATCAGCAGCAGGGCCTTCTGTATAATAGCCACCACGTGATTGAATGTGTAATACTTTTTTGT
>NZ_MJAA01000360.1:0-367 GCF_001743375.1 Enterobacter sp. IF2SW-B1 | reverse complement strand
ACTGTTACATCACGGTCGAAAAAATTCTCGCGAAGGGAGAGCAGCTCCCCACCGACTGGCCGGTTTCCGGCACCACCGGCTACGAGTTTATCGCCTCGCTGGCGGAGGTGCTGGTCGATGACGAAAACCTCTCGCGCCTGGAGACAATCCACGACGAGACGCTGGGCGTCCCGGTCGATCGCCACGCCGAACTGCGCGATGCCAAGGGTATGATGACCGATCGTAATGTTGAGGGCGGGGTCACGACGATGCTAGAGCTTGAGGACGATCGGGCCCGCGGCAATGACGGTGCGCTGCCCCTCGAGGAGATCCAGCGCGCGCTACGCAAGCGGCGTATCGCCTTTCCGGTGTACCGCACCTACGACAC
>NZ_MJAA01000036.1:0-1033 GCF_001743375.1 Enterobacter sp. IF2SW-B1 | reverse complement strand
GTGTAATGTGTGCTAATACACGCAATTCAATTTGAGAATAATCTGCTGATAATATAACGCTATCTTTTGAAGTTGGTTTAAAGGCTTTTCTTATTTTACGCCCTTCTTCAAGTCTAACCGGAATATTTTGTAAATTAGGATCTACACTTGATAAACGTCCAGTTTGCGCTAAAGTTTGGTTAAAACGTGTATGGATACGTTGATCATCACTAATTACTTTTTGCAATCCTTCAACATAAGTAGACTGTAACTTAGATAATTGACGATATTCTAAAATATAATCAATGATAGGATGTTCACCTTGCAATTGCTCTAAGACATCTACAGCAGTAGAATATCCTGTTTTCGTCTTTTTAATAACAGGTAATTGTAATGTCTCAAACAATACAACACCTAATTGCTTAGGAGAATTTATATTAAAATCTTCACCAGCTGCATCATGGATATTTCGAATCAAGACGTCTAATTTTTCTTGAATTTCTTTTTCCATTTCTTCTAAATCATGAACATCTGTATATATACCAATTTCTTCCATTTCACTTAAAATCTTAGCTAGCGGTAGCTCTAAATCAGCTAAGAGTTCTACCTGATTGTATTCTTCTAATTGTTTATCCATATTTGGTTTCGCAAAGTAAATTGCATCAGTAATAGAAGCAACATATGGATTTAAAACATCATCTTCAGGTACCTTAAATTTCTTACCTTTTCCATATATACTCACATCGTCTTTCACAAAACTTTGACCGTACAATGAAACAACTGATTGAACATCACTAATCGTACGAGATGGATCAATTATATAACTGGCCAACATAATATCGAATGAAATATTTTGAATATCAATTCCCAATCTATGTGATGCTACATATGTTTTTTTAGCATCATATACGACTTTTTTCGTATTCGGATTTTCTAACCATGAAACTAGTTCGGCATAATTATTTATGTCATCCGCATTAATTACAATATGTTTCTCACCTGTAAATAAAGAGAATTTTAAAATATTATTTCGCAAATAGTTACCACCGTCTAA
>NZ_MJAA01000359.1:0-369 GCF_001743375.1 Enterobacter sp. IF2SW-B1 | reverse complement strand
GCGGCACCGGCGTGGCGATGGTCGGGATGCGCGCTTCGTGCCAGCCAATCCCGGTGTTGATGATGGTGGCACCTGCGGCTTCAATCGCCTGCGCGAGCTGCACGGTTTAGTCGAACGTGCCGCCGCCCTACACAAGGTCGTGCATATACAGTCGTAAGATAATAATAAAGTCGGCGCCCGCTCGTTCGCGCACCGCGCGCACCACCTCCCCGGCTAAGCGCATCGGGCGGGCATAGTCACCGCCCCATTCGTCGGCGCGCTGGTTGGTGCGGGCGGCGAGGAATTCGTTAATCAGATAGCCTTCAGAGCCCATCACCTCCACGCCGTCGTAGCCCGCCTCACGCGCCAGCGCGGCGCAGCGGGCAAAAT
>NZ_MJAA01000358.1:0-369 GCF_001743375.1 Enterobacter sp. IF2SW-B1 | reverse complement strand
ATTCCAACTCTCTAATCATGCATCTTTAACTTCATAAGCACTCAGCACTGGTTTCAAGTCATACGTTGCAACTTTAGGTGAATCATTCAAACGACGACGTTGACCTTTAAATTCCTCATTACGTCCACCACTCATAAAGTAAGTAACGTGAGGATATTTTTCACTTTCTGCAATACGTAATTGAGTTAAATTGTTATTTTGTGCAATTTCACCGATTGTATTATTTAAATCGACTTTTTCGAAGACGATAGCCGCATCGATATTGTCATTATACTTAGTGAATGTTGCATAGAATAAGTCTTTAACTTGTTCAACTTTAAATCCTTCGAATGCTCTGTTCGCAAAAATTTCCGATAATTGTGCCGCTCT
>NZ_MJAA01000357.1:0-369 GCF_001743375.1 Enterobacter sp. IF2SW-B1 | reverse complement strand
AGAATCGCCACCATCGGCAGCGCCAGCGAGGCCAGCTCCCACAGCTTAAGGCTCATCAGCGCCATCGCCAGGAACCGCGACAGACAGACGTTGCCAAGCCCCGATACCGCACGTTCAAACACGCGATAGCAGCCCATCAGCGCCAGCCCGTTGCTCAGGATCACCCCGATAAACAGCACGCAGACAAAGGGCGGCAGTTCAACCGCGGTACCCGCCAGCCATTGCGCACCCACTTTGCCCACGGTCAGGCAGCTGGCAATCATCGCGATGGTTTCAATCATCACCAGCGAGGTGATGCTGCGGCCAACGTCCGGTTTTTCAACCGCGGTCGGCACCATTTCATCGTCCGGTCTGCCATTCGGCGTGGTG
>NZ_MJAA01000356.1:0-369 GCF_001743375.1 Enterobacter sp. IF2SW-B1 | reverse complement strand
CCGATTGAATTAAGGCAGGTCGAGCAGGATCTGATGAGCGAGCAGGAAAAGCAGTGGCTTGATGAGTATCATGAGCAGGTACGTGAGGCGCTGTCACCGCTTGTGAATAGGGAGGCGCGTGCGTGGCTGGAGGCGGCGACGGCGCCGGTTCGGGTGTAATTTCGTGCGGTCTGATGCCCTGACCCCTTCCCTCTCCCACGGGAGAGTGTGAAATCAGTAAAAACGGCAACAAGCTTGCCGTTTTTCATTTACCTTGCGCTGAAAAGCAAAAAGCCTGCTTTAAAAGCAGGCTTTTCAAATTTGGCTCCTCTGACTGGACTCGAACCAGTGACATCCGGATTAACAGTCCGCCGTTCTACCGACTGAACT
>NZ_MJAA01000355.1:0-370 GCF_001743375.1 Enterobacter sp. IF2SW-B1 | reverse complement strand
CCACCCAGCATCTCCGGTTTATCTAGCCGGATTGCCGGCAGGCGCGCTTCAGCCGAGATTTTCAGCTTGTCCAGATTCCCTTCAACCTGCAGGTTTTCCAGGGGGTTGTGGATGATTATACCCAGCGCGCCGTCTTCTTTGTATGCACAATTATACACCACGGCGCGGCGAAATATCGGATTCTGGAGCGCAGGCAGGGCATTAAGTTAGTGATGCTGTAAATTCATGGTCAGAGGTACTGTTTCCTGGTTTAACAAGCGACAGCGCCCCGTATGGGGATAAACCCAGGCGCTGGCACAGTTTATTTCTGTCAACGTTTATCGATAGCGTCCATCAGCATTCCGGGGATCGAGATCGGGAACTTCGCTGC
>NZ_MJAA01000354.1:0-370 GCF_001743375.1 Enterobacter sp. IF2SW-B1 | reverse complement strand
CGCCATTGCGTTCCAGACCAACAATCTGGCGCTGAACGCGGCGGTGGAAGCGGCGCGTGCGGGCGAGCACGGCCGCGGCTTCGCGGTGGTTGCCGGGGAAGTTCGCCAGCTTGCCCAGAAGAGCGCGTCGTCTGCCAGTGAAATTCGCGAGCTGATCGAGAGCGCCACCAGCCAGACCCAGGAGGGGATGAATCTGGTGGAAAAAGCGAGCGCGTTGAGCACCGGCATGGGCGGCAACGTGGAGGAGAGGGACACGATCCGGCGCGAGACCCGCCAGGCCAGCCACGAGCAGACGGAGGGGATCTCGCAGATCAACAGCGCGATTGGCCTGATTGATGCCACCACCCAGCAGAACTCTGCGCTGGTGGAG
>NZ_MJAA01000353.1:0-370 GCF_001743375.1 Enterobacter sp. IF2SW-B1 | reverse complement strand
GGGCGAGGTGAAACATGGCTGAAATTTTCCGTCAGACGTATGCCGACACGTTCGGCCCCACTACCGGGGATAAAGTCCGGCTGGCGGACAGCGAGCTGTGGATCGCAGTCTCCGACGATCTCACGGTCTACGGCGTAGAGGTCAAGTTCGGCGGGGGGTAGGTGATCCGCGACGGCATGGGCGAGGGGCAGCTGACGGCTGACGGCTGCGTGGAGCTGGTGCTCACCAACGCGCTGATCGTCGACCACTGGGGGAGCGTGAAGGCCGATATCGGCGTGAAGAACGGGCGGATCTTCGCCGTCGGCAAAGCCGGGAACCCGGACATTCAGCCCGGCGTGACGATCCCGATCGGCGCTGCGACGGAAGTGAT
>NZ_MJAA01000352.1:0-371 GCF_001743375.1 Enterobacter sp. IF2SW-B1 | reverse complement strand
AGTATTAAAATGGATTATGTAAATAGAAAAGGATGAATTAACGTTGGTTAAAAGTAAGAGATATATGGATAAAATCTATTGGGAACGTGTTCAGTTATTCTTTGAAGGACATAGTGAAAACCTAGATTTAGAAGATAGTAATTTTGTATTAAGAAATTTAACTGAGACACGTACAATGAAGGCGAATGATGTCAAAATAGATGGGAATCAATTCGTTTGTCGTTTCAATGTAGCTATCTTAGATAATGGTTATTACTTACCTGAAGATAAGTACTTATTAGTGAATGAGCAAGAACTTGATTATATTGCACAGTTAAACCCAGATGTGATTAATGATGCATATCAAAATCTAAAGCCAGAACAAGTAGAAG
>NZ_MJAA01000351.1:0-371 GCF_001743375.1 Enterobacter sp. IF2SW-B1 | reverse complement strand
ACGGCAATACGTATCACTTCGCCATCACATGTTGGGTTGACACGTAAGTTAGCTGCTATTATCGCTTTTTCGTTGTCATCTTCAGAACTTTTGTCGTATGGAGTAATATCAAGTAAACGTGCTTCTGGAACACTGATGCTTGCTAATTGTTGTACAGGTGTTGGTGCACCATAGTAATCAACTGTTACGCCTTTTAATAAATTTGAATTAGCTCTTCCTGCACTGATGTTCGCTAATTCACGTGATAAGCTTTCGATTGATTTTTGCATTCTTGATTTAGTTTCATTAATAATGTCACTCATTATTTTACACCTCTAAATTTATTTTGTAATTAACGTACCTATCTTTTCACCCATAACAGCACCTTTAAT
>NZ_MJAA01000350.1:0-371 GCF_001743375.1 Enterobacter sp. IF2SW-B1 | reverse complement strand
GAATAAAGGTCAGTCTGTTGGCTTTGGCAAAATTGACGTTCAGTTTCATATAGCTGTGTCTGCCAGTATCTTCAGTAACGTTGCCGCTATAGCCTGCTAACTGCGGCGAGAGCGAGGCCGTGCTCTGATCCAGACCGCTGCTCAAAATCTATTCCACACTCACCGACGTTTGGCCTTTAGGGTCGGTGTGCGTTACGTGATGTGACAAATGACCCAACGCATTCTGGCTTCTCCAGTAAACCGTCCGCCCATCCACCGCCACCTCATTAGCCATTATGACGTCGGAGAGAAGTTGCAGAGCGCCATTGCTCTGAACAAAAAACTTCACACTGCCGTCCGGGCCGACGTCGCCCGGCGACAACAAACCAAAA
>NZ_MJAA01000035.1:0-1086 GCF_001743375.1 Enterobacter sp. IF2SW-B1 | reverse complement strand
TTTCAAATTGCTAATGGCATGCGTATCGGTGAGCTATTTGCAATAAAGAGAGGAAATATAAACTATAAAGATAAACCGCTAGATATCGATAGTGCAATTAATTGGATAACTGATTAAAAATGGAAGCATCCGGAGTAAAAGAGACAACTGAAAGAAGTAATAGCTATAGGGCCATAGGGCTCACTATCCATAGCATCGACTTACTAAGAACACTTATGCTTTGAATGATAAGTTTATTAATATAGGGTACATATTCACAAATGCAGCTGGTGGTCCTATCGATTTAAACAAAATAAATAACATTATTAAAGGGGGGGCTATCAAAGAGACAACTGAGATTAGTTCTATTAAGAAACCTGCAACGACGCATACATTACATCATTCGCATATATCTACACTTGCTCAATTAGGAATTAACTTAAAAGCAATGCAAGAGCATGTAGGTCATTCAGATTATAAAAAAATCTAGAGATATACACACATGTTACTAATCAGATGGCGAAAGATATGCTGAATAAATTTGAACGATTGGGGAGTTAAAAACTATGAACAGAAAAACACCTAAAACTACTGATGGTTTAATGAGACATATAAGAGACAATAAAGGTATCCAAATAAATGGTAGCACGGAAAAAAACCAGTTACGAAACATCGGCTATTTTCATGGATTCAAAGGGTATAATTTCTTTTTAAACAAAGAGGAAGAACTTAATTTTGAAAAATTCAGCGAACTACACGCTTTATACAGTTTTGATACAGAAATTAAAAACCTTTTCTATAAACACGTTATGTTCTGTGAAACGGCTATTAAAAATAGATTGCTAGAAATAGTTTGTGTAAACTCTGGCTTTGATTTAGATAGTTTATTTCAAAAATCATTAACATATTATAAAAGTTATAGTCCCGGTAGTTCAAAATATAAAAAACATTAAAAAAATACTACTAGACTAAGAAGAGATATTTACGACATGATCCATGAACATTGTAATTCAAAACCTTACATTTATCATTACATACATCAAGATAGAACCGTGCCACTATATGCCGTATTTGAATTATTCACTTTAGGAAATCTGGTGTTTTTCA
>NZ_MJAA01000349.1:0-371 GCF_001743375.1 Enterobacter sp. IF2SW-B1 | reverse complement strand
GCGAGGGGTCCGTAGTTTACCGGCGCAACGACGTCCTGGCTGAAACTGGTGGTGCCGTCAGTGCCTTAACCCCTGAAGTGAGCACACTGTGTTACGTCAAGCCAGGTGCTGGCAACACGCGGCGTTAAGGTACGCCAGCATCGTGCTCCTTTTATCCTAAAGGAGACGCGTATGAGCGTAGTGGATATGGTGATCCTTTTCCTCAAACTGATTGTTGCAGTACTGCATCTGCTTAATGCTGTCCTGTAATACGTGCGGTAATTCAGGTTTAAGGTGCATTTGAGAGGGGCGGGCAACCGCCCCTCTTTAATAACGAGGGAATGCTATGTCGCGTCTGTTTATTGAGCTTGTCAGACCGGATGAGCGGGGGT
>NZ_MJAA01000348.1:0-372 GCF_001743375.1 Enterobacter sp. IF2SW-B1 | reverse complement strand
TAGTTCTTGATTTTCCGGCAAACACACAAACAAATCGTGAATGGATGATGAGCATTATTATGGAGTCAGGTGCCAGTAATCAGCTGCACTATCTGAAAGTTTCTGATGACGTATGTAAATCCCGCTTACGCGGGCGTAATGCAGAAGGACAACATGAATTTTCGACCTCAGATCAACAATTTGAAATCATAACGCATTATTTCTCAGAACCAACTGCTGATGAAGGGGTTAATATCGTTGAATACAGCTGAATCTACCTTTCTACACATAAGCCGGCTGCTGGCGGCTTATTAATTCTTCTAGCTTTTATAGCAATATTCGATTCTACAATGTTTTCAACGTCTGCTTTTGGCACAGAGCGGACATTCATAT
>NZ_MJAA01000347.1:0-372 GCF_001743375.1 Enterobacter sp. IF2SW-B1 | reverse complement strand
CCCCAGCGAGGCGGTATTACCGTCCCAGCCCACCAGCAGATCGCCAATGTCGATCTTGTCTCCCTGCGCCAGGGAGAAGTTCGTCCAGTGGTCGCCGCCGGCGCTGGTGATATTGCCCCCCGTCGCGTAGCCCGCCGTGCTGTTCAGCACCTGATAAATCACCGTCTCGCCGTAGTCCAAACCCCAAATCACAACGTTATGCTCCGAACTGATAAATATCGGCGCCATGTTGATGGTCAGCGACGCGCTGTCCGTGGTGCCGTTGGCAGCGGTCACGGTGTAGTTAAAGACCTCCTTCGTGGTAAAGGTAGAGAGGGATATCCCCGGGATGACCGTATAGGTGTAAATGCCGTCTGAGGCAAACGCCAGAGT
>NZ_MJAA01000346.1:0-374 GCF_001743375.1 Enterobacter sp. IF2SW-B1 | reverse complement strand
GCCACGCCATTAACCAGATCCACATTCGCCGCCGCGCAGTTCACCCGCACCTCGTCATCGCCAAAGATTTGCCCGATGATAAAGTTACCGACGTTTAGCCCCAGGATCTCCATCAGGTTGCGGCTGACCTGACCGTCGTTCATTAACAGTTTCAGGTTACCGTTGCCGCTCCCCAGCAGCGCCGCCACGGAATTACCCACCCCCCGAATGTCCGCAACGCCCTTCATTTCACCGACGGTTTTCAGCATCAGCTCCACGTTCGGCATCAGCACTTTCAGCTTCAATCGACGCGCCTGGATCTCCGCCCGCCCCTGCATCGGCTGTTAATCGCCTTCAAGGTGAAAGTTTGAGGAAATCGTCCCGCCCGCCATGCC
>NZ_MJAA01000345.1:0-374 GCF_001743375.1 Enterobacter sp. IF2SW-B1 | reverse complement strand
GAAAGAGCGCCACGCCCTTCAGTCCTGGCGTTTCTTCCTCGCCGCGGCGGGCTCGCTCGCCATCAGCGGCATCGCGCTGCCGCTGGTCAGCATCATCGGCAAGGGGGATGAGCAGGTGGGATATTACGGCCCCAGGTGCGTGGTGGGGCTGACCGGCGGGGGGCTGCTCTACGTCTGCTTCTTCACCACCAGAGAGCGCTACAACTTTGAGGTGCATCGCGGTGCGGGGGGGGCGAAAGATGTCAGGCTGCTGCTCGGCAACTGCCAGTGGCGCATCATGTGCGCGTTCAAGATGATGGCGGACTGCTCCCACGTGGTGCGCCGCGGGGCGACGCTCTACTTAAGGAAGTACGTGATGGGACCCCCGGAGATGG
>NZ_MJAA01000344.1:0-375 GCF_001743375.1 Enterobacter sp. IF2SW-B1 | reverse complement strand
GACCAGCTTGCCCTGGGCGCGGTGGTTGAACGGCGAGTCCAGAGGCACAAAACGAGCGGACGCTTTGTCCGGGAGGCCGGTGATCTCCTGCAGCCGTGAAAAGCTGGGCAGAGAGCGCAGCGTCGCAGGGGTAGCGACCACGTGCGGCACGCTGCGCCAGATCAGCTTTTCCAGCGGATCGGCGACGCGGGGCGCGCTGACCCGCTTTTCCCGGGGGCAGGAGAGGAGCGGCCTGAAGGAGAAAGCGGGCGAGCGTTTTGTGGCGCTGGACTCGCCGTTCAACCACTGCGAGCAGGGCAAGCTGGTCATTCCACGCATGAAATACGAGCCGCTTATCGACAACGAAGAGCAGCACATTGCGGAGATGGCGGCCTA
>NZ_MJAA01000343.1:0-375 GCF_001743375.1 Enterobacter sp. IF2SW-B1 | reverse complement strand
CGCCCGCCCCGGTATTAATACGCAGACCCGGCAGGCGGGCGGCTATAACGATTTCGCGCTCGCCCGCGCCGGTATTGCCGTGGCCGTTGGTGACGGGCGCCGACACGGTCAAATCGCCGGTGCCCCGCGCCGGCAGGACGGATTCCGGCACGCTCACGGACCAGGTCAGATCGCTCTGCACCGTCGCGGGGTAGCTGTTGCCGCCGATGTTCACCGGCACCGTGTTACCGGCTTCCGCGTGCGCCACCTTACCGGTGATGGTCTGGCCTGCCGCCACTTCTGCCGCGTTGATGACGTTATCACCCGCCACGGTGTTGATGGTGACGGTCGGCAGCGCGGTGTCGACCAGCAGATTCGCCGTATTGCTGACGCTAT
>NZ_MJAA01000342.1:0-375 GCF_001743375.1 Enterobacter sp. IF2SW-B1 | reverse complement strand
CTACGAGTCCAGTACAAATTATTTATGTGCTAACTGAAAAAGGTAAAGCGTTAGCAGAGGCTTTACATCCAATTGAAGCATGGGCGCAATCATATGTCGATTTAACAGATCAACGTACTGCTAAATAATTACATGACGTTTAAACATAGCATTGATTATAACTATTTCTAAATCTTCGCATTATTTGCGATGATGTGGGAATAGTTATTTTTATTTGAAAAGATAGACAGAATTAGATGCAGCAAAATTTTAAAGCATTTTATTTTGAACATATTAAAAGGGAGCGTATCATAATGGAATGTAATGTTTATATCGTATGCATTACGGATAAATAATATATAAATCATTCTTGAGGAGTGAAAGAATAATGAGAGA
>NZ_MJAA01000341.1:0-376 GCF_001743375.1 Enterobacter sp. IF2SW-B1 | reverse complement strand
CCGTCTGCCACGAAAAGAATGAATGAACTTTTTCGACATGTAGATGTGGTAAACAAAGATAAAGGACATTATATTCTGTGCAGCATAAAAGCTTGAAATGAAATGGATATTCTGTTATAGTTATATAATGTAAAAATTTATGTTCAATAAGTGTGTACTTTTACGTTAAATAGATAAGTTAATTAAGAATAAATATAGAATCGAAAATGGTGTCATCATTAGTGTTGCCGTTTTCTTTTTGTCTTTTTATTAATATGCTTATGGTATTTAGCTAAAAGCGGATCACATAATTTTTGAGGGGTGAATCTGTTTGGCAGGTCAAGTTGTCCAATATGGAAGACATCGTAAACGTAGAAACTACGCGAGAATTTCAGAA
>NZ_MJAA01000340.1:0-376 GCF_001743375.1 Enterobacter sp. IF2SW-B1 | reverse complement strand
TAGCTAACGCTTTAAAATCTCGATTCTCAGCATCATCTATTTCTAAAACTCGATTGCGTTCCTCGTATACAAGATCTCGCTGTATACTAATGCTTTTTTCAAATTCATTAGCCATTTCACGAGCTTTAACCCCTTGTTCTTCCGAGATACGCTGCGCTTTAACTACAATTTGCTTAACTTTGCGATTAAACAAACTACTTTGCGATAATAGTTGTGCATCTAATGAATATAATTGATTATTTTCCGCTAAATTACTATCGCTCCATCGCTTAACTAAATAATCATCTAGTGAAATATATATACAAGATGATCCTGGATCCCCTTGTCTACCAGAACGACCACGTAATTGCCTGTCTACACGGCTATTTTCCATATG
>NZ_MJAA01000034.1:0-1086 GCF_001743375.1 Enterobacter sp. IF2SW-B1 | reverse complement strand
TCATTTAATAATCCAAAAAATCCACCCATCAGCATAGTAATAATCATCGTTAATTTTTGTTTCTTCGACATTTAAAGCTTCCCCCTCAYCATCTAAAAAACGACACACATTTTTAGATATCCGGTAATTATACCCATTTTCAAAAAAATTAGCACGACTTTATTACAATTTCTTTAAAACGTAATCATTACTATTTACATATGAGTAGTTATCAGTCATAATATATTTACAAGGAGGGATAGAGATGAAATTAGATTTACAGACTGCTCGTCGTAATTTAAATAGCCCTAACATTAAAACAAGAAAGCGTGCTTTAAAGATTATTAARCAACAYAAAAGAGCGAAATAATTGTTTTAATTTGACTATATTGTATGTCTAACTATATTTTCGAGTATCCCTAGCTCGTTAATATAAGCTCTATACTTAACTATTTCCTTACATTACTTCACATATTTAAGAGCTGCATATACACTCACTCCTTGTGTAYATGCAGCTCTTTTTTTATAAGTAGTATTTATCTATAACTTCTAAATCATCCGTTAATTCATAAACAAGCGGTGCACCTGTTTTAATTTCATAATTAATGATATCTTCATCTGACACATCTTCAAGATATTTAATCAATGCGCGAATTGAATTTCCGTGTGCAGAAACTAATACCGTTTGACCATCTAGCAAATATTGTGAAATATGATCTGTCCAAAATGGTATCACTCGAACTAAAGTATCTTTCAGACTTTCAGAATAAGGCATCATACGTTTATCTAAATGATTATATCGACGATCAGCTAAGTAAGCTTCACGTTGTTCTTCGGTTTCAGCAGGTGGTTTCACATCATAAGAACGACGACAAATATGTACTTGTTCTTCTCCAAATTCTTTTCTAGCATCATCTTTATTTAAGCCTTGCAATCCACCATAGTGGCGTTCATTTAAACGCCAGCTTTTATTTACTGGAATCCATTGTTGTTTAGATTCAGTTAAAATATAATGCGTTGTATCTAAAGCACGTGTTAATAACGATGTAAAAGCTACATCGATGGCAATGTTATTTTCTCTTACTTTTTCACCTGCTCTAGTCGCTT
>NZ_MJAA01000339.1:0-377 GCF_001743375.1 Enterobacter sp. IF2SW-B1 | reverse complement strand
TAGTTCTTGATTTTCCGGCAAACACACAAACAAATCGTGAATGGATGATGAGCATTATTATGGAGTCAGGTGCCAGTAATCAGCTGCACTATCTGAAAGTTTCTGATGACGTATGTAAATCCCGCTTACGCGGGCGTAATGCAGAAGGAGAACATGAATTTTCGACCTCAGATCAACAATTTGAAATCATAACGCATTATTTCTCAGAACCAACTGCTGATGAAGGGGTTAATATCGTTGAATACAGCTGAATCTACCTTTCTACACATAAGCCGTCTGCTGGCGGCTTATTAATTCTTCTAGCTTTTATAGCAATATTCGATTCTACAATGTTTTCAACGTCTGCTTTTGGCACAGAGCGGACATTCATATTCATC
>NZ_MJAA01000338.1:0-377 GCF_001743375.1 Enterobacter sp. IF2SW-B1 | reverse complement strand
AGGTGGAAGGCTTCGGCGAAGTGTTCCGCATGCTCTCCTTTGAAGAGATTGGCACCTCCACGCTGCAGTCGCGCGCGGTGGCCGGCGTGGCAAACAACACGCTGATTTTCGCCATGCCGGGCTCGACCAACGCCTGCCGCACCGCGTGGGAAAATATTATTTCACCTCAGCTGGATGCCCGTACCCTTCCGTGTAATTGTCATACACATTTGAAGAAGTAACCTATGTCACAACTGACCCACATAAACGCCGCTGGCGAAGCGCATATGGAGGATCTCTCCGCCAAGGCCGAAACGCTGCGCGAGGCGCGTGCTGAGGCATTCCTCACCATGCAGCCGGAGACGCTGGCTATGATTATCGACTGCAGTCACCATAAG
>NZ_MJAA01000337.1:0-378 GCF_001743375.1 Enterobacter sp. IF2SW-B1 | reverse complement strand
CATTAATATAAATATCAATTGTTGCAAAATACGATTTGTTCAATGATTTGATAATATTATTCTTTATATTTGTGAATGGTTAAGTTTGTCTTTGAACATATTATAAAAATGTAATGTTCCCCTGAAAAGAATAAGTTGTCATCTAATTACAGGAAATCCGCATAAATTAGATGAAATGGAAAGTAATAATTAATAATTTATTGATAAGCGCCTATGTGATGGTAAATCATGACATAGGCGCTTTTTTTATAAGTTTAAAATGTAAATAAAAATTATATAAATTAACAACATCTTTTTAAAAGATGTGGGCTTTATTATCATTAACCCAACTCACAGTGACGGGTTACGCAAAGTATTGAATTACCGAGTACGGGCACG
>NZ_MJAA01000336.1:0-378 GCF_001743375.1 Enterobacter sp. IF2SW-B1 | reverse complement strand
CAAGGAGACGGTTTTTTATTGAGCGTTACTTTCATCTGACCGATCAGTTCACGCCTGAAATCCCCCATCCGCGGCTTATCGCCATCAATCCACGGCAGCGGACGGCACCCCTCCATCGCTTTGATACCCAATCGCGCCGGCAGCAAGCCCGCGCCAATGCCCTGGGCTGCCCGGGCTGAAAGACGCGCCGCCAGCTCCTGCGACATCCAGTCCATTCCTACTTCGCGCCCCAGTTCGCTCGCGCCCGCAAACGCGATATTGAGCAGGCCCAGTTTGAACCGCCTGAGCCGGCTGTAGTAACCCAGCTCTATGCCGTAAAGGTTCGCGATTCGGTTGATGAGGCGCAGGTTACGCCCGGCGATAAAGGCCATATCCACC
>NZ_MJAA01000335.1:0-378 GCF_001743375.1 Enterobacter sp. IF2SW-B1 | reverse complement strand
AGCATCATATATATATCAATTTGGTCATAAGAAAATATGAATGTGATAATTAATAGAGTCCTTGATCACAGACAAAAAAATCAGCATAAAAAAGAATCCCGACATTGCGGGATTCTCTGTATTGAAAAGTATTGTATTTTATTTAAATGCCTCCTTGAAGGGAATTGAACCCCTATCTTAAGAACCGGAATCTTACGTGTTATCCATTACACCACAAGGAGTAAATATGTTAATCAAATCACTGTACTATCAGAAGTAAAATAAGTACAATCTAAAATAGATATTATCAGTTTACAAAGGAAAGAGACAAGCGTCAAACAATGTAACTATTTAAAGTCAAAGTGTTTGACCAAATTTGACTTAATATGTAAAATAATG
>NZ_MJAA01000334.1:0-378 GCF_001743375.1 Enterobacter sp. IF2SW-B1 | reverse complement strand
GAAGCCACCGCCGCAGACGATGACGTCATCATAGATATGCCAGATGACAAATACATGGCGCTCTTTACCCAGCCGGATGAAAATAAAATCCCGCTGAAAGCAGAGGACGCAAAGGCGCCCATTACCTTAGTGGTTAGCAAAGTGCCTGTTCCCGTCGCGCAGTAAAACGGCCGTCTATTAGCGAAGCGGGCCGGCAGCATCTCACAGAGCCTGTTGCCTGCCCAATTCGTGCCGTTCCGCCGGGCAGCTCACACTACGTGACAGGGACATCAGGTCTCGCCACATCATAGCATTAGCGACCACAAGCCGCAGGCAGCGGGGCCTGCGGATCGCTCTCTACCTGAAATTTCCAGTCGTAATACGTTTTTGCTTTGGCAA
>NZ_MJAA01000333.1:0-379 GCF_001743375.1 Enterobacter sp. IF2SW-B1 | reverse complement strand
GCGCGTCGTTGTTGTCGGACGCCCTGTTGCGGTGTCTGCGGGTCAGCACTTCATAATCGATTCGCCCCCCGCCGGAGGAGCAGGATTCAAATTCAATGTGCGGAAAACGCTCGCCCAGCACGTCCAGCAGGCGGTAATACTGGCGGGTCTGCGCGTCGGCGGCGGCTTTAGCGTTGTGCCCGGGCTGCACCAGGTCGCGGTTCATGTCCCCTTTCTGGTAGTCAACCGCATGCTCAGCCTAGAGCCAGCTCATGCGCTCCACGTGATAATCAAAGGCCTGCGGGATGGTGAGATTGAGCACCAGCTGGTGTCGTCCGGTCGTCTGGGGATAGCCCGGCAGCGCCAGCACCCAGTCAGGATGCGCGCGATACAGATCGGA
>NZ_MJAA01000332.1:0-380 GCF_001743375.1 Enterobacter sp. IF2SW-B1 | reverse complement strand
TGAATTAGAAGAAGAAACAGGATATATTGCCAAAGAGTTAACACATGTTGTAGATATGTATGGTTCACCAGGTTTTTGTGATGAACAATTATCAATATATTTTACGGATAATTTAGAAGAAGGCACAGTTCACTTAGATGAAGATGAATTTGTCGAAGTCATTAAAGTTCCGATTGAGAATGTTAAATCGATGCTAATGAATAAAGAAATAGAAGATGCGAAGACTATCATTGCATTGCAACACCTATTATTAAATTATAATCATTCTAAATAACAAATGAGAAAAGCTTGCATTTTATTGAGAAAACTGTTAGTTTTAATTGTGAAGTTTGAAATAATTTGTAATGATTTTAATTATTAGTAGGGGAGTGGACATCGTT
>NZ_MJAA01000331.1:0-381 GCF_001743375.1 Enterobacter sp. IF2SW-B1 | reverse complement strand
TTATTTTCGAAAAAGTATCATACGTTTTTGATCCTTTTATCATCGTTTTTAAGACGATAGCAGCACCTATCATCGTCTCTTTAATTCTATTCTATCTATTTAACCCAATCGTAAATATGATGGAGCGTTATAGAATACCAAGAGTTGCAGGTATTTCTAGTATTTATCTAGCTGTAGTAGGTGTTATTACTTTAGTTGTTAATTTATTGATACCTATTATTGGTTCGCAAGTAGATAGTTTAGATAAAAATTCACCGCAATATCTAGAAAAATTAATTAATTCTATTGATAAAATAGCAAATAATACGTTTTTCTCTTCGTATTATAGTCAAATTAATGATTGGTTAAATTCTTTACCTAAGAAAATACCATCTATGTTAA
>NZ_MJAA01000330.1:0-381 GCF_001743375.1 Enterobacter sp. IF2SW-B1 | reverse complement strand
GCAAACGTTAATAAACCTTCAGCCCCCCCTGTCATAGCCAGGCTGATAAATATTTTTTCACCTCGCCAGTCAAACGCCGCCTATGACTTACGAACGCCATCATCACCGGTCCAATCAATGATCAAGTCGTACTGACGCTGTGAGTTTTTTGCGGCCTCACTCTCTGGGGGAAACGCGCAGCTGAATGACCGGGCACTTGCGTCAGGCAGAAAACGATTCAGATGCACACCCAGCGCGGCCGCTTTATTATGGCCAACTGACGGCATTGTCAGGGCGTGACGGCTAAGATTTCCGGTCTGTAGGAGGTCTGCGTCCAGAATGCCGAGGCTGACAACACCCATGCGCATCAGGTTTTCTGCAATCATACTGCCCAGTGAGCCT
>NZ_MJAA01000033.1:0-1092 GCF_001743375.1 Enterobacter sp. IF2SW-B1 | reverse complement strand
TTCAATTCAGTGAGCAAATCATTGCAGAAACGGATTGGGAAAATGAATGGAAAAACTATTTCCATCCATTCCGAGCGTCGAAGAAGTTCACAATAGTCCCTAGTTGGGAAACATATGCTAAAGAAGCGGATGAAGAGCTTTGCATTGAGCTCGACCCAGGTATGGCTTTTGGAACAGGAGATCATCCGACTACAAGTATGTGTTTGAAGGCAATAGAAACATATGTATTGCCACAGCATTCAGTAATTGATGTTGGTACTGGCTCAGGTATATTAAGTATTGCAAGTCATCTAATCGGTGTAAAACGTATTAAAGCGTTGGATATTGATGAAATGGCAGTGAGTGTAGCTAAAGAAAACTTCAGAAGAAATCATTGTGAAACGTTAATTGAAGCTGTTCCAGGTAACTTATTGAAAGACGAAACAGAAAAATTTGATATTGTAATAGCAAATATTTTAGCGCATATTATTGATGAAATGATTGAAGATGCTTATAATACTCTAAATGAAGGCGGTTATTTTATTACTTCTGGTATTATAAAAGAGAAGTATGAAGGTATACAGTCACATATGGAGCGTGTAGGTTTTAAAATTATTTCAGAACAACATGACAACGGTTGGGTTTGTCTTGTTGGCCAGAAAGTGAGTGAATAATGTGCAACGTTATTTCATAGACCAAAACGCTGATGTAAGTCAGCGTTTTTTTATTACAAAAAAAGAAGATATTCATCATATAACAAATGTAATGAGATATGATGTTGGTAGTAAAATTATTTTAACTTTTAATGATCAAACAGTTTTTTTATGTGCCATTGCTGATATAACAAGTGATAAAATCGCAGTTSATTTAAAAGAAAAACAAMATATTAATACAGAATTGCCAGTTGATGTTACGATTTGCAGTGGACTAATTAAAGCTGACAAATATGAGTGGTTGCTACAAAAAGCTACTGAATTGGGTGCTTCATCATTTATAGCTGTTAGCATGGAACGTTCAATTGTTAAATTAAACGAGGCAAAAGTTGCCAAAAAGATAGAACGTTGGCAAAAAATAATTAAAGAAGCTGCTGAACAAAGCTATCGTTTAGTGATT
>NZ_MJAA01000329.1:0-381 GCF_001743375.1 Enterobacter sp. IF2SW-B1 | reverse complement strand
CATCCAGATACTGTGTACCGGGGTACCGACACCTACCAGTAATTCTTTTAAGGTCATGGTCTATAGCCCCTTTTGGCTGCTGGCAGAGAATGACAGGTGCCGTTACCAACAAGTTGACGAGCGTCAGCGGCTGGCACACTTTCCAGCCGAAGGACATTAGCTGGTCATAACGTGGACGCGGTTACGCTGCGCGAATCAAATTGAACATCATCATGAAGAACGCGGTTTTCAGCGCGAACCTGATGATCGGCGGTAACAACGCGCCATGCCCGCCCCCAACGAACAGCGTTACCTCCAACGCGGTAATCGTGATGATATCCATGTACTCGCCCACAAAGAACACACCGCACCTCATGCCGCAATATGCGATCCGGTAACCGT
>NZ_MJAA01000328.1:0-381 GCF_001743375.1 Enterobacter sp. IF2SW-B1 | reverse complement strand
GTAAAAGATATCCGCCCCGAAACTGATCCGTCAGCGGCACCCGCTGCACCGATGGTTGATTCCTTAATTGCACGGGTGGGAGCCATGGCCCGCGGGACTACCATTCTGCTTCCGGTTTGTGGCCGGGAAGTGATATTTATTCTCGAAGCCATCCCTGGCGAGAGCGTTGAAACGGCATCAAGGGACTGGTCAGGTTATGAACGTGACCAGGAGCTACTGAGCGAAGACGCGCTTGATGATCTGCTCCCCTCTTTCCTCCTGAGTGGTCAGCAGACGCCTGCGTTCGGACGACGGGTAGATGGAGGTGTCATCGAGATTGCAGATGGGTGTCGTCGTCGGAAAGCAGCCATACTGACATCATCGGATTTTCGCGTTCTTGTG
>NZ_MJAA01000327.1:0-381 GCF_001743375.1 Enterobacter sp. IF2SW-B1 | reverse complement strand
GACCGCAACACCTGAGACAGCGACGAAGCCTCCTCAGGGCTCAGTGCCTGAACGGAATCAGGTAGCGGTCATGGAGCCTGTTATCTCCGGTTCTGCGACAGTCGTACCGGAAGAGGGGGCCGGAAAACACTACACGGTGACACCTCCTGGCACTGCAGAGTAAAAAGTTATCGTTGTTTGTCTCCGTTCTGTGGGCGCTATGAAAAAACCGCCTGAAGCACCGGGCAAATTACGGGTCTCCATCGGAGTGACCGGTCACCCGGGTACCGCTGACTCTGTACAAACAATGCCCGATGCCCTCAAGGCCCTGCGAAACCGACATCATGTACCGGATCCACCTGTCGCCTCACCTCTGAGCATGCTGCACAGGGCACGCCAGCG
>NZ_MJAA01000326.1:0-383 GCF_001743375.1 Enterobacter sp. IF2SW-B1 | reverse complement strand
TTGAAATTTCCAACATTTACACTAACAACAGTAATTAATATGGTTGTAATGATGAGCTTGTATGGTGGTATGATTTTATTACCAATTTACTTACAAAATTTACGTGGTTTCTCAGCATTAGATTCCGGGTTGTTATTATTACCTGGTTCTCTAATTATGGGTCTACTAGGACCATTTGCTGGTAAGTTGTTAGACACGATTGGTTTAAAACCTTTAGCCATTTTTGGTATTGCTGTCATGACTTATGCAACATGGGAATTAACTAAATTGAATATGGATACGCCATATATGACAATCATGGGCATCTATGTACTACGTTCATTCGGTATGGCATTTATTATGATGCCAATGGTAACAGCAGCTATTAATGCGTTGCCGGGACG
>NZ_MJAA01000325.1:0-384 GCF_001743375.1 Enterobacter sp. IF2SW-B1 | reverse complement strand
AAAGGTTTTAATTGCAAACCGCGGTGAAATCGCAGTTAGGATTATTCGCGCTTGTCGTGATTTAGGCATCCAAACTGTTGCAATCTATTCTGAAGGGGATAAAGCTGCGCTACAAACTCAAATTGCTGATGAAGCATATTGCGTAGGTCCCACTTTGTCTAAAGATTCATATTTAAATATTCCGAATATCTTATCTATTGCAACTTCTACAGGTTGTGATGGCGTTCATCCGGGTTATGGCTTTTTAGCTGAAAATGCTGACTTTGCAGAATTATGCGAAGCATGCCAATTGAAGTTCATTGGACCAAGTTATCAATCTATCCAAAAAATGGGTATCAAAGATGTTGCTAAGGCAGAAATGATCAAAGCCAATGTTCCAGTTGT
>NZ_MJAA01000324.1:0-384 GCF_001743375.1 Enterobacter sp. IF2SW-B1 | reverse complement strand
CGCCACGCTGCTGCTCTCCTTAACGCTGCTGCCGATGGCCGACTGGTTTGGCGGGGATAACAAAGCCAAAGGCTACCAGATGGCGATGACCGGCCTGGCGCTGATTGGTACCTGTATGTTCCTGTTCTGCTTCGCCACCGTGCGCGAGCGCGTGCGGCCGGCAGTGCAGACCAACGACGAGCTGAAAAACGCCCTGAAAGACGGGTGGAAAAACGACCAGTGGGGGCGCATTTTGCTGCTCACGCTGTGCAACGGCTGCCCGGGCTTTATCCGCATGGCGGCGACCATGTATTACGTCACCTGGGGGATGGGCCAGAGCACCCACTTCGCCACGCGGTTTATCTGCCTGGGCGTTGTCGGCATGATGCTTGGCAGCGTGCTGGC
>NZ_MJAA01000323.1:0-384 GCF_001743375.1 Enterobacter sp. IF2SW-B1 | reverse complement strand
CCGCGGCCGGGGCAACCTTCCCAAGACGGAGGGCGTCCAGCGCGATCATTTTTTCTTCGTTGGTAGGGATAACCGCGCAGGTCACGCGGGACGACTCGGTGGAGATGACGCGCGCACCCGCGCTGCCCGGCAGATCGGCGAACTGGAGGTCACGCGCGCGCACCCGATAGCGGATGCCGATCAGCGCCACGCGGCGGTAGGCGCCGATAATGCGCCCGCGCCCGGAGCCGGCCGGCAGCCCGGTCAGCACGCCAGATTTCCGGCAGCGCATCATCTCCGGGGAGTAAACGTCAAACACGCCCTGGTTGTGGGTTTTACGCAGGTCGGTAAACAGGTATTCGAACTGCGGATCCATTTCCCGCCCGTAGGCTTCGAACGAGCTGC
>NZ_MJAA01000322.1:0-385 GCF_001743375.1 Enterobacter sp. IF2SW-B1 | reverse complement strand
CCTATTGAATTATATTGAAAATAGAGAAAAAATTGAAACTAAAATTGCTAATAGCAAAAAAGATATTTCTGAAACCAATAATAAAATATTGAATCTTGAGTGTGATAAGCGAAACATAGACAAAGAGAAAAGAATGTTAGAAGAAAACGAAGATTTAATTGAAAGTAAAATCTCTTTTATTGATAAAACTAGAGTGTTATTTAACGATATTAATAAGTTTCAACAAAGTTATCTCAATATTGAACGCTTGAGAACTGAGGGAGAACAATTAGATGATGAATTAAATAGTCTAATTAAAGGTTTAGAAAAGGTCGAAGATTCAATAGGTAATAACGAAAGTAATTACGAGAAAATTATCGAACTAAATAATGCAATAACTAACATA
>NZ_MJAA01000321.1:0-385 GCF_001743375.1 Enterobacter sp. IF2SW-B1 | reverse complement strand
TTAATATGAATGGTGATATATTATTTGAGTGCTTAAGTTTCGAAGAACAATTATAAGTTAGCATATTAAAAGCTTTTGATAGAATCATTTTGAGTGAGGTGTTTAAAGGAGAGGAATATAACTCGGTAGTATTTACAGTCTCTTTATAGTATTATTTAAAACTTATAGAATATAAAAAACTGAACGTACTATGAATTTAGTTCACGACGTCCAGTTCAACATATCATTTTTATTTAGTATTTAAATATTTAGCAAGTCTCTTCATACCTTCTTTTAAAACATCCATTTCATAAGCATAGGAAATCCTCACAAATCCTTTACCGAATTCTGTAAAGGATGAGCCTGGCACGATTGCTAAATGTGTTGATTCAAGTAAATCGACACA
>NZ_MJAA01000320.1:0-388 GCF_001743375.1 Enterobacter sp. IF2SW-B1 | reverse complement strand
GTAAAATTGAAACAAAGGCAATAAAAGATATTGATGCAGCAACTACAAATGCACAAGTAGAAGCCATTAAAACAAAAGCAATCAATGATATTAATCAAACTGCACCTGCTACAACAGCTAAAGCAGCAGCTCTTGAAGAATTTGACGAAGTTGTTCAAGCACAAATTGATCAAGCACCTTTAAATCCTGATACAACAAATGAAGAAGTAGCGGAAGCTATTGAGCGTATTAATGCAGCTAAAGTTTCTGGTGTTAAAGCAATTGAAGCGACAACGACTGAACAAGAGTTAGAACGAGTTAAAAACGAGGAAATATTCAAAATTGAGAATATTACGGAATCAACTCAAACTAAAATGGATGCCTATAAAGAAGTTAAACACGCTGCTAC
>NZ_MJAA01000032.1:0-1093 GCF_001743375.1 Enterobacter sp. IF2SW-B1 | reverse complement strand
AATTATCGAAGCAGGTGATACGAAGTTATTACCAGGTTCATTAGTTGATATTCATAACTTTACAGATGCAAATAGAGAAGCATTTAAACACCGTAAGCGTCCTGCAACAGCTAAACCAGTATTACTTGGTATTACTAAAGCATCACTTGAAACAGAAAGTTTCTTATCTGCAGCATCATTCCAAGAAACAACAAGAGTTCTTACAGATGCAGCAATTAAAGGTAAGCGTGATGACTTATTAGGTCTTAAAGAAAACGTAATTATTGGTAAGTTAATTCCAGCTGGTACTGGTATGAGACGTTATAGCGACGTAAAATACGAAAAAACAGCTAAACCAGTTGCAGAAGTTGAATCTCAAACTGAAGTAACGGAATAATAAGTATATAACAGAGGCTAAGGCTTTAGCCTCTTGTTATTTTTATGTAAATTATTTGATTTAATGTTGACGAATTCTCTTGTTCAATGTTAATATATTAAAGGTTGATGCAAGCAGAACTTTGGAGGATAAGTTATTGTCTAAGGAAAAAGTTGCACGCTTTAACAAACAACATTTTGTAGTTGGTCTTAAAGAAACGCTTAAAGCGTTAAAGAAAGATCAAGTTACATCTTTGATTATTGCTGAAGACGTTGAAGTATATTTAATGACTCGCGTGTTAAGCCAAATCAATCAGAAAAATATACCTGTATCTTTTTTCAAAAGCAAACATGCTTTGGGTAAACATGTAGGTATTAACGTCAATGCGACAATAGTAGCATTGATTAAATGAGAATTAGTAAGTGTTTTACTTACTAAATTTTATTTAACCTAAAAATGAACCACCTGGATGTGTGGGATTAAAAAGTGAAGAGAGGAGGACATATCACATGCCAACTATTAACCAATTAGTACGTAAACCAAGACAAAGCAAAATCAAAAAATCAGATTCTCCAGCTTTAAATAAAGGTTTCAACAGTAAAAAGAAAAAATTTACTGACTTAAACTCACCACAAAAACGTGGTGTATGTACTCGTGTAGGTACAATGACACCTAAAAAACCTAACTCAGCGTTACGTAAATATGCACGTGTGCGTTTATCAAACAACATCGAAATTA
>NZ_MJAA01000319.1:0-390 GCF_001743375.1 Enterobacter sp. IF2SW-B1 | reverse complement strand
TTACCTTGATCAACACCATTAATTGTAACAATACTTATACCTAACATACCTAATAAACTAGATACATCACCTAAAAGACCCGGTCTATTAATTTCAATTTCGTATTCTAGGTACCATTCTTTTTTCTCTGCAACTGTCATGGTGAACCTCACCCCTTGTTTAATTAACAAATTATGATTCATTGTAATATTCATATTATAACATCAATCATAAAAACATTTGCTCATAAAAATAGTTCTATATTTTAAATATACCAAGCACCATTAACTTTCTGTATAGTTCCAGTAACACTTCTAGCATTTGGGTGATATAAATAGGCGCATGTATGAGCAACCTCACTCGGTAAAACCAATCGCTGTTGTGGTAATTCAGTTATCATTGCTTGAAGTT
>NZ_MJAA01000318.1:0-390 GCF_001743375.1 Enterobacter sp. IF2SW-B1 | reverse complement strand
GTTTGTGTTTTGGATTTTCACAAATTACCATTACTTTACCTTTACGTTTAATGACTTTACATTTTTCGCAAATAGGTTTTACTGATGGTCTTACTTTCATTTTTATACCTCCCTATATTATGGAGTGACGATTATTTATAACGATAAGTAATTCTTCCGCGTGTTAAATCGTACGGAGACATCTCAACAGTTACTTTGTCGCCAGGTAGAATACGAATGTAATTCATTCTGATTATACCACTTACGTGAGCTAAAATCTCATGACCATTTTCTATTTCTACTTTAAACATTGCGTTCGGTAAAGTATCTAATACAGTACCTTCTAATTCAATTACATCTTGTTTAGCCATTGATTAACTTCCCCCTTTTTGCAATAGTAAGGTAATCGTC
>NZ_MJAA01000317.1:0-390 GCF_001743375.1 Enterobacter sp. IF2SW-B1 | reverse complement strand
AAAAATGCGAAGAGTAAAATCGAACGCATGGATGATGAAGTTTGGGACGTATTGGAAGAAGTAATTAGAGAACATCCTGTATTACTTAACCGTGCACCAACACTTCATAGACTTGGTATTCAAGCATTTGAACCAACTTTAGTTGAAGGTCGTGCGATTCGTTTACATCCACTTGTAACAACAGCTTATAACGCTGACTTTGATGGTGACCAAATGGCGGTTCACGTTCCTTTATCAAAAGAGGCACAAGCTGAAGCAAGAATGTTGATGTTAGCAGCACAAAACATCTTGAACCCTAAAGATGGTAAACCAGTAGTTACACCATCACAAGATATGGTACTTGGTAACTATTACCTTACTTTAGAAAGAAAAGATGCAGTAAATACAGGC
>NZ_MJAA01000316.1:0-390 GCF_001743375.1 Enterobacter sp. IF2SW-B1 | reverse complement strand
GTATATCTTTCGTTAACTGAAGACTTACTATACGTACCATGCAAGACACCAATATGTATGCCTTTTTGGCCTTGACTTGACTGATATTCATCAATCTTGTTCTCATAACTTGCTCTATTTTCATAACTAAATCCGTGAATATAAATTGTTTCACCAGATTTAGTAATTGCTTCATACGTCTCAACTTTATTTGAAAATACAGAAACATTATCTGGCCAGTTTGATGAAATCTTTGAAGATAATGGGTCGTGATTACCATGACAAACATAAACGAATATTTGTTCATTTTGTAAACGTTCAAATTGCTGTTTTAAGAAAATTTCAGCACGTAATGTTCTGTTTTCACTATCAAATAAATCACCCGCGATAATTACAAAATCAACATCTTGT
>NZ_MJAA01000315.1:0-390 GCF_001743375.1 Enterobacter sp. IF2SW-B1 | reverse complement strand
TCTCTCTTCTGGACATGCTTCACGTCGCCATACCTGACCCTCCCCCGGCGCGCAGTGATAGATCCATATGCCTTTTTCGCGCATAATGTGACGATTAGATTCGGCAAGAAGAATTCCGCCTCCCGTCGGAATGCCGGCTGACGGCGTGGTGACCGCTTTCAGCGCGGCCGTTTAGCGGGCGAGAAAGCTTTCCCATCCCTCTTGCTCCTCGATGTCTGCGATGGTTTTGCCGGGCTCGGGCTGCAGCCAGGGGTCGGTATCATCAAACTGACGATGAGATGCGCGTGCCAGTTCCTCGCCAACGGTGGTTTTCCCACAGCCGCGGGGGCCAACTAAAAAGATGGGTTGGGTCATAGCCAGGTGTTCCCCTTGATGCCGAATGGCTAAAGA
>NZ_MJAA01000314.1:0-392 GCF_001743375.1 Enterobacter sp. IF2SW-B1 | reverse complement strand
GTGTGCCGTCATCGAAAGGTGTGATTGAATGATTGTCATCGTTGATTATGGATTAGGGAATATTAGTAATGTAAAACGCGCTATTGAATATTTGGGGTATGAGGTGGTTGTCTCAAATAAGCAAAATATAATCGATCAAGCAGAAACAATCATATTACCGGGTGTTGGTCATTTTAAAGATGCGATGTCAGAGATAAAGCGATTAAATCTCGATGCAATATTGGCTAAGAATACTGATAAGAAAATGATCGGTATTTGTTTAGGCATGCAGTTAATGTATGAGCATAGAGATGAAGGCGATGCATCTGGATTAGGGTTTATCCAAGGAAATATTTCGCGTATCCAAACAGAATACCCAGTGCCGCACTTAGGTTGGAATAATTTAGTGAGTA
>NZ_MJAA01000313.1:0-393 GCF_001743375.1 Enterobacter sp. IF2SW-B1 | reverse complement strand
GGTAAGATATCTTGTTCAATTAATAAATTTATCAGTGTCGATTTACCTGCAGAAAAATGTCCAACGAACGAACATGTATATTGCTGCAAATATACTTTCTTAATTACTTGGTTAATTGTATGTAAAAGTGCTTCATTTCGCGACTTTTCAACTTCTTTTTTTAATTTATATAAAAGATCTAAATGTTCTTTATTAATCATGTTACTTTCCCCTTTGGTTCGTTCACATAGAAATGCTTGCTTGTTAAAACGAATTCATACAATATCGATGTCCATTTAAACATAAATCGTTAAATGGCTCGCATTGTATTATGTTTAAATTTTATCATAGCTGCTTGATAAAACATACGAATAATCAATTTTCTTCAAACATTCCAACTTAAAAGTTCATTTT
>NZ_MJAA01000312.1:0-393 GCF_001743375.1 Enterobacter sp. IF2SW-B1 | reverse complement strand
GTTCACTGTCTATTTGGGAAATGTAGCCTTTCGTTAAGTCTGTACGTTCAGCAAGTGCTTCTTGCGTTAAATTTTTAATTCTTCTAAGATTTTTAATTTTATTACCTATGTTCATTTATTTTTCCACCTAAAAAAGCTATATTAAGTTTACTTTTATCAATCATTTTGTTTAACACTTGATAAAGGTATCAAAATATAGCTTTATTAGCAATAGTTTTAAAGAAAAAATCCTATTAAATTGTGTTAATTTCGAACGAATTATTTTTTAGCTGTTACTCTTTGTTCTTCAGAGTGAGTTTTTACATCTTGAACTGCTTTGTAACTATTATAGCCACAACTTTTTTCGAAAGTATTAAAAATTTGTTTTTCCTCTGCTTTAGCAGGCACAATTTC
>NZ_MJAA01000311.1:0-393 GCF_001743375.1 Enterobacter sp. IF2SW-B1 | reverse complement strand
ACCTGCTCCGCCACTTCCAGCTGCGCCTGTGCGCTGGCAAGGCCAGCCTGGGCGCTGCGCAGCTGAGCGTTCGCAGAATCAATACTTTGCTGGGTGGTCGCGCGCGGGTCGACGCCCCGCTGGCGGCGGTATTCCGCCTGCGCGTTCGCCAGATCGGCCTGCGCTTTCAGCACCAGCGCTTTGGCTTCGTCACGCTGGGCGGGATACTGCCCTTTTGAGAGCGCCAGCTGCGCCTGGGCCTGATGCAGCTGCACGATAGCCAGCCCAAGCTGAGCCTGAGCCTGAACGCGCTGGGCGGTGGTATCGCGAGGTTCGCTCACCACCAGCACCTCCCCTTTCTTCACGCGCTGGTTATCCCGCCCGCGAAGCTCGGTAACGTCGCCCGCCGTTGTG
>NZ_MJAA01000310.1:0-394 GCF_001743375.1 Enterobacter sp. IF2SW-B1 | reverse complement strand
GAAGTTTGGATCTTTCAATTCGAAATTGAAACGTTTATATGCATAGAAGATGTATTCTGGATCGGCTGCTGGATCAACAAACGCCATATGTGTACCATTAAATTCTAAAGCTTTATTAGGTGTGCTTGGTAATAATTGTTTATCAAATGTATCTTGATCTAACGTTTTCTTACCTTTAACTTCTTTCACCCATTTGTCGTAGTCTTTTTGACTAACGGCATTTACTTTAAATGTTTGACGTGAGAATCCTTCACCATTGAAGTTAGAGTTACGACCTCTGAACGTACCAGTTTGAGATGCTTCTACCGTCCAATTCATTGTCATGCCAGTCATGGCATATTTTTGACCACCTAATTGTGGAATCCAGAAACTTGTCATTGTATCCATAGCTTGA
>NZ_MJAA01000031.1:0-1136 GCF_001743375.1 Enterobacter sp. IF2SW-B1 | reverse complement strand
GAAGTATATATGTTACTTCCTGATGCATAACCATTAGAAATTGAACGACCATTTGAAGATGGCGCTGCAGTTGTAGTCACATGAACATTATTGCTTGTTGTGCTATAACTTGCACCTGATCCACCAGTGTAATAGTTATTTGTTGCTGTTTGGCTATTGTTTGTATAGTTATTGTAAGATGCATTGTTATAACTATAAGTATTGTAGTTGTTGTAGTAGTATGTGTTGTTTTGCGTTAATTGACTTGGATTCCAATTTCCTGTCCAAGTGTAATGATAATTACCTTGTGCATCAATTGTATACGTATAGCTGTATGATTGAGCGTCATTAGAATTATATCCATTGTTATTTTGTTCTGCGGCTTGTGCATCATGTCCTGCAAATGCGATAGTGGCAAGTCCTGCTGTAGCGATTGTAGCTGTAACGATTTTTTTCATAATTAAATATCCTCCCAATAATCAAAACACTCTATACATATAGTCATTAGCGACTCAATTATTTTAAATTTTATATTTTTTATTTTTTTAGTATGCAAATAATTATAACTTTTATAGTTTTGCGATAAAACAAACTATAACAGAGATTAGGTACCTTGTGGACTTTGTTATCATAATGTAATCTGTTCCTAACAAAGCATCATTGAATGTAATATACCAATTAGAATGTTTACAACACTTTTTCTGCACCGCTAACATGGGATTTGAAAATAAAAAAAGCACTAAACTTTTAATGAAATACATCCTTTTTGATAATAAATATCAGAAGTAATGTAATATTTCAAAAGTTTAGTGCATCAAGTTATCTCTTATTTGTAGCATGTGTTTCCATCGTTTTTACAATCAAATCAGTCAGTGCTTTACTACCTGCATATTCTAAGTGAATACCGTCATATGCAAAGTACTCCGGATGACCTTCAGAAGCTTTATACCAATCGACTAGATGTACATTAGAGCGCTTTTCAGCTGCCTCATAAATTAATTTATTTATTCTACCTTCATAATCTCTAGGTACTCTAATAGAAACTAAATAAATGTCTGCGTTTCCGAAACTATCCAATAGTTCATTTAATTGATCTTTCGTAAATGCGCCATTTGAACCAAGATATACTACAACTTTTTGACCTATTTTAGCATAGT
>NZ_MJAA01000309.1:0-395 GCF_001743375.1 Enterobacter sp. IF2SW-B1 | reverse complement strand
CTTCCCTGTTCAACGACCGCGCCATCTCCTATCGCGTGCACCAGGGCTATGACCATCGCGGCGTGGCGCTCTCCGCGGGCGTGCAGCGCATGGTGCGCTCGGAGGTGGGTTCCTCCGGCGTGTTGTTCTCCATTGATACCGAATCCGGCGTCGCCCAGGTGGTGTTCATCCCCTCCGCGTGGGGCCTGTGTGAGATGGTCGGGCAGGGCGCGGTGATCGCTGACGAATACTACGTACACAAGCCTACGCTTGCCGCCGGCCGTCCGGCGGAGGTGCGCCGCACCATGGGCTCGAAAAAAATCCACATGAATTATGCCCCAACCCAGGAGCATGGCAAGCAGGTTAAGATTGAAGAAGTGCCGCAGGAGCAGCGCGTCCGCTTCGCACAGACCGAC
>NZ_MJAA01000308.1:0-396 GCF_001743375.1 Enterobacter sp. IF2SW-B1 | reverse complement strand
CGCCCGGACCAATATCCAGCGCCATCAGCGTAACGTGCATGCCCGCCGTCGCCGAGCAGACGGCAATCGCGGGCTGGTTCCCCGTCAGCTGACATATTGGCGCTTCAAGTTCCTGATTTTTAGGCCCTGTGGTGTTCCAGCCGGTGGTTAAACGCTCCGGGAACGGCGCTATGTGCTCTCTTGCCATGGTGGGGGGGGACAATGGCTATAATTCACTCATCATTTATTTCATTGCAATAAGAATGGCTCGCGCTTGATATTAACGAATTACTTTTTCGTTTATATCAACGAACCATAAACTCATCTCAAGGTATCGTTCATTTCTTAGGGAAAAATTAAGATGCGTAATTAAGATGTAACTAAATCAATATTAATTCATTTATAAACAATAGTTTA
>NZ_MJAA01000307.1:0-398 GCF_001743375.1 Enterobacter sp. IF2SW-B1 | reverse complement strand
ACACCGGTTCTGCCGCCGGTCGGCTATCTCAGCGTTAACGTTGAAGATGACCCGGCGCCTTTCCGGCAGCCTGAACAGACAACGGGCAGCGAGATAGAGAATGCACAGTATCGATTAACGCTGGACGCCGGAACGCTAACCCTGCACGACAAACGCAGCGGCAGCTGCATCCCCTCGTTCTTTACCCTTGAAGACTGTGCAGCTGCGGGCGACAGCTACGATTTCTCACCGCTTGCGGGCGATACTCCGACGCGATGCGACCATTTCACGATCGTCGGCAGCCTGAAAACGCCGCTTGTCGAAAAGCTGATCGTTGAAGCCACCCAGCATCTTCCGCCAGCTCTCGCCGGCCGCCAGGATACAGCCCGCACGCCGTTATCCAATCCTCTGGAGTGCAC
>NZ_MJAA01000306.1:0-399 GCF_001743375.1 Enterobacter sp. IF2SW-B1 | reverse complement strand
ATTACTCCTACTAACGGGCTGCATACCTCCATCTTCTAGCAGGTGTGGTCAGCTTCTCAGTGTAATCGGAAGGGACCTGTGAAAAAAAGGTTCAAAAGCACTGATGGGCAAGTGTTCTCCAGACGGTCTTAGAACGGACATTAGCGGTTTTGACAGATAAGGATCCCCCGGGCCATACTAGTACTGGATGCATCTGCAGGATATCGCGGCCGCCATCTGCCCTACGTTTGAGGGTTATAAGCTGGGTAGTATTACTCCTACTAACGGGCTGCATACCTCCATCTTCTAGCAGGTGTGGTCAGCTTCTCAGTGTAATCGGAAGGGACCTGTGAAAAAAAGGTTCAAAAGCACTGATGGGCAAGTGTTCTCCAGACGGTCTTAGAACGGACATTAGCGGTT
>NZ_MJAA01000305.1:0-400 GCF_001743375.1 Enterobacter sp. IF2SW-B1 | reverse complement strand
TTTTGAATATTTCAATTCATTTGGTACTGCCAAGAGAATCCCCTCCTATTTAATCTTTACATCATTAATGATGCCATAAGGCTAGATGCTATTCAACTATATTTATAAAAATTAACAATTGTATAGCTTATTTCATTTTACATGTAATGAATCTAAATTTCGAGATATTTAGTAAACGTTTACATTATGCTTACGCTAACCAAGTCACTTTATATTGATCTTCTTTGAATCCTAATGTTATTTTATCACCCATGACTGCTAGAGGACGCTTTACTAACATACCATCAGATGATAACAACTCTAACTTTTCATCATCTGATAAAGTTTGTAATTTATTTTTCAAATCAAGCTCACGATATTTCGCACCGTGTGTGTTAAACAATTTATTAATTTCTACGCC
>NZ_MJAA01000304.1:0-401 GCF_001743375.1 Enterobacter sp. IF2SW-B1 | reverse complement strand
ACCAAATGCTGTTGCATCCGCATCATGATATTTTACATCATCACTTATAAGAACGTCACCTACATTTAAACTTTCATCTAAAGCTCCAGCAGAACCTGTATTAATAATGATGTCCGGTTTAAACTTATTAATTAATAATGTCGTAGAAATTGCAGCATTAACTTTTCCAATGCCGCTTTGGGTAATCACTACTTCTCTATCTTTTAAAATGCCAGTATAAAATTTAACATGTGCAACTGAAATTTCGCTTAATTGTGTTAATTTATTTTTTAATATTTTTACTTCTTCTTCCATGGCACCAATTATACCAATCATCCTTTGATTCACCTCTTTTATTAAATCCTAGCATTTGTTATTTTATGACATTTTAATCACTACAAGGACAAGTATCATGATTTTCA
>NZ_MJAA01000303.1:0-402 GCF_001743375.1 Enterobacter sp. IF2SW-B1 | reverse complement strand
GTGATTTACGGCGGTGCTGTATGGATGCCAGGTGAAACAGGTCTGGTTTGCCTGCGCGTCAAACCGTTGAGTACTTGGAGGGTTCGCTGTTGCCTGCTGCAATTCCTCTCATCGCGTCGGTAGCGGCTGGCGCCGCAGCAGCCAATGGAGACTACGTTATCCCAATGGCAATCACCATTGCCCCTCAGGTCTCCACACAGATGATGACGAAGAAGCCATCACTGGGGTCTCCCCGTGAGACTGCAGGACGTAAGCATGACCCATCCCGACGGGCATACCAGATAAATCGCCGTGATAAGGGCCGCTGAAACGCGGCCTTTTTTATGGGGCGAACATGACTGCTGCCTGTTTGCGGCAGATTGTGCGGAAGCGATGACCGGGGATAATTTCGCCTACGGCTGG
>NZ_MJAA01000302.1:0-402 GCF_001743375.1 Enterobacter sp. IF2SW-B1 | reverse complement strand
CCACAACGAACGGCGTGATACCGGGTTTACCGGTTATGTGGAGTACCGGCGTCAGCGCGACGTGGTTATCACTACGTTACTGACCAGCCAGCCTGACCCTCAGCGCGGCACGAAAATGACGGCCTCACCAGACATGCTGACCAAGTGGGCGGCGTCGCTTCGGAATTGTAGCCGTAAAGCGCTGGTGGATGAGATGCAGGCGGCACCGACAGATGTTGAGCTGTACCTCGTACCTGACGTGAAGGTGAATGTCTACTTCCGGCGGTGGCTGCAAATCTGGCAGCACCTGCGAGATCACCCTGAATACCAGTTCGTCTGGAGTACTGATGGTACCGATGACGAAATGCATCGCGCGCCATGGGAAGAAATGCAGCCCGGGAAGGTGTATGTCGGTTCTGAACC
>NZ_MJAA01000301.1:0-403 GCF_001743375.1 Enterobacter sp. IF2SW-B1 | reverse complement strand
TGGTCAAGCTGCAGTATGCCCGCCGTACGGGCTTCCAGCAGCTGCTGATAGCGTTCTTCCGTGCTAAACAGTTCCGGCGATACCGGTTCCATTCCGTGCTCAATGGCAAATTTTTCCGCCGCAGCGCCCGCCAGCAGAACGTGCTGGCTCTCCTCCATCACCAGTCGCGCCGCCAGAACCGGATTTCGCAGATGGCACACGCCGGCCACGGCCCCCGCCTTCAGGGTGACGCCGTCCATCACGAACGCGGCCAGCTCGGGGGTTTCATCCCGGGTAATGACCGAACCTATTCCGGCATTATAGAGCGGCCACTCTTCCAGCAGGCGCACCGCCTCGGTGACCACATCCAGCGCGCTCTCGCCCGCTTCCAGCATTTTCTGGCCCGTTTCCACAATGGCGTACA
>NZ_MJAA01000300.1:0-406 GCF_001743375.1 Enterobacter sp. IF2SW-B1 | reverse complement strand
TCCAGCATACTGTTCCGCCACGTGCTGAAAAACGTGCAGCTGCCGGTGATCACCCTGATCGGATTGTCGTTCTGTGAGCTGCTTGTGGGGGCCTATGTGACGGAAAGCGTCTTCTCCTGGCCGGGGATGGGGCTGCTCGGGCTCCAGTCGATCGCCTCGCTGGCCTACCCGCAGATTATGGCGATCCTCATGCTCTCGTCGCTAATGCGGATCGTCGGTAACCTGAACGCCGACGAGCTTTATCGCTTCGCCGATCCCCGCATTCGTACGCTGAGGTAACCGGATGCGCAGACGCTGGCAGCAGGTTCGTCACCAGCTGCGCCGCAACCGTCCGGCGCAGTTCTCCCTGTTTGTGCTTTTTATTTTCGTTGTCGCCGCGCTCTGTGCGGGGTTAAGTCCGTACGAT
>NZ_MJAA01000030.1:0-1229 GCF_001743375.1 Enterobacter sp. IF2SW-B1 | reverse complement strand
CGACGCCGTATCGTCGATGTAATTCAAAAAAGTTATAGGCTATAAATCTACATCACTTTTTCAAGAATGTAGTAGCAATATTCAACGCAAATTAATTTTTATAACTGCTCGGAATAACTCAAGCCGTTTCTTTAATTTTGAAATAAAAAAATCGACGAAGGTGGATTACGTTTTTGCACACGTCGATTTATCCGACGTATAAGTGCGCCCTTACGGGATTTAACTAGATTATAACGRCGAATTTTAGACCTGTAAAGCAATAATAATTGGGTCTACCAGGTAGATAAAGTGTACAAAGTAGACCCGAAAAAGTTATTTATTTTGAAGATTTTTCGTAGATATAATTTGCTAATAAACTTGCTAAAACTGAATAAAGAAAAATAGTTAAACTCATGTAATCACTCCATTTTTTCGTTTGTTACTAAATGGAGTGAATTTATGAACTCCATAATTTGGGAGTGTCTCCATGTCTACGCATAGACACGCATTTATGCCGAGAAAATTTATTGATGTTGAGAAGAACCCTTAACTAAACTTGAAGACGAATGTCGGCATAGCGTGAGCTATTAAGCCGACGATTCGACAAGTTTAGGGATTGTTAAGGGTTCCGAGGCTCAACGTCAATAAAGCAATTGGAATAAAATTATTTAGTATGTTTTTGAAAATAATAGAATTTTTAGTTTCTGGTTAGAATTAATAAAATTCTTTTGAGTTCTTTTATATTTTGAGTATTTTTATTTATTGCTTTTACATCTCTTATTATAAAAAACTCTATGTTAGTATTAATGTCTAAATTCGCTAATATCTCTATTGCGTGATTAGCGTGAGAAATACGTTTTGATAGTTTATCTTTGTTGTTTTTAGATAGATATTTGTGGTGGTTGTCTAAAGTTTTTGTAAGAGTTGATTCATAATTTTTCAATGTTTCGGTTAGTGCTTCTTTTATTTTTATTTTATTTATTTTTGTTTGTAAAAAGGTAGTTATATAATTAACATTTGAATTCATTTTTATGACATCATTATGGTTTTCTTTTAAATCTTCTACATTTTCTAAGTGCAGGAGATATTTCTTTAGTGCATTTTTATCTTTTTGGATTATTATTTCTATGATTTTGTTAGTACGTAATCGTGTTATATAAAATACAACTATGGGAATCATTATTGGAATCAATGCAGAGCAGCGAGTATACTTATTGTTTGATTATGTTCATTCCAAAAATTAATTAAAG
>NZ_MJAA01000003.1:0-497698 GCF_001743375.1 Enterobacter sp. IF2SW-B1 | reverse complement strand
GGGGCGGATCTGGTGCTGTCCGGCGCGACCACTAACGTGGAAGCCGGGCAGACCGTCACCCTGAGCCTGAACGGTAAAATCTACACCACTACTGTAGAAGCAGACGGCAACTGGACCTATACCGTGCCGGCTGCGGATCTGGCGGGCCTCAAGGACGGCGACGCCAGCCTGCAGGTGAGCGTCACCAACGTGAACGGCAACAGCGCCTCGGCGGGCCGCGAGTACAGCGTGGATGCCACCGCGCCATCCGTCACCATCAATAAGATGGCGACCGACGACATCCTGAACGCCACGGAAGCGCAGTCTGACCTGACGGTTTCCGGCACCAGCACCGCCGAAGCGGGCCAGACGGTCACCGTGTCGCTGAACGGCAAGGACTACACCACAACCGTCAGCGCGAACGGCAGCTGGACGCTGGACGTTCCGGCAGCGGATCTGGCGTCGCTCAGCGACGGCAGCGTCACCGTGACCGCGAGCGTAAGCGACAAGGCGGGCAACCCGGCATCCGTAAACCATAACCTGACGGTGGACGTGACCGTGCCTGCGGTGACCATCAACACCGTGGCGGGCGATGACGTGATTAACCTCGCTGAGCACGCGCAGGCGCAAATCATCAGCGGCACCGCCACCGGCGCAGCAGCGGGCGATAAGGTCACCGTCACGATTGGCGGCCAGACTTACACCACCGTGCTGGACGCGGCGGGGAACTGGAGCGTGGGCGTTCCGGCCAGCGTGATTTCCGGTCTCAGCGACGGCACCGTGACCGTCACTGCGTCTGTTACCGACGCGGCGGGCAACACCGGCAGCGGCAGCCATAACGTCACCGTGGACACCGGGCTGCCGTCCGTGGGCTTTAACGCCATCAGCGGCGATAACGTCCTGAACGCGGTGGAAAAAGGTCAGGAACTAAGCGTCAGCGGCACCAGCGCCAACCTCGCGGAAGGCACCCTGGTGACCGTGACCCTCAACGGAAAAAACTACACTGCAACGACCGCCGCAGACGGCACCTGGAGCCTGACGGTTCCGGCGGCGGATCTGGCGGGTCTGGGCGAAGCGAATTACACCCTGAGCGCAGCCGCGACCAACGGCGTGGGCAATAGCGTCAGCAATACGGCGAATCTGCTGGTCGACACCGCGCTGCCGACCGTCACCATCAACACCGTGGCGGGTGATAACGTCATCAACGCGGCAGAAGTGGCGGCAGGCCAGACCATCACCGGTAAGGTGGCGAACGCGGAAGCCGGTAACACGGTGACGGTGAACATCGGCGGCAACAGCTACACCGCGACGGTGCAGAGCGATCTGACCTGGTCCGTGAGCGTGCCGGAATCCGTCCTGACGGCGCTGGGCACCGGCGATTTGACCGTGTCGGCGACCGTCACCAACGGCCACGGCAATACCGGCGCGGGCGAGCGCGAAATCGTTATAGACGCCAGCCTGCCGGGTCTGCGTATTAATACCGTGGCGGGCGATGATGTGATCAACAGCATCGAGCACGGACAGAACCTGATCGTCACCGGCTCCAGCGACGGGCTGGCGGCGGGCACCACGCTCACCGTGACCGTTAACGGTAAAACCTATGCGGCCTCCGTGCTGGCGAACGGTACCTGGAGCGCGGCGATCCCGGCCGCAGACGTGGGTGCCCTGGCAGCAGGCGCGGTGACCGTCACCGTGGCAGGCCAGAGCAGCGCGGGCAACCCGGTCTCCATCAGTCACGACGTCACCGTCGATCTGGCGGCCGTGGCGATCAGCATCGATGCGATCGCCACCGACGACGTGATTAACGCGGCGGAGAAAGGCGCGGATCTGGTGCTCTCGGGCAGCACCTCGAACGTGGAGGAAAACCAGACCGTCACAATCGCCTTCGGCGGCAAAACCTACACCGCGAAAGTGGATGCCGACGGCAACTGGACGGCCACCGTGCCTTCCGCGGATCTCGCGGGCCTGAAGGACGGCGACGCCAGCGTGCAGGTGAGCGTCACCAACGTGCACGGCAACAGCGCGACGGCAGGCCGCGAGTACAGCGTGGATGCGACCGCGCCGACCGTGACGATTGATACGGTGGCAGGTGATAACGTGATTAACGGCAGCGAAGCGGCTGCGGGCGTGGCCATCTCCGGCACCACCACGGCGGAAGCCGGGCAGACGGTCACCGTGTCGCTGGGCGGCAAGAGCTATACCGCTCAGGTGCAGCAGGGCGGTATCTGGAGCGTCAACGTACCGGGCACTGACCTCTCCGCACTGGCCGATAACGGCTACACCGTGCAGGTCAGCGTGAGCGACGCCGCTGGCAACCCGGGCAGCGCGGGCAAAGCGATTACGCTTGATACCACACCGCCGTCCGTCAGCTTTAACGTCGTGGCGGGCGATGACGTCATCAACAGCGTGGAGCACGGGCAGGCGCAGATCGTGAGCGGAACGGCAACCGGCGCGAGTGTCGGCGACAAGCTGGTCATCACCATCGGTTCGAACCAGTACACCACCACCGTTGACGCCAGCGGCAACTGGAGCGTGGGCGTTCCGGCCAGCGTGATTTCTGCCCTGACCGACGGCACCGTGACCATTAGCGCGACCATTACCGACAGCGCGGGCAACAGCAGCACCCAGACTCACGATGTGGTGGTGAATACGGCTTCCGTGGCGCTGACGGTGAACACCCTCAGCGGTGACGACGTCATCAACGCGGCAGAAGCGGGTAGTTCGCTGGTGATTAACGGCTCCAGCGCCCAGTTCGCCAGCGGGACGCAGGTCACCGTGACGCTGAACGGCAAGACCTATACGGCCACCATCCAGAACGACGGCAGCTGGACGACCACCGTTCCGGCCGCAGACGTGGGTGCCCTGGCCGATGGCGCGAGCTATCAGGTATCCGTGTCGGCGCAGGACAGCGCGGGCAACAGCGCCTCGGCGACGCACGGCATCAGCGTGGATACCACCGCGCCTGTCGTGAGCATTGCGACACTGTCGGGTGACGACATGCTGAACGCGCTGGAAGCGCAGCAGCCGCTGACGGTACACGGATCGTCCAGCGCGGAGGCGGGCCAGACCGTCACCGTGACGCTGGGCGGCAAAACCTACACTGCGCTTGTGGGCAGCGACGGCACCTGGACGCTCGATGTGCCGGCAGCAGATCTGGCTATCCTGAGCCAGGGGGCGCTGACGGTCACCGCGTCGGTCAACGACAAAGCCGGTAACGGCGGCCAGACCACGCACACCTTAACGGTGGATACCGCTGCGCCGACCGTGACCATCAGCACCGTGGCGGATGACGATATCGTCAACAACGCGGAGCAGCTGGCGGGTCAGACCATCCGCGGCACCACCACGGCAGAACTGGGCCAGACGGTGACCGTTTCCTTCAGCGGGCACAGCTATCAGGCGACCGTCGGGGCGGACGGAACGTGGTCGGTCTTCGTGCCGGGGCGTGATTTCCTCGGCCTGAGCGACGGGGATTACACCATTACCGCGTCGGTAAGCGACAGGGCGGGCAATCCGGGTAGCGCAACGCATGACGTGACGCTGAACGGCGATGTCCCAACCATCACCATTAACACCTTTGCGCAGGACGATGTCGTCAACGCGGCCGAACACGGTACGCCGCTGGTCGTCAGCGGCACCACCGACGCGCCTGCGGGCCAGATGGTGACCATTACCCTGAACGGCAAAACCTACGCGGCGACCGTGCAGAATGACGGCACCTGGAGCTACACGGTGGGCAGCGCAGACGTCACCGCCCTGGCAGACGGCGGTTCGTACGTGATTAAGGCGCAGGTCAGCAACGCCATCGGCAACAGCGGCAGCGATAACCACACCGTCACCGTCGATCTCACCGCGCCGTCGATGGGCATCAGCATTGATTCGCTGCAAAACGACACCGGCCTGAGCGCGACGGATTTCATCACCAACGATAAGCAGGTAGTGGTCAACGGCTCCCTGACCGCGCAGCTCGGCAATAACGAGAAGGCGCAGATCAGCCTCGACGGCGGCACCACCTGGATTGACCTGACGGTGACTGGCACCACGTGGCGCTACACCGATGGCCGCACCCTGACGGACGGTACGTATCAGTACCAGGTGCGGGTGATCGATAGCGCGGGCAACGTGGGGGCAACGGACAGCCAGGACGTGGTGATTGACCTGACGAAGCCTGCGGCAACGACCATTACCGTGGATTCCGTTACCCAGGATACCGGCCTGTCCGGCAGCGACTTTATCACCAGCGACAACCAGATCAGCCTGAAAGGGACGCTCGGCGCGGCGCTGGGCAGCGGCGACCACGCGCAGATCAGCCTCGACGGCGGCGTCACCTGGACCGACGTCAGCGTGAGCGGCCTGACCTGGACCTACGTGGACGGTCGTACGCTGGCCGACGGGGATTACAACTACCAGCTGCGCGTGATTGACGACGCGGGCAACATCAGCGCCACCGCCAGCCAGGTCGTGACGATTGATACGGTTGCGCCGGACGCCAGCAAAACGATCGCTATCGACAGCATCAGCGACGATACCGGCCTGAGCAGCAGCGACTTTATCACCAACGATACGTCCCTGACGCTGCACGGCTCGCTCGGCGCGACGCTGGCCGACGGCGAGTATGCCCAGATCAGCATCGACGGCGGCGTCACCTGGCAGAACGTGATTGTCACCGGCAGCAGCTGGTACTACGTGGACGGACGTACGCTGGGTAACCAGACCTATGACTACTACGTGCGCGTGGTGGATGCGGCGGGCAACGTGGGCGCCAGCGCCCATCAGCAGGTGACCGTCGATACGGTCGCCCCGGATGCGGCGATTACGGTGACGGTGGATAACATCACCGTGGATACCGGCTTCGACAATAACGACTTCCTGACCAGTTCGACCTCGTACACGCTGCACGGAACGCTCGGTGCAGAGCTCGGTGCGGGTGAGTACGTGCAGGTGAGCATGGACGGCGGCAGCACCTGGGTGTATGCCACGGTAAGCGGTACCCAGTGGCGCTATAACGACACGCGCACTCTGGCCGACGGCGATTACAGCTATCAGGTGCGGGTAGTCGATCAGGCGGGCAACGTCGGTGCCACTACCTCCCAGACCGTGACGGTGGATACCCAGGCGCCGCAGTACGGCATCACCATCGACAGCATCAGCGAAGATACCGGCCAGTCCGGGAGTGATTTCATCACTATGGACACCACCCTGACCATCAACGGCTCGCTGGGCAGCGCGCTGGCGAGCGACGAACGGGTGCAGATCAGCCTCGACGGCGGAAACACCTGGGTTGATGCCACGGTCACCAACCAGCGCTGGAGCTACACCGATACCCGCGTTCTGCCTGACGGAGACTACACCTGGCAGGTGCGGATTATCGACCAGGCGGGCAACGTCGGCTCCACCGCCTCTCAGGTGGTGACGGTGGACACCACGCCGCCAGCTACGGTAGGCACGGTTGTGAGCTATACCGACGGTGAAGGCGAGCGTCAGGGCACCTTTGGCAGCACGGTGGCCACGGATGATAACGCGCCGCTGATCAACGGTACGCTCAACCGCGCTCCTGAAGACGGCGAGATCGTCCAGCTATACCGCGACGGCGTTCTGCTCGGTCAGGTGACCATGAACGGCAGCGCAAGCTGGTCCTTCCAGGATAACGGCCTGAGCGATGGCAACCACACGTACATCGTGCGCGTGACCGACAAAGCCGGTAACTACACGGAATCGGACGGCTTCGTGCTGAACGTTGATACCAGTATCCCGACCACCACGGCGGCGATTACCGCCCAGACCACGTCGGATACCACCCCAATCGTCAGCGGTACCGTCTCCGCCGACCTGGTGAACGGTGAATACCTGGTGGTGACGGTGAACGGGAAAACCTACACCTCCCAGACGGGTGGTGCCGTGGTAGTCGACCCGGATCACAATACCTGGTACCTGCAGATCCCGGACGGCGATGCCCTGAGCGTGGCGGGCTACAGCGTGACGGCGCAGGTGAAGAGCAGCGCGGGTAACGGCAATACCACCGGTACGGCGACCGGCAGCCTGGTGATTGATACCACCACGGTGAATACCGACTGGGCGACCACGGCGGGGAACAGCAACAACTCCACCATGACCCTCGGCATGAACAGTAGCGGTCTGTGGAATATCATTGCGAACACTCAGGCTTACTCCAGCAGCGATAGCTCGACCTATGCCGGAAATACGCTGACCAACACCCGCGGCTACTACGTGGTGAGCCAGACCGCCGCCGACTTTGACCGTAACGGCACGCAGGATATCTTCGCGACCGAGAATACCTACGCCGGGTCTACTCAGGTGATGTGGACCTACGATGGCAGCACCTATAACGCCAGCCAGCTGGCGATGGGGACCACCATCTGGTATGGCGGCGTGATTGCGTACGATAAAACCGGCGATGGCTACCTGGATCTGGCCTACGGCGATGCCGGTATGGACTCTCTGACCTACCTGGTGAACAACAACGGCGTTCTGTCGCCGGACGGCACCGGCGGGGAGGGCGGTTTCTACGGTCAGTTCGACTCCGGGCGTGAAATCTCCGGCGTTGACCTGAACAACGACGGTACGGTGGATATCGTTCAGCACACCAACCGCAGCGGCGCGTACTCGTTAACCGTGATTAATAACAACGGCAACGGCACGCTCTCCATCGGCCAGAACCTGACCAACGTGTTTGTGGTAAACGCCGCGAATACCACCACGGCGGCGTCTATGACGTGGGCGGATTTCAACGGTGATGGCTACATGGATCTGTACCTGGGCAGCAGCTACAACAACAACGGCGGGGTGATCTACTACAACGACGGTACCGGGAAGCTCTCGACCACCAAGAGCGCGGTGGAAGCCTCTAACGCCACGGCGGGGTATCTCTCGGTGGCGGTGGACTGGAACGGTGACGGGCAGATGGACATCATCAAGCTCAGCACCTACGGCGGTTCACAGACGGCAACCCTGTTCACCAACAACGGCTACGGTTCCAGCTGGACCGCCAGCCAGCTTAAAACTGGCCTGGCCTACGCCACCGGCGTGGCGGCAGTGGACTACAACTGGGACGGCGCGAAGGATCTGCTGGTGTCGCAGCAGAACGGCAAGGTGGTGCTGGTGCAAAACAGCGCCAAAATTGCTGACGGTACCGCGATGCACCTGCACATTGTCGACAGCGAGGGCATCAATGCCTTCTACGGCAACACGGTCAATCTGTACAACGCCGCGGGTGTGTTGGTGGCTTCGCAGATCATCAACGCCCAGTCTGGTATTGGTTCGAACGATACCTCTGCGCTGGTGAGCTTCTACGGGCTGGATCCGAATGAAACCTATTCGGCCGAGATCCTGAAGATCACCAACGGCGTGTCGGATAACGTCACCTGGAGCGGTCTGGAAGCGGGCAACGGCAAAGAGGGCTACGTCCTGACGGCCGAAGCGGCTACAGGCGGCCACAGCGGGACCCTCACCGGGACCGGGTATAACGACACCTTTATCGCAGAGGATGGCACCTATACCTACAACGGTTCCGGCGGCTGGAATACCCATTCCGACTACGACACCTGGAGCAACACCGGCGGGATGGACGTGGTGGATTACCGCAATGCGACTTCCGGCGTAACCGTTGATTTGCGTCTCTCTACCGCGCAGGACACCGGGTTCGGTACGTCACGACTGCTCAACATTGAGGGCATCAATGGCTCGAACTTCGACGACGTCATTACCGGCAACAGCGGTGATAACCAGTTCGAAGGCCGCGGCGGGAACGACACCTTCAACATCGGCAGCGGCGGTCACGATACGTTGCTCTACAAGCTGATCAACGCGTCGGACGCGACGGGCGGTAACGGTCACGACGTGGTGAACGGCTTCACCGTCGGCACCTGGGAAGGCACGGCGGACACGGATCGTATTGACCTGCGCGATCTGCTCTCCGGCAGCGGCTATACCGGCACGGGCTCGGCGAGCTACGTGAACGGCGTGGCCACGCTGGACAGCAGCGCGGGCAACATCACCGATTACGTCCGCGTGGTGCAGAACGGCAGCAATACCGAAATCCAGGTGGATCTGGACGGTACCGGCGGCCAGTTCTCGCCAACCACCCTGGTGACGCTGAACGGCGTGCAGACGGACCTGGCGACGCTGCTGGCGAATCATCAGCTGTTAATTGCGTAAACCAACGCCGCGGGGAGCAATCCTCGCGGCCTTTTGGCGTTTCTTTACACGAATGGCGTTAACCCGGAGATTATGAAGACACATCCACAGTACGAACCCTGGCTGCAGGGCATGCTCATCATCGCGAAGCACTACCGGCTGGACTTTTCGGTGGAGCACGTTCGGGTCACGATTAACCATGAAAGTCAGTCTCCGCGCCAGCTGGTGCTGGAGGAGATGGCGCGCCAGCTAGGGCTGGGAATGCGCGTGGCGACGGATGCAACATCTCTCGATCCGTGGCGCCTGCCGCTGCTGGCGGAATTCACTGGCGGTCAAATCGCGGTCATTAACCGCATGGACAACGAAGGCAACGTCAGCCTGCAGTTCAGCGGCGACGGCGGGCTGGAGACGACGCTAACGCGGGACGCGCTCGGCTCACGGTTGAAAACGCTGCTGGTGCTGCGCCCGCTTGAGTCCACGCCGGATGCCCGCGTGGACGACTACATCAAACCGTATGAGAAAAACTGGTTCTGGCAGCTGGCGCTGAAGGACTGGCGCCGCTACAGCGACATCATGCTGGTGGCGCTGGTCGCTAACGTGCTGGCACTCTCCGGCATGGTCTTCTCCATGCAGGTGTACGACAGGGTGGTACCGTCGCAGTCGGAGGCCACGCTGTGGGTGCTGTTTGGCGGCGTCATGCTCGCCATCGTGTTTGAATTCATCATGCGCATGCTGCGCGTGCATATTTCGGACGTGGTGGGGAAACGCGCCGACCTGCGCATCTCAGAACGCGTCTTTGCCCACGCGCTGCGAATTAAAAACGGGGCGCGCTCCAAATCAACCGGATCGTTTATCGCCCAGATCCGCGAGCTGGAGTCGGTGCGCGAGCTCATCACCTCGACCACCATTGCGGCGATCTCCGACCTGCCGTTCTTCCTGCTGTTCGTCTTTATTCTGTGGATGATTGGCGGCCCACTGGTGCTGGTGGTCCTGCTCGCCGTGCCGCTGCTGCTTATTCCGGGCCTGCTGGTGCAGCGCCCGCTGGGGAAACTCTCCAGCGAAGGGATGCGCGAATCTGCCATTCGTAACGCGACGCTGGTGGAGGCGGTGCAGGGCATTGAAGACATCAAGCTGATGCGCGCCGAGCAGCGATTCCAGAACCAGTGGAACAACACCAACGACGTGGCCGCCAGCGTCGGCATGAAGCAGCGCTGGCTGACGGGGCTGCTGTTGACCTGGACCCAGGAGGTGCAGTCCATCGTCTATGCGGTGGTCCTGCTGGTGGGCTGTTACCTGGTCATCAGCGGCGACATGACCACCGGTGCGCTGGTGGGAACCTCGATTCTGGCATCGCGTACCATCGCGCCGCTGTCGCAAATCTCTGGCGTGCTCTCGCGCTGGCAGTCGGCAAAAGTGGCCCGCAAGGGGCTGGACGACCTGATGCAGCGCCCGATTGACGATCCGCAGCACGGGAAGAAGGTGCATAAAGCCCACCTGCGCGGGGATTACCGGCTGGAAGACGTCGGCTTCTACTATGACGAAGAAGAGAAACTCACCGTGCTGAACATCAGCAAACTGCAGATTCGCGCCGGTGAGCGCGTGGCGGTGCTTGGGCGTAACGGCTCCGGTAAAAGCACGCTGCTGCAGCTTCTGGCGGGCATGCAGGAGCCGCAGCAGGGGAGCATTCTGCTGGACGATATTGCTCTCAATCATCTGGACCCGGCCGACCTGCGCCGCGACATGCAGCTGCTTAGCCAGCAGGCGCGGCTGTTCTTTGGCTCCGTGCGGGACAATATCCTGATGGGGAATCCTCTCGCCACCGACGATGAAATTCATCAGGCGCTGGTCAATAGCGGCGCGCTGGAGTACGTGCGTAAGCAGAAAATGGGGCTGAACACCATCATCAACGAGGGCGGAACGGGCCTCTCCGGCGGACAGCGTCAGGCGCTGCTGCTGGCGCGCGCGCTGATCACTGCCCCGAATATCCTGCTGCTGGATGAGCCTACCGCCTGGCTGGACGAGATGAGCGAGAAGCAGTTTATTCAGCATCTTCACAAATGGCTGGGCAAGCGCCGGACGCTGGTGGTAGCAACGCATCGCCTGCCGATTCTGGATTTGGTCGACCGCTTTATTGTACTGGAAAACGGCAAGGTGGTGATGGACGGCCCGCGCGACGCGATCCTGCATCAGCACGGGCTGGCGCCGCAAAAGGCGGCACAGCGCACCGTGACCATGAAGCCGGCGGCTGTTGCAGAGGAGGGTGCGGCATGAACGATTTCTCCCGTTATAACAGCCGTCTGAAAGAGCCGCGCCTGCCGCGATCCTCGCTGGTGGCATGGTCGCTGTTTGCCCTGCTGGCGGTGTTTATCGCCTGGGCGAGCCTGTTCCAGCTGGACGAAGTCACGACCGGCAGCGGCAAGGTGATCCCGTCCTCCCATGAGCAGGTGATTCAGTCCCTGGAAGGGGGGATTATCCACAGCCTGCTGGTTCGCGAAGGCGATATCGTTGAGCGCGGTCAGCAGCTGGCACAGCTTGACCGGACTAAAACCGAGTCCAGCGTGCTGGAGAGCGAGTCTCGTCTGAACGCGGCGCTGGCAACGGCTGCGCGACTGAAGGCCGAAGTTAACGACACGGAACTCGCGTTTCCCGAGGAGCTGGACGATGACGTTGAGCTGGTCAAACAGGAAACGGCGCTCTATCAGTCCCGTCGCGAGAGCCTTGAAAAAGGGCTGGCCGGCTTACGTCAGGGCGCCGAGCTGGTGCAGCGCGAGCTGTCGTTGACTCGTCCGCTGGTGACCCAGGGGGCGGCCAGCAAGGTCGAGGTGTTACGTCTTGAGCGTCAAAAAAATGAGCTTGAGAATAAAATCACCGAGATGAAAAATCAGTATTACGTCCGCGCCCGTGAAGAGCTGGCGAAAGCCAACGCGGAGATTGAAGCCCAGCGTTCGGTGATGAAAGGGCGTGAGGACTCCCTGACCCGGCTGACCTTCAACGCGCCGGTGCGTGGGATTGTGAAGGATATTGACGTGACGACCGTGGGCGGCGTTATTCCCCCGAACGGCAAGCTGATGAGCCTGGTCCCGCTGGACGACCAGATGGTGGTTGAGGCGAAAATCTCGCCGCGCGATGTCGCGTTTATCCACCCCGGCCAGAAAGCGCTGGTGAAAATTACGGCCTATGACTACTCCATCTATGGCGGGCTGGAGGGCGAGGTGACCATGATTTCGCCGGACACCCTGCAGGACGAGGTGAAAAGAGATGTCTACTACTACCGCGTCTATATCCGCACCGACAGTAACCATCTGACCAATAAGCAGGGCAAAGACTTTCCGGTCTTTCCAGGGATGATTGCAACGGTAGATATTAAAACCGGCAGCAAAACCATCCTGGATTATCTGTTGAAACCGCTGAACAAGGCAAAAGAGGCGCTGCGCGAAAGATAAAGATTGGCGTTCGGGATACCGAACGCCATTTGTATTATACCGTTGACGTTACGTTGTTTGGGTGGCGTCGCTCCTTCGGCACCACGTTAATGTAATGAGTAACATAGGCGAAATATAATCCGGCATAGTTTTCGACCAGTTCGAAAAACGCCGGATACACCGACAGGCGACCGTCACCACGATCTTTAAGATAACCTGCCTCATGCGCCGATTTGATAATCCGGTTGACGTGGATCCGGGAGACAAAGAATTCTTTAGCGAGCGTGCTGGCGGAATATTGAATAACCGCGCCGTGGGCGGATTTGTTTTTTATGGCCTGCAGGTAAAGATACAGCATAATCATGCGGCCTCCATCCTTATCAATAAATAACCCCACTTCTGGTAAAACTTTTCTGAATGTTAATCCCCGAAAAAGATATTCTGCCGCGCGGCGGAAGAAATTATTTCTCAATGTGTCATTATCCAGCAGGTTAACATCAATATTAAACGTCGGGTAAAGAATGCTGACGGGTAAAAATGCACCGGACATATAGCGTTTGAGTTCATTCAATCCTTTTTCGGTTGGGGCAATTCTCGTTTTTCGCCGGTCTTCCGTACAGCGCCAGGTCCTGATGCGTCCCGTGGTTCTGAGTAACGTAATGATCGCAATAACGCTGTTGGGGCTGGCTATTTTATAGCGGGAACATAACTCTTTTATCTCTGAGACGGATTCGGCCTGATTGCCAAATATAAAACAACACATGGAAAGAATAATGTTAAACCGTGATTCCTGAAGCATTGTCTTGTAGAACAAGGGTTGTTTTTTGTAGATGGCGTCATTGATTGTGTAGTGCTCTAATATTGCCTCACTAAACCGCGGGTTGCTTTTTATAACATCCCTTCGATGTAGCAAGGCCCTGGATGAGATGTGATTATCCATAGCATTTTTCTCGTATTTGATGAGCCGATAGATGAAGTATCCAGCCTTCTTTTTCGGAATTTTCATTATACCTGAGAAAAAGTGACTTGCGGTCGGTATTTTAAAAGAAATATAGAGTTATATTTATGTGTGGAAAAAAAAGGTGATTAACGCAAAGATGTTACAGTGCATGGCGTTGATAACAGTATCTTAACTTGATGGTGTATTGTAAAATTATTATACACACCGCTGTTGGTTTCCATACTCATAATAATAATGGCGCTTTCGTGCCCAGGAGCAGGTTATGATCCACCCAATTTCTCTCAGGAATGATGCGCGCAACGAGCAAAGATTTGTCATTTCAACCTGCGGCTTTACGTTTCAGGGATATCACCTGCTGCTCAAAAAGTACGGCATAGAGACTGCGCATATTCACTTTGATGGAGATGAGTTATCTGATCCTGACAAGGAAAATATCCTTATTCATCAAAACGCTCACATCGTAGTGTTCCTGGGAAAAGGTACGGTAGCTCTCCTGGAGAGCCTGACGCGACTGGCATCCGTACTCAATTCACTTCCTGTTATTCGTCGTGTTACCCTGTATGGTGATATACCGGACAGCTGGCTGTATCGAACCCTGGGTAGTCTTCTAAATAATAGTCATCAATTATCATTGATTCGCATAGCCAGCGTATCTGATGTAATAACCTGTTTCCACACCCACAATAATGGCTTTAAAGACCGCTCGCGCTTATTACGCGATTACTATCTGGACTGTTCTTCGTCAGAAAAGCTCAAATGGCTGACAAGAAGAGAGGTTGATGTTTTATTGAACTTCTATCGCGGCATGTCTATAAAAGACCTGTGCGACAAACTGAGGCTTTCTAATAAAACGGTTTACACCCATCGTAAAGAAGGTCTGCAGAAATTACATTGTATCAAGCGATGGTTGAATGAACCGCGCAATGTAAAAGTGGAAAGGCGGATTAAAAGCCAAAATCAAAGAGTGGACTTCACGGATAAAGAAGCGGAGGTTTTTAATGCGCTGGTGAAAAGGGAGATATTTCCCGCCTACCAGATCATTACCGATCGTGACAAGAAAGGGGTGGGGTTTGAGATACTCATTCGCTGGAATAAGAACGGAAAAATAGTCAAGCCAGCCCGTTTTCTGAATGATATCGCTAATTATGAAGTATGGCTAAAGATTACGGCTATGGTGATCCACGCCGCCGTGTCCGGGATTAATAAATATAACGGTAAATTCTATTTTTCCGTTAATATTCCGCCTCGCCTGGCGTCCGGGAACGCGCTGCCAGAGATGGCCAGGAAAGCCATCGGCATGCTGCTTAACCCCCAGTGGGCGGAAAAGCTGGTCTTTGAATTCGCGGAAGATATTGATGTAACGAAAGATAAAAGCATCCCAGAAACCATGCGGCACCTGCGTAAAACGGGGTGCAAACTGTTTCTTGACGACTGCTTCTCAAGCCATCATGCCATGTTCCCCGTGAGGCAGGTGCATTTTGATGGGCTGAAACTGGATCGGGACATCGTCGATCATTTTGTGGCGAACGACAACGATTATAATTTGATTAAAGCGATACAGATTTACAGCGACATGACCGGAACAGCTTGCATTGCAGAGGGCGTAGACAGTGAGGAGAAGTTTGAAAAATTAGTCGAACTGGGTGTGAAAAACTTTCAGGGATATTATCTCTCGCGCGCCGTAAAAGAGGAGGAATTAGATCGCATGGTGAGATTGTTCAGCTAAAAAATAAAGCCCCGAAGGGCCTTGTTTATTTGCGTCCCAGCAACAGGCCAAGCACAATACCAACCGCACCCGCGGCGATAAGACCGGTGAGCGGGTTATTTCTGACCGCTTCAGTCACGTCAGAGACAGCATCGCTGGCCTGTGCGGCATATTTTTTCGCAGCGCCTTTTACCTGATGCTTCGGTGAGTCAACGAATTCACCGAACTGCTGCTGGGCTGAACCTGAAAGTTCATCAAATTTATTTTTTGCTTTGTCTTCTGCAAACTGGGTGTTTTTATCAGTACCGAAATCAGACATTTTTGCCTCCTTTTGTTGATAGTTAAAGGATAGCCTCTCTTTGAAAAGCTGAGAGGCGGAACGCTAAATTTCGGAGGGAATTGGCCGGTTTTCGGATATATCTACACCAGAAGAGGCCGTTATTTTTCGTTCTCATCCTGGCCGTAATACAGCTTGCCAATGCGGATAAGCGGGCGGCCCTGAGACTTGCGGTGCAGGTTGCTGTCCCGAAGGGAATACACGCAGCCGCAATATTCCTGCTGGTAAAACTGTTCCCGCTTGCTGATCTCAATCATGCGTGATGAGCCGCCCTGTTTGCGCCAGTTGTAGTCCCAATAGACCATCCCCGGATAGCGCGCTGCCGCACGCTGGCCGCAGTCATTGATCTGCTGCATATTCTTCCAGCGAGAGATCCCCAGCGAGCTGCTGATAACGCTGAAACCATTTTCCGCCGCGTAGAGCGCCGTACGCTCGAAGCGCATATCGAAGCACATGGTGCAGCGGACGCCGCGCTCGGGCTCCCACTCCATGCCTTTGGCACGCTCGAACCAGTTATCGGTGTCGTAATCGGCATCAACAAACGGCACGCCGTGTTTCTCTGCAAAACGAATGTTTTCTTCCTTACGGATGAGGTATTCCTTTTGCGGATGGATGTTGGGGTTATAGAAGAAAATGGTGTAGTCAATGCCCGAGGCCTGGATAGCTTCCATGACTTCACCGGAGCAGGGGGCGCAGCAGGAATGCAGCAGAAGTTTATCGGCGCCGTTTGGCAGGGTGAGCTGCGGGCGGATGAAGGGGGTTGTACTCATGTTGTTCTACAATATGTTAATGAAATTTATGGAATTGTAGCACAAGTTATTAATGTCTTCAGACTGTACTGGCGGGAATCGAGGATCCGCCTGGTCGGGATCCTCGCGCTGAGCGGTGCCGCTATTCGGCAAATTGGAGCAGAGCTTCGCCGTCAAGACGGTAGCGCACCCATTCGGACTGCGGCAGCGCGCCAATGCTGAGATAAAAATCGATGGCGGGCTGGTTCCAGTCCAGCACGCTCCATTCAAGGCGGCCACATTGCCGTTTTACCGCGAGTTGAGCGATATGTTTCAGCAGCGCTCTCCCCGCGCCTTTACCGCGGTAGTCCGGGGAAATGTACAGGTCTTCCATATAAATCCCGTTGCGTCCAAGCCAGGTCGAATAGCTGGTGAAGAACACGGCATAGCCGGCGATCCTGCCGTCAAACTCAGCGATCAACGCCTCGGTTTTACTGCCTGCACCAAAGAGGGTTTCCCGGATCTCGTCCGGCGTGGTTACGACCTCTTCGGGGGCTTTTTCATATACCGCCAGCTCATAGATCATGGCGTAAATAGCCGCTGCATCTTCGGGACGGGCCTGACGAAGGGTTATGCTCATTGTTTTTCCTGTTTTTTGCACGGTTCGCGATTGATGGCGTTAAGCATACGGAGTATTGTCCGAAGAATTAAGTGCAATGAAATCAACAAATGATGAATATTATGCATCCGGCGCTGAGACGTCTTGATTTAAACCTGCTGCCCGTTTTTGACGCCATTTACCGCCACCGTTCCGTTCGCCTCGCAGCCGACGAGCTGGCGATGAGCACCTCGGCGCTGAGCCATGCGCTGTCGCGTCTGCGCACGGCCCTTAACGATCCGCTCTTTTTTCGGGAAGGGCATCGTATGTCCCCCAGCGTGTACGCCTCTCAGCTTGCGCCTTCTATTGCTTCCGCATTGTCGTTCCTTAATCAGGAGCTGACCCCGCAGCCGGAGTTTGACGCCGCCAGCAGTACCGAAAGCTTGCAAATTGGGATTACGGATTTTACCGCGCTATGTATTTTTCCCGCCCTGATGCACAAGCTGCAGACTGCTGCCCCGAGCTTGCGTTTCGAATTGCGCTATCTGCCGCACAGCCCGGCGCTGACGGAGCTGCTGGCGGGCGAGGTGGATCTGGCGCTGGGTTTCAGCACCGAGGACGATATCCGCCATCCGGAACTGGAAGAGATCGGCTGGTTTGAAGATGAGTATGTGGTTATCAGCAACGCAAGCCGGACCCGGCTGACGCTGGAGGATTATCTCGCGGCCCGCCACCTGGTGGTGACGCCCTGGAATGAGAAGCAGGGCGTTCTGGACGTGCGGCTCGAGCAACTGGGCTATACGCGGCACATTGCGATCAAAACGCCGTCGATGCTGAGCGCGCCATTTATCGTTGCGGAAAGCGACCTGCTGATGGCCATTCCTCGTTACGCCGCCGAGAAGCTGGTGGCGGCGGCGGAACTGAGGATTTTTGCCTTGCCGTTCTCTATTCCCAAATTTGAGGTGAAAATTTACTCGCATAAGCGCAGCGGCCAGCGGGGGGCGACCCGATGGCTTCAGGAGGAGCTGCAAATGCTGGCGCAAGATTGCAGGGGGATGAGTGCCGGATAAGCTCAGCGCGATCTAGATTTCACGTTAAAAGTAAGTTTACATATGTAAGATAACTCATATACCATACCCCCCTATAGTATCAGGAGGGCATATGCCGCACTCACCCGAAGATAAAAAACGTATTCTTACCCGCGTCCGCCGCATTCGGGGCCAGGTTGATGCCCTTGAACGCGCGCTGGAGTCGGGCGACCCCTGTCTGGCCATCCTGCAGCAAATTGCCGCCGTGCGCGGCGCTGCCAATGGCCTGATGGGCGAAATGGTCGAAATTCACCTCAAAGACGAGCTGGTGACGGGAGACACAACGCCGGATCAGCGAGCCGTACGCATGGCAGAAGTCGGCCATTTGCTGCGCTCTTATCTAAAATAAATCCACACACCTGACAAAAAGGGAAGACATTATGAAATCTCGCGCAGCTGTTGCATTTGGCCCCGGCCAGCCGCTGAAAATCGTCGACATCGACGTCGCACCGCCGAAAAAAGGCGAAGTGCTGATCAAAATCACCCATACCGGCGTGTGCCATACCGATGCATTTACCCTCTCCGGTGACGATCCGGAAGGCGTCTTCCCGGCGGTGCTGGGTCATGAAGGCGGCGGGATTGTGGTGGAAGTGGGCGAGGGCGTGACCAGCCTGAAGCCAGGCGATCACGTTATCCCGCTGTACACGGCGGAATGCGGCGAGTGTAAATTCTGTAAATCCGGTAAAACTAACCTCTGCCAGGCCGTGCGCGCCACTCAGGGGAAAGGGCTGATGCCGGACGGCACCACCCGTTTCTCCTACAACGGTGAGCCAATCTATCACTACATGGGTACCAGCACCTTCAGTGAATACACCGTTTGCGCGGAGATCTCGCTGGCGAAGGTCAACCCGCAGGCGCCGCTGGATAAAGTCTGCCTGCTGGGCTGTGGCGTAACTACCGGCATTGGCGCGGTGCATAACACGGCAAAAGTCAAAGAGGGCGACACCGTGGCGGTGTTTGGTCTCGGCGGCATTGGTCTGGCGGTGATTCAGGGCGCGGTGCAGGCGAAGGCCGGGCGTATCATCGCGGTCGATACCAACCCGGAAAAATTCAAGCTGGCGGGTGAAATGGGCGCGACCGATTTCGTGAACCCGAAAGATCACGAGAAACCGATTCAGGACGTCATCGTTGAGATGACCGACGGCGGCGTGGACTTCAGCTTCGAGTGTATCGGCAACGTCAACGTAATGCGTTCTGCGCTGGAATGCTGCCACAAGGGCTGGGGTGAGAGCATCATCATCGGCGTGGCCGGGGCAGGACAGGAGATCAAAACCCGTCCATTCCAGCTGGTGACCGGACGCGTCTGGCGCGGCTCCGCGTTTGGCGGCGTGAAGGGGCGTACCCAGCTTCCCGGCATGGTGGAAGACGCGATGGTCGGTAAAATACAGCTCGACCCGTTCATTACCCACCGTTTGCCGCTGGAGCAGATCAACGAGGCGTTCGATCTGATGCACGAAGGAAAATCCATCCGCACCGTCATTCATTTCGGCGACAAGTAACTCTTCTGCCAGCGGTTTTTAGCCGCTGGCATTTCTTTAATAATCTTCTCTAAAGTGTGACCAGTGCGGCGTTTTTAGCCGTAATCTAAATCTCTGCCGTGCCGATGACTATCTAACAGGCGTGTTTTTGCGCATCTTACCTATAAGAGAGTCGACGGTCATGGACAACACTTCTTCGATGCAGGCGCAGCGCAAGCTGAGCTTCCTGCATCACATCAGGCTGGTTCCGCTGTTTTCCTCCATTCTCGGTGGCATTATTCTGCTGTTTGCCTTGAGTTCGGGTCTGGCGGGGTATTTCCTGCTACAGGCCGACAACGATCAGCAGGACGTTACGTCCGAAATTCAGGTGCGTATGGGGCTATCGAACAGCTCAAACCATCTGCGCACCGCGCGTATCAATATGATCCACGCCGGCGCGGCAAGCCGTATCGCAGAGATGGAGGCCATGAAGCAGAACATCCGTGAGGCGGAAACGCGCATTAAGCAGTCCCAGGATAGCTTTACCGCCTATATGCATCGTTCCGTGCGCAGCGCTGCGGACGAAGCGCTGGATGCAGACCTGAAGGCACGCTACGACGCCTATATCGCGGGCCTCCAGCCGATGGTCAAATTTGCCAAAAACGGCATGTTCGAGGCGATCATCAACCACGAAAATGAGACCGCGCGCCCGCTGGACGACGCTTACAACGCCGTTCTGCTGAAGGCGATTAAGATCCGCACCGACCGCGCCAATGCGCTGACGGCGCAGGCGCACAGCCGCACGCAGCTGGGCCTGATGTTTATGGTGGGCGCGTTTGCGCTGGCGCTGGTGCTGACCGCGATGACCTTCGTCGTGCTCCGCCGCACGGTCATTAATCCGCTGCAGCGTGCAGCGAAACGTATCGAGAATATCGCCAAAGGCGACCTGACGATGCCGGACGACGTGGCCGGACGCAGCGAAATTGGCCGCCTGACGCGCGATCTGCAAACCATGCAGCACTCCCTTGAAACAACGGTCGGCACCGTCCGTCAGGGGGCGGAGGAGATCTACCGGGGTACCAGCGAGATCTCTGCCGGTAACACCGATTTATCATCACGCACCGAGCAGCAGGCCGCGGCGATTGAGCAGACTGCCGCCAGCATGGAGCAGCTGACCGCGACGGTGAAGCAGAACGCCGATAACGCCCATCATGCCAGCAAGCTGGCGGAAGATGCCTCCGGGAAAGCCAGCCGCGGCGGCCAGATGGTCTCCGGTGTGGTGAAAACTATGGGCAATATCTCAAGCAGTTCGAAGAAAATCTCTGAGATTACCGCGGTGATCAACAGCATCGCCTTCCAGACCAATATCCTGGCGCTTAACGCGGCGGTAGAAGCGGCGCGGGCGGGCGAGCAGGGACGCGGGTTTGCCGTAGTGGCCAGCGAAGTTCGTACCCTGGCAAGCCGCAGCGCCAACGCCGCAAAAGAGATCGAAAGCCTGATCAACGAATCGGTCTCGCTGATAGACCAGGGTTCCGGTGAGGTCGTTGCCGCAGGCAATACCATGAATGAGATCGTCGAGGCGGTGAAGCGCGTCACCGACATCATGCTGGAGATTGCCGCCGCGTCTGACGAGCAGAGCCGCGGTATCGTGCAGGTCAGCCAGGCTATTTCGGAGATGGATAAAGTGACCCAGCAGAACGCCTCGCTGGTGGAAGAGGCCTCCGCGGCGGCGGCGTCGCTGGAAGAACAGGGCGCGCGTCTGACCGAGGCGGTCGGGGCGTTTCGTCTGAGCGGCAAGGCTCAGGGGCGTACTCAACAGCAGAACTCTGCGGCAGTAAAACCTGCTGCATTACGTCCGGCGGTAGCCAATAACGGTGATAACTGGGAAACGTTCTGAGTCGCCGGCCGTGTCGGGTGGCGCTTCGCTTACCCGACCGACAAAAAAGGGACCTTTCGGTCCCTTTTTTCATCCGTTACTGCTTATCGGGTAACGCGTACGCGATAACGTAATCACCGCGATCCGGCGACTGGCGAGCGCCCCCGGCGTTAATGACGATGTACTGCTTACCGGTTTTCGGCGAGACGTAGGTCATCGGGCCGGACTGGCTGCCGACCGGCAGGCGGTCCTTCCAGATCTCTTTCCCGGTGGCGGTATCAAACGCGCGCAGGTAGAAATCCTGGGTGCCGGCGAAGAATAGCAGGCCGGACTGGATTGACAGCGACGCGCCCAGCGTTGGCATCCCGATTGGGATTGGCATGTGCATGCGAATGCCCAGCGGGCCGGTATCTTCCACGGTACCAACCGGTACCTGCCACACCAGCTTGCCGGTTTTCAGGTCAACGGCCGACATGGTTCCGAACGGCGGCTTCTGGCACGGAATGCCCAGCGGCGACAGGAAGCGTTCGCGCATTGCGCCGAACGGCGTGCCGTCCATCGGGACAATCCCCATCTCAATGCCGCTGGCGTTTTTCGCCACGTTCGCGCGCGGCACCATGTAGTTTGCCAGCCCCAGACGCATATCGTTGACGAACATCAGGCTGTTGTTCGGGTCAACGGAGACGCTGCCCCAGTTCATCCCGCCGAGCGAGCCGGGGAACTGCAGGGAACGGTCGAGACCCGGCGGGGTGAAGACGCCCTGATGACGCATCTCTTTAAACTGAATGCGGCACAGAAGCAGGTCGACAGGCGTCGCCCCCCACATGTCGGACTCGGTCAACGTCTGGTTGCCAATCATCGGCATACCTACGGAGTACGGCTGGGTCGGAGAGTACCGTTCACCTTCAACGTTACCCGCCGGAACTGGACGTTCCTCCACCTTCGCCACCGGCTTGCCGGTTTCGCGGTTGAGCATAAAGATCATGCCCTGCTTGCTGGTCTGCACCAGTACAGGCGTGGTGCCGCCTTTGCCGTCCGGCAGGTCGTACAGCAGCGGCTGGGAAGGCAGGTCGAAGTCCCACAGGTCGTGGTGGGTGGTCTGGAAATGCCAACGCACCTGTCCGGTGGCGGCGTCGACGGCGACGATGGAGGAGCTGTATTTATCGTCCAGCGGGGTGCGCTCGCCCGCCCAGAAGTCCGGGGTGGCGTTGCCGGTTGGCAGGTAGATCAGGTTCAGCTTAGCGTCGTAAGACATCGCAGACCAGACGTTCGGCGTGCCGCGCGTGTAGGTTTGACCTTCCGGCGGCAAGCCGGTCAGGTTCGGATTACCCGGATCCCACGCCCAGGCGAGCTTACCGGTGTGAACGTCGTAGGCGCGCACCACGCCCGGAGGTTCGCCGGTGGAGAAGTTATCCGCGACGCGACCGCCGACGACAACAACGTTTCCGGCCACCAGCGGCGTGGAGGTCTGCTGATAATAGCCCGGCTTGATCTCACCCATGCCGATGCTCAGGTCAACGGTGCCATGCTCGCCAAAGTCGTCGCAGAGCTTGCCATTATCCGCATTGATGGCAATCAGACGGGCGTCGGTGGTCGGCAGGAACAGGCGGCGAGGGCATGCCGCTGGCGACGTCCCGGTCTGTGACGCTGTCACGTTTGCATGATCTTCAAAGTAGCCCAGACCACGGCAACGCTGCCAGTTCGGCGCGGTGGCTTTCGAATCATAACGCCATTTTTCTTTCCCGGAATCCACGTCCAGCGCCAGCACTTTACTGTACGGGGTACAGACATAGAGCGTGTCGCCAATTTGCAGCGGCGTGTTCTGATCTTCCGCGCCGGAGCCGTTGCTCTGCGGAATATCCCCGGTGTGCGCCACCCAGGCGACTTTCAGATCGCTGATGTTTTGCTTGTTAATCTGGTCCAGCGCGGCGAAGCGGTCGCCGTGGGTGGTGTTGCCCCAGTGTTCCCAGTTTTTCTGCTGTTCGCCGGGAGCAACGGGTTTCACCGGAACGGGCTCGTTCGCCGCCACGAGGGTTTGAGGCTTAAACATCCAGCCGAGGCTGACCAGCATCGCCAGTGCGAGAACCGCCGCAACGCCATAAGCCGGGGCTTTATTCGCTGCGCCGTGGTTGGCCGCGCGCAGGAAAGGCCAGACGATGGCGCAGAGGAAGGCCAGTACGGCAAAGGTGAACAGGCGCGAGAAGAGCGGCCAGAAATCCCAGCCCGCATCGCTTACCGCCCAGAACAGCGAGGCCATAAACGCGATGCCGTAAAGCACGATCCCGCTGCTGCGATTGAGGAAAATCAGGAGCGCGGCAATGACCATCACCACGCCCATTATCACGAAGTAAAAACTTCCGCCTACGGCGGCGAGCTTGAAGCCCAACCCGCCGACCGCCAGACCGATGAGCAACATCAGTCCGGCAAGGAGCCACTGCAAAATACGAGGTATCCCGCGCGGCGCGCTGCCAAATGCCATTTCTGTCTCCTTTGAATCTCTCCGCATTGCCGGGTGTGTACCATCTGGATAATAAATGCGGGGAGAGCAATGATTAAAACGAGTGAATTCTTGTTTATATAACGATTCGCGAACCAAATGGTGAATCCGCCGTTATGATAAAACTGTTAATTTGTTTTACGCAATTGTTAATGGATCATTCCGCATTATTTGATTAACGCACAGCCCAGTTCCCTCTCCCACAGGGAGAGGGAACTGGGTGAGGGGTGAAGGGAATCAGACAGGCATAGATTTACGGATAGCGCTCAGCAGCGTTTGTGCGCCCGTGGAAAGGGGAGTATCTACCCGGGTCAAAATACCGATGGGTTCACCCGCCCCCGGGGAGGCGATCGGCAGGGCGGTCAGCGTGCCCTGACGCAAATCATCTTTTACCGCACCGGAGGGGACGAACCAGACGTAGTCATAATCCAGGGTAAGCTGGCGCGAAAGAGAAGCCGAAAGCGTTTCGATGCACCCTGAGGGTAGCGTACACCCCTGCATCTGCAGCAAGGTTTCGGCGGCCTGGCGCGGGACGGTCCCTTTCGGGCAAACCACCACCGGCCACTCCATCACCCGGCTTAACGTCACCGTGTCCTGCAGCAGGGGATGATCGGGTCGAACCACCAGCTTCAGGGATTCCAGGAACAGCAGTTCATAATTGAGACCGCCCATCAGCTCGGGGTCGGACATTCGACCGATACCGAGATCAAGCTCACCCGATTTCAGCCCCGCGAGCAGCATGGTGTTATTCATGGTGGCAACCTGAATAGTGGTATTTCGCTGCTGCTTGTGGAACTGACCAATAACGGGCGGTAGGATCCCCAGCGCCGCGGTTGGCAGGGCGCCGACGCGCACCACCTCGCTGGTGTGCTCTTCTTTTCGGTGCAGGGACTGGCCTGCGGTGTTGAGCGCATCAAGAACCTTCACGGCGTGCGTCAGGAACTGTTCGCCCACCAGAGTCAGCTGTGCCCCCAGCCGACCGCGGTCAAATAGACGGGCGCCGGTCAGCTGTTCCAGCTCGTTAAGGGTTTTTGAGAGCGCGGGCTGGCTCAGGTTAAGAGTTTCAGCCGCGCGCCCCAGCGTTCCCTGTTGAGCGACGGCCACAAATGTATGCAAATGGCGCAAGCGTATGCGCTGACTGAACAGACCATTTTTTTCCATAGGCGATGTTAAAAACAGAGCGATGCGGGTGACAAGTTAAGTTGTTTAATTTTGATAACTTGATAGCAAAATATTTTTAACATTTGATCTGTTTGAGTTACAACATGTTTTTCAGGCGAGGTGGGTGATGAACGTCCTTGTTCATTTATTGCTCACTGCGGAGGGATAAACTGCAAACCGGTTTAGATCACGCCGTCGCCGCCGTCAGAGCACCATACCTGACCGGAGGTAAAGGAACACTCATCCGAGGCCAGCGTGACGTACAGCGGGGCAATCTCGACGGGCTGTCCCGGACGACCCAGCGGGGTATCACCCCCGAACTCCTTCACTTTCTCCATCGGCTGGCCGCCGCTGGACTGGAGTACCGTCCAGTACGGGCCGGGGGCGACCGCGTTGACGCGAATGCCTTTCGGACCCAGCTGTTTGGCTAAGGATTTGGTAAACACCGCCAGACAGGCCTTCGTCTGGGCATAGTCCAGCAGTACGGGGCTGGGCTTCACCGCCTGAACGGAGGAGGTGTTAATGATCACGGACGACGCTTTCAGGTGGCGCAGGGCGGCCTTGGTGATCCAGAAGGGGGCGTAAACGTTGGTTTTAAACGTCGCGTCAAAATCTTCAGTGGTAAGCTCTTCAAGGGATTCCCGGAATTGCTGACGGCCTGCGTTGTTGACCAGAATATCCAGCCCGCCCAGCTTCGAAACGGCTTCTTCGACCAGATTCTGGCAAAAGGTCTCGTCCCGGACGTCTCCGGGCAGTGCGATGGCCTTGCGGCCTTCCGCTTTGATCAGGTCGATGACCTCGGCGGCATCTTTCTCTTCTTCAGGCAGATAGTTGATGGCGACGTCTGCCCCTTCGCGGGCGTAGGCGATAGCCACTGCGCGTCCAATCCCGGAGTCACCACCGGTGATCAGCGCTTTTTTGCCGGCAAGGCGGCCATGCCCTTTATAGCTTGTTTCACCGTGGTCGGGTACAGGCTGCATTTCAGACGCCAGTCCCGGCGGCGTTTGCGGCTGTTCCGGGAACGGAGGTTTCGGGTAAGCGTTCGTACGTTGTGTAGTATCACTCATAGCTGACTCCTTAAGCCAAGGGGTGAGATTTGATGGATAGTTGCAGCGTTAACGCTTCGCTGAATTATTTCTGCAAACGATCAACACGAACGACGGCAGGCGATGATTTTTTATCAAGCGAACCGTTGATACTGATCATCTGATCGGGTTTTACCGTTCTGCCGTCGAAGACTGCCTGGGGAATAATAACGTCGATTTTTCCGGTTTTATCCTGGAATACAAACTTATCGCCGCTACCGTCAATAAGATTACCGCGCAATGAAATTGTCGCGCCATCGTGCAATTGTTTTGCCTGATCGATGGTCATAATACGCGCGTCATCGGTTCCACGATATCCGCTGTCCAGCGCGTGGGGCGGTGGCGGTGCTTCACCTTTTTGTAACCCGCCGTTATTATCTGCCCATGCAGCTGGAACCAGAAATATCAAAAAAGCGGAAATAAGTGATAATTTCATCTGATATCCTTCATTTTTGAGTGTCTTGACATATTAAGTATTGTTGCTATTCCTTTATGTGGCAAATGTGATAAGTCTTAAAAACATTTTCTTTGAAAATCAAAACTATCTTGAAATAAGCGAAACGGTGACAACGACTATGAAGCATGAAAATGAAAAGTTACCCGGGATAGATGAGAGTTATCGCTTGTTGAGGTTTGAATATTCATTTCGCCAGGTGGGTTTTGTGGTCCTCCTGGCTATTATCATCGCAGCGGTTGCTGGTCTGTTTTCCAGCGGGATGGTGAGCGATACGGCCAAAACCAATTCCGCTAACTCATTGAGCATAAACTATGAACGCTTCGGCCGGCGGGAGACGGAGTCAAGAATGCAGGTCACCTTCCCGGTAAAGACGGAGGGCAGCTATACCCTCAGCCTGACCACCGACAGCAGCGACGTGTACGAGCCCGGCAGCGTCTGGCCGCAGCCAGACAAAATGTATAGCCACGGCAAAACCCTCTATTTGGTCTATGACGACCTGCAAAAATCAGACAACTTCTCTGTTTTATACTTCACGACACCTTCCAGAGCCGGTAAATGGAACACCGTCATCCGCGTCAACAACGAGCCGGAGATTAACCTCTGGCAATTTATTTACCCCTAGGAGGCTGATATGGATATGGTCTTTCGCGCGCTGGCGATTTATCTGTTTCTCGTGGTGGTATTTAAAGTGGCAGGGCGACGGGCGCTGCTGCAGATGACCAGCTTTGATCTCATCCTCCTCTTAATTATTAGTGAGGCGACGCAGCAGGCGCTTTTGGGACAGGATTTCTCCGTTACCGGTGCAATGATTACCATTACCACGCTGGTGGTCGTTGACATTATATTTGGCCTGATGAAGAAATATTTTTCCCCGGTGGAGAATATTCTTGATGGGACCCCTGTGATTCTGGTTGAGAATGGCGTTCCATTAGCGGATAAGCTAAAAAAAGTCGACGTATCTTGTGATGATATTCTGGTGTCAGCGCGTCAAAATAATGGCATTACAAAACTTAGCGAAATTAAATATGCCATACTTGAGCGCAATGGACATATTTCAATCATTCCTGTTGAAAAATAAGAGGCGGCAAGATGAGCAATCTTTTACACGACAGTCATTATACCGTGAGTGAACTCACCAAAAAGCTGGCGAGTAAATTAACCGATGCCGGGCTGCGCTTAACCACCGCGGAATCCTGCACGGGAGGAAAGCTCTCGGTGGCGCTGTGTGCAGAGGAAAACACGGCCGATTTTTATGACGTCGGGCTGGTTGTGTTCAGCGATGAAGCCAAATCGCGGATCCTCGGCGTGCGTCAGGAGACGCTGGCGCGTTATACCGCCGTCAGTGAACAGACGGTGACCGAGATGGCCGCCAGCATCCGCGACATTGCCCAGGCGGATATCAGCATCGCCATCAGCGGCTACGCGGGCCCGGAAGGGGGCGATGACGGCACGGCGGCGGGAACGGTCTGCTTTGCCTGGAATATCTGCGGTGAGACGAAAACCCGCACCGTCCTTTTCTCCGGCGACTGCCAGGATGTGGTGGAAAAAGCGGTGCAATTTTCGCTCGCTGAACTGGTGACAACATTGTCGGACGGCAATAACGGCTAAATTCACGCGGAGGTTCTATGGCGGTCATAGTGATTACCGGCGGGACGGCGGGCGTGGGAAAAGCCACGGCGCTGAAATTTGCAAAGGCAGGTTACGATGTGGGGCTTATCGCCCGCGATGAAGCCAGCCTGCACTCCACCCAGGAAGAGTTGCGCCGCTTCGGCGTTAATGCCCATGCGGTGCAGGCGGACGTCGCCGACAGCCAGGCGGTGGTGGATGCGGCTAACGAGATCGAGTATCGCCTCGGGGCGATTGATGTCTGGGTCAACAATGCGATGGGGGCCGTACTTGCGCCGTTTCGTACCCTGACGCCGGATGAGTTTCGTCGCGTGACGGATGTTACCTATCTCGGATTTGTTAACGGCACCCGCGCCGCGCTGGAGCTGATGGTGCCCCGCGACAGGGGGGTGATTATTCAGGTGGGGTCCGCGCTGGCCTACCGTTCCATCCCTTTGCAGTCGGCCTACTGCGGGGCCAAAGCGGCGATCCGCGGGTTCACCGATGCGCTGCGCACGGAGCTGATGCATGAGAAAAGCCGGGTTCAGCTTTCCATGGTGCAGATGCCGGGGCTCAATACGCCGCAGTTCGAATGGGCAAGGAATAAGTTCGCCTGGGCGATGCGACCGGTGCCGCCGGTCTTTGAGCCTGAAGTGGCCGCCAGCGCCATCTTTAAGGTTGCGCAGAAACCGGTGCGCGAGCTGTGGGTGGGCAGCAGCACTATCCAGTCCATCGTCGGGCAATTCTTCTTTCCGGGCTACCTTGACCGTCTGATGGTAAAAAAAGCCTGGGAAGGCCAGATGACCGACGATCTGAACGCAGCGGATCGGCGGGACTATCTCGACCAGCCGATTGACGACCTGCACAAAATCCATGGTCGTTTTACCGACGAAGCGAAGAACCGCGCTACGTCCGTCACCTCCGGTATGCCGGGCAAGGTGGCGCTGGGGGCCCTCGCGGTGGCGGGGATTATGCTGACGCGTCTCATAACCCGCCGGAAACGCTAATCACCGCAGCGCGCTGCGGTGCGTCCAGAACCAGCGGTAGCCGTAGCCGCCAATACTGAGTTCGACGGTTTTGCCGCAAACCAGCGCGTCGTCGTAGCGTTTGTCCGCGAGGCAGGCGGTCCAGGTGGCGTTGCGGATCCCTCTGGCGGTGAACTGCACCGGCTGGTCGCTGAAGTTAACGAAGGTCAGAATGCTGCGCTCGTCGGTCTCGTAATAGATCCCCAGCACCGCGTCATGCTCGAGGGTGATGAGGCGAAAGGGCGCCACGGCAATTTCGGGGAACTCCGAGCGGGTATTGGCAATATCAATAATCCGGTGCAGGAGCGAGTTGCGGTGGAGCAGCGAATCGGCGACGTTGATTTTTTGATAGCGGTAGGGCCCGTGGTCGATTATCGGCGCAATAAATTTTTCAGGATCGGCTGCCGAAAACCCGCCGCCCTGTGAACCCGCCCACTGCATTGGGGTGCGGACGGCGTAGCGCTCCTCCAGTTCAAGGTCGTCACCCATGCCGATCTCATCCCCGTAGCGCATCACCGGGACGCCCGGCAGTGAAAAGAGCACCGCGTGGCAGAACGCCAGCCGCTTTGGATCGCCATTCAACATCGGAGCCAGACGTCGCCGGATCCCACGCTGATAGACGTTCATCTCCTCGTCAGGGGCGAAGGTGTCGAGCACGAACTGTTTATCTTTCTGGCTAATCCCTTCCAGATCCAGCTCGTCATGGTTGCGCAGCCAGTTGGCAAAACAGCATGAATCTGGCGGGACGATCATTTTCTTCACCGCGTTGCGCAGCGGGCGGGCGCTTTTTCTGGCCAGGCTGACGTAGAAATACTTGTTGAGCCAGAAGTTGAGCACCAGATGCAGGCGGTCGTTATTGCCGAAATAGTCTTTATAAACCTCAACGTCTACGTCCACTTCGCCGAGCAGGATCGCGTCCGGATTACGCTGCTCGATAAGACGGCGCATGTGCTCCAGGATCCACAGGCCCTTTTTCTCGTCACCGCTGCCCGCCTGCTTCGTGAGGTGTGATGCGGCATCCAGTCGAAATCCCGATACCCCCAGCTTGAGCCAGAAGAGGATAATATTCTCAATCTCCTTAAGCACGGCGGGCGAGGTCAGGTTCAGGTCCGGCTCGTGGCGGTAGAACATGTGCCGGTAATACTGTCCCGCTTCGTCGTCCCAGCTCCAGACGCTCTTTTCCACGCCGGGGAACATAGGTGGCGTATCGTCGTCGTCGTTATCCGACCAGATATAGTAATCGCGATAGGGCGAGGCGGGGCTGCGGCGGGCCTGCTGGAACCAGGGATGGGCGTCCGAGGTGTGCTGGATCAGCAGCTCAATAATAACCTGCATGCCCAGCTCCCGGGCCTGTTCGATAAAGGCGATGATATCGGCCAGTTTTCCGAAGCGGGGATCCACCTGCAGATGGTCGCTGACGTCGTAGCCCTCATCGAGAAAGGGCGTGAGGTAAAACGGGGTGATCCAGATAACCGTCGCCCCCATGCGGCGAATATAGCGCAGCTTGGCCGCGATCCCGGCGATGTCCCCGCAGCCATCGCCGTTCATATCGTAAAAAAGCGCGGTGTCAATCTGGTAGATAATGGCCCGTGTATGCCAGTCCGTCATAGCGTTCCTCAGTGATAGCCTTCAGTATCCGAAACCTTGCCCCGGAAGACGTAGTAGCTCCAGGCGGTGTACACCAGAATCACAGGAATTATCAGCAGGGTCCCGACCAGCATAAACAGCTGGCTGGCGGGGGGCGCCGCGGCTTCCCACAGGGTGATGCGCGGCGGAATAATGTTTGGCCACAGGCTGATACCCAGGCCGCTAAATCCGAGGAAGATCAGCCCCAGCGTCAGCAGGAAGGGGCGCGAGTGGCTGGCCGGGTTGCGGGTCAGCCGCCAGATCAGCACGCTAAACAGGCCTACCAGCAGGGGAACCGGCAGGAACCAGAAGAAGTTGGGCAGGGTAAACCAACGGTCGGCCACGTACTGCCAGCCGAGCGGCGTCCAGACGCTGACCACCGCGATCACCACCATCAGGGCCAGCAGCACGTGGCGGGTTAGCTCGCGCATGCGGCGTTGCAGGGCGCCTTCACTTTTCATGATAAGCCAGGTGGTGCCCAGAAGCGTGTAGGCGACCACCAGGCCGATACCGCAGAAAAGGTTAAAGGGCGTCAGCCAGTCAAGCGGCGAGCCCACAAAGCGTCTGCCCTCTACCTCAAAGCCGTTGATCACCGCCCCCACGACGATCCCCTGGCTGAAGGTGGCGAGCAGAGAGCCACCGGCGAAGGAGTAGTCCCAGAACTTGCGGTGCGAAGGCGTCGCTTTAAAACGAAACTCAAAGGCGACGCCGCGAAAAATGAGGCCGATCAGCATCGCGGTAAGGGGGATAGTAAGCGCATCAATGATCACCGCGTAAGCCAGCGGGAACGCGCCGAACAGCCCCGCACCGCCAAGCACCAGCCAGGTCTCGTTGCCGTCCCATACGGGCGCTACGCTGTTGACCATCACATCGCGCTCTTTCGCATCGCCCACGAAGTTAAACAGCAGGCCGATGCCCAAATCAAAGCCATCCATAATGATGTACATCAGCGTGGCAAAGACGATGATGGCAAACCAGATAACAGAGATATCGACGCCCATCAGTTTCTCTCCTGTTCCGGAACAGACTCCGCGGCAGACAGTGGACGGGCCGGGGTGCCCGACGTGTTTGACGTCAGCGTATCGACGGGCTGCGGGCCTTTCTTAATCAGCCGGATGAGGTACACATAGCCCACGCCAAACACCGACGAGTAGACAACGAAGAACGCCAGCAGGCTGATGCTCATCTGCAGGGTGCTGTGCAGGGAGACCGCGTCAATCGTGCGCAGATAACCGTAAACCACCCACGGCTGGCGGCCCACTTCGGTGGTCACCCAGCCGGCGAGCAGCGCCACCAGACCCGCGGGCCCCATGCAAAGGGCAAACCACTGGAACGGACGCGAGTGGTAGAGCCGGTGGCGATAGCGGAGCCAGAGGCTGACCAGACCGAGGGTAATCATCAGCAGGCCCATTCCGACCATGATGCGAAACGACCAGAAGACGATGGTCGAGTTTGGGCGATCCTCTTTCGGGAAGTCCTTCAGCGCCGGGACCTGCTTATCGAGGCTGTGCGTCAGGATCAGGCTGCCGAGCGCGGGGATTTCAAGACCGTATTTGGTGCGCTCCTCGTCCATATCGGGCAGGCCAAACAGCAGCAACGGCGTGGCCTCGCCGGGCGGATTTTCCCAGTGCCCCTCTATGGCGGCAATTTTGGCTGGCTGATGCTCAAGCGTGTTCAGGCCGTGCATATCGCCCACGACGGCCTGAATGGGGGCAACCAGCAGCGCCATCCACATCGCCATGGAGAACATGGTGCGTATGGCAGGGGTATCGTTACCGCGCAGCAGGTGCCATGCGCCCGACGCGCCGACAAACAGCGCGCTGCTCAGAAATGCGGCGATGGCCATATGAATCAGGCGGTAAGGGAAGGAGGGGTTAAAGATAATCGCCAGCCAGTCCTGCGGAATGACCTGCCCGTTCTCGATAGTAAAACCCTGCGGGGTGTGCATCCAGCTGTTTGAGGCGAGGATCCAGAAGGTCGACATCAGCGTGCCGAGCGCCACCATGCAGGTTGAAAAGAAGTGCAGCCCAGGGCCAACCTTGTTCCAGCCGAACATCATTACGCCAAGAAAGCCGGCTTCCAGGAAGAAGGCGGTTAACACCTCGTAGGTCAGCAGGGGACCGGTAATACTGCCTGCGAACTGGGAGAACCCGCTCCAGTTGGTGCCGAACTGATACGCCATGACCAGTCCGGAAACGACACCCATCCCGAAGTTAACGGCAAATATCTTGAGCCAGAAGTGGTACAGCGAGCGCCAGACGTCGTTTTTGGTGCGCAGCCACATGCCTTCAAGCACGACCAGATAGCTGGCAAGACCGATGGTGATCGCCGGGAAAAGAATGTGAAACGAGACGGTAAAAGCGAACTGAATTCTGGCGAGATGGAATGCATCAAGTTCGAACATGGTCCGTACCTCTGAAGCGATGGGGCACGAGAATTGCCGGGCAGGTCAGGATGCCCGGCAAAACCGATTACGGTTTACTCTTTCCGGCACCCAGCTCGGCACCGGTCAGCGGGTCGGAATGGGGATCGGACTTGGTGCGGGCAGACATCGCCTTAACCAGGGTTGCCTGTTCAGCTGTGAGCGTCACGCTGGCGCTACCGTCTCCGCCATCAACCGCAGGCTGGGGGGACTCAACGTAATCAAAGTGCTTATCGCTGTTCCAGCTTCCGCGAACCTCTCCACCTTCAGACATATTGTAGTACTTGTTGGTGAATTCCTCGATTGGCGGCAGTTTTCCCGGCGGGAAATTATTACGAATGGACTGCAGCGCCTTCTCAAAGGAGAGCTGATGCGCCGCCTCACGCGTCATCAGAAACGCCAGCGCATCCTTCACTCCGGGATCGTCAGTGACGTTAATCAGCCGTTCATAGATGATTTTCGCCCTGGCCTCTGCCGCCACGTTCGAGCGCAGATCCGCCGTCGGCTCGCCGATGGTATCGACGTAGGCTGCCGTCCATGGCACGCCCGCCGAGTTAGTGAGCGGGGTACCGCCGCCGTAGAGAAGGGAGGTGATGTGACTGTCGTTACCGTTTTCGGTCATGGACCGATACAGTTCAGCCTCATTTTCCACCCCTTCCGCCAGCGCGCCTTTGGCACCTTTATTCAGCATACCAACCAGCGTACCGATGATTTCGAGGTGGCTTAGCTCCTCGGTGGCGATATCCATCAGCATATCCTTGCGGCCCGGATCGTCATCGCTCAGGCCCTGAGTGAAGTAACGGCAGGCGGCAGCCAGTTCGCCCTGCGGCCCGCCAAACTGTTCCAGTAAAAGGTTAGCAAGACCGGGGTTGGGTTCGGCGACGCGAACCGTATATTGCAGCTGTTTGACGTGTCGAAACATAGGCACTCTCCTGTGGATTATTTTTTCGCTTCGACACCGTCTGCGTCTGAACGCAGCAGGAACTGTTCCGTCGTTTGCGGGATATGGCGAATCAGCCAGTCGGCCATTTCGCGCTCTTCTGCAAGGATCGTCTCAATGGCAGGCACAGAGGCGGTATCGCCCGCTTTTTTCGCCGCAGCGAGCAGGGAGGTGTAGCAGGCGATTTCAAACTGTTCGAAGACATAGCCGCTGATCGAGCCCTTAACGATCTCATCGGACGGGAACATACCGCCGATGGATTGACCCAGGGCCGCCATTTTGCTCATCGAGTCTTTTAAGACCGAACGAGAAATATCATTACGGTCGAGGATTTCCTCCAGCAATGTAATTTGCCGTTTTGTCTCATTAATATGTTGCTCAATTCTGGCGCGAACATCAGGATAATTATCAATACGGCTGGCCATGGATTCCAGCATAGATTCGGCTTGCTTTTCCATTGCATGGGCATCGCGTAGCCAGTCATGGTAGTGTTCTACGTGATTCATCATTGTATCCTCATTAGGGGTTCGCTTATTTGGTCTCACTTTCAGCAGCCTGATCGGCACGTGCGGCACTGTAGCCAGATAAGTGGCCGACAATATTGGCGTAAATGCTGATGATAATGACCCATAGCACGCTATTCTTCCACCATATTACGGAAGGGATAGCGAGAATGAACCATATTATTGCTGCCGCTAAATGGCACCGTTTAATTGTCCTGGGACTGATGCTCATTTTATTTAACCTGTCTTATCGCGTCATTTCTGCGCTTTTTGGTTAATATTGCCAACGGCCAGGTCGGTGAGTTTAAGGTCGGTCTCTTTCTCTTCTTCCAGCGTTTCGGCAAGAAGTTTAACGGCTTTTTTGTAGCCCAGTTGTTCTGCGAGGGTCGCAAGGGTACCGTAGCTGGCTATTTCGTAATGCTCCACTTTTTGCGCAGCGGCAATTAACGCGGCATCACGCACTTCATTTTTTTCCGTACTTTCGATAACTTCGTTGGCTTCTTCAATTAAGCCTTCCATTGCCACGCACTTCATGCGCTTGAGCTTAATACCGTCTTCCTGTTCGACGATCTGGTCAATACGTTCAATCTGACCCTGCGTCTCCTCCAGATGCGCGGTGAAGGCGGCGCTCAGCTTCTCGCTGGAGGCGGCGCGAGCGAGTTTGCTTAACGCTCGGGTAAGTTGTTTTTCAGCGCTGTAGGTATCGGACAGAAGATGAATAAATACATCCTCAACACTTTTCATATTCATAATAATTACGCTCCGGTAAAATAAGGAAAGGGTACTGCGAGCTTTTCAGCCCGCAGCATGCTCTCAGGTTTTATTAAAAGAGTACTAAATAAGATCAGGAGTTATCAGATTTACGGCCTCCGCCGTGACTGTTCTGTCCCCCTTTCTTACCCGCTTCAGATGCGCGTTGCGGATCGTTTTTGAAATTACCACCGCTGTGCTGGCCGCCTTTACGTCCAGCTTCTGATGCTTTTTCACGGTCTTCAGCGAAATTACCGGAACCACCACGATGCTCTGCCATATTAAACCTCATAGTCATATATTGGTTATGTCAGTACGATACGAAAATATTCCGTATCACTCGTCGTTCGAGTAATAACTCTAGTCGCTGTGAGGCATACGTCAAATTCGTTTCGCCATTAGCGGTTGCGTTATATTTAATTATTGCTGCGTTTGCGCTTCGCTTGGTTTGGAAATATGGAAGTGTGGGAAGGACTTGTAAACAAATGATCGGATTAGTCCTAAGTTTCATTTAAAAATCGGAAGGTTGAGGCCAATAATAATGGCGTAGCAAAAACGAATAATTTGTAAGCGGTGATTTGGGGGAAATTACCCCTTTGGGGCTAGAAAAAATAGCCGCTACGAATCATAAGGAAAATCCTGGAAAAAGATGACGAGGTGGCTGACAGGGGTCGGTAGCACACGGTTTAACCACTGGCGTCTTAAGATCACAAATCAGAAATTCTTCCCCCCGGAAGGAACGGCCTTCTCTACACTCCAGGTAATATTCACTGGAGGCATGACATCATGGCGAACACCATCACGGCTGATGATATTCGGGAACATTTTTCGCAGGCTATGTCGGCGATGTACCAGCAGGAAGTTCCGCAGTACGGCACCTTGCTTGAGCTGGTCGCGGACGTAAACCTGGGGGTTCTGGAAAATAACCCACTATTACATGAACAACTGGCGAACGCCGACGAGCTGGCGCGCCTGAACGTGGAGCGTCACGGGGCGATCCGCGTCGGTACGGCACAAGAGCTTTCCACCCTGCGTCGTATGTTTGCCATCATGGGCATGTTCCCGGTCAGCTATTACGATCTTTCTCAGGCGGGGGTACCGGTCCACTCAACGGCGTTTCGTCCGGTTGACGATGCGGCGCTGTGCCGCAATCCGTTTCGTATCTTTACCTCACTGCTGCGCCTTGAGCTGATTGAAAACGTGGCGTTACGCGAGCGGGCGGCAGAAATTCTCTCTCAGCGGAACATCTTTACGCCGCGCTGTCTGGAACTTATTGACCTCCATGAGTCGGAAGGGCACTTTACCGAAGCGCAGGCGCACGAGTTTGTGCAGGAAGCGTTAGAAACCTTCCGCTGGCACCGTCATGCAACGGTCGACCAGGAGACCTACCTGGCGTTGAGTAACGAGCACCGCCTGATAGCTGACGTGGTCTGCTTCCCGGGGTGCCATATCAACCACCTCACGCCGCGCACGCTGGACATTGACCGGGTGCAGGAGCTGATGCCGAAGTACGGGATTGAGCCCAAAATTCTGATCGAAGGGCCGCCGCGTCGTGAAGTGCCGATCCTGCTGCGTCAGACCAGCTTTAAAGCCCTCGAAGAGCCGGTGCTTTTCGCCGGGGAACATAAAGGCACCCACACCGCGCGCTTCGGTGAAATTGAACAGCGCGGCGTGGCACTGACCCCGAAAGGCCGTGAACTGTACGATAGCCTGCTGGCCCAGGCCGGAACCGGAAAAGATAACCTCACGCACCAGCTGCATTTGCGGGAGATTTTCAGCGCCTTCCCGGACAGCGAAATGTTCCTGCGCCGTCAGGAGCTGGCGTATTTTCGCTATCGCCTGACCCCAGCGGGAGAGGCCCATCGTCACGCGTTTCGTCCGGGGGATGACCCGCAGCCGCTGATCGAGCGCGGGTGGGTGGTGGCCCAGCCGATAATTTACGAAGATTTCCTTCCGGTCAGCGCGGCGGGGATTTTCCAGTCCAATCTCGGGAATGAAACCCAGGCGCGCAGCCACGGAAATGCCAGCCGCAATGCGTTTGAAGCCGCGCTCGGCTGCCCGGTGTATGACGAATTTACGCTCTACGAGGAGGCGGAAACGCGCAGCAAACAGCGTTGCGGTTTGCTCTGAAATCGTTACTCTTCAGGGGTGTGATGGAAAAAATAAGGTCGTTATGCAAAATCCTTCCGCCCCTGTGGTTGAAACGCGCCAGGGCGCACTGTCTGGTTTAACCGATGAAAACGTTCACCTCTGGCGCGGTATTCCCTATGCCGCACCGCCCGTTGGCGACTTGCGCTGGCGCTCACCCCGGCCGCCGGAACGCTGGGATGGCGTGCGTGCAGCTACCAACTTTTCGCCCTCAAGCTGGCAAAGCAGTGAATATTGTCAGGAGTTGGGCGGGGGCGATCCCGGCCAGTTTTCTGAAGACTGCCTCTATCTGAACGTCTGGTCCCCTATCGACCGTACCGGGCCGCTGCCGGTCATGGTTTGGCTGCACGGCGGCGGGTTTACGATCGGCGCCGGAAGCCTGCCGCCGTATAACGGCAAGGCCCTGGCATCCCGCGGGGTGGTTGTCGTCACGATTAACTACCGTCTCGGCCATCTCGGCTTCTTCGCCCATCCCGCTCTGGAAGGGGAAGAGGAGCGGGTGGTGCATAATTTTGCCCTGCTGGACCAGATCGCCGCGCTCGAATGGGTGCGGGATAATATTGCCGCGTTTGGTGGCGACCCGAATAACGTGACCCTGTTTGGTGAATCCGCCGGCGCGCGCAGTGTGCTGTCGCTGCTGGCCTCGCCGCTGGCGGAAGGACTATTCCATAAGGCGATAGTGCAAAGCGGGTACACCTTGCCGGACACGCCGCGCGCGCAGGCCCTGCAAAAAGGGGAAGCGCTGGCCGCCCACTTCGGGCTGGAAAATGCGACGGCAGAGCAGCTGCGCGCGATCCCGCCCGAGGCGTTCTGGCCGCTGACCGCGCCGCTGAACGTCGCCCCGGCCCCTATCGTTGGGGATTGCGTTCTGCCGGAGGCGATGCTGGACGTCTTTTTCGCCGCCCGCCAGCATCCCGTGCCGGTGATGATTGGCTCCAACAGCGATGAAGCCAGCGTGATGGCGGTGTTTGGTGTCGATCTCGCCGGGCAGATCCAGAAGCTTCGCCGGGAGCGCCGCTTCGGGCTGGGGCTCATCAAGCTGCTTTATCCGGGCGTGAAGGGCGACGAGGAGCTCGGCAGGCAGGTGTGCCGCGACATGGCCTTCACCACTATGGGCTACGTGGTGATGCAGGCCCAGCAGCGCGTCGGCGGGCTTTGCTGGCGCTACTGGTTTGACTATGTGGCCGAAGCGGAACACGCCACCTATATCAACGGTGCCTGGCACGGCAATGAGGTGCCGTACGCGTTCGATACCCTCGGGCAGGTGGAGCCTTCGCGCCAGTACGTTAACGAACGGGATCTGGCGTTTGCCGCCCAGGTGGCTGATTACTGGGTGAGCTTTGCGCGCGATGCCGGAACGCATGACAGCCTTCACGGGCCGACGCGCTGGCCCGCCTGCCGCAAAGGGCGGGACGTGCTGTTACGTATTGGTGTGAATAAACATGCAGGTTTCAGGCTTGAAAACCGCTTTATGCGCGCCCGCATGAGCCTCTTCAAGCGCGTGATGAAGCACCACGTCAGCCTCGATTAAGCAAACAGGCGCGAAACGCCGCCAGACCATTCTCCTGACAAGGCGTTTCGCGCAGCACCAGCCGGTAGCTCGCGCCGGTTTTAATGCTGGTCTCATAGGGCCGCATTAGCCTTCCGGCGCGGATATCTTCTGCCACCAGCGTTTCGTCGGCAATGGCTACGCCCAGCCCCTGAATGGCGGCGGTAATGGCGAGATCCATCGTATCGAAGTGTTGATTTTTGTGCATAGCAAAGCCCGGACCTTCCTGATTCGCCAGCCACAGTGACCAGTCTGTCTTATCCCTTGTCGGATGAAGAAACGTCAGCGAACCCAGCGCGGCACCCGCTCGCACAGGGCTGAATACCGGCGTCAGCGCCTCTTCGAACAGCAGGTCGCCTGCGCTCATGTGCGTGCCGAAGACGATGGCGGCATCGTAAGATTCGGTTTTGAAATTGACGTTATGATCGGTCGTGGTGGTGAGCGCGATCTGCAGATCCGGCTGCTCGCGCTCCACTTCCAGCAGGCGCGGCACCAGCCAGCGCATCGCGCAGGTGGGGGCCTTGAGGCGGATCACCCTGTGCTGGCTGCGGGCCTGGTCGGCCACGCTCAGCAGCTGTTCGAAGGAGGACTGCAGTTCGGGAAGCAGGGCGCTGCCCTGAGGGGAGAGGCGCAACCCGCGCGCGTGGCGCTCAAACAGCGGAAAGCCAAACCAGGCTTCAAGGGAGGCAATCTTACGGCTCACGGCCCCCTGCGTCAGGCAGAGTTCCGCGGCGGCGTGGGTAAGATTCAGATGACGCGCGGTGACTAAAAATGCGTCAATGGCATTGAGCGGGACCGAACGGCGTGACATTGAAACACCTCAGCTATGCATTTTTCTCATGGCTATTATGACAACAATTCGATTGTCCCGGCAACGGAGTTGTTGTTTGAATAGTTATGCAATATCTATGAGAAGGGCAAGAGGATGACTTTACGAACGCCGGTGCAAACGCGCTCTAAGCTGCCAGACGTGGGGACCACCATTTTTACCGTTATCGGCCAGCTTTCGGCCCAGCATAACGCCATCAACCTTTCTCAGGGGGCACCGAATTTTTCCTGCGACCCGAAGCTGATCGCCGGCGTTACCCGCGCGATGGAGGCAGGGCATAACCAGTATGCGTCGATGACCGGCCTGCAGCCGCTCAAAGAACGCATCGCCGATAAGATTGCCGCGCTCTACGGCACGCAGTATAACCCTGCCAGCGAGGTGCTGGTCACCGCCAGCGCCAGCGAAGGGCTCTATTCGGCGATAAGCGGGCTGGTGCACCCTGGCGATGAGGTGATCTACTTTGAGCCGTCGTTTGACAGCTACGCGCCGATTGTTCGTCTGCAGGGGGCAACGCCTGTCGCCATCAAGCTCACGGTACCGGATTTTGCCGTCAACTGGGATGAGGTCCGTGCGGCAATCACCCCGCGCACGCGCATGATCATCATCAATACGCCGCACAACCCGAGCGGCCAGGTCTTCTCCGCTAATGACCTGCAGCAGCTGGCGGCGCTGACGCGCAATACCGACATCATTATTTTGTCTGACGAAGTGTACGAACACGTCGTGTTTGATGAGGAACCGCACCACGGGATGGCCACGCACCCGCAGCTGGCGGAGCGTAGCGTGATTATTTCTTCTTTCGGAAAAACCTATCACGTCACCGGCTGGCGCGTGGGTTATTGTGTGGCACCCGCAGAGCTGATGGACGAGATATGTAAAGTCCATCAATTTTTGATGTTCTCTGCCGATACGCCAATGCAATACGCGTTTGCAGAACACATGACCGATCCGCAAACCTGGCTGTCGCTGTCGGCGTTTTACCAGCGTAAGCGCGATCTGCTGCACGGCCTGCTGTCCGATTCGCCGTTTACCCTGCTGCCGAGCGCCGGGTCGTTCTTTATGCTGGCGGACTACAGCCAGTTCAGCGACGAGCGCGACAGCGAGCTGGTGAAGCGGCTGATTGTTGAGTACGGTGTTGCCACCATTCCGCTGTCGGCGTTTTATGCCGACGGCACGGATAATAAATTGATTCGTCTCTCTTTTGCGAAAGATGAGGCGACGTTACGGGCAGGTGCCCAGGCCCTGTGTCGGGTTAAACCACGCTAAGGAGTATGAAATGAAATTACGCGCGTTAGTTGTCGGCATGGGATTGCTGTGTACCTTTTCCTCCTTCGCGGCCACCGAGCTGCGCTACGGTCTGGAAGCGGAATATCCGCCGTTTGAAAGCCGTAATGCGGCAGGCGAACTGGAAGGGTTTGACGTTGAGCTGGGAAATGCCATCTGCAAAGCGGCAGCGCTGAAGTGCAGCTGGGTCGAAACCTCGTTTGACGCGCTGATCCCGGGGCTGGTGGCGAAGAAGTTTGACGCCATCAACTCGGCGATGAATATCACCGAACAGCGCCGCAAGAGCATCGATTTTACCCAGCCGATCTACCGCATTCCGTCTCAGCTGGTCGGCAAGGCCGGTACGGCGCTCGAAGCGACGCCTGAAGGGCTGAAGGGGAAAACCATCGGCGTGCTGCAGGGGTCGATTCAGGAAACCTATGCCAAAGAGCACTGGGAAAAGCAGGGTGTCACCGTGGTGTCGTATAAAGATCAGAATATGGCCTGGGGTGACCTGCTGAATGGCCGCATTGATGCCTCGCTGGTCATGTCCGCGGCCGGGCAGGCGGGTTTCCTCAGCAAGCCGCAGGGAAAAGGGTTTGGCTTCATCGGCAAACCGGTGTCTGACGACACTATCCTCGGCAGTGGGATCGGCTTTGGGTTGCGCAAAGGTGACGAGGCCACCAAAAAGCAGCTTGATGCCGCCATTGATAAAGTACGTGCCGACGGCACGATCGCCAAACTCGCTGATAAGTACTTCCCGGGTATCGATGTCAGCGTAAAATAACCGCCTCATTGGCCCCGTCAGCTGATGTCCTGACGGGGCATTTTTCTACACATTTTCCAGGCTTTCTTTACACCACTTTCGGGCCGTTCTGGTCGACAGAAAATATTTCTCACTTTGTTCAGATAATCACCGGCCAACAATTGGATTCTTAACCATTTTTGTTTAGGCTGTGCGTTCTTTCTTGCCGTCATTTCGCCGAGCGCGAAACACATTCACACGACCATAAGGACGTTTTTCCAGGCATGAATCGCAGACGTTTTCTAAAAGGCTCGCTGGCTGTGGCAGCCCTGAGCGGCACCTCCGGCCTTGCTTCCCTGTTTTCCAAAGCGGCATACGCAGCTGACTCTGACATCGCTGACGGTCAGAGCCGTCGGTTTGACTTCTCCGTACTGCAATCCATGGCGCATGACCTGGCGAAAACCCCGTGGGGTGGCGCGCCGCGTCCGCTGCCGGAGACGCTGGCGACCATGACGCCGCAGGCGTATAACGCCATCCGCTACGATGAAAAACAGTCTCTGTGGAACAACATTGAAGGGCGTCAGCTGGACGTGCAGTTCTTCCATATGGGAATGGGGTTCCGCCGCCGCGTGCGGATGTTCTCGCTGGACCAGTCTACCTCTATGGCGCGCGAGATCCACTTCCGCCCTGAGCTGTTCAGCTACGGTGACACGGGTGTCGATACCAAACAGCTGGAAGGGCAAAGCGATCTCGGCTTCGCGGGCTTCCGCGCCTTTAAAGCGCCTGAGCTGGCGCGCCGCGATATCGTCTCTTTCCTCGGGGCGAGCTATTTCCGCGCGGTGGACGACACCTACCAGTACGGTCTTTCCGCGCGCGGTCTGGCGGTAGATACCTTTACCGACACCCCGGAAGAGTTCCCGGACTTCACCTCCTTCTGGTTTGAAACCGTCAAGCCTGGCGATACCACCTTTACCGTCTATACGCTGCTGGACAGCCCGAGCGTCACCGGTGCCTATAAATTCGTGATCCACTGCGAGAAGAGCCAGGTGATCATGGAGGTGGAAAACCACCTCTACGCACGTAAGGACATTAAGCAGCTGGGCATCGCGCCGATGACCAGCATGTTCAGCTGTGGCAACAACGAACGCCGCATGTGCGACACCATTCACCCGCAAATCCACGACTCTGACCGCCTGGCAATGTGGCGCGGCAACGGGGAGTGGATCTGCCGTCCGCTCAATAACCCGCAGAAGCTGCAGTTTAATGCCTATCTGGACAAAAACCCGAAAGGGTTCGGCCTGCTGCAGCTCGATCGCGATTTCTCCCACTATCAGGACGTGATGGGCTGGTATAACAAGCGCCCGAGCCTGTGGGTTGAGCCGCGCAACGACTGGGGGAAAGGATCTATCGCGCTGATGGAGATCCCAACCACCGGTGAAACGCTGGATAACGTGGTCTGCTTCTGGCAGCCGGAAAAACCGGTGAAAGCGGGCGACGAGCTGGACTTTAAATATCGTCTCTACTGGAGCGCGCAGCCGCCGGTGCGTTCCCCGCTGGCCAACGTTTACGCGACCCGTACCGGCATGGGCGGCTTCCCGGAGGGCTGGGCGCCGGGCGAACACTATCCGAAAGTGTGGGCCCGTCGCTTTGCAATTGATTTCGTCGGCGGCGACCTGAAGGCCGCTGCGCCGAAGGGCATCGAACCGGTGATTACGCTCTCCAGCGGTGAAGCGAAGCAGGTTGAGATCCTTTACGTTGAGCCGTTTGACGGGTATCGCATTCTGTTTGACTGGTACCCAACGTCGGATTCGACGGAGCCGGTGGATATGCGCCTGTTCCTGCGCTGCCAGGGCGATGCCATCAGCGAAACCTGGCTGTATCAGTATTTCCCGCCAGCGCCGGATAAACGTCATTACGTTGATGACCGGGTAATGCGTTAACGATCGATTCCCTCTCCCTGTGGGAGAGGGTTAGGGTGAGGGGCAATGACCGCAACACAATCCGAAACTATTCCCGTATCTGACGCTCTCGAGCTTCGCGCCGTCGAAGAGCGCTACACCGCCGAACTGCATAACCTCGTCGTCAAAAACAGAGCCTATCTGCAAACCGCCTTTGACTGGGCGCAGCACGTGGGGACTGAAGATGACACCCGACGCAACGTGCAGAGTAACCAGATGTTGCACCAGCGCGGCTACGCCAAAATGTTTTTGATCTTCAGGGAGGATGCGCTGGTCGGCGTACTGTCGTTTAATGCGATTGAGCCTGCCAACAAAGCCGCGTACATCGGCTACTGGCTGGATGAAGCGCACCAGGGGCAGGGGATCCTCTCGCAGTCGCTGCAGGCGTTTATGCGCTACTACGCTGAGCGCGGTGAGATCCGCCGATTTGTGATCAAGTGTCGGGTGGCGAATCAGCACAGCAACAGCGTGGCCCTGCGCAACGGTTTTACGCTGGAAGGGTGCCTGCGGGAAGCGGAATATCTGAATGGCGCCTATGACGATGTGAACATCTACGGCAAAATTTATACCCTATAGCGCCCCCAGCAGCGGCGTGCGGGTGATGCGCTGGTCGCCGTTGATCACCTTTTCACCGCGCAGGTGAATGCTCTCACCAGCAAAGGCCTCTATCACCGCATCGTCGGTGATTTCTACCCGATGCTCAATCAGCACGTCGCCGCTGATCCGCGCGCGTCCCTGAATCACCACTTTATCATCCAGCATGATCGGCCCGCCGCGCAGCCATGCCTGACCGCCGATCAGGACGTGGTGCTTGATGATGCAGTTTCCTTCCACCACGGCGTTCTCGGCAATCTGAGAGCTGTAGCGCACGGTAGGGATGGCGTCATCGTCGAAACCGGCTATCACGCGGGCGTTGCCGTACACTTTGGCGCAGTCGCACACCCAGACGTTGTTGAGTTCGTTACCTTCGAGGATCGCGCAGTCGAACACTTCGGCGCGGTGCTCAACAAACGCGTTATTTACCATCGCCTCGCCGTATATTTGTGCCTGATGCACAATGCGCGACCGGCTTACCGTCGCCTTGCCGTAAATTTGCAGGATCTGGTCGTGGTCCGGCGTGAGGCCTTTAGCGGCAATGATAACGCTGTTGTGCAGGACGCGCGCGTCGCCGTAAAGATGGCACTCACCCCGCACGCAGGAGTGCTGAATGGTGACGTTGTCACTTATTCGCGCCCCGTGGCTGACCTCTGCGGCGTCAAGCCAGCAGTTATCGCCGATATGCGCGTCATGGCTGACGGTGCACGGCAGGGTCAGGCGCGCGTTGCCGGACACGGTTGCGCCGGCGAATACCACGCTGTTTTCATCGTAGATCCAGCAGTCTCCGTCCTGCGCAAGGGCGCGCTCATCGTCAATCCAGCCGCCTTTCGTGCCGGCCTTCACATCGTTAAAGTCCACCGTAGCGATAATCTGCCGCAGCGTCGTTGAGTGGGATGTTTCGCCATTTTTCCATTGCCAGAGCCGGGTTTCATCGCTGAGCCGATACTTATTCATCGTTGGGTCCCTGATATGCGTCTTCACTAAACGTAGCAAACTTTCGGCTTTCCGTTGTGCTGGCATCCGTTGCTGAAACCCCTTAAAATGGCATTTAAAATACATTTTAAAAATTCAAATTAATGGATAAATTAAATAAACCTGAACAGGCGCTTAACCTTCCCGCCGGCTATTTTGGCATGGTGCTGGGCATCATCGGCATGGGTTTCGCCTGGCGATACGCCAGCACCCTGTGGCCGGTGACGCGCTGGCCGGGTGAGATTCTGGTCGCTCTCGCAGTTGCCTGCTGGTTTTTACTGACGACGGCGTTTATTACCCGTGCGATCCGTTTCCCGCACAGCGTGCTGGCAGAGATGCGCCACCCGGTAATGAGCAGCTTCGTCAGCCTTTTTCCGGCCACCACCATGCTGGTCGCCATCGGTTTTGTGCCCTGGTTCCGCCCGGTATCGCTGGCGCTGTTCGGCGTGGGTGTGGTGTTACAGCTTGCTTATTCCGCCTGGCAAAGCGCCGGGCTCTGGCGAGGCAGGCACCCGCAGGAGGCCACCACGCCCGGATTGTATCTGCCGACGGTGGCGAATAATTTCATCAGCGCGATGGCGTGCGGTGCTCTGGGGTTCAACGATGCAGGGCTCGTTTTTCTCGGCGCGGGCGTCTTTTCCTGGCTCAGCCTGGAGCCGGTGATCCTCCAGCGTCTTCGCAGCGCCGGGGAGCTTCCCACCGCGCAGCGCACCGCTTTAGGCATTCAGCTGGCGCCCGCGCTGGTGGCGTGCAGCGCCTGGTTTAGCGTCAACGGTGGGGAAGCCGACACCTTCGCCAAAATGCTGTTCGGCTACGGCCTGTTGCAGTTGCTCTTTATGCTGCGCCTGCTGCCGTGGTATGTGTCTCAGCCGTTTAATGCCTCCTTCTGGAGTTTCTCGTTTGGCGTGTCGGCTCTGGCTACTACCGGGCTGCATCTGGGTCACGGCAGTTCGTCTGGATTCTTCCACGCCATTGCCGTGCCGCTGTTTATCTTTACCAATCTCATCATTGGGATGCTGTTGGTCCGCACGTTTATTCTGCTGATTCAGGGCAAACTTCTGGTGCGCACTGATAAGGCACTGCTTATGCAATCTGAGGAAAAATAATGGCTGTCGATGAAAATTACTTCACAGAGAAATATGGCTTAACCCGTACGCATTCAGAGGTGCTGTACAGCGCGGGGATCGTAAAGCCCGGCAAGACATTGGATCTGGGCTGCGGAAATGGCCGCAACAGCCTTTACCTGGCGGCCAACGGCCACGAGGTGACCGCCTGGGATAAAAACCCGATGAGCGTTGATAACATTGAGCGTATCAAGGCGGCAGAAGGGATTGAGAATCTGCACACTGCCGTCAAAGATCTTAACAGCCTGAGCTTTGACGGCGAGTACGACTTTATTCTCTCCACCGTGGTGCTGATGTTCCTGGAGGCGAAAACCATTCCGGGCCTTATCGCCAACATGCAGCACTGCACCAAACCCGGCGGCTACAACCTGATCGTTGCCGCGATGGACACGGCGGATTACCCGTGCACCGTCGGCTTCCCGTTTGCGTTCAAAAGCGGTGAGCTGAGCAGCTACTACGAAGGCTGGGAGCTGCTCAAATACAACGAAGAGGTTGGCGAACTGCACCGCACCGATATAAACGGCAACCGCATCAAGCTGCGCTTTGCCACCATGCTGGCGCGCAAGCCCGCTTAACGGGCGGCCAGCAGGCAGATCTGCAGGGCAGTCTTGTAAGACGCCTCGAACGACGACAGCGGCAGGAACTCAAACTTCGAGTGGAAATTATGCGCGCCGGTGAAGAAGTTCGGGGTGAGTAGCCCTTTTGCCGACAGCGCCGCACCGTCCGTGCCGCCGCGCATAGGGATCGGTTTTGGGGTGATGCCGAGCGATTCCATCGCCTCAAACATCAGGTCGATGGCGCGCCGGTCTTCACCAATCGCATTGCTGATGTTGCTGTAGGTATCTTCAATGCGATAGTCGACCTTCGCCGTCGGGTGTTGGGCGGCAATCAGCGCGGCGACGTCCGCAATCTGCTGCTTGCGGGCGTCAAAGCTGTTTTTATCAAAATCGCGAATATTAGCCTTTAGCACGGCGTCGTTCTGTCCGGCCTGAATGCCGTTAAACCAGATATAGCCCTCGCGGCCTTCGGTACACTCCGGGGTTTGCTGGCGGTCGAAATGGCTGATGAAGTCGGTCGCCATCAATAACGGGTTCACCAGTACCCCTTTGGCGGACATCGGGTGCGCCGTCACGCCGGTGAAGTGGATCTCTGCCGCTGCCGCGTTAAAATTCTCGTAAACAATTTCTCCCAGCTCGCAGCAGTCGATGGTCCAGGCAAAGTCAACGTCGAAGCGTTTCAGATCCAGCGCCTTGGCGCCGTTCAGGCCAATCTCTTCGTCGGGCACAAACGCGACCACAATGTCGCCATGCTGATGCTCAGCGGTTAGGTTTTCCAGTACGGTCATTACCACCGTCACCGCCGCTTTATTGTCTGCGCCCAATACGCTGGTACCGTCGCTGAAAATAATCTCCTCATTCGGATAAGCCAGAATTTCCGGGTGCTCGTTCACGCGCAGCCAGATGTCTTTTTCCTTATTCAGACAGAGATCTTCACCATTAAACGTTAATATTTGTGGATGAATATTCGGTGATAAACCGACGTCAACGGTATCAATGTGGGTAATAAAGCCGATGCGCGGCGCGCCGGGCACGTTGCCTTTTTTCACTGCCGTCACGGTCGCGAATTCGTCAATCACGATGTCGTCTAACCCCAGCTGCGCCAGCTCCTGCGCCAGCTCTCGCGCCATGTCGTGCTGGCCCGGCGTCGAGGGCAGAGTTTTCACTTTCGGATCGCTCTGGCTGGTAATTGCAAGATAGCGGAAAAAACGGTGCGTTAATTGTCTGGAAAGCGGCGAGCCCATAGTGTTTTCTTCCTTATTTATTTTTCGGGTGTTTGCCACTTCACTTTAATGTTATTTATGAAATGGCAAAAGAATTAATTAGCCGTCGAATTAAAAAGACAGGAATAAATGATGACAAGCAAACGCACAACGTTAACGCTGGCACTCGCTGCGCTCACGGTCAGTTCCACCGTAGCCGCGAAAACGCTGGTGTATTGCTCCGAAGGGTCACCGGAAAACTTTAATCCCCAGTTATACACCTCGGGCACCAGCGTGGATGCCAGCGCAGTGCCGGTCTACAACCGGTTGGTCGATTTCAAACCCGGCACCACGGAGCTGGTGCCGAGCCTGGCAGAGCGCTGGGAGGTGAGCGACGACGGCAAGGTTTATACCTTCCATCTGCGTAAAGGAGTGAAGTTTCAGAGCAATAAATTCTTCACGCCGACCCGCGATTTTAACGCCGATGACGTGATCTTCTCGTTTATGCGCCAGAAGGACGTGAACCATCCCTATCACAACGTCTCAAACGGCAGCTATTCCAACTTCGAAAGCCTGGAGTTTGGCAGCCTGATTACCGCTATTGATAAAGTCGATGACCACACGGTGCGCTTTACCCTGGCGCACCCTGAAGCGCCGTTTGTTGCGGATCTGGCATGGTATTTTGCCTCGATCCTCTCCGCGGAGTATGCCGATGCAATGTTGAAAGCGGGCACGCCGGAGAAGGTGGATATGCAGCCCATTGGCACCGGGCCGTTTAAGCTGGCGCAGTATCAGAAGGATTCCCGCATTCTGTTTACGGCGTTTGCCGACTACTGGCAGGGGAAATCAAAGCTGGACAGGCTGGTCTTTACCATCACCCCGGATCCCTCCGTGCGTTTTGCCAAAATTGAGAAAAACGAATGCCAGGTGATGCCGTTCCCGAACCCGGCGGATCTGCCGCGTATGAAGGCCAATAAAGATATTACGCTGATGAGCAAGGCCGGGCTGAACACGGGTTTCCTGGCGTTTAATACCCAAAAGCCGCCGCTGGATAACGTGAAGGTTCGCCAGGCGCTGGCGATGGCGATCAATAAGCCGGCCATTATCGACGCGGTGTTCCACGGCACCGGCACCGCGGCGAAAAATCTGCTGCCGCCGGGCGTCTGGAGTGCCGACAGCGAACTTAAGGATTACGACTACGATCCTGAGAAGGCGAAAGCTCTGCTGAAAGAGGCCGGTTTTGCCAGCGGCGTCAGCATTGATTTATGGGCGATGCCGGTCCAGCGGCCCTATAACCCGAATGCGAAACGCATTGCGGAGATGATTCAGGCGGACTGGGCGAAAATCGGCGTGCAGACCAAAATTGTCACCTACGAATGGGGCGAGTACCTGAAACGCGTCAAGGGCGGAGAGCATCAGGCCGCGCTGATGGGCTGGACGACGGCCACCGGCGATCCGGACAACTTCTTTGGCCCGCTGTTTACCTGCACCTCGGCCAACGGCGGTTCGAATTCGGCGAAGTGGTGCTATAAGCCGTTTGATAAAATTATCGCGGAAGCAAAATCAACCACCGATCGCGACAAGCGCGTAGCGCTGTATAAAGAAGCGCAGCAGATCATGCATGACCAGATGCCGGCGGTTATGATTGCGCATTCAACGATCTTCGAACCGGTGCGCAAAGAGGTGACAGGTTACGAAATCGATCCGTTTGGTAAACATTTGTTCTGGCAGGTGGATATTAATCAGTAATTTTCTCTGCCCGGTACGCCGCCGGGCACTCTTTTCGCAATTTGTGCTCCCCACGTCATTTTTTGTCACAACAAACCCACCGAACTTTTGCTATAACTTCAAATGCATACTTGCAGATTACATGGAAAACTATCATGCGTACTCAAACTTTTTTTAAAGTTGCAGTGCTTACGGGTTTATTGGCAGTGGCGGGCTGTTCTTCAAAAGTCGCGGCTCCAGAACAATATTCAGGCTTTTTAAAAGATTATTCCGGCTTGCAGCAGACGACGTCTGCAACGGGTAAACCAACGCTGCGTTGGGTTGACCCTTCCTATAACGAAGCCAACTATGACAGCATTATCTGGACGCCAATCACCTATTATCCAACGCCAAAACCGACGACTCAGATCGGGAAACAAACCCTTGATGAGCTGCTGAATTACACCAATAACAAAATGAAAACGGCTATTGGTACCCGTAAGCCGATTGTGACCACGCCGGGTAAACACAGCCTGATTTTCCGCGGTGCTATTACCGGGGTGAGTTCGCAGAAAGAAGGCCTGCAGTTCTATGAAGTGGTGCCGGTCGCGCTGGTGGTAGCAGGTACGCAGATGGCTACCGGCCATCGCACCATGGATACCCATCTCTACTTTGAAGGTGAGCTGATCGACGCGGCCACCAATAAACCGGTGATGAAGGTGGTTCGTAAAGGTGAAGGTAAAGAGCTGAATAACGAAAGTACGCCGATGACCTTTGCGACGCTGAAGCAGGTTGTTGACGACATGGCGACGGACGCCACCATGTTTGACGTGCATAAAACAGCGAAATAACGTTAAGCGGCCTGCATTGCGCAGGCCGTTTTTTTACGCCGTACGCAGGCGCCTGAACCAGGTCTCTGGTTTCGTGAACATCACCATATTCCCGCCCAGAATCAGCAGCAAACCGACGATACCGTTGATGTGCCAGACGTAACCTTCATACACCGTTGAGATAGAGAGCGCCACCAGCGGGAAGAGCAGCGTACTGTAGGCCGCTTTCCCGGGGCCGATACGTCCCACCAGCGTGAAGTAGGCGCCAAAGGCAATCACCGAGCCGAAGAGGGCCAGATAGAGCAGCGCGCCCATATAGGTGACCGTCCATTCCGGGGTAAAACTGTCGCCTCTGAAGAGCGCAATACCCCCCATCACCAGCGTGCCGTAAAGCATAGCCCAGGCGTTGGTAGTCATTGTTTCCAGACCTCTGCGCTGATGGCGCATGCTGATCATATTGCCCAGCGAGAAGCCGTACGTGCCGAGGGCGGAAAGGCCAATGCCCGTCAGGAGCGATACGCTCCAGCCGCTGGCCAGCAGGTCGTCCCAGAAAAGGGTCACGATCCCTACAAGACCCAGCGCCGCCGCCGTCCAGAAACGCGCGGGCGGGCGCTGTCCAAAGAAAATAAAACAGTTAATGGCGTTGTAGAGCACCGCCATGGAGAAGATCACCGATTCCAGCCCGGTGTTGATGTGTGCCGCCGCGGTATAAAAACACCAGAAGTTAAAGCAGAAGACGCAGCATCCCTGAAGCATGCAGAACAGATGATCCCGCAGCGCCAGCTTACGCAACCGGCGCAGGGCAAGTAACACCACCATCATCGTGGCGCTGGCCACCGCGAAACGCCAGAAAATAGAGACGGGGGCGGGTACGGGACCCTGCTGCAGGAAAATGGCAATCCAGGTGGTTCCCCAGATGATCACCACCAGTCCGTATAATAACGCGTTCATATTTTTTCTCTTCTCAAACCACGGAAGCCCGCAGTATGGCGCTGTCATCGCTCTGGGGCTTTCACCGGCTTGCGGTAGACTTGCAAAATCTTGCGCTTTTTTCTTTTCCGGGGGCTGGCAACGGGGAACAACAGTTCTTAGACTGACAGTTCACTCAATAACGCGCTAACGGTTATGTCTCACGCTTACGATACCTTTGAAACGCTTCGCCAGCAGAATGCGGTCCTGCGGGAAACGGTCGCGCTCAATTCCGGCATTCAGCTGGCGGCCTGGTACAACAAGCACGATACGATAACGGTTAAAAGCAATCATCATACCCTTAGTCTGTACGTCGCCGACGGTTACGAGAGCTATCAAAAGACGCCGGGCGGCTGGAAGAACGGCGGGGGACCGGACCGTTTCTGTCTGATGCCGAAAGAGAGCGAATCGACGTGGGACATCCGCGATGACCTGTCGTTTGTCCATCTCTACTGCACCGATGAACACCTGCGCGATGTGGGCGAAAAAATCTGGGACAAGCGGCCCCTGTCGCTGACTCTGGACGAGCGCATTTTTGGCAGCGACCCGAAGATCACCGCGCTGTACCGCCAGTTTCTGCTCGGCTGCGACTGGCAGCAGCAGGCCAACCAGCTCACCCTGAGCACGGCCTCTACGCTGCTGTTGACCCACCTGCTGCAAAACTACGCCAACGTTCAGTGGAAGCTCCCGGTCGTTACCGGCGGGCTATCGCCGTTTGTTCTGCGCAACGTGCTGGCATTTATTGAAGAAAACCTCGGACAGCCCCTGACGCTGGCCGATCTGGCGGCGCAGGCTGCACTCAGCGAATACCATTTTGCCCGCATGTTCCGCCAGTCGACGGGGCTGGCGCCGCATCAGTACGTTATGCAACGGCGCATGGAAAAAGCGAAAAACCTGGTGCAGCATACCTCGACGCCGCTGACGGATATCGCGCTGGCCTGCGGGTTTAACTCCGCCAGCCACTTCAGTAACCGTTTTCGCAGCGTCATGGGCATCACGCCGTCACAGCTGCGCGCGGCGAGCGCGTGAAAACAGGGCATAGCTCACGCCGCCCAGCACCAGCCCCCAGAATGCCGAGCCGATGCCCAGGATCGTGACGCCGCTTGCGGTCATCAGAAACGTGACGATAGCCGCGTCGCGCTCCGCTTCATGATTCAACGCCTGATATAAACTCCCGCTGATGGTACCCAGCAGCGCCAGACCGGCCAGCGTCTGGATCCAGCTGAGCGGCAGCGCAGCCATTATCCCGGTGATGGATCCGCCGAACACTCCCGCCAGCAGATAAAACCCGCCGGCCGCGATGGCCGCCAGCCAGCGTTTACCGGCATCGGGGTGGGCATCCGGGCTTTGACAGATAGCGGCGGTAATGGCGGCTATGCAGATGGAAAAGACGCCGAAGGGGGACAGCAGCAGCGCCAGCCCGCCCGTAAAAATAATGAGCGGTGAGACCGCCAGCGGATAGCCGGACGCTTTCATGGTCGCGAAACCGGGCGCATTTTGCGAGGCCATGGTCACCAGGAAGAAGGGCAAGCCGATGCTCACCAGGCTGGTGAAGGTGAACGTGGGCGCAATAAACTCAGGTGTCACGAAGGAAATGGTGATTTTATCCGTGACAACGTCACCTCCCGCCCACGCCACGATCCCGCCCACCAGCAGCGTGACGACGATCGCATAGCGCGGTGCCAGCGCTTTCGCCAGCAGCCACGCGGCAATCATGCTGCCGCACAGCAGAAAGTGCCCGTCCAGATGGGCAAACGCATGCAGCCCAAACTGCAGGAGTACGCCTGCCAGCATGGCCGCAGCCAGTGAGTGTGGGATCAGCTTCATCATGCGGGCGAAAAGCCCGGTCATGCCGCAGAGTAAAATGACCGCGTTGGCGAAGATAAACACGCCTATTGTCTCGGCCAGCGTCACGCCGTGCAGGCTGGTGGCGAGTAGCGCCGCGCCGGGCGTAGACCAGGCGGTCAGCACCGGAGCTTTATACCACCAGGAGAGCGCCAGCGTGCTGACGCCCATCCCAACCCCCAGCGCGGTCATCCAGCCCGCAATCTGCTGCGCGCTGGCGCCTGCCGCCGCGGCGGCCTGCCAGATGATGGCTGCCGAACTGGCGTAACCGACCAGAACGGCGACAAATCCAGCCAGTACGACTGGAACGAGATGAGAGGTAGGGCGCATAGAAACTCCGCTGTGCGTTATAACGTCCGCGATAAGGTAACACTGTGCGCTATAGCGTACAAGTGGTATGCTCAGGGCCATCAGGAGGGAGCATGGACATTACACAACATCTTGCAGCAACGCTGAAAACGCTGCGCCAGGCGCGCGGCTGGAGTTTGTCGAAGCTGGCGGACGAAACGGGCGTGTCGAAAGCGATGCTCGGGCAAATCGAGCGCAATGAGTCCAGCCCGACGGTGTCGACGCTGTGGAAAATTGCCACCGGGCTGAACGTCCCGTTTTCCGCTTTCATTACGCCAGAGGCGGACAGGCCAGCTGTGTTTGATTCACAGCAGCAGGCGATGGTGGTCAAACCGCTCTTTCCCTGGGATGAGACGCTCCGGTTCGATCATTTCTCCATCACGCTGGCACCGGGAGCCCTGAGCGAGTCCACGCCGCATGAGGCAGGCGTGATTGAACATGTGGTGGTCATCAGCGGCGAGCTGGAGATGAACATCAACGACGAGTGGCAGACAGTGCATGCCGATTCTGGCGTCCGTTTTGCCGGCGATAAACCGCACGCCTACCGCAACAGCAGCGACCGGCCGGTGCATTTTCACTCTCTGATCCATTATCCCCGCTGAGGCTACGCAAAACTGTTTCGCTGGCGCATACTTCTGACTACAATAGCCGCCATTTTGACCATAACGGATAACGACGAAGTATGCGCCTGCAATCCCATCATCTTGAACTTTTAAGCCCGGCCCGCGACGCCGCCATTGCCCGTGAAGCGATCCTTCATGGTGCTGACGCCGTCTACATCGGCGGCCCTGGCTTCGGTGCCCGCCATAACGCCAGCAACAGCCTGCGCGATATTGCCGATCTGGTGCCGTTCGCCCACCGTTTCGGGGCGAAAGTGTTCGTGACCCTGAACACCATTCTTCATGATGATGAGCTGGAGCCCGCGCAGCGTCTGATTACCGATCTCTACCAGACCGGCGTCGATGCCCTGATTGTTCAGGACATGGGCGTGCTTGAGCTGGATATTCCGCCTATCGAGCTGCATGCCAGCACCCAGTGCGATATCCGCACGGTTGAGAAGGCGAAGTTTCTCTCCGACGTGGGCTTTTCGCAGATCGTTCTGGCCCGCGAGCTGAACCTCAATCAGATCCGCGATATTCATCAGGCAACCGACGCGACGATCGAATTCTTTATCCACGGCGCGCTGTGCGTGGCCTATTCCGGCCAGTGCAACATTTCCCACGCCCAGACGGGCCGCAGCGCCAACCGCGGCGACTGCTCGCAGGCCTGCCGTCTTCCGTATACCCTGAAAGACGATCAAGGTCGCGTGGTGGCGTTCGAAAAACACCTGCTTTCCATGAAGGATAACGATCAGACCGCCAACCTGGGCGCGCTGATCGACGCGGGCGTGCGTTCCTTTAAGATTGAAGGGCGCTACAAAGATATGAGCTACGTGAAGAACATCACCGCGCACTATCGCCAGATGCTGGACGCCATCATCGAAGATCGCGGTGACCTGGCGCGCGCCTCGGCCGGTCGTACCGAACATTTCTTTATTCCGTCAACGGACAAAACCTTCCACCGCGGCAGCACGGACTATTTCGTGAACGCCCGCAAAGGGGATATTGGCGCGTTTGACTCACCGAAGTTTATCGGTTTACCGGTCGGTGAAGTGCTGAAAGTGGCGAAAGATCACCTGGACGTTGAAGTGACCGAGCCGCTGGCGAACGGCGACGGCCTGAACGTGATGATTAAGCGTGAAGTGGTGGGCTTCCGCGCCAACACGGTCGAAAAAACCGGCGAGAACCGCTACCGCGTCTGGCCGAATGAAATGCCTGCCGATCTCTACAAGGCAAGGCCGAACGCGCCGCTCAACCGTAACCTGGATCATAACTGGCAGCAGGCGTTGCTGAAAACCTCCAGCGAGCGTCGCATCGCGGTGGACATTGAGCTGGGCGGCTGGGAAGAGCAGCTGATCCTGACCATGACCTGCGAAGACGGCATCAGCGTAACGCATACCCTTGATGGTCTGTTCGAGGTGGCAAATAACGCGGAGAAAGCGCTTAACAGCCTGAAGGACGGCGTAGCGAAGCTGGGCCAGACGATTTACTACGCGCGCACCATCGAGGTTAATCTGCCGGACGCGCTGTTCGTGCCGAACAGCCTGCTGAACCAGTTCCGCCGCGAAACGGCAGAGATGCTGGATGCCGCACGCCTGGCGCAGTATCCGCGCGGCAGCCGTAAGGCCGAATCCGTTCCTGCGCCTGTTTATCCGGACACCCATTTATCGTTCCTGGCCAACGTTTACAACCATAAAGCGCGTGAATTCTATCATCGCCACGGCGTGCAGCTTATCGACGCGGCCTATGAAGCGCACGAAGAGAAGGGCGATGTGCCGGTGATGATCACCAAGCACTGCCTGCGCTTTGCTTTTAACCTGTGCCCGAAACAGGCGAAAGGGAATATTAAAAGCTGGAAGGCCACCCCTATGCAGCTGGTCAACGGTGACGAAGTCCTGACCCTGAAGTTTGACTGCCGTCCTTGCGAAATGCATGTTATCGGAAAAATGAAAAACCACATTTTCAAAATGCCACCGCCGGGCAGCATCGTTGCGTCCGTGAGCCCGGACGATCTGATGAAAACCCTTCCGAAACGCAAGGGCAGTTAATTACCTTACGTGCGTGTCCGGTTTGCGCGATTTCTGCCACAGGTGGTGTTCGCGCAAACCCTCCGCTGACTCTTCCGCTACACTGCGTAACTCGTCACTGTCGGCCTCATGCCGCAGCTGATGCTCCACATTCTTTACCCAAACATATTCATGCCCTTTGTGCCCGGCCATCAGCTGGCCAGAAAAGAGGGCACAAATAAGCATGATAAAAGATAGCCCTTTTTTGAACATAAATTCACCCAATAAGAACAGCGCGGGGAAATCATGCCAATTATTGTTTAGGGTTATTATTCAAAATTTCAAAATAGCGCAAAGAAAATGTCAAATAACGTGGGTTCATAATACCGATTAGGATTTTTCTTAAAATATATGTGCGTTTTTGTAAACCTCCTATTTCTGGTCCATAGTTGGATGTTCGCTTTAAGGATAAATCCTATATAATAGTGAATCTCTGGCTAAGGAATGGGTCATTCATAAATGAAAAAAATAATAGCGTTTTCGCTTCTGGCTGTTGCGGTAGGTGCCGTTGCAGCGATTCGTTATGCAGGTAATGACGAACCAGAATATATTCAGTCCGCTGAAATTCGCGTTGGTTCCTATTTAACCAGCGACTATGGACGCGTAGCCTGCACTAGTAAAAGAGTAAATGAACAGCGCTGGGAATTAGACTGCACCCATCCGGCACGGGGAAAAACATTCCAGTTTGCGGTTTATCCCTCTGAAAAGGCTCCCTATGGCGTATCGCGATCGTTTTATCTCGAGGCCCTTAACGATGATGCCAGGCAGAGCGCTGAGCAGGGCCTGATGCGCTATTTGCAAATCAACACCAGCGCGAGTTAATCAGGCTGTTTAGCTTTCGTTGAGACAGCCAGTGTTAGTTTGTATGAGATCCGCTGCCCGACCATGGAGCGTCGGGGACGTAGAGACCAAAATACAAATCTATCCATGCAAGCATTTACCGCCAGATAATGGCGGTTTTTTTTGCGCTTTTGCCGCTAGCGGGCAGTATCAGAACGTGAAAATTGTTTGCGATACTGAGCCGGGGAAAGCGCAAACTGCTGACGAAAATGATGACGCAGCGTCGACGCCTGACCAAACCCGGTCTGTTCCGCGATGCTGTCGATGCTTAAACGGCTGCTCTCCAGATAATCTTTTGCTCTCAGCAGGCGTTCATTAAGCAGCCAGCGAGCAGGCGTCGTGCCCGTTGCCGCCTCGAAGCGACGAAGAAAGGTGCGCTGGCTCATGCCGACCCGACGAGCCAGGGAGTCGACGCTGTGCGGCTCGACAAGATGCGTGTGCAGAAAATCAAACAGCTGGCCCAGGCGCTGGCTCTCACGCAGTTGCGCCACCGGGCGGCTCAGCTGCTGCGGCTGTGAACCATCCCGGTGAGGGGGGATCACCAGCCGACGCGCCACGCTGTTGGCGGTTTCCATGCCATAGTCCCGCCGGACGACGTGCAGACAGAGATCGATCCCCGCCGCGCTGCCCGCGGAGGTCAGGATATCGCCCTCGTCCTGGTAGAGCACATCCTCAACCACCTCGATGTCAGGGTAGCGGACCTTAAGCGCGTCAATGTAGCGCCAGTGCGTCGTGGCTTTACGTCCGTTCAGCAGCCCCGTAGCGGCCAGCACGAACACGCCCGAGCAGATGGACAGCAGCTGACATCCGCGCGCGCTGGCCTGGCGCAGCGCCTCGCAGAGCGCCGGAGGAACCGCTGAGTCCAGCCCCCGCCAGCCGGGAACCACGATCAGGTCCGCCGACGCAAGCAGGCTCAAGTTCCCATCGGTAACGATGCGGATCCCGCCGGTCGCCCGCAGTTCTCCGCTATCCACGCTCGCCACCGCAAAACGATACCAGTCGTCGCCCAGCTCCGGACGCGGCAGGCCAAAAATCTCAACCGCCACGCCAAACTCAAAGGTACATAGCCCGTCATACGCCAGCACCACCACCTGCGGACGGGTAACCTGTCTTAAGTTTGTCATCTTTTTGCTGTTTTCTGGCATAAGCGAGCGCATTCACGGGCTGAATTTGTGGATAGAGTAGTGTTAACACAAACGCCAAAGATGAGGAAGGATCATGAGCTATGTTACTGAATTTCCGGCTGCCGAGCCGCAGGAAGCCGTTACCCATTTTCTGCGTCGCCTGAGCGTCGAAACCGACTGCGCCGACGTGCATCACGCCATCGCCAATAATGAGCAGGACTTCGTGCTGCTGCACGTGGTGGGGAGCCCGGAGCAGTTTGCTCGCCGCCATGTGCCGGGCGCACTGCATATGCCCTGGAGCCAGATGACCGCTGAGCGGATGTCTCAATGGCCGGAAGGGACGCTGTTTGTCGTCTACTGTGCGGGGCCACACTGTAACGGCGCGGACAGGGCGGCGCTGAAGCTGGCGCGTCTCGGGCTGCCGGTCAAAATCATGCTCGGCGGCATCACCGGCTGGGAAGATGAACGCTACGCCTTTGCCAGCCAGGCGCACGCTGACGCGCTGTGAAGATGAATTTTTTTCAACACCCGTGAAATTTTCTCGTTTGCCGGAAACGGTAAGGTATGACATCTTTTTTGGACATTTAGACATCCAGAAGTCTAAAAATTCAAATAATGAATTATCACTGCGGGCAATTAATACCGGTAGACTGAGGAGATTTCCATGCAACGACAGCACGCCCCATACCGCGCCGACGTAGTCGGCAGCTTTTTACGCCCGGATGCCATCAAGCAGGCTCGCCTGAAGTTCGCCAGCGGCGAGATTGATGCCGGACAGCTTCGCGCGGTGGAGGACGAGGCTATTCGCCACGTCGTCGAGCAGCAGTGCGCGTGCGGCCTGCATGTGGTGACCGACGGTGAATTTCGCCGTGCCTGGTGGCACTTCGATTTCTTCGACGGTCTTCAGGGCGTTGAGCGCTACGATTCACAGCAGGGAATTCAGTTCAACGGAGTACAAACCAAAGCCCACGGCGTGCGCGTGACCGGCAAGCTGGGCTTTGGCGACCACCCGATGCTGGAAGACTTCCGCTATCTGAAAAGCATCAGCGGCAATGCCCAGCCGAAGATGACCATTCCCAGCCCAAGCGTGCTCCATTTCCGCGGCGGGCGCAAAGACATCGACGCGACGGTGTACCCGGATCTGAACGACTATTTCGACGATCTGGCAACCACCTGGCGCGACGCCATCCGCGCATTCTACGACGCGGGCTGCCGTTATCTGCAGCTGGACGACACCGTCTGGGCCTATCTCTGCTCGGACGACCAGCGCCGTCAGATCCGCGAGCGCGGCGACGATGCCGATGAGCTGGCGCAAATCTATGCCCGCGTACTGAACAAGGCCCTGGAAGGCAAGCCGGAGGATCTGACCATCGGGCTGCACGTCTGCCGCGGTAACTTCCGTTCAACCTGGATTTCCGAAGGCGGCTACGAGCCGGTGGCGGAAGTGCTGTTCGGGACGGTCAACGTTGACGCATTCTTCCTGGAATACGATAACGACCGCAGCGGGGATTTCGCGCCGCTGCGCTTCGTTCGCCCGGGCAAGCAGCAGGTGGTGCTGGGCCTGATTACCACGAAAAACGGTGAGCTGGAGAACCCGGAAGGCGTGAAGGCCCGTCTGGAAGAGGCGGCGAAATACGTGGCGAAAGAGCAAATCTGCCTCAGCCCGCAGTGCGGTTTTGCCTCCACCGAAGAGGGCAACAGCCTGAGCGAGTCCCAGCAGTGGGATAAGGTCCGTCTGGTGACGCAGATCGCCAGCGAAGTCTGGTAAAAGCGCTTCCTCAGCGCTGCATTATAAAAGTGCAGCGCTGTGCCATTCTGAGTCGTTCTCTTTACATCCTGCCGTCTGTCTCCTGCAATAGCGCTTCCTCCATTCTGGCATCCTTTTTGCTCCTGCTTCGCTGACACCTTTTTTCCGCGTCCATGCCGTAACGGACGTTTTCGCACAGCGTTCTTTTTCAGGAGTGAAAATATGCAGCGTCGTACCTTATTAAAAGCCTTTGCGTTATCCGCGTCCGTCGTGGCGATGGGAATGAGTTTTGGCGTGCAGGCGGCCGACACCATCAAAGTGGGGATCATGCACTCTCTGTCCGGCACGATGGCCATCTCCGAAACCCCGCTAAAGGACGTCGCCCTGATGACCATCGACGAGATCAACGCCAAAGGCGGCGTGCTGGGTAAGAAACTGGAGCCTGTGGTGGTGGATCCAGCCTCAAACTGGCCGCTGTTTGCCGAGAAGGCACGCCAGCTACTGAGCCAGGATAAAGTGGCGGTGGTGTTCGGCTGCTGGACGTCGGTTTCGCGCAAATCCGTGCTGCCGGTGTTTGAGGAGCTGAACGGCCTGCTGTTCTATCCGGTGCAGTATGAAGGCGAAGAGATGTCGCCAAACGTTTTCTATACCGGCGCGGCGCCGAACCAGCAGGCCATCCCGGCGGTGGAATATCTGATGAGCGAGGACGGCGGCGGGGCGAAGCGCTTCTTCCTGCTGGGTACCGACTACGTTTACCCGCGCACCACCAACAAGATCCTGCGCGCGTTCCTGCATTCGAAAGGGGTTGAGGATAAGGACATCGAAGAGGTTTACACCCCGTTTGGTCACAGCGACTACCAGACCATCGTCGCCAGCATCAAGAAATTCTCCGCCGGCGGCAAAACCGCCGTGGTGTCGACCATCAACGGCGACTCCAACGTGCCGTTCTACAAAGAGCTGGCTAACCAGGGGCTGAAGGCCACCGACGTGCCGGTGGTGGCGTTCTCCGTCGGCGAAGAAGAGCTACGCGGAATCGACACCAAACCGCTGGTGGGTAACCTGGCGGCGTGGAACTACTTTGAGTCCGTGGATAATCCAACCAACCAGGCGTTCGTCGCGGATTACAAAGCCTATGCGAAGGCGCACAAGCTGCCGAATGCCGATACCGTGGTGACAAACGACCCGATGGAAGCGACTTACGTGGGGATCCATATGTGGGCGCAGGCGGTGGAAAAAGCGGGCACCACCGACGTGGATAAGGTGCGCGCGGCGATGGCCGGTCAGCCATTTAAGGCGCCGTCTGGCTTTACGCTCACCATGGATGCCACCAACCATCATCTGCATAAGCCGGTCATGATCGGTGAAATTGAAGGCAACGGCCAGTTCAACGTGGTCTGGCAGACGGAACAGCCGGTGCGCGCCCAGCCGTGGAGTCCGTTCATCGCCGGGAATGACAAAAAGCCCGACCAGCCGATAAAAACCGCCAGCAACTAGGCCATTGCCTCAGGGAGAAACGTCATGAACGCCATGCGCATGTTCATCGCTCTTGTATGGCTTTCCGGACTGCTGCCAGGGATGGCGCAGGCATCGGATGCCGATCGTTTTGTTGCCGCCAGCCGCGGCCAGCAGGCGGAGCTCCTCACGCAGTGGGCCGCCGCGCCGGATGCCGCCAGGCTTCCGCTGCTTCAGTCCCTGCAAAAGGAAAACCTGTATACCGACAGCCAAAAGCACGCCTTTGCGAAGCGTAATGGCGAAATGGTTTCGCTCGGTGACGCCCGCGCGGCAGTAGGGCAAACCAAAGCCGTACGCCTGACAAACCGGCTGCGCGTGCTGGCTGCAACGGCCATTGCCACGCATCAGCTTGTTAGTGACAGTGTCACCGAAAGGCGGGCGGCAGCCCGTCAGCTCCAGCGTGATGCTCAGCCCGACATGCTCGCTTTTCTGGAAAAGCGCGCCGGGGATGAAGCGGACGCTGTGGCGCGTCAGGCGCTGCTGCTGGCGGTGGCAAGCCTCCAGCTGGCGAGCCCGCAGCCGGAGGTGCGCCGCAGGGCCGTCGAACTGCTTGGCCAGTCAGACGATCCGGACGTACAGTCCAGACTCACTCCGTTTACCCAGGCGCAGACCGAGCCGGACGCCGGCGTGCGCGCTGCCGCAGAAGAGAGCCTTAGCCAGATTACGCATCGCCTGATGTGGGGCGATCTGCTGGGCCAGGCGTTTATGGGGCTTTCTCTGGGGTCGGTGTTGCTGCTGGCCGCGCTGGGGCTTGCGATCACCTACGGTCTGCTGGGCGTCATTAACATGGCCCACGGCGAGATGCTGATGCTGGGGGCGTACGCCACGTGGATGGTGCAGCAGGCAATGGCCGGGCTTGCCCCTCAGTGGCTGGCGCTCTATCCCGTTATCGCCTTGCCGGTAGCGTTCTGCCTGACGGCGGGCATTGGAATGGTGCTGGAGCGCACTGTGATCCGTCACCTGTACGGTCGTCCGCTGGAAACGCTGCTGGCGACCTGGGGCATCAGCCTGATGCTCATCCAGCTGGTGCGCATGACCTTTGGTGCCCAGAACCTCGAGGTGGCAAACCCGGCATGGCTTTCCGGCGGGGTACAGGTTTTTGCTAACCTGACCCTGCCGTGGAACCGCATTGTGGTGCTGGGCTTCGTGCTGCTGGTGCTGTTCTTCACCTGGCTGATTCTGAATAAAACGCGTCTTGGTCTTAACGTGCGCGCGGTGACGCAAAACCGCAGCATGGCCGCCTGCTGCGGGGTACCGACCGGGCGCGTCGATATGCTGGCGTTTGGGCTGGGCTCAGGGATCGCCGGGTTAGGCGGCGTGGCGTTATCCCAGCTGGGTAACGTCGGGCCGGAGCTTGGTCAGGGGTACATCATCGACTCGTTCCTCGTAGTCGTTCTCGGTGGCGTAGGCCAGCTGGCAGGCAGCGTGGCTGCCGCGTTCGGGCTGGGCATTTTCAATAAAATCCTTGAGCCGCAGATGGGGGCGGTGCTGGGCAAGATCGTGATTCTGGTGGCGATCGTCCTGTTTATCCAGAAGCGCCCTCAGGGGCTGTTTGCGCTAAAAGGGAGGGTGATTGACTGATGAGCCAGCCGCTGACCTTAACGCTGGCGCGTAAAGCGCCGCGAACGACACAGATTGCAGGCAGCCTGCTGGTGGCGTGTTTGCTGATTTTACCGTTTTTCGCCTTGCTGCCCGCGACGCATCCGCTGGCGCTGTCGACCTGGATGCTGACGCTCATTGGCAAGATCCTCTGCTATGCCATCGTTGCGGTGGCGCTGGATCTGGTGTGGGGCTACGCCGGCATGCTCTCTCTTGGACACGGCATCTTCTTCGCCCTGGGCGGCTATGCGATGGGCATGTACCTGATGCGCCAGGCGTCAGGCGACGGCCTGCCCGCGTTTATGTCGTTTCTCTCCTGGAGCGAGCTGCCGTGGTTCTGGTGGGGCACCCAGCACTTTGCCTGGGCGCTGGTGCTGATCGTGATGGTGCCGGGTTTGCTGGCGCTGGTGTTTGGCTGGTTTGCCTTCCGCTCGAAGATCAAAGGGGTTTACTTCTCGATTATGACCCAGGCGCTGACCTACGCGGGCATGCTGCTGTTCTTTCGTAACGAAACCGGCTTTGGCGGCAATAACGGCTTCACCGGTTTTACCACGCTGCTTGGGTTTTCGGTGACGGAAACGACCACCCGCATCGCGCTGTTCCTGGCCACCGTGCTGTTGTTGCTTCTGGCGTTGGGCACCGGATTTGCGCTGGCGAAGAGCAAGTTTGGCCGCATCCTGACCGCCGTGCGCGACGCGGAAAATCGCCTGACGTTCTGCGGGTACGATCCGCGCGGGTTCAAGCTGCTGGTGTGGACGCTCTCCGCCGTGCTGTGCGGCCTGGCGGGGGCGCTGTACGTTCCGCTGGTGGGCATCATTAACCCCGGTGAAATGTCGCCGACCAACTCGATAGAAGCCGCCATCTGGGTGGCGCTGGGCGGGCGCGGCACCCTGGTGGGGCCGGTGATTGGCGCGGCGCTGGTGAACGGGGCGAAAAGCTTTTTTACCGCTGCCATGCCGGAGTACTGGCAGCTGTTTCTGGGGCTGATTTTTATCGCCGTCACGCTGTTCCTGCCGCGCGGCGTCTACGGTCTGTTGCGTAAGGGAGAGAAATAATGCAGCCAACGGAAGAGTTATTTACCCGCCAGTTGCCCGGCGATCGCTACCGGGACCAGACTGACCCGGTGCTTCAGCTTGAGGCCATTAACGTCAGTTTCGACGGCTTCCAGGCGCTGACCGATCTCTCCCTGAATATCGGCGTGGGCGAGTTGCGCTGCGTGATTGGCCCCAACGGGGCGGGTAAAACCACGCTGATGGACGTGATCACCGGCAAAACCCGACCCAAAAGCGGGAGAGCGATTTACGACCAGTCCATCGACCTAACCGGGCTGGAGCCTGCGGCCATTGCCCGTCAGGGGATTGGCCGAAAATTCCAGAAACCCACGGTCTTTGAAGCGCTGACGGTGTGGGAGAACCTTGAGATCGCCATGAAAACCGATAAATCCGTCTGGGCGAGCCTGCGGGCAAAACTCAACGGCGAGCAGCGGGACCGCATTGACGAGATGCTGGTTCTTCTGCGTCTTGGTAGCGAGCGGGACCGTCGCGCCGGGCTGCTTTCGCACGGGCAGAAACAGTTCCTGGAGATCGGCATGTTGCTGGTGCAGGACCCGCACCTGCTGCTGCTGGATGAACCCGCCGCCGGGATGACCGATGCGGAAACGGAATACACCGCCGAGCTGTTCAAAACCCTGGCGGGCAAGCATTCCCTGATGGTGGTGGAGCACGACATGGGCTTTGTTGAAACGATTGCCGACCACGTCACGGTGCTGCATCAGGGGCGCGTGCTAGCGGAAGGCTCGCTTCGCGAGGTGCAGGCCAACGAGCAGGTGATTGAGGTCTATCTGGGCCGCTAAGGAGCGATGATGTTACAGGTTAACGAACTGAATCAGTACTACGGCGGCAGCCATATCCTGCGCGGCGTGAGCTTCGAAGCCGCTCCCGGTGAAGTCACCTGTCTGCTGGGGCGCAACGGCGTCGGGAAAACCACGCTGCTGAAGTGCCTGATGGGGCTGATCCCGGTGAAAACCGGGGAGGTCATCTGGCAGGGTAAAACGATCACCCACAGCAGGCCGCACCAGCGGGTGCAGTCCGGCGTGGCGTATGTCCCGCAGGGTCGCGAGATTTTCCCGCGCCTGACCGTGGAAGAGAACCTTTTGCTTGGGCTGTCGCGTTTTTCCGCCCGCGAGGCAAAGCAGGTTCCTGACGAGATCTGGCAGCTGTTTCCGGTTCTCAAAGAGATGAAGCACCGCCGCGGGGGCGATCTCTCCGGCGGGCAGCAGCAGCAGCTGGCGATTGGTCGCGCGCTGGCGAGCCGTCCGCAGCTGCTGATTCTGGACGAACCGACGGAAGGCATACAGCCTTCCGTCATCAAAGAGATTGGCCAGGTGATCCGCATCCTGGCAAACAGAGGCGACATGGCAATCCTGCTCGTCGAGCAGTTTTACGACTTTGCCGCCGAGCTGGCCGACAGCTATCTCCTGATGTCCCGCGGCACTATCATTCAGCGCGGGAGGGGCGAAAATATGGAGCAGGAGGGCGTTCGCGGGCTGGTTGCGATCTGAAATGTTATAATATAACATCCTCATTCTTATAAAACGGAATGAGGGCGTTACTTTGGCTGCACATATTGGAAAATTTGCCATGACTCTGGGGGCGCTGCTGGTCAGCGGCCAGCTGTTTGCTCACTCGCACGGCCATCAGATGACCGAAGCGGAACAGAAGGCGGCAAACGGCGTGTTTGAGGATAAAGACGTAAAGGACAGAGCGCTGTCCGACTGGGACGGCACCTGGCAGTCGGTGTATCCGTTCCTGCTGGACGGTTCGCTGGATCCGGTCTTCAAACAGAAAGCGCAGAAGGATAAAAGCAAAACCTTTGACGAGGTGAAAGCGTACTACCGCAAGGGATATGCCACGGACGTGGATGCCATCGGCATTGAAAATAACGTAATGGAATTCCACAGAGGCAAGGCGGTCAGCAGCTGTCAGTATGACTACAGTGGCTACAAAATTCTGACCTACGCATCGGGCAAAAAAGGCGTTCGCTATCTGTTTGAGTGTAAGGATGCCGACAGCAAGGCGCCGAAGTTCGTGCAGTTCAGCGACCACATCATCGGGCCGAAAGCCTCATCGCACTTCCATATTTTTATGGGCAATACCTCCCACGAGGCGCTGCTGAAAGAGATGGACAACTGGCCGACCTATTATCCAAACGAGATGTACAAAGAGCAGGTGGTGGAGGAGATGCTGCACCACTGATGCGTTATTGCCGGGGGGCGGCTTCGCCTTACCCGGCCACTATTTTTTACGCCGCTTTGGGGGATTCGTTCCACGCCTTCACGCTCATTCCCCGCAAAATCATCAGCCAGGCAACGACGATGGCAACCATCATGATTGCAAACAGCGACCAGTGCGGCAGGTTGGTCAGGATAATGCCGGTGATCATCGGGTTTGCCGCCGCGCCGAGCCAGCCCAGCGCCTGCGCGGAAAAATAGCTCGCCTTCATCCCCGGCGGGGCGATGTTGTCGATCAGCATGTATTCACCCGGTGCGTAGATAATCTCACCCAGCGTAAAGATGGCGGCGGCGATGCCCCAGTAAATCAGGTTCTCCCCGGAGAGCATAAAGCCTCCCAGACCCAGGATAAAAAACAGCGTTGCGGCGGTCATTAAAGGCCGAATATTGCTGGCGGAGATCTTCCGCCCCAGCGCGTACTGCAGCGTCACCACCACGGCGGCGTTAACGGGCAGCACCACGGCGACCACCTTCTGGGCAAAATCGCTGTCGGCATTGGCGGCCAGTACGTATTGCGAAATGCAGCTGGCGAACGATCCGCCCACGTAAGACGCGAGCAGGCCGGAGAGGGTGAACCAGAACAGGGCGCGATCTTTCAGCAGCACCGACGGCTGCCAGGGCATCTTCTCCTCGGCGGTATCCAGCGCGACGCTTTTTTGCACGAAGAAATGAATAAACCCGAGCGGCAGCGCGGCGCAGAAGGCCGCCAGCCAGAACGGCAGCTGCAGGCTGTACATCACCAGCAGGGTGCCAATCGGCGGCCCAATCGTCCAGCCAATGTTCAGAAAGCTGTAGTTGAGCGAGAAGACGCGCGCTTTCTGGCTGGAGGTCAGCACGTCCGAGAACCAGGCTTTCAGCACCGTCGAAAAGACGGAATAGGCGCAGTTAATCAGGGAAAAGAACAGCACTACCAGGGTGACGTTATCCACCAGCGGAATCGCGACAAAACCGGCGATAAAAGCCACGATCGCGATCAGCATATAGCGTTTTTTATCAAACTTATCGGCCAGAATACCAAATCCCAGGCTGAACACCACGCCAACGGTCAGCGCAATCGTCAGGGCATAACCAATATTCTCGACGCTCATATTAAACACGCGCGTGAGATAAATGGTCATGAACGGCAGCGTTGCCCCCCGACCGATGGTTAATAACAATGACGATGCCAGCAGCGCTGCGGTTGAGCGCCTGAGAGATGGTTTCATATTCCTTCCCGACGGTTGCTTATGCTTTTTTTAGACGAGTGTTAACAGGATTACCATGACATAAGGGGCTTGTATAGCACCCGATTTATCCCTAAGTGCTTCAGCTGCCTGCCAGAAATAATGATCTTCTCGCGGCACACTTTTTTCTGTTACCTTGAACTGTTAACAAATTATTAATAATTCAGGGGCAGGGTATGACGCGTAAAGACGGACTGCTGGCGTTGCTGGTGGTCGTGGTATGGGGACTCAATTTTGTGGTCATCAAGCTGGGATTGCACAACATGCCCCCGCTGATGCTGGCCGGTTTGCGTTTTATGCTGGTGGCGTTCCCGGCGCTCTTTTTCGTCGCCCGTCCGAAAATCCCGTTAAAACTGCTGTTGGGCTACGGTCTGACCATCAGCTTTGGCCAGTTCGCGTTTCTCTTCTGCGCCATCAAGTTCGGCATGCCGGCCGGTCTGGCCTCGCTGGTGTTACAGGCGCAGGCGTTCTTTACCATTATTCTCGGCGCATTTGTGTTTGGCGAACGCCTGCAGGGCAAGCAGCTGGCGGGGATAACGCTGGCGGTATTTGGCGTGCTGGTGCTGATTGAAGCCAGCCTGAACGGTCAGGATGTGGCGCTGCTCGGGTTTATGCTCACGCTGGCGGCGGGGCTGAGCTGGGCGTGCGGCAATATTTTCAATAAGTTGATTATGCAGCACGAGGCGAGGCCTCAGGTGATGTCCCTGGTGGTCTGGAGCGCATTGATTCCGATAATCCCGTTTCTGGTGGCGTCGTTTATTCTGGATGGCCCGGAGGTGATGCTGAACAGCCTGGTCGAGATCGATCTGACCACGATCCTTTCTCTTATCTATCTGGCGTTTGTCGCCACCATCGTGGGCTACGGGATCTGGGGTTCGCTGCTGGGACGCTATGAGACCTGGCGCGTCGCGCCGCTGTCTTTGCTGGTTCCGGTAGTGGGGCTTGCCAGTGCGGCGATACTGCTGGATGAAACGCTGAGCGCGCTGCAGCTGCTCGGTGCCGTGCTGATCATGGCCGGGCTGTACATCAACGTGTTTGGCCTGCGGGTTCGCCGGGCGGCGCGGGTAAGGGGATAGGGCATAAAAAAGCCCCGCGGCTGCGGGGCAAAAACGAATCAGAGGCCGTGCTGATTATAATAAGGCACGCCTAATTCGTCGGATTTGTCGCTACCAGCACCCATGTGGTTGAAATCATAAGGCGACTGGTCATGTGCTGACGGCAAAATCATCGTGTCATGATTATTTTGCTGCGTTGCACCTGGGGTTTGCTCCGCGAAGGTCTGGCTGGAAAACAGCACCAGCAAGGCGAGGGCGGCGGAGGCGGTAACTTTCATTTTTTCCTCGGTTACGTCTTTTACAGGCGATGATTAACTACAGTGTTTTAACGGATACAGGTAACGGGATTCACCCGGCACGCTGGTAATTCGGTACTTATGAGGCGGCACGTCAAAATAGTTCTTGAACGTACGCGTGAGGGTTTGCTGTGATTCAAATCCGTAACGCTCCGCCAGATAAAGGATCGGTTCATTGCTTTCTTTCAGTTTCTGGGCAATTTCCGTCAGCTTGCGGCTGCGAATATATTGACCTAATGAATGACCGGTCTCTTTTTTGAACATCCGTTGCAGGTGCCATTTGGAGTAACCTGAACGCTCAGACACTTTTTCAAGGGAGAGCGGCGATTCCAGGTTATCTTCGATCCAGTCCAAAATGCTATGAATAGTGATAGCGTCAGTATTGCGTCTGGACATCGTCATACCTCTTTTTCTGTTTACGGCAGTATTTTCTTCAGCAAAAGCTCAAGGGTAGCCACTTCATCTGCCGTTAAGTTTTTTGTTAGTTCCTGATGCAGTGTTTGTCCTACTAATTGATGACATTGCTCGCACATAGCCGCACCATCGCTGGTGAGCCTGACCAGTACGCCGCGTTTGTCATTCGGGTTAGGGCTTCGTTCTACCCATCCTTTGCAGACGAGACGATCGAGCATGCGGGTTAACGCACCCAGATCGACAGAGAGCACCTTTTTCAGCTCAACCGGCGTGATACACACTTCGCAGCGAATGGAACACAGCACTTTGAACTGTGTTGCGGTGATATCCAGCGGTGACAGGTAGTCATTGAGCAGGCGATCTTTTTTCTGGTTAACCATATGAATAAGACGACCCAGCGGAACAACGTCGTTAAAGATATCACTGGTGCTTTTCACAATGGTTGCCCTGGCAAGTAGTTTAATCACGGCAGATATTATTGCTCAGGCAAGTATAAGTCAACTGAATGAATCAGCCGATGCCACGAATTGCTAAAACGTTTCATGAACGATTTTTGCAACCTTTCAAATCAGGAAGATAACAAACGGGTATCGTTCCCAAAGGAAAACTATCGTTACGTTGCGCCGATGGCTGAACGTCACACTTTCACCCTATAATTGCGATGTTAAATGTGGATAAGGACAACGACGCACTATGTTGGATTTGATTAAAGCAATTGGTCTCGGGCTGGTGGTACTGCTGCCGTTAGCTAACCCGTTAACGACGGTGGCGCTGTTCCTGGGGCTGGCAGGGAATATGAACAGCGCCGAGCGCAACCATCAGTCGATGATGGCTTCGGTGTATGTGTTTGCCATTATGATGGTGGCCTACTACGCCGGACAGCTGGTGATGAACACCTTCGGGATTTCAATTCCCGGGCTGCGTATTGCGGGCGGGCTGATTGTAGCCTTTATCGGCTTCCGCATGCTGTTCCCGGCGCAAAAAGCGCACGAGTCTCCGGAGGCAACCAGCAAATCTGAAGAGCTGGAGTCCGAACCGAGCGCGAATATTGCTTTTGTACCGCTGGCCATGCCGAGTACGGCCGGGCCGGGTACCATCGCGATGATCATCAGTTCTGCATCGACGGTGCGCGACAGCTCTACCTTCCCGGACTGGGTACTCACCGTTGCGCCACCGCTAATTTTTGCGCTTATTGGGGTTATCGTGTGGGCGTCTCTGCGCAGTTCCGGTGCGATCATGCGCTGGGTGGGCAAGGGCGGTATCGAGGCGATTTCCCGTCTGATGGGCTTCTTACTGGTCTGTATGGGTGTGCAGTTTATAATTAACGGCGTGCTGGAGATTATTAAGACCTACCACTGATGTCATTGCCGGGTAACGGATTACCCTTACCCGGTATGTAAAGTATTTATTAAATGAATACAAATAAATTCCGGAAAAATACTTTTTTAATTCAAACCGGGTTAAATGAGCATAGCCAGACTTGTCGCTCGTTAGTTCTTAAAGTAATGTACTGCACTCATTTCTTTTCAGGATAGTGTCATGCGTGCAAAATATTCTTTTATCGTACTCAGTACGTTGCTGTTTTCATTTACTGCCACTGCAGGCTTGTTCGATTCTGCGCCCGAATTTAAATGTGGTCGTGAGGATGCCGTTGCTGCTATGCAAGCAAAAATCAGAGATGATGCAATGAGTAAATTGCAGGAAACGTATCTGGCAACGCCTTCGCAATTTTATGGAAAACCACTTAAATCATACCAGGAAAAAGCAAATCAAATAGCCATTCATCTGGAGAATGTTACAACTAAACCCTTTGATAAAAATGATTCAAACCGCAGTTGCTCCGCTAAGGTCACGCTCGCCATACCTACGGAAATCCTTGGGTTTATTGCAGCCTATCCTCAGAAACTAGAGCGGATAAATCAAGGTGGTGGCAAGGTGCTTAATAACAGTGTTCAATGGGATAATTTTGTATATATATTATCCCTGGCGGACAATGAGAAAGACATTTCAGCATCCTATGAATATTCTGACAGAGATTATGTCTCCCAGTCATTGGTCGATATGACTATGCTGGCCATGAATAAATCCGAATTTGAGAAAGCCGATCTCAACAACAAATTAAACGATGCAGTGCTGGCCTATTCTGAGAACGATAGTCAACTCAATAATCTCTGGAAATCTCTTCCAGAGTCAGTCAGGGCCTCTATGAAAAAAGAACAGAATCTCTGGATTAACGAGAAGGCTAAAAAATGCGGGAAGATCAGTGATGCGTCTTCCACTGCCACGCCTGTTGAAACAAGAATTAATATCTATCAGTGCCAGGCTGACATAACCCATGAAAGATATGTCTATCTGGGTGGAGAGGAAGAAAGACAGTATTAATACTTATACTGTGGGTCAATCTGACCTGCTGATGTTGTCGATACGGTTATGCCACGCAAGTAATTTCCCCATGCAGTGTGGCATCGTACGGGCGTCCTGATTTCAGGACGCCATGCGCCACCCGGCATAAATAAACCTCAACCGTGCTGCCCCTGTTCCTCCAGCGCCACCGGCCACTTGCGGAAGATGAGTACCGACCAGACGAGCGCGACGAGCGCCGGAATCGCCCCCAGATAGCCAATCGCCGACATCGATACGTGCAGGCTAATCTGATTGCCCACCAGCGCCCCTGCACCAATCCCCAGATTGAATATCCCCGAGAACAGCGACATCGCCACGTCCGTGGCATCCGGCGCCAGGGCCAGGACTTTCACCTGCATGCCGAGACCAATAATCATGATCGCCACGCCCCAGAACAGGCTCAGGATCGCCAGCTGGCTTTCGCTACCTGACGCAGGCAGCAGCAGCACCAGGCACGCCAGCAGCAGGCCGATGGCGCTGCTCACCAGCAAGGAGGCATGCTGGTTACCCAGTTTACCAAACAGCACGCTGCCAATAATGCCCGCGCCGCCGAGAATGAGCAGTAAGAGGGTGGCAAAGTTTGCGCTAAAGCCCGCGACCACCTGCACAAACGGTTCAATGTAGCTGTACGCCGTGTAGTGCGCGGTGACCACGATAACGGTAAGCAGGTAGATACTCAGCAGCGCCGGGCGACGCATCAGCAGCGGCAGGCTTTTCAGCGAGCCGGAGTGTTCGCTTGGCAGCGCGGGCAGCAGCTTAATCAGACACACCAGCGTCACCAGCGCGCCCATGCCGATGGCAAAGAAGGTGGTACGCCAGCCGAAGTACTGTCCCACGATGCGGCCAATGGGCAGCCCCAGCACCATCGCCAGCGCGGTACCGGTGGCAATCAGGCTCAAAGCCTGGGCGCGTTTACCCGCCGGTGCGAGCCGAATAGCCAGCGACGCGGTGATCGACCAGAACACCGCGTGGGCAAAGGCAATGCCGATGCGGCTAATGACCAGCACCGTAAAATTCCACGCCATAAACGACAGGACATGGCTGGCAATGAACAGGGCAAACAGGCCGATCAACAGCCTGCGCCGCTCCATCTGGCTGGTCAGCAACATAAACGGCAAAGACATCAGCGCCACCACCCAGGCGTAGATAGTTAACATAATCCCCACCTGCGCCGTTTCCATCTGGAAGCTTTCTGCTATGTCAGACAACAGCCCAACCGGAACAAATTCTGTGGTGTTAAAAATAAATGCGGCAATGGCCAGCGTGACCACGCGTAGCCACGCGACCCTGCGGGAAACTGTGTTCGTTGTCATAGGGATGTCGGAGATTCGTTGCTGGAAAGATGAGAAGGCGATCTTAAAACGCCATACGGCGAAAACTCAACCATTATGTGACGCAGATCTCAATATTTACCTTATGAAAGCGGTAGCCGGGTGCGTTGTTTTCATTGAATATAAAAGTACGACACAGCAAAAACAGGCGGTAAGACAATGCAGGAGATTGATTTTTATCTGGTAGATGCATTCAGCAATATCTCGTTCGGCGGCAATCCGGCAGCGGTTTGCCCGCTGAACAAATGGCTGCCGGATGAAACGTTACTGAAAATGGCGCAGCAGCATAATCAGTCGGAAACCGCATTTTTCGTCTGCACTAAGGGCGGCATTGAGCTACGCTGGTTTACCACGCTCACTGAAGTCAATCTCTGCGGTCACGCCACCCTGGCCGCCGCGTACGTTCTGTTTAATGAACTCGATTACCCCGACTCGCGGATCCACTTTGATACCGCCTCTGGCCGACTGACGGTCAGCCGGGAGGGAGAGTGGATGACGCTGGACTTCCCGGCGTGCCCGACCCGTGAAGAGACGCCGCCGCCGGAGATGCTCGCGGCGCTCGGTATCCGCCATTACGTTGAAGCCCGTAAAGGCCGCGCCTGGGTGATTGTGCTGGAAAATCCCCGGCAGGTTGAAGCGCTTGCGCCGCGCTTTTCGGCGATGACGCCGGGCGAGCATAAAGTGAGCGTGACTGCACCGGGTGAAGGGGAATATGACTTTGTCAGCCGCTTCTTCTCACCGGGCGTTGCCGTTCCGGAAGATCCGGTGACCGGATCCGCGCACACGATGCTGATCCCCTACTGGAGCGAAAAGCTGGGGAAAACGGCAATGTTTGCCCGTCAGGTTTCGGCGCGCGGCGGGGATGTGCGCTGCGAGCTGAAAGGGGAGCGCGTATTGATGAGCGGTCAGGCGTCGTGCTACCTGAAAGGCACTGTGTATCTGCGCTAAAACTGATAACAAAAGAGGAAGAGACAATGCGGGAAATTGATTTTTATCTGGTGGATGCCTTCAGCGACAAAACCTTTGGCGGCAACGCGGCAGCGGTATGTCCTCTGGAAGAGTGGCTGCCGGACGAGACGCTTCTCAAAATGGCACAGCAGCATAACCAGTCGGAGACCGCGTTTTTTGTGCGAACCGACGGCGGATTTGAACTGCGCTGGTTCACCACGCTGCATGAAATTAACCTCTGCGGCCATGCGACCCTCGCGGCATCACACGTCATTTTTGAGTATCTGGACTATCCGCACACGGAAATCCACTTTACCACGCGCTTCGTGGGGGAGCTGACGGTCAAACGCAGTGGCGACTGGCTGACGCTGAATTTCCCCGCATGGTCCACGGAGGTCGTCGATAACCCACCGCCTGCACTGTTTAGCGCGCTGGGCATCCCGGCGGCAAAAGAGGTGCGCGTCGGGCGAGACTACCTCGTGGTGCTGGAGAGCCAGCAGCAGGTGGAGGCATTAATGCCGGATATTGGCGCGATGGTTCCGCTGGGCAAAATGGTCTGCGTAACCGCGCCGGGCGAAGGGGAATATGACTTCGTCAGCCGCTTTTTCTGCCCGGGCGAAGGGGTGCCGGAAGATCCGGTTACCGGGTCCACGCACAGCATGCTGATCCCCTACTGGAGTGAAAGGCTGGGTAAGACGTCGCTCAACGCCCGCCAGGTGTCGTACCGCGGCGGGGATCTTCGCTGCGAGCTGAAGGGCGACCGCGTACTCATTGCCGGTCAGGCCACCCTGTACCTGAAAGGGCGGATCTTTTTACGCTAGCGGCTGCGCGATAAGTTAATACTATGAAGCAGCCTGGCAGGCCTGCGCTATGTTGACATTGAGTTTCACAAATAAAGCAAGGAGCCTGCCATGTATTCCATTACCTCTGAATCTGCACGTCACCCGGACATTCTTATGCTGATTGCGGCCCTCGACCGTTATCAGAGCGAACTCTATCCCGCCGAAAGCAACCATCTGCTCGATCTTTCAGAACTGCCCGCGACATCCCTTATCCTGATGATCGTCCGCGACCCGCAACTTCAGGCCGTTGGCTGTGGAGCTATCGTGCTCAACGGCGACGGAACGGGGGAGATGAAGCGGGTTTATATCGATCCGGCCCATCGCGGGCAACATCTGGCTGAGAAGCTGCTGGCCGCGCTGGAAGATGAGGCCCTGAGCCGTCACTGCCATACCGTACGGCTGGAAACGGGCATCAAACAGCATGCCGCGATTCGTCTTTATGAACGAAGCGGCTACGATCGGCGTCCGGCGTTTGCCCCGTATGTGGACGATCCGCTCAGCCTGTTTATGGAGAAGGCGCTGGTTGAAGACGTTCGTTTAGCAGCGCTATAAACGCTTCCAGCTGGCGGGTCATCGCCCCGCGTCTCCACACCAGCCAGGTAGTGAGCCAGCGCCAGTTTTCCGCCAGCGGCCAGGCTTCAACCTGATGGTGGCCCGGCATACTTTCCAGCATTGAGCGCGGCATCAGCGCGATGCCCGCGCCCGCGATGACGCAGGCGAGCATGCCGTGATAGGACTCCATCTCATGAATGCGTCCCGGGGCGGCTCTGTCTGCATGAAACCAGCTCTCCAGGTGTCGGCGATACGAGCAGTTTGCGCGAAAGGCATAAACATCGCTGCCGCTCACCTGCGCAGCGCGCGTTACCTCCGTCTGCCCGGCAGGGGTGACCAGCATCATCTCTTCCCGGTAGACCGGCATCCCCTCCAGCTCCGGGTGCGACAGCGGCCCGTCGACAAAGGCGGCGCTCAGGGTTCCCTCCAGTACGCCATCAATCATCGTCCCGGACGGCCCGGTAGAAAGGGCAAACTGGATGCGCGGATAGCGCTGGTTAAACTGCGCCAGCGTCTCAGGGATGCGTACGGCGGCGGTGCTCTCCAGCGCGCCGAGGGCAAACAGCCCCTGCGGCTCATCGCCCGCGACGACCATGCGCGCTTCATCCACCAGCGCCAGGATCTGCCTGCTGTAGCGCAGGAAGTTATGCCCGGCGGGAGATAAGCGCAAGCGCTGGTTCTCACGAATAAACAGCTCCACGCCAAGATCGGCCTCCAGCTGGCGGATGCGGGTCGTCAGATTCGAAGGAACGCGATGCACCTTCTGCGCCGCCTGGGTGATGCTGCCCGTCAGCGCGACGGCGTTGAACATTTCAAGCTGGGTTAAGTCCATAGCATTCTCGTTTCGTGAATAAGGTGGTCAGTATTATTCATTTTTAAGAAATAGCAGAGTGAGCCACACTTAATCAACCGAAATGCGTGGAGAACATCATGAAATATTCATCTGCTACACATGCTCTGTCCGTTAACCCTGCAACGGGCGAAACGCTCGCCTCGTATCCTTGGGCGACGCAGGAAGAGGTTGAACGTGCCATCGCGCTGGCTGATGCGGGCTTTCGTCACTGGCGGTGCGAAAGCGTAGCCCACCGGGCGCAGAAGCTGCGCGATCTCGGCACCGCGCTGCGCGGTCGCGCGGAAGAGATGGCCCGGATGATGTCCCGCGAGATGGGAAAACCCATTCAGCAGGCGCGGGCGGAAGTGGCGAAATCAGCGGGCCTTTGCGACTGGTATGCCGAACATGGCCCGGCGATGCTGAATGCTGAACCCACGCAGGTCGAGAATGACAACGCGGTCATCGAGTATCGTCCGCTGGGGCCAATTCTGGCGGTGATGCCGTGGAACTTCCCGCTCTGGCAGGTGCTGCGCGGCGCGGTGCCGATCCTGCTGGCAGGCAACAGCTATCTGCTCAAACACGCGCCCAACGTGCTCGGCTCGGCGGAACTTATCGCGCAGATTTTTGCGAACGCCGGCTTCCCTGAAGGGGTATTCGGCTGGGTGAACGCCACCAATGACGGCGTAAGCCAGGCGATTAACGATCGTCGCATTGCGGCGGTAACCGTCACCGGCAGCGTGCGCGCCGGGGCAGCCATTGGCGCGCAGGCAGGGGCGGCGCTGAAAAAATGCGTTCTTGAGCTGGGGGGTTCTGACCCGTTCATCGTTCTCAACGATGCCGACCTGGATCTTGCCGTGAAGGCGGCGGTAGCAGGGCGCTACCAGAATACCGGGCAGGTGTGCGCGGCGGCCAAACGGTTCATTGTGGAAGAGGGTATTGCAGACACCTTTACCCGACGCTTCGTTGACGCCGTCGCCGCGTTAAAGATGGGCTCGCCGGATGAAGAAGAGAACTACCTTGGCCCGATGGCGCGCTATGATCTGCGCGATGAACTGCATCAGCAGGTGCAGGCGAGCCTGGCAGAAGGGGCAACGCTGCTGCTGGGGGGAGAGAAAATCAGCGGTGAGGGGAATTATTACGCGCCAACCGTGCTGGCGAACGTCACCCCATCGATGACGGCCTTCCGCCAGGAGCTGTTTGGTCCGGTCGCGGCCATTACGGTTGCGAAAGACGCGGCGCACGCCCTGACGCTTGCCAATGACAGCGACTTTGGCCTGTCTGCCACGGTCTTCACCGCCGACGCAGCGCTAGCGGATAAATTCTCTCGCGAGCTGGAGTGCGGCGGGGTGTTTATCAACGGATACAGCGCCAGCGACGCGCGCGTGGCCTTTGGTGGCGTGAAGAAAAGTGGCTTTGGCCGCGAGCTTTCCCATTTTGGTTTGCACGAGTTCTGTAATGTGCAGACGGTGTGGAAGGATCGCGTGTAATTTATTCGGCCCTCATCACGAGGGCCGTTGTCATTTATCTGCAATGGTTCTGTCATTTTCGTTTCGTAGACTCGCACGCGTCTAACGTCTTGTTACTGAAGAAAATTATGAACCTAACGCAAATTTTTCGCCGTATTGCGCAGCGTCTTATCCCTCGCCAGTTTGGCCTGTTGACGGGTATCTTTTGTATTATTGGCCTTTTCTCCGCGCTGCAGCTTTCCTCATCCTTTCTGCTGAACGCCTCCCTGAAGGAAGCTCAGCGCAATGAACGACAAAACCTGCTGGCGTATCAGCAGCAGAGCAAGCTGGATCTGGCGCGCGTCTCCCTGCTGGCGGCGAGCGATCTGCTCAACCGCTCCGGCGTCTGGTTTATGCAGGATAAAGAAACCGGCTCGGAAGGAAGCTGGCACAGCCTGATGGACGACGCACAAAAGTCGCTGGCGGTTTCTCAGCAGGCATGGAAGGCCTGGCTGGCGCTCAGCCCGCCAAAAGATGAGGCGCTGATTAATAGTTACCAGCTTTTCTACGATGCCATTAAGGAGCAATCGGAAGCGCTTGTCAGAACCAATTCGATTGATGCCTTTTTTGCCGTGCCGGCACAGGCGTTTCAGACCGACTTTAACGACAACTACGCGCGCTATCAGCAGGCCAGCGAGAAGCAGGCCATGCAGGGGCGTCAGGCTTTAATGGCGCAGCTCTCCAGTCTGCAAACGTTGTTCCTGCTGGCACCGGTTCTGCTACTCGCCATCGCCGCAGCCGTCTGGTTCGGCATGTCCAGGTGGGTGATTACGCCGCTGCGTCGGCTTATTGCGCATATTAACCGGCTGGCCGCTGGAGATCTCTCCGGCACGCCGCCAAACGTGATGCGCTTTAACCGGGAGACGGGGCAGCTTAGCGACAGCGTTGCCACCATGCAGCGCGGCTTGCAGCAGCTGGTGACGCAGGTCAGCCACGCCACAGCCACGATGGTGGAGAACATTGGCTCCCTCGCGGAGGGAAACCAGAAGCTGTACCAGCAGTCGGCGCGTCAGGCAAAGGAGCTGGAGGAGGTTACAGCGCATATCGCGGCGCTGGAAACCCACGTGGAAGGGAATACCGGCTATGCCCGCCTCGCCAGCTCGCGCGCGGATGAAGCGCGTCAGGCTGCCGTAGGAGGCGACCAGATGATGTCGACCGTGAATGCCTCCATGCAGGCGATCGTCGAGCGATCGTCAGAGATGCGCGGGATCGTGGCGATGATCGACAGCGTGGCGTTTCAGACTAACATTCTGGCGCTCAACGCCGCCATTGAGGCCGCCCATGCAGGAAACCAGGGGCGCGGGTTTGCCGTCGTCGCCCGGGAAGTCGGGCTCCTGGCGCGAAAGAGCAGCCACTCGACGCAGACCATTCAGGAGTTGATCAACCGCTCCGTGCAGGGCATTGAAGACGGCTCCCGCGCCGTGAATCTGATGGAAGAGAACCTGCAGCAGGTCACCGGTCTGGTGGGCAATTTAAGCAGTTTGCTGAATGAAATCTCGACCGCCACGCTCAGTCAGGGAGAAAGTATTCACCAGATGACGCGCCAGCTTCAGGCGCTGAATCAGGTCTCGCGCCAGACGGATCTGCTGGTTTCTGACGCCTCGGAGGCCTCTGAACGCCTGCAAAAGCAGTCCGATCTTTTATTGCAGGCCGTTTCGCGTTTTCGTCTTAGCGCCTGACGCAATACATTAGCCTCTGTTATACTCGCAGCCCGTTTTAGCCTGAGGGCAAGGAGCAAAGAGTGGCTGCGGTCATCCATAATGAGATGCTGGACGAGATTCTGGCGCAGGTTCGTCCGTTATTAGGAAAGGGGAAGGTAGCCGACTACATTCCGGCCCTTGCCTCGGTGAGCGGGAATAAGCTGGGCATCGCTATCTGTACCATAGACGGACAGCGATACCAGGCAGGCGATGCCACTGAACGCTTTTCTATTCAGTCTATTTCTAAAGTGCTGAGTCTGGTCGCGGCGATGCGCCAGTATGAGGAAGAAGAGATCTGGCAGCGCGTGGGAAAAGATCCGTCCGGCCAGCCCTTTAACTCACTGCTTCAGCTCGAAATCGAGCAGGGTAAACCGCGTAACCCCTTTATCAACGCCGGGGCGCTGGTGGTCTGCGATATGCTGCAAAGCCGCCTCAGCGCACCGCGTCAGCGAATGCTTGAGATTGTTCGTCAGCTTTCTGGCGTGGACGACATTGCCTATGATTCAGTGGTGGCGCGCTCGGAGTTTGAACACTCGGCCCGCAACGCGGCTATCGCCTGGCTGATGAAATCCTTCGGTAACTTCCACAACGACGTGGCGACCGTGCTGCAAAACTACTTCCATTACTGCGCCCTGAAGATGAACTGCGTTGAGCTGGCCCAAACGTTTCTGTTCCTTGCGCACCAGGGGCACGCACCGCATCTCGATCAGGAGGTGGTTTCCCCGCTTCAGGCGCGTCAGGTTAACGCCCTGATGGCTACCAGCGGCATGTATCAGAACGCCGGGGAGTTTGCCTGGCGGGTTGGCCTTCCGGCCAAATCGGGCGTTGGCGGCGGGGTGGTGGCGATAGTGCCGCATGAAATGGCGATTGCCGTCTGGAGCCCGGAGCTGGATGAAACGGGAAATTCACTTGCCGGCGTGGCGGTTCTGGAGAAGCTGACCCAGCGCCTGGGACGTTCTGTATACTGATGTCTGACCTGGATCCCCTTTTTTCCCGCCTGGCGCGATCGACGTTTCGCTCGCGCTTCCGCTTAGGCAATAAGGAACGACAGTACTGCTGGGACAAAGGCCCCGAAACCATTGACCAGCATGCTGCCGATTTTGTCGCTAAACGCCTTGCACCCGCGCAACCCGCCAACGACGGCAAGCAGACGCCCATGCGTGGCCACCCGGTGTTTATCGCCCAGCATGCCACCGCGACCTGCTGCCGGGGCTGTCTGGCAAAATGGCATAACATTCCCCAGGGCGTGCAGCTGAGCGCGCAGCAGCAACATTATATCGTCAGCGTGATCCACCGCTGGCTGGTGATACAGATGAACGCCCAAAAATGATATTTAATGCGTTCTGCGCTTACCGCCTGCAGCTTCGTACCCGGCTGGCGGACGAGCAAATCGTCATAACGCATTGACGTGAAATGGATAGCGGCTTAACAGGACGTCGAACGCTGACAATGTCTCGGTTTAAGCTACGCTTTGAGTAACGCTTTACGTCAGGAGACATTATGAAAGCACCTGCAACACCTGAAAATGAAATTGACAGACTTAACGCGCTGCGCGAATCGGGTCTGCTTGAGATTGACAGTTCCCCGGCGTTTGACCGCTTAACGCGTCTGGCAAAACGCTTTTTCCAGGTGCCGCTGGCCATGGTCAACCTTATTGATGAGCATACGCTGATCGTTAAGTCGGCGGATGGGCATGCACCCGATTCCGTTCCGCGCAACATCTCTTTTTGTGGCCATACCATCCTCACCGAAGCACCGCTGATCGTCGGGGATATGCTTCAGGACGATCGTTTTGCGGATAACCCGCTGGTGGCCGGCGAACCTCGCGTGCGGTTTTACGCAGGCTTTCCGCTGCGCTTACGCAACGGCGCAAGCGTTGGCTCGCTTTGCCTGATTGACTACGCACCGCGGGAGTTCTCAGCGACCGATCTCGCCGTGCTGGGGGATTTGGGCGCGCTGGCTGAAGATGAGTTTGCGGCAATCAGCGCGGCGACCACGGATGAATTGACCGGATTATTCAACCGGCGGGGCTTTAACCAGCTCGTGCGGTTCACGCTCTCCATCGCCCGACGCCGGGCGGAGCCGTTAACGCTCGGCTGGCTGGATCTGGATCGTTTCAAGGAGATTAACGATCGCTACGGGCACGAAGAGGGGGATAAGGCGTTAAAGACCATGGCGCAGCTGATGCGCGCCTCTTTCCGCGAAGCGGATATGCTGGTTCGTTTTGGTGGCGATGAGTTTGCCGTGCTGTTTGCTGATACGGATGAGAAGGGCGCGTGGATTGCCATGCAGTATCTCGCCGAGCAGGTCGAAAACTACAATGCACGCAAGCTACATCCGTGGTCGCTTCTTTTCTCCTGGGGGCTGAGCGAATTCGATCATAACGGCAACGACCTGCAGCAGTGGCTCAAAGATGCCGATGAAAAAATGTATGCCATGAAGCAGCAGCGGCAGCGGGCCAGATGACATAACAAAAGCGTATGACCGTTCCGTTTGCGTTAATGAAATGTTAAATGCAAAGTGAGGGTATTCAACGTAAGGACAAAAAATGAATACCTCACTGCAAATCAAAAACCTCACCCGCGACGACATTCTCACCCATCTTGATGCGCTGGCCGGGATCCTCGAAAACTGCGTAAACGGCGGCGCATCCGTCAGCTTTATGCTGCCCTTTAACCTGGAGAAGGCCCGTTCATTCTGGCTCGGCATAGCTGACAGCGTAGGGCGCAACGAGCGCGTGGTGCTGGCCAGTATTGATCCGCAGGAGGGCGTCATCGGCACGGTGCAACTGATTACCGACCAGCCGGAAAACCAGCCGCACCGTGCGGACGTGGCAAAGCTGCTGGTTCATGAAAAAGCGCGTCGAAAAGGGGCCGCAATGGCGCTGATGGAAGCGCTGGAAGCTGAGGCCCGGGCCAGAAACATTTCGGTTCTGGTGCTCGATACCTCCACCGGCAGCGGCGCCGAAACCTTCTACCAGCGTGCCGGCTGGCAAAAGGTCGGTGAGATCCCGCGCTACGCCCTGATGCCGGACGGCGCTATGACGGCCACGTCGGTGTTCTATAAATTCTTATAATTTTTACACAACCACGCCGGGGATTGATCGAAACAGGGTTTCTGGTCGTAAAGTTTTGATAAGTTATCGTACCAATCTTATCAGGCTGTATGACTAATCATAAAAGGAACCCTCTTGTGAACACGCTCAACCGTCGTGATTTTCCCGGTGCGCAGTATCCCGAACGCATTATTCAGTTTGGCGAAGGCAATTTCCTGCGTGCGTTTGTCGACTGGCAAATTGACCTTTTGAATGAACATACCGATCTCAACGCCGGTGTGGTTATCGTTCGTCCTATTCAGAGCGACTTCCCCCCGTCGCTGAACACGCAGGATGGGTTGTACACCACCATCATTCGTGGCCTGAATGAGCAGGGCGAAGAGGTGAGTGAAGCCCGACTTATCCGCTCTGTTAACCGTGAAATCAGCGTCTACGACGATTACGACGCCTTTCTGAAACTGGCACACAGCCCGGATATGCGCTTTGTTTTCTCGAACACCACCGAAGCCGGAATCAGCTATCACGCGGGGGATAAATTCGACGATGCGCCTGCCGTCAGCTACCCGGCGAAGCTAACGCGCCTGCTGTTTGAGCGCTTTAGCCACTTTAACGGCGCGCCTGACAAGGGCTGGGTTATCATTCCGTGTGAACTGATTGACTACAACGGTGACGCATTGCGTGAACTTGTGTTGCGCTATGCCCAGGAGTGGGCGCTGCCTGCCGCCTTTATCCAGTGGCTGAACGAGGCAAACCACTTCTGCTCGACGCTGGTTGACCGTATCGTGACCGGTTACCCGCGCGATGAAGTGGACACGCTTGAGGCCGAGCTGGGTTATCACGATGGGTTCCTGGACACGGCTGAACACTTTTATCTGTTTGTCATTCAGGGGCCAGCCTCGCTGGCTGGTGAACTGCGCCTGGATAAGTACCCGTTAAACGTGCTGATTGTCGACGACATCAAGCCCTATAAAGAGCGTAAAGTCGCCATTCTTAACGGTGCGCACACGGCGCTGGTACCGGTGGCCTATCAGGCCGGGCTGGATACGGTTGGCGAGGCGATGAATGATGAAGACGTGTGCTCTTTCGTCGAAAAAGCAATTTATGAGGAGATTATTCCGGTTCTCGATTTGCCCCGCGACGAACTGGAGTCGTTCGCCAGCGCGGTAACAGGGCGTTTTCGAAATCCCTACATCAGACACCAGCTGCTTTCCATCGCGCTCAACGGCATGACCAAGTATCGCACGCGTATTCTTCCGCAGCTGCTGGCAGGGCAGAAGGCCTCAGGTCAACTGCCAGCGCGTCTGACGTTTGCGTTAGCGGCACTGATCGCATTTTATCGCGCGGAGCGTAACGGAGAGAACTATCCGGTGCAGGATGATGCGTTCTGGCTGGAACGTTATCAACAGCTATGGGCGCAGCATCGCGATAATCAGCTCGCTACCCGCGAACTGGTGCACGCCGTGCTGAGCGTAGAAGCGCACTGGGAGCAGGACCTGACGAAGGTGGACGGTCTGGTTGATCAGGTGACGCGGGATCTTGATGCCATTCTGCTGAAGGGCATGCGCTCAGCGGTGAAGCCGCTTTGCTAATTACGTGACCCGGCTTCGGCCGGGTTTAAACAGGCATTATTTTAGTTACAACATACTATTTACCCTGTTTTTAAAATCAAATGCAGCACCGTGCGGTTTTCGTTCTTCAGGTGAGAGAATGCAATGTTCCGTTAACATGCTTGCAACCGTGATGGGGATCACGTTTAATAGCCACGCTCTTTTCTTGCCTGAAACTCACTATGATTGTTCGTCCTAAACAGCACTGGCTACAACTGATTTTTGTCTGGCACGGTTCGGTACTTCCCAAAATCTATACCCGACTGCTGCTCAACTTCCTGCTTTCTATCGCCGTTATCCTGATGCTGCCGTGGTATACCTCGCTGGGCATCAAATTTACCGTGGCGCCATTTAGCATTCTCGGCGTGGCGATCGCAATCTTTCTTGGTTTCAGAAACAACGCCTGCTATTCACGCTACGTTGAGGCTCGCCAGCTGTGGGGGCAACTGATGATAGCGGCACGCTCGCTGTTTCGCGAGGTAAAAAACACCTTGCCGGACGATAAGCACCTGGGGGAATTTGTCCGCCTGCAGATCGCCTTTGCCAACTGCCTGCGCATGACCCTGCGCCGGGAAATGAACGCTGACCAGCTCTCTCGCTATCTTGCCCCGGACGTTTTAGCTCAGGTAATGGGCGCCAACTCGCCGGCGAACCGTATTTTGCTGGTCATGGGGGAGTGGCTGGCCGTGCGGCGGCGTAACGGGCAGCTTTCGGACATCCTGTTCCACAGCCTGAACAACCGCCTCAACGATATGTCCATCGTCCTTTCCGGCTGTGAACGGATTGCGACAACGCCAGTGCCGTTTGCCTATACGCTGATTTTGCACCGCACGGTGTATCTGTTCTGCATCATGCTGCCGTTCGCGCTGGTTGTGGATCTGCACTACATGACGCCGTTTGTCTCGGCGCTGATCTCATACACCTTTATCTCGCTGGACACCCTGGCGGAAGAGCTGGAAGACCCGTTTGGCACAGAAGATAACGACCTTCCGCTGGACGCCATCTGCAACATGATGGAACGCGATCTGCTACAGATGAACGATGAAGAGAACATTCCGGAAAGGCTGATGCCGGATAAGCACTATCAGCTGACCTGATGGGCGTTCCATTCGTCGCGGGTGATCTCCCACAGTTCGGAGTCCAATATCCCGCTGACGTAGGCTTTCTTTTCCGTTCTGATGAGCCGCATGCCGCTGCTGTCTGAAATACGACGGGAGCGGCTGTTCGCGGCGGCCTTCGGCGCCCGCAAAACGGGTTTGTTGAGCGTATTAAACCAGTAATCCGTCGCGGCAATGCTGGCCTCACGCATATATCCCTGTCCCTGAAACTCCGGCGCCAGCCAGAATCCTCGGTTATTATCGTCAACATCGTACAGACAGATAATCCCCATCAACGCATCCGGCACCTCACGACGGCGGATGCTCCAGATCCAGGCTATCCCTTTTGCCATATCCGGCAGCGCGACGTTATTCACATAGTTTTCCGCGCCATTATCCGGGTAGGGCCAGGGCACGGAAGAGACCAAATAGCGAACGATCTCCCAGCGCGGATACAGCTTTTGAATCTGAACCGCATCTTCGGCGACCAGCGGTTTCAGCAGGAGACGTTCTGTCGTGAGGGTCGGTATTGTCATCTGCGGATCTCCTTATTTAAGCGTTATGTTTTTGTTTGCGTTCTGGTATTTTCATCTCTATCACATTCTGGTGAGGCGTGCTGTGGTTATTCACTACCAAAAATGGGCAACGTCTCTTTAATGGCCAAATATTGAAGAGGTGATATGACGTTACGAACTGCTCATCCACAGGAAGCCGAAATACTCTGGAATATACGCAATCAGGCGATTCGTCACGGCTGCAAAACCAGCTACGACGCTGACGTGATTGCACGCTGGACGCCGGATCTTATGCCCGAGCATTACCGTCAAATGGTCATTGATTACCCTTTTTACGTGGTGGAAGACGAGAAGGGCGTCATTGCGGCTACCGGCTATCTGGATCTTGATACCCATTGTCTGGAGGCCATATTCACCTTGCCTTCAGCCACCGGAAAAGGCATGGCGACCCGAATTATCGAGGCGCTTACACACGAGGCGCGCAGCCGGGGGATAACCCGCCTGAGGCTGGATGCAACGCCTAACGCCCACGCCTTTTATCAGAAGCTGGGGTTTGTGACGCTGCGCGAAAACTATCATCACTCGCGTATGGCGGGGGCTGATTTACGCTGTTTTGAAATGGCAATCGACTTGTAATATGAGGAACGCATGGCTGTCACGATAAGACCTCTACGCGAAGACGACTATCCCCAGTGGCGACCGCTGTGGGATGGCTATACCCATTTTTATGATTGCCACCTCGAGGAGTCCGTTACCGCATCGACATGGGAAAGGGCGCTTTCAGCGCATTCACCGATGTTCTGCCGCGTGGTAGAGAAAGACGCAAAGGTCATCGGTTTCGCAATGTGTGTTCTGCACGAAGGAACCTGGTCAACCGCGCCCATCTGCTACCTGGAAGATCTGTTTGTTGATGCAGCCGAGCGCGGCGCGGGAGCGGGTAAGGCGCTGATTGATGCCTTGATAGCGGAAGGCAAGCGCGAAGGGTGGTCAAAGCTCTACTGGGTTACCCGGGAGAACAATCCGGCACGTAAACTCTACGATCGATACGGTGACGCTGACGATTACGTCCGCTATCGTCTCTCCCTTTAAGGCAACAGCGCCTGTGTTTGTATCACACTGTATCCGTGTTCCAGATACATACACAGGCTTGCAATAAACGCGTTTCCGCACATATCCGCTATACATTGAACTGTTGTTATATCCCCGTGAATTGTACTCAACCGGAGATACCAACATGTTCAGCAAACTCGCTTATTCAACGCTTGCTCTCACCGTTACCCTTGGCACCGTCATGTCATGTCAGGCCGAAGTCACCGGCACTAACTTAGCGGCGGCTTTCGATCGTCCACAGCAAATTAACGCCGGCGATCTTAACGTCGGGTATGTCGACATTGGTCCTAAAGACGGCCAACCGGTCATTCTGTTACACGGCTGGCCCTACGATATTCACAGCTACGCTGAAGTCGCGCCTGCGCTGGCGGCAAAAGGCTATCGCGTGATTGTGCCTTCTCTGCGCGGCTACGGCACTACGCGCTTCCTGTCGGCAAAAACGCCGCGCAACGGCCAGCCTTCCGCAATGGCGAAAGATATCGTGAACCTGATGGACGCCCTGAATATCAAGCAGGCGGTGTTTGCAGGCTATGACTGGGGTGCCCGTACGGCCGATATCGTTGCGGCGCTGTGGCCAGAGCGCGTTAAGTCGCTCGTTTCGGTAAGCGGTTATCTCATCAGCAGCCAGCAGATTGGTAAACAGCCGTTGCCGCCAAAAGCGGAGCAGCAGTGGTGGTATCAGTTCTATTTCGCTACCGAGCGCGGCGCTGAAGGCTATGCCAAAAACACGCATGACTTCGCTCGTTTGATCTGGTCTCAGGCCTCACCTGACTGGAAATTTAGCGACGCAGTCTTTAACGCCAGCGCCAAATCCCTTGATAACCCGGATCACGTTGCGGTAACGCTCAGCAACTATCGCTGGCGCTTAGGGCTGGAAAAAGGCGAGCACAAATACGACGCCTACGAACAAAAACTGGCCACGCTGCCGAATATCACCGTTCCGACGATCACCATCGAAGGCGGAAACAACGGGGCGCCGCATCCGGCACCGCAGGCCTACGCGGGTAAATTCACCGGTAAGTATGAACACCGTACCTTCGGCGCAACCGTGGGGCACAATCCGCCTCAGGAAGATCCGCAGGATTTCGTCAAGGCAGTTGTTGACGCTGACAAACTCTGAAATGTGCTATTTTCAGTACGTTACCCTTCGGTCTGGAGATTTCGGTGGAGCATATTGATCATATCCTTGTCGTCGATGACGACAGGGATATTCGTGAACTGATTATCGACTATCTCGTTAAGTCCGGTTATCGCGCCTCTGGCGCGGCAAACGGCAAAGAGATGCGCGTCGTGCTGGACAAGCAGCATATCGACCTGGTGGTGCTGGACGTTATGATGCCCGGCGACGACGGGCTTACGCTGTGTCGGCAATTACGCGTCGGGAAATATAAAGATCTGCCCATCCTGATGCTGACGGCGCGCAACGAGGAGACGGACAGGATCCTGGGTCTGGAAATGGGAGCCGACGATTACGTCGTAAAGCCTTTCGTCGCGCGAGAATTGCTGGCGCGTATCAAAGCGATTTTACGCCGTTTTCGCACGATGCCGCCCAATTTACAGGTGACGGAAGCAGGGCGGCTGGTGACGTTCGGCGAATGGCAGCTCGATACCGTTGCCCGCCACCTGATCGACCCGGAAGGGGTGATTGTGGCGCTCAGCGGGGCGGAGTATCGCCTGCTGCGCGTTTTCCTTGACCACCCGCAGCGGGTGCTGACCCGCGATCAGCTGCTCAACCTGACGCAGGGCCGTGACGCCGAGCTGTTTGAACGCTCAATCGACCTGCTGGTTAGCCGGGTTCGCCAGCGTCTGAATGAAGATGCCCGTACGCCCGCGTATATTAAAACCGTGCGCAGCGAGGGCTATGTGTTTACCATGCCGGTCACCATCATAGAGGCTAACGAATGACGCTCTGGCCTCGCTCGCTGCTGGCCCGCTTGCTGATCGTCGTGCTGCCCGGCCTGTTGCTCGCCAATGCCCTGAGCCTGACGCTGGTCATGATAGAGCGAATGCACAGCGCCCGAACGGTGATGCTCGGTAATCTGGAATACGATGTCGCGACCAGCGTGGCTATTTTAGACCGCTTACCCGCCAGCGAGCGCGCGGCCTGGCTGCCGCGACTTGAACGGGGTAACTATCGCTATATTCTGGGGCCGGGAGAGCCCGGGAACGCGCCGACGGATAAGCGTTCCCGGGACGCCATCCGAACCTTAAAAGCGACGCTTGCGGCACAGTACCCACTCAGCTTCACCGCCGTTCCCGGCGCCATTTCACATATCCAGGCGCATCTCACGCTACATGATGGCGCACCGCTGACCATTGACCTGATCCCTCGGATGCCGCCGGTCGCCAGCTGGCTGCCCGTTGTTCTTATTCTGCAGTTGCTCGTGCTGGCTGCCTGCTCCTGGATCGCCGTACGCCAGGTGATACGGCCTTTTTCACAGTTTACCCGCGCGGTAGACTCCCTGGACCCGGCCGCCAACACGCCAATGACGGAAAAGGGGCCGGTCGAGGTGCAGCGGGCAGCACATGCCTTCAACGCGATGCAGGCGCGCATTCAGTCCTATCTCAGGGAGCGGGCGCAGATCCTGGCATCCATATCGCACGATCTCCAGACGCCCATTACCCGCATGAAGCTTCGTGTTGAAATGGCGGATCAGCCTGACCTGCGCGACAAGCTCTTAAACGACCTTGATAATATGTCTCGTCTGGTGCGTGAGGGTATTGCGTATGCCCGGTCATCAGAATCACTGGAAGAGACCATGCTGAAGCTGGAGCTGAACGCCTGGATAAACAGCATCGCCTGCGATTATCAGGACATCGGTAAAAACGTGCAGTTTCAGGCAGGCGAAAACCGTTTGCCCATCGTCACGCGTCCACAGGCGCTGCGCCGGGTGATGACCAACCTGCTGGATAACGCCCTGAAATTTGGCGACTATGCCACCATTAGCATTGATGACTCGACTGCCGGAGAGGTGGTGATTCACATCATAGACGGCGGGCCTGGGATACCGGATGCCGAGCTGGAGGCGGTATTACAGCCGTTTTATCGGGTTGAAACATCACGCAACCGCGACACCGGCGGGACAGGACTCGGCCTGGCGATCGCAGCGCAGCTCACCGCTCAGCTGGACGGAAAGCTAAAGCTGGAGAACCGCGCAGAGGGCGGGCTGGACGTTTCGATTACTCTCCCGCGCCTTTAATTGTACGGTTCTGTATCTCCCCGCGTGGCCGATACAGAGCCAGACAAAAACCCACGCTTTTACACATATCCTGAACACATCCGCACGATGAAATAGCCTCACTGCAGCGTCGCAGGACTTGTATTGTGAGGTGTTTATGTTTCTGATAATTGCTTTCCTGGGCGGGATGATAAGCCTGCTCAGTCCATGTACGCTCCCGGTAATTCCTCTCCTGTTCGCCGGTTTTCAGGGGCAGCGGCGACATATTCTGGCGCTGCTCGCGGGGATGATCGTCATGTTCACCCTGGTGGCGATGGTCGTCACCGTCGCCAGCGAGTGGATAGCAGAGGCAACTATCGTCGGGCGCTGGGTCGCGCTTATCGTCCTGGCCACGGCCGCGCTGGCCTTAATTTTTCCGGCCTTTGCTCAGCGTATCGCCGGGCCGGCAGTCAGCGCGGGAAATGTCCTCAACACCCGAAGCGGGCAAACGCGTGGTATGGCATCGGCTTTTCTGGCTGGGCTTGCCGTCGGGCTGCTCTGGTCTCCCTGCGCGGGACCGATTCTGGGCGCCATTTTCAGCATCAATATTGCCGGACACTCGGCCATTGCCACAGGAGCCTTGCTGGCCGCCTATGGTAGCGGCTGCGCGCTGATGCTGGGCCTGCTCGTTTTCGGAGGCCGCACGCTGATGGCGCCGCTGAGAGCAAGATCGGCGCTGATGGAAAAATTACGACAGGGGGCAGGCGTGGTGATGTTAGCGGCCGTTGTCTTTAACGCAACGGGGATGACGTCTGTTCTGCAAGGCGCAAACGGCGTCGCGAATCGTCTTGAAACCGCGCTGCTGAATCTGGCAAAGCCCGCCGCGCAACCAGCGAAGCTTCAACCGGTCGTCATGACCGAGCCCAGCAGCCAGCTGCCTTCATTAAGCGGTGGGACAGGGTGGGTAAATGGTGACCCTGTCACGTCTGAATCACTGCGCGGGAAGGTGGTACTGATCGATTTCTGGACCTGGGACTGCATTAACTGCCAGCATACGCTTCCGCACGTGCGCGACTGGGCAACAAAATACCAGTCTCAGGGCCTGGTCGTCATAGGGGTACACACGCCTGAATACCCCTGGGAGAAACCGATCGCCTCGGTGAAAAACGCGGTAAATAAATGGCAGCTGCCGTACCGGGTTGTGACGGACAAAAACTATCAGATCTGGAACGCTTTCGGCAACCAGTACTGGCCCGCGCACTACTATTTCGATGCTAAAGGTCAGCTACGCTATACCTCGTTTGGCGAAGGGAATTATGAGCAGCAGGAAAAGGTTATCCAGCAGCTGCTCAAAGAGGCCCGTTCATAGCGCCGTTCAGGGCTGACGCTGGGCAACCATAAACAGTCGAGGAAAAGCCAGCAGTATCTGCCCGTTTTCCTGGAGCGGATACTGCTCTTCCAGCAGTTCATGGTAGCGTTTCAGGAAACGTTGCTGCTCGCTCTCGTTCAGTTCCTGGAGCCACGGGCGTAAACCGGTCGCGCTGACCCAGTCAATAATGGCCTGGTGCGAACTCATTTTATGGAAATAGGTTGTCCGCCAGATATCCACATCGCAGCCGGCCTCCGACAGGATATCGTAATAGGCATGCACGCCAGGCAGCGGCTCGCGGCCACGGTCCGGGTAGCCTTGCTCCAGCGCCACTTCACGCATCGCCACATGCGTGGGCTCAAGCCAGTTATCCGGCATCTGGATCGCCAGCACGCCATTGAGCGCGAGCAGTGACGCCAGATGCGGCAGGAGATCGTAATGGTCAGGTATCCACTGTAGGGATGCGTTCGCATAGATGAGGTTCAACGGCTGGCCTGGCCTGAACTGGCGGATATCGGCCTCAACGAACTGACAGTCGGGCAGTGCGCTGCGAGCCTCTTCCAGCATAGCCGGTGAGTTATCGACGCCGACAATCTGCGCTTTTGGCCAGCGATGCTGCAACAGCGCGGTGCTGTTTCCCGGCCCGCAGCCCAAATCGGCAATGGTGGCAACGTCACTCAGGGGAATTCTGGCAAGCAGCTCGGCGGCAGGGCGCGTTCGTTCAGCGCCGTATTGCAGATAAAGCGAAGGGTTCCAGTCGGCCATCTTCAGATCTCCGTTTTGCGTGTTTCAGCAAGGATAGCACAGGCCGACACCTGCACCGGGACAGGCGTCGGGCGAGCGGCAGGTTACAGAAGGCCTTTCAGTGCAATATGGTAGAGCAGCATGATGGTTTTTCCGTCGACGATTTTGCCCGTATCAATTCCCCGCAAGGCCTCTTCAAAGGGCATTTCCAGCACGTCGATATCTTCGCCCTCCGCTTTGATACCGCCGCCTGCGCTGGTTTTGTCCTTCGGCTGATACTCGGCAAGATAGAAATAGAGTTTCTCCGTTACGGAGCCTGGGCTCATGTAGGCTTCAAAGATTTTCTGCACGCTCGACACGTTAAATCCGGTCTCTTCTTCCGCCTCTGCTTTAATGCGGCTTTCCGGATCCATGTTATCAAGCAGGCCGGCCGCTGCCTCAATCAGATTGTCCTCATGGCCATTAATAAAGACCGGGAAGCGGAACTGGCGGGTCAGAATCACCGTTTTTTGGTCACGGTTGTAGAGCAGGATCGTGGCGCCGTTCCCCCGGTCATATACTTCACGCGTTTGCCGCTGCCATTCGCCATCGCGTCTTTGCAGGTCAAAGGTATATTTTTTAAGTAAGTACCAGTTATCGGACAGGGTTTCACTGTCAATGATGCGCACATTTGCACGTTTTGATTGCACGTTTTGTCCTCCTTATGTAGAGTAACTATCAATATCAGCATTATCGTGCATTTTCAAGATTAAACATGCAACATCAGGAATACATCATGCTCACCAGTCAGCGAAAACAGTTGATCCTTGAAAAGCTCGGCGCCGAAGGACAGGTCCAGTCAAAAGCACTTAGCGTTCTCTTCGACGTCTCTGACGACACCATCCGACGCGATTTGCGCGAGCTGGCGGCAGAAGGGCGTTTACAGCGGGTTCACGGCGGCGCGCTGCCGTCGTCCTCCGCTACTGTGCCTTTCGCGGAACGACAGTCCGTTAAAATGGATGCCAAAAGAAAGGTGGCGCAGAAGGGGGCGCAGCTGATTTCTTCGGGCCAGGTGGTGATCGTTGACGGTGGAACGACCACTTCAGAACTGATCGCCTTTTTACCGCATGACCTGCGTATTACCGTGGTGACGCACAGTCCGAGCGTTGCCCTGGGGCTTGTTAATCATCCTTTTATTGAGGTGATTCTGATCGGCGGCCGTTTGTATAAACACTCGATTGTCGCCGTCGGCGCGGCGGCCATCGAAGGTATCGAAAACATTCATGCGGATCTGTTCTTTATGGGCGTGACCGGTATCCATCCGGAAGCAGGGCTGACGACCGGAGATTTCGAAGAGGCGTGCATCAAACGTGCATTTTCCGGCAGAGCCGCCGAGACGGTTGTCCTGGCGTCGCCGGAAAAAATAAATACGGCGTCATCATTTGTTATTGGCGATGTGGAGCTGGCGAATACGATTGTCGTCGAAGGCGATACCGACCGCGACTGGGTCAATGCGGTATCGGAAAAAGGGGTATCGGTCGTATTGGCCTGAGCGTGAGCCAGCCAGAAAACTGGCTGGCGCGGGTACTCGCAAGCGGGTGAAATTAAGTTATCTTTCTTCGGGGGCATGGCATACCGCTTCGATATTATGACCATCAGGGGCAATGACAAATGCGGCATAGTAATTTTTACCGTAGGAGCGCAATCCCGGTGCGCCATTGTCGCGTCCGCCTGCGCGCAGCGCGGCATGGTAAAAATCATCAACCTGCTGGCGTGTCGTGGCCACAAAGGCCAGATGAAGCGGAGCGGGTTTATCATTCGACTGAAAAAGGCAAAGAGAAACATCGCCGGAACTCATTTCGACGCCATAGTCAGGAGAGCCTTCATCGACGAGTTCGACACCGAGCGGTTGAAGCGACATGAGGAAGAAGGTTTTACTTTTCTCATAATCGCTGACGCCGAATTTTACATGATCAAACATAATGGACTCCTCAAAAGTGATGGTGAAATGAGAAGTATAGAAAGAGAGTGGAGTCCAACACGATCAAGGGGTTGCGAATGTGACCGATATCAATACTCGCTACACAACAGACCGTTTACTCCCTACGAATGTCCAACGCAGATAATCATAGAGCCAGTTAAAAAGCATCGTGTATGGCAGGAAAAACAGTACAAGGCCAATCTCAACAAAAAATGCCTCCGCGATCGTTAAATTCAGCATGAACATGGCCACAGGGATTAAGGAGATGATAAGGCCCGTTTCAAACCCAACTGCATGGATGGCGCGAACGAGAAACGTTCGTTGAAACTGATGTTTTTTCTGCAGGGCGTCAAAGAACTTATTGAAGACAAAATTCCAGACCGTTGCGGTAAGCGCAGATATCACCGACAACGAACCCGACTGGAGTACCGAAACGTTCATCAGCCACGCAAGAGACAGAGCGATGATAACGTTGGCCGTCACTTCAAAAATGACAGCGTGGAAAATCCTTTCTTTAAAGCTTTTATTGAGTTCGATTTCCATAAGTCTACAGCAGCGGTGGTCAAAGCCAGGAGTATATCAAACGTCTTTTAACATTGGATAAACGTAGAAGTTGGGATTTCACAAGCTATCAATGAACCGGGGCAATCACGACCGTAGAAAGGCAGATTTTGACTGGCATTACATTGGTGCGCATAATGTATATTATGTTAAATAAGAATATTGCCGTGCCTCAGGAGATATCCCTCCTCAGTCTTGAGGATTCACCGTTGGCCACGCAGTTTGTATGTAAAACCCACTGACGATTACGCCCATCTGTGAAAAAAACTCATAACACCATTCGATGGCGCATGCTGGTTCCCTTCATGTCAGTGCAATACCCTTTCACATACAGAATTGCTGGCAATAAAAGAAGGAACACAGAATGAAGTATGTGAATCTGGGTCGTAGCGGTTTGCAAGTCTCCCGTCTTTGTCTCGGTTGTATGAGCTATGGTGAACCTGAACGCTTGCCTCAACCCTGGTCCCTGGATGAAAAGGCGTCACGTCCGCTCATTCGTCAGGCGCTTGAAGCGGGCATTAATTTTTTTGATACCGCGAATATCTACTCGGGCGGAAGTTCTGAAGAGATCACTGGAAAAGCGCTGAGAGAAATGGCCAGACGCGATGAGATCGTTGTGGCGACAAAGACCTTCTTTCCGTGGCGCAACTCCCCCAATACCGGGTTTCTTTCCCGCAAGGCCATTTTTCAGTCTATTGACGATAGCCTGATGCGCTTAGGCATGGATTACGTGGATCTCTTTCAGATTCACCGCTTTGACCACTCCACGCCTGTTGAAGAGACCATGGAGGCTCTGCATGACCTCGTTAAATCAGGAAAAGTACGTTACATCGGCGCATCATCTATGGAAGCCTGGCGCTTTGCAAAAATGCAGCATACGGCAGAGCGTAACGGCTGGACCCGATTTATTACGATGCAACCGCAATACAACCTGCTTTACCGGGAAGAAGAGCGCGAGATGCTGCCCCTGTGTGAAGACCAGGGCGTTGGTGTGATCCCCTGGAGTCCGATGGCACGCGGCAGGCTCACGCGCGACTGGAGTGTCACGTCCCGACGAACGCAAAACGATGCCTTTGCGTTAAAAATGTATGAGAACGCAGCCCTTCTGGATAAGCCTGTTATAGATGTTGTTGCCAGCATTGCTGAAAAGCACGATGTGCCAAGAGCCCATGTTGCAATTGCCTGGTTGCTATCAAAAACGGTCATCACAGCACCGATCATCGGCGCGACGAAACCAGAACATCTTTCCACGGCTATCAGCGCGCTGGACTTTTCACTTAGCGATGCCGAAATCATGGAACTCGAGGCACGCTATCTGCCGCACCCCGTCGACGGGATCATTCCCCCGCTTCCGGATATGCCACCTTCACTCACGCCGCCTTCAGCAATACAGGACTGTTAATGCCCTACCCTGGCCCGGCGTTGGTTCGGGCCCGCTGTTGGTGACAATGAACAACTCGTGATGTCAGGGTCGGATCGCCGACCGGGAGACTTTACCTACAGTCTCCCTGTGACAGTAAGTATAAAGGTGGCCATCACCGTTTAACTTTTATCAAACTGACTTTCGGTAAACGGATCTGCGCGACCGCCCTGCAATGGGATCCTGGCAAGCGCTGCATCGATTTCGCTTAACTCGCTGTCCGTCAACCGGACTTGCGGTGCACCGCTATTTTCTATCAGGTGCGGATATTGCGTCGTACCCGGGATGGGGACTATCCATGGCCGCTGAGCCATCACCCAGGCCAGCGCGAACTGAACCGGAGTGGTGTTTTTGCGGCGGGCCCACGACTGCGCGAATTCAAGCAGTACCATGTTTTTGGCCAGGGCATCGGGCTGGAAGCGTGGCAGGTTATGCCGCCGATCTGTGCTGTCGAACCGCTGGCTTGGATTGACTGCCCCGGCAAGGAAACTCCGGGCGGTCGGGCAGTAAGGTACAAAGCCGATACCCAGCTCTTCGAGCGTTGGAAATATCCGCGTCTCCGGTTCACGCCACCACATGGCATACTCACTCTGTACTGCAGTCACAGGGAGTACCGCATGTGCGCGGCGGATTGTCCTGGCACTCGCTTCCGACAATCCCCAGTGTTTCACTTTACCCTCCTGGATCAACGCCTTCACGGTTTCCGCCACATCCTCAATCGGCACATTCGGATCGGGGCGATGCTGATAAAGAAGATCGATATGGTCCGTTTTCAGACGCTTCAGCGAGCCCTCTACGGCACGGCGAATATGGTCAGGATGGCTGTTAAGGGAGGTTGACTTCCCCTCCTCCACGCCGAAACCGAACTTAGTGGCAATCACCACACGATCGCGAACGGGGGCCAGTGCTTCCCCGACAAATTCTTCACTGAGATGGGGGCCATACACCTCGGCAGTATCAAAGAACGTGATGCCTTGTTCGAAGGCGGCCCGGATGAGCGAAACCATGGCTTTACGATCGCGCGGACCACCGCCGTAATACCCCACCATAGGCAGACACCCGAGTCCCATACTTGAAACCTCCAGCGAGCCGAGTTTACGCGTGGTTAAGGTCTCCTTCTGGACGGGAACAGCACCCGAAAGGGCGCTCGACGTGTCCTGACCAGCCGGTTTAGCCATCACGGCTCCGCTCCTGCCAAGGGTGGTAGCGGCCAACGCCAGACCGGCGCCGGCGATCAGAAAATTGCGACGATCCCGGGAAGCGGGTACGGAAGCAGAATGCTGGTCATGCATCATCTTGCTCATAAACTGGAACTCCCTATATCGAAGAAAGGATTCATTAATTTGGTCATTACCAGGCATAAGCCTGGGGCGCTTCTCCCCCGGGTCCGGGCCAGATTTCGTCGAGACAGCTCATGGTGTCGTCTGATAGCGTGATTGTCGTTGCGTGAAGCGCCTGCTGGAGTTGTTCGACCGTACGAGGCCCGATAAGTGGAGCAGTAACGACAGGATTCTGCAGGAGCCAGGCAAGCGCCACATCGGAAGGGGTTTCGCCGAGGTCCTCACATAATCCTTCGTAGGCTTCCAGCTGCGGACGATACTGTTCGATTAGACGGGCAAACGCGGGCCTTGCACGGCGCCCGCTTGCCATCTTTTTCAGTACGCCGCCAAGCAACCCTCCGGCAAGTGGGCTCCAGGGAATCAGTCCCAGGCCAAAATGACGGCATGCGGGAATGACCTCCAGCTCAACGGTTCGGGCAGTCAAATTGTAGAGACTTTGCTCAGCAACCAGGCCCAGGGAATGACGGGCCGTGGCAACTGACTGCGCAGTCGCAATGTCCCAGCCTGCGAAATTGCTGCTACCGATATAAAGCACTTTTCCCTGATGAACAAGGAGTTCCATGGCCTGCCAGACCTCTTCCCATGGTGTATAACGATCGATGTGATGCATCTGATAGACGTCAATATGGTCGGTCTTAAGCCGTCGCAAACTGTCCTCGCAGGCCTTGCGAATATGGTAAGCAGAAAGACGGCGATCGTTCGGACCCGGTCCCATAGGCTGATAGGCTTTCGTCGCCAGAACGATACGGTCACGGCGGCCACCCTGCTGGAGCCAGCGACCAATAATCTCTTCAGACAGCCCCGAACCTTGCTGGATATCGGGTGATTGCTCGGTGCCATACACGTCTGCTGTATCAATGAAATTGATACCCGCCTCAAGCGCTTCATCCAGGATGCGGGCGCTGGTTTTCTCGTCGGTGACGTCACCAAAATTCATGGTTCCGAGACAAAGGCGGCTGACTTTCAGGCCGGTGCGGCCAAGATGCGTATAGTTCATACACGGCTCCGTTAGGTGAATGTTCCGCCCTGACCGACGGCCAGAGCGCATAATTTTCAAGAATAACGAAGCACAATGTGTTCAGTGAGAGGCGATGAGTGGATGGACTTGTGAAAAAAATTCAGCAACGGATTAGCCCTGGTCGGTCTATGGTGTATATCATTTCCGTATCAACACATTCGGGCCTTAACGCACAAGGAAAACGATTCTGTATGCAAATAAGCAGAGCTGATGTCGCCGATCTCATTTATTTCATGGCTATTGCACGTCATCGCAGTTTCAGCCGTGCGGCGATTGAATTAGGTGTCAGTGCATCAGCGCTTAGTCATGCCCTGAAGGGACTGGAAACCCGGCTCGGGGTTCGCCTGCTTAATCGCACGACCAAGAGCGTTACCCCTACGGCTGCAGGTGAAGAACTGGTTCAGTCTGTCCTTCAGCCTTTCGACAAGATAGAAGGCGCGCTTGAATCGCTTAACCGGTATCGTAATACGCCTACCGGGCGTATCCGCATCAATGCAGCCGTTGAAGCGGCCAATCTTTTGCTTGCGCCGGTTATGCCCGCGTTTATGGATCGCTATCCTGATATTGAAATCGATATTGTGGCCAGTAACCGTATGGTTGACGTCACTGATGCGGGCTTCGATGCCGGTATCCGCTATGGTGGCACCGTCCCGGAAGACATGGTTGCCCGGCGTTTATCTGCCGATATTCGCTGGGTTATCGCAGCATCCCCCGACTATCTTGAACGCTACGGAACGCCTGAACATCCTGATGATTTATTACACCATCGCTGTATAAGCAATCGTCTCGGCGACGATCGGATTTATCGCTGGGAACTTGAGCGAGACGGTGAAACGTACCAAATCACTGTGCCAGGCTCTGTGACGGTCAATCAGGCTGAAACGGGCCTTGTGGCCGTATTAGGCGGAGCCGGCCTGATGTATTTTCCGGAGCCTCTTGTTGCACCCTATGTGAAGGATGGACGGCTCCGCCTGGTGCTTACGGAATGGTCCCCGCTGGAGGAAGGTTTTTATATCTATTATTCAAGCCGCCGGCAACTGCCGACCGGGCTTCGCCTTCTGATTGAGTTCATACAGGAGGCCAGGCCGCTGGGGTTGTGAAATAGCGCTTCCATACGGGACGATGCGTTATCGCCTTTATCGCCCCGTAGCGGATATCAGAAAATCAATCAGGGCCTTCACTCTTTTCGTTTTGCCCGCGTTTTTGGGGTAATAGAGATAGACTGGCGGGTAGGTTTTCCAGTAGCTCTCCATCACGGGTATAAAGCGCTCCCTGTCCGGCTGTAACTGCCAGATGGGTTCAAACAAACGTCCAATTCCCAGGCCGTTACGGATCCCGTCTGCCATAACGTCAATATCGTTGCTGATTAACTGTCCGGGCATCTCAACCGTCAACTGCTCTCCGCGATCGTTCAGAATCAACGGAAGGATGCGGTTGTTAGTAATAAAACGGTAGCCAATCAGCTTGTGTTGACTGAGATCTGACGGCACCTCAGGCGTTCCATGCTCGCTGAGATAGGCTGAGGATGCATATAACCCTTCACGAAAGGGTTTCATTAACGGCCGCGCTACCACCCCACCCTCGAGGATATCGCCAAAACGGATCCCAAGATCAAAACGCTCTTCGATAACATTCACAGTACCGTCGTAAACCGAAATTTCCAGCTGTATACCCGGATATTGCTGACAGAATTTCGCCATTGCAGGCTTAAGAATTAACAGATAGGCAAAACGCGAGAGCGTGATTCGCACGATACCAGAGGGCTCCTGATTCTGGTCGCGAATGCTTTCAAGCGAATTTTCCAGCGACTCCACCGCCGCAGCGGTCTGTTCCAGCAACAGTTGCCCGGTTTCCGTCAGCTCAATACGGCGGGTCGTACGCACAAAAAGCGGATGGCCAATATGATCTTCCAGCAGCTTAAGCGCATTGCTGACGGAGGGAGGCGTAATTTCCAGTTTTCTTGCGGCTGCCGAAATATTGCCCTCACGTGCAATGCTCTGAAAGATCCGTATCTGGTTATACAGGGCGTTATTCATAATGTGTTCCTTAAGCAATCACTGCTTAATTGTTAACTACAGCCTAAAGATGCTTAAGTCAATAATATCCCTTTAGTTCGTTTTTATTGATGCTGCGATCCACTGTTAACCACGTATTTTGAAATACACCTGTACTCATTCAGATGACATTCACGGCACAGAATGGATTAAGGTATTCATGTTTTTTTACTTTTGTTTAGTGTGGGATAGTCAGTGTAGCCCACCGCATCGTTGTGTCCCGGCGCATAGAAGGTTGCAGGGTCCGGAACGTTGAGATCGCTGCCGCACGCAAATCTTGCGGGTAAATCGGGATTGGCAATAAATGGAACACCATAGGCGATGAGATCGGCCTCACCCTTGTTAATTGCATCCTCACCGGTCTGAGCATCATATCCACCATTCAGAATAAAAGTTCGCGAGAAACACTGACGAAGATAAGGTGCAATCCGCTGTGAACCTGCGACCGGAGCATCGGGCCCGGCAATACCTTCGGTAACGTGAAGGTAGGCGATGCCAATAGCGTCGAGTTGAGTCGCTAAATAACTGAATGTTTCAACCGGCGAAGAATCAGACATACCATGTAGCGACATGTTTGGACCAACCCTGAAACCAACGCGATCGGCGCCGAGCACTTCGCTCACTGCACTGACGACCTCCAGAGGAAAACGTGCACGGTTTATAATAGTCCCACCATAATGATCTTCTCGTTTGTTAGAACCGTCACGAAGGAACTGGTCAAGGAGATATCCTGAACTCCCATGTATTTCTACTCCATCGAAACCGGCTTCAGAAGCTTTTTCAGCACCCTGACGAAACTGTGAGACGACATCGGCGATTTCACTTGTTAAAAGCGCGCGAGGGACAGGAGTTTGTGCTATTCCAGTAGACGTAAAAACGTCTGCCTCTGCATTAATTGCAGATGGGGCAACCGGAAGGACACCATCATGGAACTCAGGATGCGAAACGCGTCCGACATGCCACAGTTGCGCAAAAATAATTCCCCCGGCTTCATGAACTGCATCTGTTACGCGACGCCATGCCTCAACCTGAGCGAGGGAATATATTCCCGGTGTTCTTATATATCCGGTACCTTGACGGCTAACCTGCGTAGCTTCAGATATTATCAACCCTGCCTGCGCCCGCTGCGCATAGTAAACAGGAGCCAGAGGGTTAGGTACATTACCGGTAACGGCCCGACTGCGGGTCATTGGGGCCATTACCATTCTATTTTTTAGAGTCAATTCCCCGATGTTATATGGGGATAAAAGCGTAAGGGGTGCATTTTTCAAGGAGCAGTACCTTTATTCTCTGTAAGAAACGAGTCGTTTTGTTTTGTAACCAGGGCTATATTACATACCGTTATTTTACCCGCAAGAAGGCACATTCATGATACCGTCAGATAAACGGACAGCACCCACCTGCAATATTTTCACCCGCGAATTGCTCAGTCGGATTGGTGATAAGTGGAGTATCTTAATCATTGCTCATCTTGCCGAGGGACCTTTGCGGTTTAATATACTCAGACGTACCATCGGTCAGGTCTCTCAGAGAATGCTGACGTTAACACTGAGAAGTCTTGAACGAGACGGATTAGTATCGCGGACGGTATTCCCTTCGATCCCGCCACGTGTTGAATATGAGCTAACACCACTTGGACGGACATTAATGGGGCCAGTTATGACACTTATAGACTGGTCCTTGATTCATCAGGGCGAGGTTGAAAAGGCACGTTCTGAATATGAAAGCCAGCCCGAGTTTTCGACTGATTAAGCCAGACTATTCATATACAGATGCAGGAACAGACATGTCTGGCATAGATTTACCCTGTCGCACTCCTCACCTGATTATTAAGTACAGGCTAAATATGCTTAAGCCAATGACCGCCTAATCTTCTCAAAATGGCGCTCATATACTCTTCTCTCTTTCCCTTTAAACCTGAGAACAAGAGACACTTATGCGAATTTTATGTCTGGATATCCCCGCACCTGGAGCATCGCTGGAAAAATATGCTCCACACCTTAACGCTGAAGCACTGCACGCCTGGGGATTGTATAAATCCGGCTTCATCCGCGACATCTACTTCCGTCAGGACAGACCTGGCGTCGCTATTTTTCTTGAATGTGACTCTGTCGATGAAGCGATGAACGTAATGGCCGAATTCCCGCTGGCAAAAGCAGGCTTATTAAGCTTTGAGTGCATTCCGCTTGGCTCCTTTATTAACTGGGAAAATCTCTTTGCCGCTGAATTTAAAAATAAAGAGTGAGGCCCGATATGAAACCTGCAGATAAACCCGTGCTGTGTGTCGTTTCCAGTCATCCGATTAAAGGCGCATCCGGTGTACCAACCGGTTTTTTCCTGGCCGAGCTGACGCATCCGCTGAAAGTACTGGAAGATGCCGGACTAAAAACGATGATCGCCAGCATTCGCGGGGGACAGCCGCCGGTGGATGGATTTGACCTCAGCGATCCTGTCAACGCCTGGTACTGGAACGAAACCGATTTTCAGCAGCGCCTGGCAACAACACCAGCGTTATCTGAGCTGAACGGTTCCGATTACAGCGCCGTTTTCTTTGCGGGCGGCCATGGAACCATGTGGGATTTCCGCGACAGCCAGGATGCCCAGCGTATTATCCGCGAAGTGTATGAAAGTGATGGGATTGTCTCAGCCGTCTGCCACGGACCTGCGGCATTGGTTGACGCAAAGCTCAGCAGCGGCGAATACCTGGTGAAAGGCAAAAACGTGGCGGCCTTTACCAACAAGGAAGAGGAAGAAGTTCACACCACAGATGTGGTTCCCTACCTGCTTGAGACTGCACTCCGCGAGCATGGCGCGCTTCATCATGAAGCCCCGAACTGGTCTGAAAATGTGGTTACTGACGGTCGCCTTATCACGGGGCAGAATCCCGCTTCAGCGCACGGTGTCGGTGTGGCGCTGTTAAATGCCCTCCGCCAGCCAACTTAATTCATTCATCTGTCTTTCATCTTTACTCACCCTCTTTGGCCGGTTTACGTCAGCAACGTTCCGGCTTTTTTCAGGAGCTGAATATGAAAACTCTTCCTCCAGTCGCGCTCGGCACATGGTCCTGGGGCACAGGCTTTGCCGGTGGCGACACCGTCTTCGGCAATCATCTTTCTGATACTCAGATGGCAGACGTGTTCACCACGGCCATGAGTAAGGGTCTGAATCTCTGGGATACCGCAGCAGTATATGGCATGGGGAGTTCCGAGGCAGCGCTGGGAGCATTAGTCCGTCAGTTCCCCCGCGAGGATATGATTTTATCCACCAAATTCACGCCGCAGATTGCGAACGAACAGTCAGCACAGCCTGTCAGCGATATGCTTGAGGCCAGCCTCGGACGCCTGGGTGTGGACGCGATTGATATCTACTGGATCCACAATCCCCTCGACGTTGAGAAATGGACGCCAGGACTGATCCCACTTTTACAAAGCGGTAAGGTCAAACGCGTCGGGGTTTCCAACCACAATCTCGCACAAATCAGACGCGCCAACGAAATCCTTAACGCTTCCGGTTATTCCCTCAGTGCAGTACAGAATCACTACAGCCTGCTTTATCGCGCCTCTGAAGAGGCCGGGATCCTTGATTATTGCCGACAAAATAACATCACGTTCTTTGCTTACATGGTCCTGGAGCAAGGCGCGCTCAGTGGTCGTTATGATTCAAATCATCCCATGCCTGCCGGGAGTGGCCGGGCCGAAAGTTATAACGCAGTACTGCCGCAGATAGAAAGATTAACCGCCGCCATGAAAAAAATGGGAGCCGAAAGGAATGCCAGCGTTGCACAGATAGCCATCGCATGGGCTATTGCAAAAGGTACCCTTCCCCTCGTTGGTGCGACTAAAGTCCATCACGTTCTGGACGCCGCATACGCTTCAGACATCCAGTTACGCGATGAGGAAATCATCCTGCTGGAACAACTCGCCACAGAGACCAGAGTGGATACACGAGGCGCTTGGGAAAAACCGATGGTGTAAACCCTGTCCGGGACAGACTGTCATGAATGACACTCACGAACGGGCTGTTCCGGGCGATCCTAATCTGCATCACTTTTACTGCTTTGTATGAAGGGTGAGAATATGAAAATCATTTGCCTCGAAGAACATTATCTCGACAGCGAGTTAGGGCGAGCGTGTATGCCTGTTGCGCTTGAGCAGGCACCTTTCCTTGGCGACTGGGGGAAAACCGTCGCTGATGGTCATAATCCTGACCGAAGCCGGCCGCAGATAGAAAAGAATGCGCTGATAAACGCGAAAGGCGCTGATTTGGAAAGCCGCCGCCTCAGGGATATGGATGAAGCTGGAATTACCCTGCAGATCCTCTCTGTGGGCGGATTTCCCCAGCTGGCACCCGGGGATGAAGCGGTAACATTAAATACGGCGGCAAACGACCGCCTTGCCGGGGCGGTAAGAAATCACCCGGATCGCTTTGCGGCATTTGCCACACTTCCCTGGGCACAGCCGGAAGAGGCTGAAAAAGAGCTTGTCCGCGCAGTTGAAAAACTGGGGTTTAAGGGGGCACTTCTGAATGGCCGACCCTCTTCATGCTTTCTCGATCATCCTGACTATGACTCCCTGCTTTCCCGCTTTAATAAACTGAATGTGCCACTCTATCTTCATCCCGGATTACCGGTTAAAAGCGTGCAACAGGCCTACTTCACGGGCTTCAATGCAGAGGTCAACGCCCGGCTCTCTATGTTTGGCTGGGGCTGGCATCACGAAGCCGGGATCCATTTGTTACGGCTGATGTTATCGGGCGCATTTGATAAATATCCCCACCTGCAGATAATCAGTGGCCACTGGGGGGAGATGCTGCCCTTCTGGCTGCAGCGTCTTGATGACAGCCTTCCGCTGGCTGCAACGGGTCTGTCACGCACGCTAACGAGAACCTTCCAGGAACACGTTTACGTTACCCCGTCAGGTATGCTGACACTGCCGCACTTCCAGTTTATCTACGCGTTAATGGGGGCAGACAGGATCCTGTTCTCCGTTGATTACCCCTATCAGACCCTGGACGGTGTAAAAACATTTATCGACAGTCTGCCCGTCAACAAGGCTGAAAAAGAGGCCATCGCGTTTCGCAATGCGGAACGTTTACTGGGCATCATGGCGTAGTTCACGGGTTCATGATGACCGGGCACAATGAGAACAGTCGACCATTATTAGTTTTTGTCTAAAAGTGAATGAGCCTTTACTGCTCTAAAAAAAATAATGGTGTCACTCTATACTGGACTAAAAATTCACCAGCCTCTTTAACGTATTGAAATGAAAAATATCCTTGTTATTTCAGGTCATCCTGAGCTGAACCATTCCGTCGCCAACGCCACTATCCTTGACGAAGTGGCGACCGCCCTTCCCGATGCTGAAATTCGTCGTCTGGACTGGCTCTATCCGGACGGCAAATTCAATATCGCTTCGGAGCAGGAAAGCCTGCTCAGGGCCGATGTGATTGTCTGGCAGTTTCCTTTTTCCTGGTATGGGCTGCCCGGGTTAATGAAACAATGGCTGGACGAGGTCTTTGTCCACGGCTTCGCGCATGGCTCAGCGGCGAAACTGGGCGGTAAAAAGCTGCTCCTCTCCTTCACTACAGGGGCGCCACAGGCGCTCTATACCGCTGACGGTTTCTTTGGCCATGCCATTGAAGAGTATCTTATTCCGTTCGAGACCACGGCAAGACTGTGCAATCTTGAGCTGCTGGCGCCGGTTTATACCTGCGGTATCAGCTATGCAGACCGGGATTCCGACAAAATCGCGCAGCAAAAAACGCTTGCCCGGGAACACGCTTCAAGGCTTGTCGATCTGCTCAATACCGTCGTGAATAATCCAGAGGGAGAATAACGATGCAGTATACCCGGCTCGGTAAAAGTGACTTACTGGTCTCCCGCATCTGTATGGGATGTATGGGGTTTGGCGACCCGTTAACGGGCCAGCATCGCTGGACGCTGGACGAAACAGCAAGCCGGGACATCATCCGCTACGGTCTCGAAAAGGGTATCAATTTTTACGATACCGCCATCGCCTATCAGAACGGCTCCAGCGAGCGATACGTTGGCCGGGCGCTGCGGGAGATGGCAAAACGCGAGGACGTGGTGCTGGCCACCAAGTTTCTGCCACGAACCGCCGCGCAAATTGCCGCGGGGATCGGCGGAAAAGAGGCAATAGCCCGATCGCTCGACCAGAGCCTGCAGAATCTTGGGATGGACTACATCGACCTCTACATCTACCACATCTGGGATTACAACACGCCAGTTATTGAGGTGCTTGAAGCGCTGCATGCCGCCGTTACTGCGGGCAAAGTGCGCGCTATTGGTATTTCCAATTGCTATGCCTGGCAGCTGGCGAAAGCGAACGCGCTTGCCGAACGCGAAGGGCTGACGCCCTTTGTTTCCGTGCAAAGCCACTACAACCTGATTATGCGTGAAGATGAACGAGAGCTCTTCGGTCTGTGCGCTGAAGATGATATCGCCATGACCCCCTATAGCGCGCTGGCCAGCGGTCGTCTCGCCCGGAAAGAAGGCCACACGCGGCGAGCCGCGGAGGATGATTATGCGCGCGGGAAATATGACAGCACGGCTGAACAGGATCGGAGCATTATCGAGCGCGTCGCCGAGCTTGCTAAACGACATCAGGTGTCCATGACGGAAATCTCACTCGCCTGGCTGCTGACAAAGGTCACGTCACCTGTCGTAGGGGCCACAAAAAAAGATCACGTTGATGGCGCGGTAAACGCCGTAAATCTTCAACTGAGCCTTGAGGAAATTCGGTTTCTGGAAGAAACCTACCAGCCGCACGTTCTGACGGGGATTATGGCGCAAAACACGCCGCAAACGAAAGACGTTAAGCAGGTCTGGACGCCGTAGCAAACAGTCATTTCAGTAAAAGGATCAACGTGAAAAAGCCCCTTATGCTTTTAATTTGCATGCTAATAAGCACCTCTGTCTTTGCAACAAAACCGGACGCACCGGATAAGGTAGTGATGAATATCTTTGAGCTCGGCGTCAGACCCGATCGGGACAAAGAGTTTGAAGACGTGGCCAGGCAGACGATTTCCGCTTCGGTTGATCATGAAGCAGGTACGCTGGCGATGTACGCCCTGCAACGAAGCGACAATCCACGTAAGGCATTCATGGTCGAACTCTATGAAAACGAGAGTGCTTACCGCAAACATCTGAATGCCGAACCATACAAGGCATTCGCTGCCCGGGCACCTGACATTATCGATCGGAAAAATAAAATCACTCTGGAGCCACAGTTTCTGGGGGACAAACACATCATACCGAATGAGCGAACCATTAATAATCTGGTGATCGTCGAGGTAAAGCCTGAATTTCAGACCGAATTTAAAAACATCGTCCTTCCTGAAATGGCCGAGTCGCTCAAAGTAGAGAAAGGCGTGTTAGCCATGTATGCCGCTACAGACTCACAGAGTCCGAACCGCTGGTATTTCTATGAGATTTACGCCAGTGAGGAGGATTATCAACTGCACCGACAAACGCCGCACTTCCTGGACTATCTCAAGCAAACGGCGCATATGAGCGCCAGGAAGGACGCTATCCCGGTAAAACCGGTATTTCTTCGTAACAAAGGCGGAATCAAACAGGATCCGCACCGTTGACCAGTGAGGATTAACATGAAAAGCGTAATTGCAGCGGCGGCCATGTCGCTTGTTATTTCTGATTTTGCTAATGCTGAGGAAACAAGAGGTAAAGCTATGATGAAAATTGAACCTTCAGCGATTCCTGAAGCTGATATTCGTTCCGTCTCACCGGCTCTTGCGCGCTTTGGTCGAGAAGCGATTACTGAAGATCTGTGGACACGCGATGCCCTCTCGCCCAGAGATCGTAGTATGGTGACCGTCGCCATGCTGATTGCCCGTAACCAGCCTGCCGAGCTTAAGCACTATATTGACGTCGCTCTCGATAGCGGCGTGACGCCAGCGGAATTATCAGAAATCATTACCCATCTGGCGTTCTACTCAGGTTGGCCAAATGCAATGTCAGCCGTCAGCGTGACCAAAGCAGTATTTGAAACTCGTGGCGTCACGGCAGATGCACTTCCTGAAGCTTCTCCGGACCTGCTTCCTCTCAATCAGGAAGCAGAAAAGCAGCGTTCAGAGACAGTGGAAAAAAATGTAGGCCCAATATCTCCAGGCCTGGTTAAATTTACTGCTGACCCCCTGTTCCTGGATCTCTGGCAAAGACCCGCGCTGAAACCCCGCGACAGAAGCCTGATTACGGTCAGCGCGTTAATCGCATCCGGACAGAGTGCGCAGATTGGCTATCACCTTAACAGGGCGATGGATAATGGACTTTCTGCTGAGGAAGCTGGGGAGATCGTTACCCAAGCCGCGTTTTACGCTGGCTGGCCAAACGCATTTACCGCTGCTCCTGTTGTCGGAGAGGTATTAAGCAATCGCTCATCGAGTAAAAGGTAATATTACTGAACACTAAAACCTGACGCACATCACACAATTAGAACGAACGTTCGCGTGGAATCGGATGCGGTATCGACGCGCTTCATTCTCTCCGTGCCGAAAAAAGTGGCCTGAGCCGTCAGCGTACAGCGCGGCACACCTCCAGCACCTTTTCCCTGAGCCAGCGATGCGCCGGGTCCTTTTCCATGCGCGGATGCCACATCTGTGACACCGTAATACTCCGGGTTTTAAACGGCAGTTCAAAGACGTGCACGCGCTCGGTCATCGGCTGATTGAGCAGATAGAGCGCCGGCACCATGGCAACGAGATCGGAGACCATCGCCACCGATAACGCCGTCGGGAACCCTGGCACCACGCTGGCAATTTTGCGCTTCATCCCGCGTTCCGCCAGCGCCTCATCGACAAATCCGTGTAACGAGCCGTCGGGCGAGGCCACCACGTGCCCCCAGGCGACATAATGCTCCAGGCTGACTGACGACAGCGAGGCCAGCGGATGCCCCTGGCGCACCGCGCCAACAAACCGGTCCTGAAAGAGCCGTTGCAGACGAATTTCAGGACCCATATTGCTCTGCACGCCGATCTCCAGGTCAACCAGCCCCTCTCGCAGATAGCGCGACGTTTTCTCAGGTTTCGGCGAAAAGCGAATGCAGACGTCGGGCGCCACCGCCGCCACTGCGGCAATGAGCAGTGGCCCAAACGCCACCACAAAGCCGTCGTTGGCTCGGATAGTGAACAGGCGCTCCATACGCTCAACATTCAGCGTTTCCGTGGAGGGTTGCAGTACCGCCCTTGCCTCATGCACAGCGTTTCTGGCCCGGTCCCGGGTGGCTTCGGCCCAGGGCGTCAGCACCATCTGCCGACCGGCCCGCACCAGAATAGAATCGCCTGTCACCTCCCGCAGCCTGCTCAGGGTGCGGCTCATGGCGGACGTGCTCAGGTTTAAGCGCCGCGCCGCGCCAGCCACGCTGGCTTCGGCCAGCAGAACGTCGAGCGCAACCAGAAGGTTAAAGTCAGGATCGGACACGATGGCTCCTCAGATAAGGCGTTAAATGCAACGATAAAGTGCAAGCGCTGCGTCTTCCGCCCTGTATACCCCATGATTATAGTTTCGTCATCACTATTCTTATGCGGAGTAACGACGATGACGCTCTTTTCAAACCAGCCCGGCGATGAAGGCTTACCCGGCCATGAACGCGCCCGGGTGATGGCCGCCGTCATGACCACCACGCTGATGGGCGTCTTTGACGGCACCATGATCAACATCGCGCTGCCCTCCATGGCAAGGGCGATGCAGGTTCCCGCGAACGTTGCGGTGTGGTTTGCCAACGGTTATCTACTATCGGCGGCAATGACGCTGGCCATCTTCGCGGCGCTGGCGGCGCGCGTGGGCTTTCGACCGGTTTTTCTTGCCGGGCTTGCCACCTTTACGCTCACCTCGCTCGGCTGCGCGCTGGCGAAAACGCCCGACATGCTGATCGGGATGCGTATTCTGCAGGGCATCGGCGGCGCGGCTACCCTGAGTATCGCCCCGGCGATCCTGCGTTCCGTTTTTCCGGGGCGACTGCTTGGCCGCATTCTGGGGCTGCACGCCCTGCTTATTGCCGCCAGCACGGCAATTGCCCCCGTGCTGGGCGGGACGATACTGGACGCGCTGAGCTGGCAGTGGCTGTTCGCCATTAACCTTGTTCCGGGCAGTATTGCCCTGTTGCTGGCATGGCAGGCGTTGCCGCGCCAGTCGGACGTTGACCGCTCCCCCTTTGATGCGCCGGGCGCCGCGCTCTCCGCCGTGCTGTTAGGTTCTGCAATCATGCTGGCCGACAGCCTTCAGCACATAACGCAAGGCATTAACCCGGCAGCCGCAGGCTGGGGGCTTCTCACGCTGGTCAGCGCTATCGCCTTCGTCTGGCGTATTCGGCGCGCGCGCAGTCCCATACTGCCGCCAGTTATGTTCAGAAACGGACGCTTCACCCTCGCCGCCCTGACCTCGCTGGCCTCGTTTGTCAGCCAGGGCATCACCTTTGTCGCGCTGCCGTTCCTGTTTCAGAGCGTGTATGGCTTCAGCCCGGTGGTTTCGGCGCTGCTGTTCACCCCGTGGCCAATTGGCATTGTGCTGATCGCACCGCACGCGGGGCGCTGGGCAGATACCCTTTCCGCGCCGCTGATCTCGACTATCGGCCTGATGATTTTTGTCGGTGGGCTGGTCCTGCTGGCGACGTTGCCGGAAAACCCGTCCGCATGGAATATCTGCCTGCGCAGTCTGGTTTGCGGGATTGGGTTTGGCTGCTTCCAGAGCCCCAATAACCGGGAGATGCTCGCTAACGTGGCGCGGGAATATGCCAGCTATGCCTCAGGGGTGTTGTCTATCGTCAGGACGTTCGGGCAATGTCTGGGGGCCGCCGCGGTGGGGGTGCTGCTTGCGACGACCGGATCAGACCACGATCGGGCCGTGCATCTGGCACTGTGGATCGCCGTCATCGCCTCAACAGGATCGGTTTTGTTTAGCCTGAGCAGGCTGCGCCCTGGGGTGCGGGCATCAGCGTAACGCTGTGCAGCGCCTCTCGGCGCTGCTTGTTTATAACAACTACGCTGTAGGACGTTCGTTCCACGCATCAGTGTACTGTATATTTCCGTCCAGAATTTTCCATGTGATTTTTGCATATCGTAAAGATACATTTTCCATGTGACCAGTACCGGGACAATCTCTTGTATCATGCATTATTGGAGTTATTGAAATGACTTTCACGCCTTCCATCAGGATGTTGAAGTATTCCACTTCCTGACCAGCATCATTGATGTGATAGAACTTTAATTCGGCACTTTGAAGCGTCTGACCTGTAGCCACTGCTTTGTATAGATAGGGTGAAGATGAGTCAATTGCCTTTGTTAAACTGAAGGCTGAATGTTGCCTTGTACCTGTAAGTTTACCTGTTGCCTCATCTGTTGGAATGCTCAGGTTATGGATCAGATCTCTAAGCTCTATGCTTCCTTCACGGTTTGCAACATCAGAACCACCACGGATCATTGCTCCGCCATCGTCTTTCAAAAAGAGGTGTACTGGTACAGCCATTTTTAAAACTCCTTATGTTAATTAATTTCTTATTCCATTGGCTATGAGATTAATTACAGGCATGATCGCTACACCATCGGCATAGAACAGATCAGAATTAGTGAATGAATAAACCTTGCCCGTGATTTTTACATTTACCGTGTTCCCATAAGCTGAAGCTGTGACATTGCTTGTATCGGCTTCCAGGAAGGGTGATCGTTCTTCAAGGGCTTTCATAATGTTCCCGCTGTTGTCTTTATCTAAATAGAAGCGGTAAACATCCGACACCGTAGCGTCTCCATCATCATACTTAGTTATGTACAGTGTGACGGTATCAGAGAGTTTCTGTTTGCTGACAAAGCTATCGTGAGGAGATGCATTAAAATAGTATTGATATGTCAGAAACCCACAAACAACGAGCAACAGAATCGTTGTGAGTAAGCAATGGAGCCGTTTAATAACCGTATTTCTTTGCATATTCTATACCTTGCCTTATCCAAAACTGATCGTGTGGATCATCCCCATAAGGCGGTTTTTGATACCAGTGCCCCCATTTCTTTTTGGAGGTTTTAGCTCTTTCCTGCGCCCATCCAGCACCCATCAATAGCGTTTCTGATGGTATCCCGGCAGCATAGCCAGCCGAACCATAATTGAAGTTCCCAAAATTTGCTAACTCCGGGTGTCCTTGCTTGTAATCCCACGGTCCCTTATTTCTTACTTTTTGATAAAACCAAAGATAGGTTGTAGGGATAGCCATGTTTCTGCTCATACCATGCGCTCTTGCAATCCTCATGTTTGCCAACACAAGAGCGATTCCTTCTTTGGGTAACAAAGGTATAACAGCCATATTAACCACCTATTTCATGTGGGTATATGGCCGCATATCGTACACCTTTGCGATGGTAAAAAAGATATCTGTTTACAGAGAAATGACGGAAAAATATCCGACTAAGGTATTAACCGCATTAAAAATCAAAAAAATTAAGGCGGCGCTACGCTTGCGCGGGCCTACAGGAATTGTGCATTTCACAATGTAGGGCAAATAAGCGCAGCGCCACCCGGCAGGAAAGACGGCGTATTTGTTTATTCCAGCGCCAGTAGCGCAAAGCTCGCCAGCCAGTGCCCGCCGCTGTAGTGGCTGCCCACCACGTGCCCGACGCTTGCCGCCAGGTGTTTCGCCACGGCATCACGCAAGGCCTGCTGGGCCGGGTGGTTTACCGGAAGCGCCCTGGCGATATGCTTCATACACCAGGCGCGGCTGAGGTTTAACCCATCCAGATGGGCAATTTTCGGGTCGGTACGGTCGCTCACTTCCGCCGGGTTCATCAGCGCCGCAATGGAGCCGATATCCGGCAGAAACGCGTCAAACCAGGCCGGGAAATTCTCTGCGACCTTGCTCATCAGCAGCGCTTCCGTCAGCGCACCAGAGATGTACTCATCGCCACCCGGCTCGTAGTGGGCCGGGTAGCGCGTGTCGGCGAGATAAAACCGCTCCGCCGCCGTCACAATCGCCTGCTCAAGTGCGCTATCTTCCACGGCTCGGGCGTAGTCCAGCCCCAGCGCGAGGGCAAACGCCGTGTTGTAGTGCGTTCCGACGCGGATCGGATAGGTGAGCTTGCTGAGGTAATCCACCAGCCGGTTGCGAATATCCTGGGTGAGCGGCTCCAGCGTCTGGTACCAGCCTGCGGCCTGCGGCAGCGACGATTGTTTCAGCTCCTGGGCCAGCGCCAGCAGCCATCCGTAGCCATACGGCCGCTCAAACGAGGCGCGGAACGGCGCGGTGAAATAGTCCAGCTCCTTCGCCACGTTCTCGTCGGTCAGGTGCTCGTCGAAAAGCGCGACGATGTTATTCCGACACGGTAGATCAGGATAGAGGCGCACGCAGCGCAGCAGCAGCCAGTAGCCGTGCACCGCCGAGTGCCAGTCGAAACAGCCGTAGAAAATCGGGTGCAGCTCGCGAGGCGGCAGAACGTCACCGTCATCATTCAGCAGATGCATGATGTGGTTCGGGTATTCCTGGCGCAAATAGGTTAAAGGCATGCGGGCAAACGCGTCAGCCTGATGTTGCGTCAATTCCATAACAGCTCCTTAGCGAAACACGAGGAAATACATGAGGAACACGTTCACCACCAGCAGGGTTAACGCGGTCGGGATCTGGATCTTGATCACCTGATATTTGTCTTTCAGCTCCAGCAGCGCGGCGGGAACGATATTGAAGTTCGCGGCCATTGGCGTCATCAGCGTGCCGCAGTAGCCCGCGTACATGCCGATCGCCAGCAGCGGCGCCGGGTTGCCGTGATGCACGTTAATCAGGAACGGCAAGGCGATCCCCGCGCTCAGCACCGGGAAGGCCGCAAAGGCGTTCCCCATGATCATGGTAAACAGCGCCATCCCCACGCAGTAAATGACCACCAGCATGAAGCGGCTGTCCGGGTTCACGAACAGGCTCACCACCTTCTGTACCGAATCACCGGTATTGGCCGCCACGAACACGCCGCCGAGCATGGCCAGCATCTGCGGCAGGATCACCGCCCAGCCGATGGTATCGACAAGACGACGGGACTGGCGAATGGCGTGCAGCGGCGTGCCTTTGGTCAGCCACCAGCCGGTAAGGATCGCCGCGACGCAGGCCACGCACAGCGCCGCCAGAGTGAGCTGTTTCTGGTCGAGAAGGTAAACGCCGCCAATCGACACCCCCTTCAGGAACAGCGTCCCGATTACCGTCACCACCGGGATCATCAGCGCGGGCAGGAACAGCCAGTTTTTAAGGCGGTTTGACGAGGCAATGCGCTCCTCGTCGGAGGCCATTTTATAGTGGCCTTTCCCGACCAGGCCAAAACCCGCCAGCAGCGCGATAGCGATAACGCAACCGCCAACGATCCGGTACGCCAGCGATTTGCCCAGCTCCTGAACCATCAGGTCACCGAACAGGAAGATACCGCCGAATAAAAACCAGAACAGCGCGGTGGTAAAACGCTTCGGATTAGCGCGGTCGCGCAGGGTCATGACAACCAGCAGCATCACAACAAAACCGATCAGGTAATACACCCGATTAATGGTGATAAGCGTCATCATTGCGCGGCCCCCTGCGTACCCTGCTCTGCACGCCAGGCCATGACGTCGCGGCGGATGCTGGCATCCAGGCGCAGCAGGCGCGTCATATGAATAATCAATGCCGCAATGGCGGTGGGAATGGCCCACAGGCCGATGTGCAGCGGTTCGATCCCTTCGATCCCGTTTTCCTTCAGAAACGCGTCAATCAACAGCACCGCACCGAAGGCGATAAAGATATCTTCCCCAAAGAAGACCGCGATGTTGTCGCACGCCGCGGCATGGGCCTTGATTTTGTCGCGAATGTGCTGCGGCAGTTCGCCGTATTCGTTCAGCGCTGCCCCTTCGGCCATCGGGGCCAGCAGCGGGCGTACCGTCTGGGCATGGCCGCCCAGCGACATCAGCCCCAGCGCGGCGGTGCCTTCACGCGCCACGAAGTAGAGCATCAGAATACGCGCCGAGGTGGCGCTGGCGATCTTCGCCACCCAGGCCTGGGCGCGCTCTTTAAGCCCATAATATTCCAGCAGACCAATTACCGGCAGGATCAGGATGAAGGTCGCCAGCGATCGGCTATTGACGAACTTCTCGCCAAAGGTCTCCAGCAGCATCCCGAAATCCATCCCGACCAGCAGGCCAGTTGCCAGCCCCGCCACCACAACGACCAGCAGCGGGTTGAAGCGCAGTGCAAAACCAATGACCACGATCGGTATCCCGATCAGCGGCAACAGCGTAGTACCGTCCATAACGTTTACCCTATCGAAAGTGAGCGTTGCGCGCCGACGGCTATTTTTTTAATTTGCGGCGAGCGATGTTGTGTTTTTCGCCAGGCTTCACAAAACCTGCGCTAAAAAGCTATATCTGAACCTCAAAAACATGTAAACAAATTATCAATAAAATGTTCTTATTTTATCGACGAGTTTACATTTCTGGCTAAGGAACGTTATGACCTCGAAAAAGAGTGCTTCACCCGATTGCAACGATATCAACGATGGCCGGATCGTCTCCTCCCGCCATCTGGTGTCGGAGCGCTGCGCGGAACTGTCAGAGCTGGAGTACGCGCTGATCATGACCGGCAACGCGTTTAACAAATGGATGGTGCGCTGCATGGCCGCAGCCGGAGAGCCGGATATGGGCGCTTTTGACGTCTCGCTGCTGCATCACGTGAACCATCGCGACCGCAAGAAAAAGCTGGCCGATATTTGCTTTGTTCTCAACGTGGAAGATACGCATGTAGTGACCTATGCCCTGAAAAAGCTGGTCAAAGCGGGCTACGTGACGAGCGAGAAAGCGGGTAAAGAGCTCTTTTTCTCCACCACGGAGGAAGGGAAAGCGTTGTGCATGAAGTACCGGGACGTGCGCGAAGCGTGTCTAATCGCCATTCATGCGGAGAGCGGCATTTCCGGGAAATCCATCGGCGAAACCGCGCAGCTGCTACGCGCGATCTCCTCCCTGTATGACACCGCCGCCCGCGCGGCGGCATCACTCTGAATTACGGACGTCTGAACAGGGTAATGCTGCGTCCGGCCAGTTCGTACTCTACGGTTTCGGTGAACGCTGTCCCGGCGGCAGCGTCATCCGCCGTAGAAAGCTCCAGCACCCATCCCCCTTCGCCAAACTGCGGGATATGGAACGGCACGGTGCCTTCAAACGGATTGAACAGCATCAGCACGTCGTGCCAGATGCCGTCCTCCTGCTGAAGATCCGGCCTGCTGATGGAGACCCCGAGCGTTGATCCTTCATCCCACTGCTCGGCCTGCTGCGGACCGCCTCCGGCATTGAACCAGCGGATCTCGAGCCCGTCGCGCCAGCTCTCACGACGCAGCAACGGCTGCTGCGCGCGCAGGGCAATGAGCCGGCGGGTGAACTCGCGCAGCGCCGCGTCGTTTTCGGACAGCCCCTTCCAGTCGATCCATGAGATCTCGCTGTCCTGGCAGTAGCCGTTGTTGTTACCCTTCTGCGTGCGGCCAAACTCGTCCCCCGCCAGCAGCATCGGCGTACCGTGGGAGAAAAGCAGCGTGGTCAGGAAATTACGCTTCTGCCGTTCGCGGGTGGCGATAATGTCCGGGTTCTCCGTCGGCCCTTCTTCGCCATAGTTGTACGACCGGTTATCGTTATGCCCGTCGTTATTGTCCTCGCCGTTGTCGGCGTTGTGCTTCTCGTTGTACGACACCAGGTCATTCAGCGTAAAGCCGTCATGGGCGGTGATAAAGTTGACGCTGGCCCACGGGCGACGCCCGCGCAGGTCGTACAGATCCCCGGAGCCCAGCAGACGCGCGGCAAAATCCGTCGAGACGTTGTCCCCCTTCCAGTACTCGCGCACGGTATCGCGGTATTTGTCGTTCCACTCTCCCCAGCCTGGCGGGAAGCCACCGACCTGATAACCGCCGGGGCCAATATCCCAGGGCTCGCCAATTAGCTTGAGCTTAGAGAGCACCGGATCCTGGGTAACGGCGTCGAAAAAGCCCCCGCGCGGATCGAACCCCTCAGGCTCGCGGCCCAGAATCGTCCCCAGGTCGAAACGAAAACCATCAATGTGCATGGATTCGGCCCAGTAACGCAAGGAATCCATCACCATCTGCAGCACGCGCGGGTGGGAGGTATTCACCGTGTTCCCCGTCCCGGTGTCGTTAATGTAATACCGGTGCTGGTCCGGCAGCGTGCGGTAGTAGCTGTAGTTATCAATGCCCTTGAATGAAAGCGTTGGCCCCAGCTCGTTACCTTCCGCCGTGTGGTTGTAGACCACGTCCAGAATCACCTCGATGCCCGCGTCATGATAGGCGCGCACCATGTCGCGAAAGCCCTGGATCCCCGCCGGGCCGTAGTAGCGCGACGCCGGAGCAAAAAAGCCGAGCGTGTTATAGCCCCAGAAGTTCTTCAGGCCACGGTCGAGCAGATGCTGGTCGTCCGGGAACCAGTGAACGGGCAGCAGCTCCACCGAGGTAATGCCCAGACTCTTGATGTAGTCGACCGAGGCTTTGTGTCCCATCCCCTCGAACGTCCCGCGCAGCTCGGGCGGGATGGCCGGGTTCATCTGGGTGAAACCCTTTACGTGGCTCTCATAGACGACGGTATGTGGCCAGGGCACGTTTGGCCGGTTGTTGTCCTGCCAGTCAAAAGCGTTCGGGTCGATAACCTTGCATTTCGGCGTAAACGGCGCGCTGTCCCGCGTATCGAAGCTAAGATCCAGTTCGTCGTGCCCCAGCTCATAGCCGAAATGGGCGTCGTTCCAGTCGATATCGCCCACCAGTTCACGGGCATACGGGTCAATAAGCAGCTTATGCGGGTTAAAGCGGTGACCGTTTTCCGGATCGTAGGGGCCGTAGACGCGATAGCCGTACAGCGCACCGGGTTTCAGGTCAGGCACATAGCCGTGCCAGACCTCATGGGTATACTCCGGCAGCTCCAGCCGGGCGATTTCTGTTTTCCCGGACGGGTCAAACAGACAGAGCTCCACCCGCTCCGCGTGCGCGGAGAACAGCGCGAAGTTAACGCCCTTCCCGTCATAATTCGCACCCAACTGCTGGCCATGACCGGCCCGAATTTCAAACGTAATTTCCTTTGCCATTTTCGTTCTCCACGATTATTCGCAGGTAAGCAGAACCAGTACACATCCCTTTTCTGACGTTAAATCCAGCGTCTCTTGCAGAATGCGGCTTTCACCGTTGAACAGATCCCGATAGCGCTTCCCGGCCAGTTCGTCGGGTATCGCTACCGTGGTATTGACCCACAGCTGATGATTATCGGTGATGCCAAAAACCAGACGCGGCACGGCAACGATCAGCGCCTCCTCGTCTTTAACGCGCGCATAGACAATCAGGTTCTCCTCGCGCTCACCGGAAACCTTGAGCGGCAGCCAGTCGCCGTAGCGGAAAAGCGCGTCGTAATGCGGTCGAAGCCGCAGCAGCGTGGCGGTGACAAACTGCTTTACCCTGCCGTCCCGCCAGCACGCCGGGTGTTCAAACACTGAAGCATCCGCCGCGCTGAGGTTTTGCACCAGCGCGTTGAAGTCCGGCTCCCGCCGGTTATCCGGGTCGACGAGGCTAAAGTTGAGCGCCTCGCTGCCCTGATAGATATCCGGCACGCCGGGCGCCGTCAGCTTGATGACCGTCTGGCTGAGGCTGTTCATCAGCCCGGCGCGGATAAAGGGCTGCATCGCCTCGCTGAAATCGTGCAGGAACGGGGCGTTATCCGGGGAAAGCAGATGCCGCGCATAGCTCAGCACCACGCTCTCATAGCTCTCGTTGCTGTCGATCCAGTCGGTGCGCTGCTTCGCCTCGCGAAGCGCTTTCTCAAGGAAGCCGAGGAAACGCGTCTCCAGCGATGCAAGCCCTTCGGCATCGTCAGGCGACAGCGTGGCGGGCCAGACGCCCGCCAGCGCCTGATAGATCATCCAGGTATCGGCGGCGTTCGGCGCGGTGCCGTCGTTGAGAAAACGCACCTGGGTCTGGTTCATCTGCCGCCAGCGAGCGAGATTTTCTCCCCAGCGTTCCGGCGCCTCCGTCAGGGTGTAGAGCCGCGCCCGGGCGTCTTCTCCGCGCTTGGTATCGTGCGTGGAGGTGCCCAGCAGCGCGTCGGGCTGACGGGCGAGACGAATGCGCATCTCCTGGTGAAAGCGGGATAACGAGAACGCGCGCGGCGTCGGGTCAGCGCCCACTTCATTGAGCGCAAGCTCAAGGTTCAGACGGAAAAACAGCGTATCTTCCACCGACTTCGCCATCAGCGGCCCGGTCAGCTGCTGGAAGCGGGTTCTGAAAAGCGCGGCGCAGTCGCGGCAATCTTCCGGCAGATCGCCGGTAAGAATGCGGACAATCAAGCTCAGGGCCGCTTCGGACGTATTTACGCTGGCGACTACGCGGTTAAGTAGCGCCACGTCAGGCGGGGTTAGTCCCTCGCGAGTGCCGTAGGTGCGGTACACCGGAAAGGCGATAAGCAGCTCGCGCAGCGCGTGGCGGATCTCCTCGCGGGGCAGCGCAACGTCATTGCGGCGGGCCAGATCGTCCGCAAGGTTTAGCAGCGTGGTGAACTCGCCCTCAAAATTACGATCGGTCATCAGACCCTTGGCATCGCGCAGTTCGGCGTGGCGATCGACCGTGACGCCCAGCGTCTCGTCGTGGATTGTCTCCAGGCGCGAGAGGTTATCGTCATCGACCAGCACCTCCGCCAGCGAGGCGATAAACTCGTAGCCGGTGGTGCCGGAAACCGGCCAGTCGGTGGGGAGCTGCTCTCCCTTCGCGAGAATTTTTTCGACCGTGATGTAACAGTCAGGTCCGGCTGCATGCCGCAGCTTCTGCAAATAACCCAGCGGATCGGCCAGGCCGTCAATATGGTCAATGCGCAGGCCGTCAACCACGCCCGCGTGAACCAGCTCAAGAATGAGACGGTGTGTATCGTCGAAGACCGCCTCGTCTTCAACCCGTACGCCTACAAGACCGGTGATCTCGAAGAAGCGCCGCCACGAGAGCTGCTTCGGCGCTTCCCGCCAGGACATCAGCCGCCAGCTCTGCGCCTCATGCAGTTCGGCGATGCTTTTATCCTCGCTGTACGTGCCCGGATTAAGCGGGTACGCCGTGTCGTAATAGACCAGAGAGGCTTTATTCGTGACAGGGTCACGTTTTAACGTAATGGCACCCTTCTCCAGCTCCGCCTCAAAGGTGTCGCCGAGATACGGCAGCGTAAGCGGGCGCGACGCGTCGATATCGAAATAGCGGAAATAGCGGCTCTGCTGGCCATATTCAATCACGTCCCGCCACCAGGCGTTTTCCAGCGAGGTGGACATATGGTTCGGGACAATATCCAGAATCAGCCCCATGCCAGCCTGCCTGAGCGCCGCGGCCATGCGGTCAAACCCTGCCCGACCGCCAATCGCGGGGTCAATTTCATTCGGGTTGGTCACGTCATAGCCGTGGGTGGAACCCGTTGTGGCGGTAAACACGGGCGAGGCGTAGAGGTGGCTGATGCCGAGGTCTTTCAGATACGGCACCAGCTCGACAGCGCGGTCAAACGTCATGCCGTTGCGGAACTGAATACGGTACGTGGCGGAAGGGATCATAACGATGCGTCTCCATCAGCAAAGCGAACGACAATACTGTTCGGCGGCAAAACGTCGTTTACCTCCGGCCAGGCGAAGCGCGTCTCCCCTGCGAGCGCGGGCACGTCGACAGGCTTAGGGCCGATATTGAGCGCCAGAGAAAGCGTCCCGGACGGGAAGCGCCAGCTCACCGCCACCATGCCGGGCGCGGTCTCGATCGCCTTGCCCTCAACGATGCCGCCCTGATGCAGAAGCGGCACGATATAGCGATGGCGCAACGTCAGCAGGTGGCGGGTGAAGCGCAGCCACGTTTTCCCTTCGTCGGTAGCAATCTTATGCCAGTCGAGCTTTGAGCGAACGAAGGTGTTAACGTCGTTCGGGTCCGGGACGGCTTCATCGTGCCCGGCGTGGCCGGTAAACTCTTTCGCGCGCCCTTCCCGCACCGCTTTTGCCAGGTCGCCGTGAAAATCGGTGAAGAACAGGAACGGGTGAGTTTCACCATACTCCTCGCCCATAAACAGCAGCGGGATATGGGGAGAAAGCAGCAGCGCGGCAAGCAGCACCCGCGTTCTGTCGGCCCCCGCGAGGGTGATGAGCCGCTCCCCCTGGGCGCGATTGCCGGTCTGATCGTGGTTTTGAATGAAATCGACGAAAAACTGCGGCGGCTGGGTACGGCACTCCACACCGCGAGATTCTCCGGTTTGCAGCGAAATCTCGCCCTGGTAGACAAACCCTTCCGCCAGCGCACGGGCGAACTTTTTCTCCGGCTCACACGCAAAATCCTGGTAGTAGGCGTGCGTTTCGCCGGTGGCAAACACGTGGGCAGCATTGTGGAAGTCATCATTCCACTCGGCGGTAAACAGCGGCGTGTTGCCCTGTTCATCGCGCGGATGCAGGAAAATCACGTTGCGGCTGTCTTCCGTTGTCAGATGAACGTGACGATGCGGGATCGCCTCGCGGATCTTCGCGGCAATCTCCTCCAGAATGTGCGTCCCGGAGCTGTCTTTAATCTGGTCGATGGCATCAAAGCGCAGGCCGTCCAGACGGTACTCCGTCAGCCAGTAGAGCGGTGCGTCGGTGATGTACTGCCTCACCGGCTCGCGCTCGTAAGCGATGCCGTTGCCCCACGGCGTCATCCGCTCCGCATCAAAAAACGCGGGCGACAGCAGAGGGAGATAATTCCCCTCCGGGCCGAAGTGGTTGAGCACGATATCCAGCACCACGGAAAGCCCCAGCCCGTGCGCGGCGTCGATAAACGCGTGAAAATCCTCCGGCGTACCATAGGCAACGTGCGGGGCATACAGCAGCACGCCGTCGTAGCCCCAGCCGCGGGTTCCGCCAAACTGGGAAACGGGCATCACTTCAAGCTGGGTGATACCAAGCTCCGCCAGATAGGGCAGCTTGTCGATGGCCGCCCGGAAGGTGCCCTCCGGGGTAAAGGTGCCGACGTGCAGCTCGTAAATGACCGTCTCTTCCCACGGCCGCCCTGCCCAGTCCCGGTTAACCGGCTGATAGCGTCGGGGATTGATAACAACCGATGGCCCGTTAACGTCGCCCTTTTGCGCGCGCGATGCCGGGTCGGGTACCGTCATGCCGTCCTGCAGGACAAACTGATACTCTGCACCGTGCATGACGCCGGGGACGTCTGCCTGGAACCAGCCGTGCCCCACCGCCGTCATCGGCACGTCGGTGGCGGCCAGACGTAGCGTAAGTTCTTTCTGTCCTTCTGCCCAGACGCGAAAACGTACCACGTCATCGGAAATAAACTCAGCACCCCACTGCTTTTGAAATGTCCTGAATTCCATTCATTGTCCTCGAATGACCCACATTTTACGCGGAACGAAGTACAAGCTTAGTTCAGGATCACAAGTGCGTGAGCTCAGCGGATTTAACCGCGTCGTCTATTCTTTATGAAATAACTCACTATCGGGAATACTATGCAGATTCGAAAAGGATTAAATACGGACCTCGTCCGTCTTGAATGTTGTGACTTTTCTTTCACCATTAGCCACATTGCGCGAGAGCCCTTTATCCATTGTGATTTGCATATTGAAGCCGTCGCCGAGCCCTGGATAAAAACCTACGAACTCGACATCCAAACGCTTGAAAACCATTGCGTTAATCCGGACGCCATATTTCTTGTTGCGGAAACCGATGACGGTGAATTAGCCGGATTTATTACCGCGTCAATCGGCTGGAATAAATTTATTTCAGTGGATTATATTGCCGTTGATCGCACCAGACGCAGAACCGGCGCCGCGCAAAAATTAATGGCTGCCGCGCACGTGTGGGCCCGCAGCGTAAACGCGCCGGGATTACGGCTTGAAACACAAAATGTGAACGTCTCTGCCTGTCTGTTTTACCGTAACTACGGGTTCACCCTGGGCGGGTACGATCGGTATCTCTACAACGCCTTACCGGAAAAAGACGAGGTCGCCCTGTTCTGGTATTACATGCTGGTGTAGCGCCGCTGCCTTCATATTTCTGTCATTGAACTTCATTACGCTTTCGGGATTTTAACCACGGTGTTGAGGAAAGAAGTGTGAATTCAATGGCTAAGGCATTACTGCTGGCATTACCCGTTTTGAGTGCAGCGGCGACGGCCGCTGAGCGCGAGCTGTGTGAACCCAAAGCGTACGAAATGGCGCTGCGCTATCAGCAGAAATCGGCAGAGATTCTGGCCCTTCAGCTGCAGACGTATCGGTTTGCCACCGAGCGTTTCAACGAAAAATTAAAAGATCTGAAAACACCTGAAAATTACGCCGTGGTGATGGACCTGGATGAAACGGTGCTGGATAACACCCCTCTGCTGGTGCGCGACATGGCGCAGTGTCACGACTATACGAAATGGGATACCTGGAGCGACTGGGAAAAACAGGGAAAACCCGGCTTAATTCCGGGAGCGAAGGCGTTTCTTGACCATGTGAATCAAAGCAAGGTCAGGATCTATTATGTTTCGGACCGTATGCAGGAAAACAAAGCCGACACGCTGAAGACGTTAAACGCTCTCGGCCTGCCGCAGGTATCTGACGAAAGCGTGCTGCTGGATACGGTCAGCAAGGAAGAGCGCCGTCAGAGCATCCTCAAAAAGCAGCAGATCGTGATGCTGTTCGGCGACAGCCTGCCGGACTTCGCCGTACAGTTCAAAAACAAAAAACCGAGCGAGCAGCAGCGTGAGCTGGTTGAGGCCAGCGCCGAACACTTCGGCAACGACTGGATTGTGCTCCCAAATGCCGCTTATGGTGCCTGGTCCAGGGCCACTCTGGATAGCTGGAACGCACCGCTGAAAAAATAACGCTTTACGGGCCGGGAAAGGCTTCACCACCACCCGGCTGTTGCGCTGTGCTATTTATCTCGTTTATAGGTCCTATCATTTCTGAGCAGGTTCTTATAATTTTACGGAGCAGTAAGATGAGCACTTTCAAAGGAGACTCGTATGCTTACCGTGAAAAAACTTGCTATTTCCACGCTGATTTCCAGTTCATTGCTGTTCTACCCTGCGCTGCAGGCCTCGGCAGAAACGCCGCAGCACGTCGTTAAACAACCAGCGGGCGGTTACAGCGTGCAGGTCGGTGACGTTCTGGTAACGTCGTTTACGGACGGGACCGTTGCGCAGGATCTGCACAAGCTGCTGCGCCGGACAACGCCGCAAAACATTGATGCACTGCTCGCGAAAAACTTTCAGACAAACCCGGCAGAAGTGTCCATCAACGCCTTCCTGATTGCGATGCCCGGACACAAAATCCTGGTGGATACCGGTTCCGGTCAGCTCTTTGGCCCCGGCAACGGCGGACGTCTGATTGAGAGCCTCGCCACCCAGGGAATCAAACCCGAGGACATTACTGAAGTTCTACTGACCCACGCCCATTCCGACCACGCGGGCGGCCTGGTGAAAGACGGCAAGGTGGTATTCAGCAACGCGCGCGTTTTCGTTGGCAAACCGGACGTCGACTTTTTCTTTAACGACGACAATCAGAAGAAAACCGGCTACGGCAAGAACTATTTCGATGTCGCACAGAAGACCTTAAAACCCTATCTTGACGCGGGTAAAGTGGTGCCGTTTAGCGGCACATCGGAGATTCTTCCGGGGCTGACCGGCAAGGTTCATCCCGGACACACGCCGGGTTCAGCCTTCTACACGCTGACAAGTAAAGGCGAGAAGATCACCTTTGTCGGCGACATCATTCACGCAGCGGCGGTCCAGTTCCCGCAGCCTGCGGTGACCATCACCTACGATGAAGATGAGAACAAAGCGGCAAGCGTACGCGAGCATGCGTTCGCTGACTTTGTGAAAAATAAAGACCTTATTGCCGCGCCCCATCTGCCTTTCCCGGGCATCGGCTATGTGACGAAAGGTGAGAAAGGCGGCTATGCCTGGGTCCCTGTCACCTATACCAACCGGGACGCCAGCGGCGTGAAGTAGAGTGATGTCGCGTATATCTGACATGGACATAGACCTGCTCCTGGCGCTGGACGCCCTGCTTCAGGACAGGAACATTACTCATGCGGCCACGCGGCTGGGCATCAGCCAGCCCGCGCTCTCTGCCCGACTGGCGCGTCTGCGCACGCTGTTTGGCGAACCGCTGTTTATTCCCTCCCCACATGGACGTGGGGTGTTACCCACGCCGAGAGCGGAGGCGTTGAGGCCACAGGTTGAAAGCGTGCTACGCGGCATCCGCGCGATGTTCGCCCCCACCACGTTTGAGGCGCACACCAGCAGCCGGACATTTGTTATCGCGCTACATGAAAACCCAGCGCTGATGCTGGGCACCGCGCTGCTTAACCAGGTGAGTACCGATGCCCCCGGCATCCGCCTGCGCTTCGCCCTGCCGGAGATGGTAGACCTGCCGCAGCAGCTGGAAAACGGTGATGTGGATATCTACATCGGCGTGAGCGCGGGCGCCCATGACGGATGGGTGAGGCGCAAACTTCTCGACGACGCGTTTGCCACCGCCCAGCGCAAAGCTCATCCGCGTGGAACAGGTCCGTTAGATTTGGAAAGCTACTGCGCGCTTTCCCATCTGGTGGTGTCGTCGGCGGGAGATCCCTTTACCGGATTTGTCGACCAAACCCTCGCCGGGCTGGGCTATCAGCGACACGTTGCCATGTCCACCCAGAGCTACGCTATGGCGCCTGCGCTGGTTGCCGGTACCGACCTGGTATGTACCCTGCCGGAACGGATGCTGAAGCAGTTTGCCAGCACGCTGGATATTTTCCCACCGCCGCTGCCGCTCCAGCCGATTACCATCAACATGTACTGGCACCCGAAAAACAGCCAGGATCCGGCGAACGCCTGGCTGCGCGGGCAGCTGCTGCGGGCTGCCGGACGTCAGGTGTGATCGAGCGTGACCAGAAACTTTTTAAGCACTTCTGAACGAATAATCCGGTGGCAAACCAGGGTGAGTTCGCTCTCCTGCAGCCGGTCGAGGATGTCCACGTAGACGACATTCTCAACGCTCACTGCCTTTGCCGACGCGGGCAGCAGCGCCAGCCCAAATCCGGCCGCAACAAGGCTTATCACCGTGGGCACGTCGGTCGCATTTTGCACCACGTCCGGCTGAAAGCCCGCCCCGCTGCAGGCGTCATAGAAGTACTGCTCCAGCCCCATTCCCTCCGGATCGCGCAGCGAGATCCATTTTTCGTCTTTCACCGACGAAAGCGTCAGCGCGGACGATCCGGCGAGCGGATGCTGACGAGAGAGCGCCAGCACCGTTTTCTCCGAGGTGAACGGCCGGCTTTGCAGATCGTCAGGCAGCGACGGCAGCGGCGCGCGGATGATGGCCACGTCCAGCTGGTTGCTCTGCACGGCGGCGTAGAGCGTCTGCACATTTCCCGTCATCAGGGACATGGTAATGGCCGGCCAGCGGCTGTGCATCTGGCGCAGCGCGGCGGGCAGCCTGCCGTCAAACATCGCACTCGACACGCACCCCAGGTTTAACGCCCCCTGCTCGCCCCGTGCCGTTTGTCTGGCATCCAGCACCGCCTGCTCGGTCAACGAGATGGCAAGCCGGGCTTTGACCAGAAACGCTTCGCCCGCGGGCGTCAGGGTTAAGCGGCGGTTCGCCCGGCTGAAAAGCGTGACGCCTAAACGTTCTTCCAGCGCCTTTATCTGCTGGCTCAGCGCCGGTTGGGCGATGTTCAGACGCTCGGCGGCCCGGTGCATGTGGAGCTCTTCGGCAACGACAATGAAGTGGCGCATCTGACGAAACTGCACGAGACGTCTCCCTGTATTGATATAAATTTACTTATCAATTTAACAGAAATGATGAAATTGATGCCATTGGTCTTTGCCATAAAAATGGAGGTATTCAACCGAGGGAGGAAAATATGGAAAACCAAGTCAACGATCTCCGCAGCGCCATCGCCTTACTGCAGCGCCACGAAGGCCAGTATATTGAAACCGATCATCCTGTCGCTCCCAACGCGGAACTTGCGGGTGTCTATCGCCATATCGGCGCAGGCGGCACGGTCAAACGTCCGACCCGCACGGGTCCGGCCATGATGTTCAACAGCGTGAAGGGCTATCCGGGCTCCCGCATTCTGGTGGGCATGCACGCCAGCCGCGAGCGCGCGGCGCTGCTGTTAGGCTGCGAACCGTCTGAACTGGCAAAACACGTTGGCCATGCGGTGAAAAAGCCGGTCGCACCGGTTGTCGTTCCGGCCTCGCAGGCCCCCTGCCAGGAACAGGTCTTCTACGCTGACGATCCTGACTTCGATCTTCGCAAATTGCTTCCGGCACCGACCAATACGCCAATTGATGCCGGTCCGTTTTTCTGCCTGGGGCTGGTGCTGGCAAGCGATCCGGAAGACAGCTCGCTGACGGATGTCACCATTCACCGCCTCTGCGTGCAGGAGCGCGACGAGCTTTCCATGTTCCTTGCCGCCGGGCGACATATCGAAGTCTTCCGTAAAAAAGCGGAGGATGCCGGAAAACCGTTGCCGGTGACGATCAACATGGGTCTCGACCCCGCCATCTATATCGGCGCATGCTTTGAGGCCCCTACCACGCCGTTTGGCTACAACGAGCTGGGCGTCGCCGGGGCGCTGCGCCAGCAGCCGGTCGAGCTGGTGCAGGGCGTGGCGGTCAAAGAGAAAGCCATCGCACGGGCGGAAATCATCATCGAAGGCGAACTGCTTCCGGGCGTGCGCGTAAGAGAGGATCAGCATACCAACACTGGCCACGCGATGCCGGAGTTCCCGGGCTACTGCGGTGAGGCGAATCCCTCCCTGCCGGTGATCAAAGTGAAAGCCGTGACCATGCGCAACCACGCGATCCTGCAGACGCTGGTGGGACCGGGAGAAGAACATACCACGCTGGCCGGACTGCCGACCGAGGCCAGCATCCGTAATGCCGTTGAAGAGGCAATTCCGGGCTTCCTGCAAAACGTCTATGCCCATACCGCGGGCGGCGGTAAGTTCCTCGGCATATTGCAGGTGAAAAAACGCCAGCCGTCAGACGAAGGACGCCAGGGCCAGGCGGCGCTCATCGCCTTAGCTACCTATTCGGAGCTGAAAAACATTATTCTTGTCGACGAAGATGTGGATATTTTCGACAGCGACGACATCCTGTGGGCGATGACGACGCGCATGCAGGGCGATGTGAGCATCACCAATATTCCGGGGATCCGCGGCCACCAGCTGGATCCGTCCCAGTCGCCGGATTACAGCACCTCGATTCGCGGCAACGGCATTTCCTGCAAGACGATCTTCGACTGCACGGTGCCGTGGGCGCTGAAGGACCGCTTCGAGCGCGCGCCGTTTATGGAAGTGGATCCACGTCCGTGGGCGCCGGAGCTGTTTGCCGATAAGAAATAAAATCACGCGCGTATGGCCCGTATGTCATACGCGTATTTTCTTTTCAAGCGTGGCGATATTTTCACCCGCCACGCGTTCAACAGTGAAACGATCGACGCTCAGCAATATGAGCATTAGCCCCCTGCCGCTCTCCAGCAGCGGCGACATTTCGCAGAAACGGTCTCGCCGGGCGATCTCAAGACGCTCCTGCGGGAACGCGTCACCCGCGTCGATAAAAACAAGGCTGACGTCATTGCCGCGGATGGCGAACTGTACGCTAAAGACGCACGAATTATCCTCATGAAGCGCGTAGCGGATGATATTCGTTGCCACTTCACAAACGGCGAGATCGAAGGCGAAACGCCACTCGTCATCGACGGGAAGCGCGCTCAGCCTGTCTCTCAGCCAGTCGGACAGCGGCGTCAGGGACGCGATCGCCGCCGGAAATTCAGCATGCTCTGGCCTCTGCATCTACTGCCCCAGCTGCGCAAGCGCGCTATGTTTATCCGGATAGATACGGAAGATGCGATCCATTCGGGTCAGGGTGAACATGTTCATGATCCCGGGGTTCAGAGAGCACAGCGCCATGTCGCCTTTCCCGTTCATCAGCTTAAACAACGACACCAGCATCCCCAGCCCGCTGCTGTCGATGAAATCCACTTTGCTAAAGTCGACGATTAAGGCTTTACGATCGCTGCCGATTTCCTCCGTCACGGACGCTTTAAACGTCGCAGCAACGGAGGCGTCCAGCCGTCGGACCGCGGGCGTGAGAATGTTGGCATGCGGTAATCGTTCAGTGTTAATTATCATTCTGTTCTCCCTGACGCTCAATCACGAGCAGTGACACGTCATCAGTTAAGGCGATCGGTTCATCACGGTTTGCATTGCGCCAGCCGGTCAGGTGGTCACCGAACCGCGGCAGGAGCTGGTCAACGGGGAGCCGGGCATGCTCATGAAGCCAGCGTTCGAGACGTTGCGGGCCAAACTGCTCGCCGCTGACGTTCTCACACTCGGTAATACCGTCACTGAATAAGCATAAGCGATCCCCTGGATGGAGGGTAAACGCGACGTCTTCCCAGTTCAGATCCGGGATTAGCCCGACCGGCGGTCCGCCATCACCCACGGACGTGACGGCGCTGTCCGCATTCACAATGAAGGGAGTAGGATGCCCGGCCTGGCACAGCCACCCTTCGCCAGTCTCTGGATCGATCACGCCGTAAATGAGCGTGAAATAACTGGTGATGTCGCTCTCTTCACTGCAAAAGCGGCTGTTCAACATCCTGACAACCTCCGCAGGTGACTGAATCCCCCCCTCTTCGGTAAACAGAAAGCGATCCACCACCCGGCCATGTAAAAACTGGCGAGCCACCGCGAGGGACATCATCGCGGCCCCCACGCCGTGACCCGAGACATCAACGCAATAGAATCCCAGATGTGAATCCAGAGGGAAAATATTGAACACATCGCCCGAAACCCAGGCTGACGGCAGGAAAAGCCAGTCGGAGAAGTAGTCGCCATAGCGTAAGCGGCGTGAAGGCAGCACCGAGTGCTGAACGCGCGCAGCCAGTTCCAGATCTTTTTCAATCTGATGCAACGCTTCACTCAGGCGCTTGTTGTGCGCCGCGAGGGTCGCCTCCAGCGTAAGAATACGGACCCCGGCATGGAGCCGCGCCCGCAGTTCAGCCTGCTCAACGGGCTTACTCAAAAAATCATCCGCTCCGGCATCAAACCCCTGCGTCACGTCCCCGGCATTCTCGCGGGCCGTCAACAGGATGATATACACGTAGCGGCCAAACTGACGGTTGCGGATGGTCTGACACAGCGTCAGTCCGTCCATTTCCGGCATTTCCCAGTCGCTTATCACCATGCTGACCGGCTGGCTGGACAAGATTTCCAGCGCGTCGACACCATTTTCCGCCTCGCTCACGATATATCCCCACTGGGTGAGCATTCGGGAGAGTAACCGACGATAAATCAGCGAATCTTCAACGATTAACACGTGCAGCGCCGACATACATCCCTCCTAAAGCGGTAAGAACCAGATGAGGCTCACGGTCCCTTCCCTGAATTTTGCATTCCCGTTGCCGTGCCCCGGATAGCGCGTTCCCGCATAGTTCGCGTACTGGATGGAGAACGAACCCGGCGTATAGCCGGCATAACCGAAGCTGTAGCTGTAATCGCCGTTCCAGGGCTGCTGCTGGCTGCTGTCCGGGAACCAGAATGCCGTCGCGCGAACGAAGAAATGTTGTTTGAAGGTGTAGCCGCAGCCGCCGAGCATGACGTTTTTATTTTTGCGGATGTCATCGCTGCTGAGGTCGTAGTAGCGCGGTACCCAGCTGTACCCGACCTGGCAAATGATGGAATCCCCTTTATTAATCAGGAGCGTGTTTTCAACCGGTTTCGGTAGCGAAAACTTATAAGCCAGCGTGAAGGCGCCCTGTTCGAAATAGGTGTGTCGTCGGCTGCCCGATGTCCAGAAATGGTTATCGCCGTAGTTGCTGTAAACCAGACTCACGGTGTTGGCGTGCCAGTCATCGTAGCCGAAGCTGTAGCGAAAATCGGCGGTGTAGCGGCTGGTGTCTCTGACCGGCAGTCGGGACGTAATGTTGGCAAACCAGAAGCTGTAGGGGGAATACTGAAGGCTGAGATTCAGCGTCTGGTTAATCTTTTTCTTTTCCGTGGCGGTGTCTGAACTGTTAGGAATGCTCATCCACTGCTCTTTCAGTCCCGAGCTAAAGCTCAGCGCACCTGAGAATTTCTTGTCGTTACCCGAGAACAGGCGCCCCCAACGGCTGGTAAAAACGCCTGCCTGAACGGGTTCACCGTTCTTATCGCGCAGGGTTTCTTTATCACTGCTTTGCGCCGCCTCCGCGGCGGGTATCGCGGCGAGCAGCACGCCCGCCAGAAGCCATTTTTCGCGCATAACCGCCATCCTTAGTTAGGTATCCAGCGTGCGCCGACGTCGTATTTTGCCATCAGCCACAAAATACCCAGTGCCGCCGCATGCACTAACGTGTTCTCTATCCAGGCGTGACGCCATAAATCGAAGGTGATGAACTGACTCAGCAGCAGCACCACGTAAACATGCAAAATAAAGGTATAGAGCGAGTGCTGCCCTAGCGGGATGAGGAACCATCCCAGCAGGCGGTTGAGCGGCGTCCAGCAATACGTCAGCACCAGGTAGACGGTGACCATCAGGGCGATATCGTTCAATACCCGCACCGGGCCAAGCCCATTCTTCGCCGCCCAGGTGTGATAAAACGAATTGAAGCTGTCAGGCGGGATGACGTGCATCAGCAGCGCGGGCGGCATAAACGGGTTGGTATGGTTCTGGGCAACAAATCCCAGCACCAGCGACACCATGACCAGCGCCACCACCACCCCTTTGCCCGGGGGCGTCCGGGCGAACGAGAGCAGTTCGGCTTTATACCAGCCGCTGGCCATGCCCAGCACAAAGATGAACTGCCAGGCGAGCAGCGGGAAGGCAAATTCGAATTCCGACGGCGTCAGCCGAAGCGGCCACCGCTGCCACAGGCTGTACACCAGCAGCGACAGCCCCAGCAGCCACCAGACTTTTCCTTTCTGCAGCATCCCTAAAAATAGCGGGCTGAGTAGCAGCAAAAAGATATACAGTCCGAGAATTTGCGTCTGGTGGGGGCCGATCTGCAAATAGAGAATAATGTTGAACCAGGTCTCTTTAATTTGCGGCGTCACAGGATAAAGCGACCAGCTTTGACCTGAAAAGCGGTCGGTAAAATGGGTGACCTCGAAAACGTTAATATGTGGGATATAGGCCAGCAGAATAAACGACACTATGATAATGATATTTACGCGATATATTTTCCATGCCCTGAGATAAAGTCCCCAGGAAACCGTAAGCAAAACCACTTTTTGCAGACGCGCGCGATTCAGCATACCCAGCATAAACCCCGAGAGAATGACAAAGCCTTCTGCACCTGTTGTTAACCCAAAACGCTCCCAGGAGAATATATTAAATATCGACATCACCTCCGTATGCGCCACGACCATCATGACGAGGGCAATGCCGCGCATAAAGTCAATTCTCAGGTCACGGGCACCTGCAACGGAATACCTCCATGTTATTGATTTAGCGTCATTTTCTTGCGCGACCGACGGCGCAACATGGCTCATAGGGTGTCCTTTGCCTGAAAACGAAAATTAAGGTCTAAATAAAGTAGATAGTCTAAAGGAATAGTAACTGCAATTTATCACCGGCAGATGAAACATATTAAGCAGAATTAAATCCAAATTAACCACCACTTCATATTAATAAAAACGACGCTGGACACTTTTATTCGGCGTTCTACACTTATCTTAAATCTTGTTTACTCGCTATTTTCTTTCGCTTTTGGGCAACTGTCTGCGCAGCAGAATGGGTCTGCATTTTCACGGAATCAGGAACGCCGGAACTATGGATTTTTATTTTTCCCGTTTTGAACATCGTCGTCCTCCGGAACCGTTAACAACACCGCGTTGGGTCATGATGACCTGGCAGGTATTAGCGGTCGCGGCACTTATTCTGGGTGCAAATTATATTTACTGGCGCTGGACCGCCTCCCTGAATACTGACGCACTATGGTATGCCATACCGCTGGTCCTCGCCGAAACGCTGGCGTGGATAGGGACCGTGCTGTTTACCATCAACTTATGGAAAGAACAGGATCCCCCCCAGTGTCCGCCCCCCGGCGAAATTAACGAATGCCTGTTTCCGGAAGAGGCCGTAGAATCTCGTCCTGTTAAAGTGGATTTGTTCATTGCCACCTACTCGGAAGACACCGAGCTGGTCAGGCTGTCCATTCGCGACGCCCTGAAGATGGCCTACCCGTACCCGATTGACTACCGGATCCACGTGCTTGATGACGGCCGCCGCCCGGAGATGAAAGCCGTCTGCGACGAGGAAGGCGTTAACTATATCAGCCGCCAGACCAACATCGGCTTTAAGGCCGGCAACCTGCGCAACGGTCTTGAACAAACCGACGGTGATTTCATTGTTATCTGCGACGCCGATACCCGCGTATTTCCCACCCTTCTCAGCCATACGCTGGGCTATTTTCGCGATCCGGACGTGGCCTGGGTGCAGACGCCGCAGTGGTTCTTCGACCTTCCGGAAGGAGAAAATCTTTCACGCTGGGGCCAGCGAAAAGCCGGAAAAGTGGGCTACGGTCTGGGCTGGCTGATTCAAAAGTGCGTTGGCCCGGTGACCGTAGGCCGCGACCCGTTTTTTAACGATCCGCGCATGTTCTATGACGTGATCCTTCGGCGGCGCAACTGGGCGAACGCGGCTTTCTGCTGCGGCGCGGCCTCCATCCACCGGCGCGAGGCGGTCATGCAGGCCGCGCTGAGAAGCTACGTCTGGTCCGTCGAAGAGGAGATCCATCGCCATACCCGCGACATCCGCAATGAAGAAACCCGCGAAGCGCTGCAGGAGGCGATGCGCCCGCACGTGGCGTTTGACACCGAGCTCACCCCCTACAAATTTCACGTCTCCGAAGATATTTACACCTCGGTGCTGCTGCACGGTGACGCCGCGCGACGCTGGCGCTCGGTCATGCATCCGCGGGTGGAGTCGAAGATGCTCTCTCCGCAGGATATGCTGACCTGGATGATCCAGCGCTTTAAATACGCCGCCGGCTCGCTGGATATTTTGTTCCATGACAATATCTTCAGCCGTCGCCGCTTCCGGCTTTCCCTCCCTCAGACGCTGATGTATGCCACCACCTTCTGGTCTTACATGGCCTGCGTGTGGAACACGGTATTTTTGATTTCGCCCATTATCTATCTGTTCACCGGCATTCCGCCGGTATCCGCATGGTCGACGCCGTTCTATCTCCACTTTCTCCCCTTTTTTATCTTCTCTGAACTGGCGTTTATGTTCGGGACATGGGGGATCTCGGCCTGGGACGGCAGGGCCTCTTACCTCTCCTTCTTTTCCATGAACCTGCGCGCGCTCAATACCGTGCTGCGGGGCGAGCAGATCAAATTTCACGTCACGCCAAAAGAGCGGCAGAGGGGCCGTTTTCTCTACCTGGTGAAGCCGCAGATTGCCATTGTGGTGCTGACCCTCGCAGGGCTTATCTGGGGCGGTATTCAGGTGGCGCGTGGACAGGTGGACGACCCCTCCGGCTACGTCATCAATATTTTCTGGGGAGGAGTGAACATCGCCGCCATGCTGCCGCTGATTTTCGCGGCCATGTGGACGCCCGCCGAAGAGGATGAGGTCACCCAATGAGGATATGTGATGCCCTGCTGCCCGCGCGCAGCTACCTCACCATTTTGCTCGGGTTCCTGCTCGGCTTTGCCATTGTGGTCTGGGTGGAGAAACAGATGCCCACGCGCGTTGAAAGCAGCGGCGGCATCGCGCTCAGCAAAGACTTCCCGCCGCTGCCTGCGAAACGCGCCCTGACCTATGACGAAGCCATCTGGGCGCGGGTCGCCTGGCAATACTACGTGAATAATACCCAGCCAAACGGCCTGCCGAATGCCAGCGACGGTGAACCCTGGCTGAGCCTCTGGAGCGTGGGAAGCTACCTGTTTGCGACCGCTGCCGCAGAGCAGCTCAACATTATTTCCGCCGATGAGTTCGACGAGAGGATCGGTACGGCCCTGTTCGCACTGGGGCAGCTGCCGCTCAACGAGCGAGGCCTCCCAGCCGCGTATTACCATGCCGACACCCTGAAAATCCTCGGCAAACCCGACGCCTCGGCAATTGGGCTGAGCCGCCTGCTGACGGCGCTTCAGACCCTCCTGTGGCGCTATCCTCAGCACGCGGCGGCTATCCACGAGCTCTTCAGCCTCTGGAACACCGGCGCTCTGATTGAACATAACGTCCAAAGCCAGGCGGCCGTGCCGCTCCATAACTGGACGCTGACCGATGACGAACAGCGGGACAGCTTTGGCTACCGTCTCTATGCCAGCCATACGCTGCGCCTGATTGACAGCGCGGCAGGCCTCGCGGTAACCAACCCGCCTGAAGGGCAAAAGATGATCGATCTGGACGGCGTGATGGTGCCGGATGAAGGGCTACGCACGCCCTGGGGCAAGCAAACCTCCCTGATCAGTCTCCCCTACCTGTTAACCGGCCTTGAACTGGGCTTTGACGCGCAGAGCGCTGAGATTGCGTGGCGGATTATGCAGATCCAGCAGCGGCGTCATAGCCTGCGCAGCCCAAAACAGCCTGTCAGCACGGATTACGCCGAACCGGCGCCGGATTACGTCAACGATCTGCCGAACAGGCAGCCGGTACAGGCGCGCAATCTGCGTGACGAGGTGCCGGAGAAAGTGGCAATTACCTCCACCCGCACCGCGTTTGCCTGGTATGCCCTGTTCCGCAACAGCTGGAGCGAAGCGCTGCGCCAGCAGGTTCTGCCGCTTCAGGTACCGGGTAAAGGCTGGCAGCGCGGATTAAATCTCAACAACAGCGTTAATGCCGTCGTGGACGCCGATACCAATGCCATTGTGCTGGAAAGTCTGTCTTACATCGCGCATGGTCAGATGCTCTGTCTGGCCTGCCTCTACACTTCCCCCTCAGCAGGAGCAACGCCATGAAGCCACGATCCCCGATCCTTTTCCACCTGCTCACGGGAATAACGATCTGCTGGCTGGCGTTATCGACCGTGCGTGCGGACACCGAGCTTCCTGCATCAGGTTACTCCCCGCGCAGCGGCGAGCTGACGGTCCGAGAGATGACCATCGCGAAAAACGCCTGGCAGTATTTCGTCACCAACTATCAGCCCACGACGGGCCTGGTGAATGCGGTCAACAAATTTCCCTCCACCACCATGTGGGACAGCGCCTCCTATCTGGCCGCCCTGACGGCGGCGCGCGAGCTCGGGATCATTGATAAAGCGGAATTTGACCGCCGGATGCTGAAATTTCTCGCCACGTTAAACACCCTGGTACTGTTCCGCAACGAGCTGCCCAACAAGGCCTATAACACCATCAGCGCCCAGAAGGTGGACTACACCAACAAGCCCGGCGAAATTGGCTTCTCGGCGCTGGATATCGGGCGAATGCTGGTTTGGCTGAAAATCGTCAAAGAGCGCTATCCGGAATACGGCAACAGCATTGATAACGTGGTGCTCGGCTGGGATTTCAGCCACGCGATCGACCCCTGCGGCACGCTGTACGGGGCCTATCTCGAGAACGGCCAGCCGAAGTACGTTCAGGAAGGTCGGCTGGGCTATGAAGAGTACGGCGCGGCCGGGTTCCAGCTTTGGGGGTTTAATACCTGTAAAGCCAGCCGTCCGCAGCCTTACGAGCTGGCCGAAATCTACTGCGTGCTGGTCCCGTACGATACGCGCGACCCGCGCAACACGTCGCAGCATAACTACGTGGTGACGGAATCCTACCTGCTCTACGGGCTGGAGTTCGGCTTTGATAAACCGACCGACCGGGATAACGCCCCGCGCGACTACTCCCTGACGTGGATGAAAAACTTTGCTGACCGCGTTTATCAGGCACAGGAGAACCGCTATACCATTACCGGCGTCCTCACCGCGCGCTCCGAGCACCAGCTCGATAAGGCCCCTTACTTCGTCTATGACACCGTCTTCAGCGACGGATACAACTGGAACACCATTACCGATAAAGGCCAGTTCGTCCCCAACGCTGCCGCGATATCGCTGAAGGCGGCGCTGGGCATGTGGGTGCTGTGGAACTCCCCCTATACCGACCGCCTGCTGAATACCATTGAGAATGCCAACGAAGAGGGAAAAGGCTACTACGAAGGGCTGTATGAAAACGGTGACGGCCCGATCAAAGAGTTCACCGCGAACAATAACGGCATCATGCTGGAAGCCCTGCTGTTCAAGAAAGAGGGAAAACTGCTGGCCTTCAACACCGACAACCCAAAGAGCAAGGATTTTGCCCCCTCGCTGTGGGATCGCAAGCTGCTCGATCAGTTTGAAGAGAACAACGCGCTGCGCAGCCGTCCGTTCCTTAGCAGCACACCGGCCATAAAAAGCTGGTGCGACCGGACCGGCGTCACGCAGCGAACCAAACCCGCCTGTCAGGCCTGTCAGTGCGCGTCATGCAGCGTGGACGAGCCCGTTAAACTGCCTCCGGTGACTGCGCAATGCTTAAAACCTTAGCCAGAGGGCTCGCGGGATTACTCCTTGCAGGCGGGGTCATCTTTGCCCTGTTTGGCCATCAGGGAGCAGGCTGGCGCTGGCTAATCCACGGCGGCTGGCACTCCAGCGCGCGTATCGCCGCCCTGACGCCGGAAGAGCAGACGTGGGCGACGATCGCCTGGCGCTATTTCGTCAATAATACCCAGCCGCAAACGGGCCTGGTCAACGGGAGCGACAAACAGCCCCGCGTCACGCTCTGGCAAATGGGCGATACGCTTATCGCCCTGCTGGCGGCAAAAGAGCTGGGGCTGATTGAGGACGCGGAGTATGACGCTCGCTTAACCCGTCTCATGGGCACCCTTAACCGCCTGATGCTGACCGATGCCCGAACGCCGGGTCGACTCTATTCCAGCCAGACGGCGACGCCAGTCGACTTTAGCGGCAAGCCCAGCAAAAACGGCTGGTCCGCGCGCGACATGGCGCGTCTGATGCTCGCCCTGCGCCTTACCGCAGAGCGGGAGCCGCAGTACAGCGAATACCTGGATAAAATTATCCTGCGCTGGAATTTCTGCCCGGTCATCGATAGCGAAGGCGAGCTATGGTCCTCTTCCCTGCAAAACGGTCAGCCGGTCGTGCGGGAGGAACTGCGGCTGGGCGAAAGTGAATATGCCGCGACGGCGTTTCAGCTGTGGGGATTTTCCCCGGATAAAGCGTTTACGCCCCCGGCGCACCACGTCATCATCGCCCAGCGGCGTCTGGCCGTCGATGCCCGCGATCCGCGCACCACGTGGCAGCCCTCTCTGATTACCACCCTTCCCTATATGCTGCCGGGCCTGGAGTTTGGCTGGGAGCCAGAAGGCGTTGCGTCCGATCTGCAACAGCGTCTGCGCAAGCAGGCCGAAAACGTCTGGCTGAGCCAGAAGACCCGCTGGGAGACCGATAAAATCCTGACGGCCAGGGCAGATTTCACGCTCTCTCAGGCGCCCTGGCATATCCAGGATACCGTCTGGGGAAATGGCTATGCCTGGAACTCTGTCGGAGACGATGGCCGGGACTACACCCGTTTCGCACAGGTATCGACCAAAGCGGTTTTTGCCCTGTGGGCCCTGTGGGACACCCCGTACACCGACGTGCTGATGACGGTCACCAAACACCTTAACGATCCGCAGAAAGGCTGGTATGAAGGCCGTCAGGAAGCCACGGGCGATACCAACGCTGCCTTAACCCTCTCGACCAACGCCACGGTGCTGGAAGCCCTCTTCTTTAAACACAACGCCGGGCCTCTTTTTGACGTGCGTCGGTCGAAGAAAGAGAGCTACTTCTCACGCCGTCTGGCGGAGCAATACACGCCCATCGGACACTGTCTGCCGGGCGAAAGCACCCTAAGGAGGACGCCGTGAAGTTCTATCGCGATCTGTTTGAATCCAGTCTGAACCGCGTCTTTCCGAATAATGAAAAAACCGCGTTTTTTCAGACGTTCTATGACGCCTTCGTCCATATGTCACCCGAAACCGAGGCACATTTTTCTCGTCTGCCGGATCGGGAGGGCCAGCAGACCCTGTTTAAAAGCTTCTTCGCCATGCTTGCGGTCGACGGCGCCCTGATCGTCCCTGATTTTCTCGAGCGCCTGGCGCGGGAGCAAAGCGACGACGGCCTCCACCTTCCCCCGCGGTTTTTTGCCCTTTGGCGCGAAGCGATGTTGAACGCGGTGAGCCTGCGCGATCCGCAGTGCGACGATGAGATCCTCACCGCCTGGGCCATGGCGATCGCGCCCGGGCTGGAATACCTTCGCCGACAGGCAGAACTGCACTACCGCGCGTAGGGGGAATCACGATGAGTTCATTCACGTACGATCTTAACGCGCTGCCGGCCGCCGTCATGATTTATGACCGTAATGAATGCCTGCAGGCCTGGAATCACAACGTTGCCCTGTTTTATCCGGTCATAACCCCGTGGCTGACGGTGGGAACCACTCTTGAAGCGCTGGCGGAACGCTTTATCGACGCCGTTTACAACGTCGATCCCGGCCTGCGCCAGACGCTGCGCGAGTCGATCGTGCGCAACTGTCGGCAGGATAAACACTGCGAGGTGCGCCAGGCGGGCCAGCGGCGGATCTTCGTCCAGCATCAGCGGCTTGCGGACGGTGGTATTGTCAGCCTGCACAGCGATGTTACGGAGCTGGATGAAGCGCAGCGCGCGCGCCACCAGCTGCATGACGACTTTCTGCTGACGGCGGAATCCATTCATATCGGGATCTGGGACTGGCAGGTTTCCGGCGACACGCTGCAGGTCAACGATACCCTGCTTGCCATGCTGGGCCAGTCGCGCACACAGTGGCGATATCCGGTGCGTTTTCTCCTCAATCAGGTCCACGAGGACGATCGCGCAGCGCTACGCAAGGCGCTGCACGCTTCGAAGCAGGATCATCGTCCGGTCTTTGAATGTGAAATTCGCGTGCATCACCCTACCGAAGGACTGCGCTGGATGCTGCTGTCCGGCCAGGTGGTTACGCTCTCCATTGAGGGAAACGCAGAGCGCGTTATTGGCACGCTGCAGGATATTACGCGGCGCAAAGAGGCTGAAATTCAGGCGTTCGCCTCGGCCATTGAGGCACAAAAAGCCAATGAGGCAAAAAGCGCGTTCCTGGCGAATATGAGCCATGAAATTCGTACCCCTATGAACGGCATTATTGGCATGACCCAGCTGTGCCTGGATACGTCTCTGAGCGCCGATCAGCGCGACTATCTGACCCTGGTGATGAGCTCTGCCCAGTCTCTGCTGCATATCATCAACGATATTCTCGACTTTTCCCGAATTGAAGCCGGCAAAGTGGAGCTGGAGTCGGAACCCGTACCTGTCCGCCCCTTTATTCAGTCGCTCATTCGCCCGCACATGCCGGGGGCGAGCGAAAAAGGCATCGAGCTGCTGGTTGATATTGCGCCCGACGTTCCCGACGTGCTGCTGGTTGACGGCGCGCGGCTGCGCCAAATCCTGACCAATCTGCTGGGCAACGCGCTGAAATTTACCCATCAGGGAGAAGTGATCCTGGTGGTTGAGCCCGGCGATAGCGCGAATCGATGGCGTTTTCGCGTGCGCGACAGCGGCATTGGCATACCGGCAGATAAGCAGAAGGCCATTTTTGAAGCCTTCAGCCAGGCGGATAACTCAACCACCCGCCGCTATGGCGGTACGGGGCTCGGGCTAACCATCTCGGCAAGACTGGTTGCGGCCATGGGGGGCGAATTAACGGTCTCCAGCGAGCCGGGAAAAGGAAGCGAATTTTCGTTCTCGCTGCCGCTGGCGGCGCAGCCCCTTGCGCCCGGAGAGCGCCCACATAGCCAGCGCTTTAACGGTGAATCCGTACTGGTGGTTGATGATAACGCGACCAACCTGCGACTGATGGCAGCGATGCTCAGCCAGATGGGACTGAAACCCACCTGCGTTAACAACGCCAGCGAGGCCATTGACCGGGTTAGAACGGGAACGGCGTGGCCCCTGATCCTGCTGGACGCGCAGATGCCGGATATGGACGGCGTGTCTCTGGCCCTTGAGCTTTCGGTTCTGCCGCAGGTTGCTGAAAGTCATATCATCATGCTGAGCTCCATGAGCCGACATTTTGATATCAATATGCTGAAGCGGATCGGAATCAAGAACTATCTGCATAAGCCTATCGCCCAGGATGAATTACATCAGGCGATTGCCGCCGCGTTTGAACGTTCGCCAGCACCCGTGGGTGAAAGCACGCCCACGCCTGTCGCCTCGCCTGCAGCCACGGGACTGCGGATCCTGCTGGCTGAAGATAATCTGGTCAACCAGAAGGTCGCCGCGCGCCTGCTCGAGCGGCTCGGCCATAGCTGTCAGATCGTCGACAATGGCGTCGCGCTGCTGGAACGCTGGCGCGCGGATACGTGGGACGTTTTACTGATCGACCTTCAGATGCCAGAGATGGACGGTGAGACCGCCATTCGCCTGCTTCGTGAAGAAGAGCAGTCCCGGCCCGGACCGCCTCAACCCACCGTCGCCATGACCGCACACGCCATGCAGGGGGATAAAGAGCGCTGCCTGAATATGGGGTTCGACGGCTACATTGCCAAACCCATCAGCCAGGAGCGTCTCGCTGAAGAGATTGCCCGCGTGCTCCAGCACCACGAAGACGCCTCCGGTTTTCCGGATGAAGCACGCCTGCTGAAGCAGTGCGCTGACGATCCCACCCTGGTACAGGAGCTGCTGGCCCTGTTTGGCGAAGGGCTAAATGAAGCAATCAAAACCATTACCCAGGCGATCGACAGCAACGACCGCGAGGCGCTGCGACGCGCGGCCCACAAGCTGCGCGGAGAAGCCGTCACCCTGGACTTCAGCACGCTCGCACAGCAGCTGCAGGTGCTGGAAAGCGACGCGCATACGCTGGATGGGCGCCAGCTTGCGGCCCTGAAAGAAAATCTTCGCCAGGAATCGCTGCGCCTGATGGCGTGGCTCAACGCGCGCGGGGTAAACAAATGAACGCTCGCAACTGCACGCTGCTCGTTGCCCTGTTGACCACCCACGCGGTGGCGAACTCTGCGCCGGTCAGCTGGTCTCTGGCCGGAGAATGGCAGGTTCAGGATGCCAATGACAGCGCACATCCTGCCGCATCAGGCTGGCACCCGCTTCAGGTTCCTGCCAACTGGTACAGCGCCGGGTACGATCATCAGGGCGCGCTGTGGTACAGGCACGCGTTTACCCTGCCCGTGCAGCCCCCCGACGTGATGAGTACCTTGGTGTTTGACGGCGTCGATTACCTGGCAGAGGTGACCCTGAACGACCAGCCGCTGGGCAAGCATGAGGGCTACTTTCAGCGCTTTTCGCTGGACGCCAGCCCGGCGTTACAACGTCACAATCGGCTCATCGTCAGGGTAGACAGCCCCTACGAAGATCCGCACAAGATCTGGCCTTTGCATAAAACGGTCATGAAGGGGGTTCTGAATCAGCATGATACGCGTCCCGGTGGCGCCTGGTCGCCGGAAGGACAGGACGCTAACTCGGGCGGCATCTGGGCACCGGTCCGGCTGCACCTTAGCCGGGGCGCTACCCTTGATGAGACCATCCTGCGGCCCGACTGGTCGCAGGGGCTGACTCGCCCGACGCTAAAAGCGGAGATTCGCTACCGCGCGCTCGGTCAGGGCCCGGCGACCGTGCGGCTCACCGCCACGCCCGCCAACTTCAGCGGCAGGCCCTATCAGGCTGACTTTCCGGTTACTCTCGAAAGCGGTGCCCATTCCGTGCAGGTGACGCTGCCCATGCCGAAGGCAAAGCTGTGGTGGCCCGTCGGTACCGGAAAACCCCACCTGTATAACGTTCGCGTGGCGTTGCGGGATGCAAACGGCTTAATGGACACGGCGGTAACCCGCACCGGGCTGCGCAAAATCGTCGAGCAGCCCGACAATAAGGGCTGGCTCATAAACGACAGGCGCCTTTTTATTAAGGGCAGCAATTACATCGGTTCCCCCTGGCTCGGTACCATGACGCGGAAAAAATACCGACGCGACCTTCGTCTGGTGGAAGCCATGAACGCCAACGCCATACGCGTGCACGGACACGTTGCCGGACGTGCGTTGTATGACGTGGCCGATGAGATGGGCATGATGATCTGGCAGGATGTTCCGCTGCAGTGGGGCTACAACAACAGTGCGGCTTTCACGGAAAATGCGGTTCGACAGACGCGGGAGATGATCGAACAGTTTGGCAATTCGCCCGCCATCATCGTCTGGGGCGGGCATAACGAACCGCCGTGGAATTCGCCGTGGATGGAAAAACGCTTCCCGGACTGGAATAAAGATCTGAATCGCGAGCTCACGAAGCGTGTAGCGGATACGCTTGCCGAAGATACCTCCCGCATCGTGCACCGCTTCTCCGCCGTTGAGGAGCATTACTGGGCGGGCTGGTACTTTGGCACCGTACGCGACCTGCTGGCACCAGCCAAAACGGGGATCATCACCGAGTTCGGCGCGCAGGCGCTTCCCCGCCTGTCAACGCTAAAAACCATCATCCCGGCGGCGTCGCTCTGGCCAAAAACGACCGCCGCCGACGATCCCGGCTGGACCGTCTGGAAATACCATAATTTTCAGCCCTTCCAGACCTTTAAGTTCGCCGGTATTTCGCGCGGGAAGAATATTCAGGCGATGATTCGCAATACCCAGGCGTACCAGTCTCAGCTGGTGGCCACGGCGGCCGAAAGCTATCGCCGACAGCGATACCAGCCGGTGACGGCCCTGTTCCACTTTATGTTTGTGGAAACCTGGCCCTCCATCAACTGGGGCGTAGTGGACTACCTTCGTAAACCTAAAGCCGGGTTTTACGCGCTCCAGCGCGCATACCAGCCTGTTTTGCCGTCCATCGAACCGGTCACCGCGCAGTGGCAATCCGGCGCGGCGGCGACCGTGCGTCTGTGGGCCATCAACGACACCTGGAAACCGTGCAGCGAATGCCGCCTGACCTGGCGTATCACGCAGCGCGACAAGGTGCTGGCTAAAGGCACGACGACGATGACGATCGCAGCAGACTCGGGAACGATGGTCAAAACGCTGACGGCTACGCCCGTGAGCCAGGACGACGTGTCGATTCGGTTTACGATTGAAAACAGCGCGGGAAAAATTGTCGGTGAAAATCAGCGCACGGAGTCCGTCATAAAGTGAGCGAGGGGAAAAGGAAAATTGCCGCTTCCCCTGCTTTCTTGTACCCTTTCAGCGTTTACCCCAATCCCCAAAAAATCGAGACATCCGGACGCCTATGACTGCACACATTTCCAAAGATCCTTTACATGGCGTAACGCTGGAGATGATGGTCAACGCCCTGGTGGCGAAGTATGGCTGGAGCGAATTGGGCGACCGCATCAAAATTAACTGTTTCAGAAAAGATCCCAGCGTTAAATCGAGCCTGAAATTCCTGCGCCGCACCCCGTGGGCGCGCGCGGAAGTTGAAGCCCTGTATCTGGACTCCCTCAACGATGAGGAAAGCGCAGAACAGGCGGCGCCCGCCTTTAATCCCTGGGCTAACAGTCGGATTATCAAGAGCTAATACGCAAATGACGCGACACGTAAAACGGATCGGTGCGCTGGCTGCCTGCGCGCTTTTACTTGTAAGCTGCTCCTCAAAACCACCTAAATCACTGGTTACCCCTCTTCCCACCGCCAGCAAACCAACGCAGCAGGCAAACGAGCCGATGCGCGGGGTCTGGCTGGCGACCGTCTCTCGTCTCGACTGGCCGCCGGTGGCCTCGGTGAATGGCCACAGCGCCGACCAGCGCATCACCATGCAAAAGCAGGCGCTGATCGGCAAGCTCGACAACCTTAAGCGCCTCGGCATCAATACGGTATTTTTCCAGGTGAAGCCGGACAGCACCGCGCTCTGGTCATCAAAAATTCTACCGTGGTCAGATATGCTGACGGGCAACATCGGCGAATATCCGGGTTACGACCCGCTGCAATTTATGCTGGATGAAGCGCACAAGCGCGGCATGAAGGTCCATGCCTGGTTTAACCCATACCGCGTGTCGACCAACACGAAGCCATCAACCATCGCCGCCCTGAACCGGACTTCATATCTGACCCCGTCCAGCGTCTATGTTCAGCACCCGGAATGGGTACGCGTCTCCGGCGATCGTTTTGTTCTCGACCCGGGCATTCCCGAAGTGCGTGACTGGATAACCAAAGTGGTGACCGAAGTGGTGGCGAACTACCCGGTAGACGGCGTGCAGTTTGATGATTACTTTTACGCTGAATCGCCGGGATCCGCGCTCAACGACGCGCAAACCTGGCGGCAGTACGGCCAGGGATTTGCCTCAAAAGCCGACTGGCGCAGACACAATACGCAGCAGTTGATCGTGCAGGTGTCCCGTGCGATCAAGCAGACCAGGCCCAACGTGGATTTTGGCGTCAGCCCGGCGGGCGTGTGGCGGAACCGCTCCTTTGACCCGGCGGGTTCGGACACGCGCGGCGCCGCGGCCTACGATGAATCCTACGCCGATACGCGTCAGTGGGTGCAGCAGGGCCTGCTGGACTACATTGCCCCGCAGATATACTGGCCCTTCTCCCGGGACGCCGCGCGCTACGACGTGCTGACCAAATGGTGGGCCGACGTCGTCAAGCCGACCCACACCCGCCTGTACATCGGCATTGCGTTCTACAAGGTGGGCGAACCGTCGAAGAATGAGCCGGACTGGACGGTTCAGGGCGGCGTGCCGGAGCTAAAAAAACAGCTCGACCTTAACGATTCGCTGCCCAACGTGAACGGCACCATCCTGTTTCGGGAAGATTACCTGAACCAGCCGCAGACCCAGCAGGCGGTGAACTACCTCAAAGGACGCTGGGGTAGCTAAGTGACTATCAGGCAGAAACGCCCCGTTTCTGCCTGATTTATTACGGCTTCGGCCCGAACATTGCCTCAAGCTGCTGCGCGTCCGGCATACCGACCACCTGCTGCAACTCGTTTTCCGCATTCAGATAGTAAATGGCCGGCGTGGCGTTTGCGCCCAGGCTGTCCATCAGCGCCTGATGTTTTTGCAGGATCGCTACCGTTTCGCGGGAAGCGTCCCCTTCAGGTTTTGGCAATTTTTTCCCACCGGAAAGCTCGTATTCGCGCCAGGCCGAAACCGGATCTTTCGCATTCAGGATCGCAGAGGCGTTGCGCCCGCTGTTGGGGTTAAGAAACGCCACCAGCAGCGTGTTGAGCTGAACCTTGCCCGCCTTCACCCACGGCTGCGCTTCGGCCCAGAACTGCTTGCAGTACGGGCAGAACGGATCGGCGAAGACAAAGACCTTACGCGGGGCGTTATCTGCCCCTTCCTTCAGGGGATGCGCCGCGTTGAGGTTCTTCCACATCTCGCGTCCCATCGGAGCGTAGATCTCTTTCTGGAAATAGCCTTCGCTGAGGTTTTTTCCTTTGTCATCGTACAGATAGCCCGAAATGACGTGCTTGCCGTCCGGCGTTAAAAACAGCGTCACGCCCATGTCCTGATATTGCCCCAGCCAGGCCGGTGCGCCGCCGGGGGCATCCAGTTTCTTAATGATTTTGATCTGCTGCTGCTCGCTGAACTGCTTCACCACATCCGGTATGGCATCAGCGGCCTGGGCCAGCCCTGAGGTCGCCAGCGCCGAAAGTAACAGTAATTTTTTCATTTCCCTCTCCGGTTTGTCGGGGGCATTCCGCCCCCTTCAGGTTAGCGGTTTTTCAGTGCGTCACTGACCATTTCGTCGAACTGTTCAAAAGGAACCCAGCCGGGCAGCAGCCCTTCGCCGATAAGCGTGGCGGGCGTGCCCTGAATTCCCATTTTTTCCGCGACGATCAGGCTGCGTTTGATCGACACCATGCTCTCATCATCCGGCGCGCTGACGCTCACCCCCGCGCGCTTTTGCGCCTCCTGAATGCTGGCGTCATCGTGGTATCCCTTTTTGGCCATCAGGGTATGGTTAAATTTCATAAACTGCTCGGGATCCGCGCGCCAGACGGTTAACGCGTCGCGCGCGGCGGTCAGCGAACTTTCCGAGCGGAAAGGTAAAAACTTAAAGACCACCGCCACATCAGGGTGTTTTTCGACGATCTTCTCCAGGTAAGGATCGAATTTCTTACAGTACGGGCAGTTATAGTCGGTAAACACCACCAGGGTGAGCTTTGGATTTTTCGCGCCAATACGCGGGGAATCCGGATCGTTAAACAGGAAATCAGCGATCATCTTCTGCGCGCGCTGTTCCTGGTCCGGAGTCAGCGGCTGGGCTGCCATGACCTGAGCCGAGGCCAGCAGGAGCATAAGCGTAATAAAGAATTTTTTCATGACACAGTTAGCCTTTTGCGTTGTTCAGGGTGGTGACCAGGGTGCGCTTGTCCAGCAGCGGCGAGAGGATTTCGCCATCAGGCGTGCCGGGTCCATAGACCTCATTAAAGGGAATGGCGTAGCGGTTTCGCTTCGCGAGAAACTCCGCGATAAGCGCGGAGGGCTGGCTCCAGTCTCCGCGCAGGGCCACCACGTCCGGCTGACTCAGCGCGGCAATAACGTCCGGCTGACGCAGTACCCGGTGCTCGTTAACTTTGCAGGTCACGCACCAGTCCGCCGAGATATCCACAAACACCCGTTTCCCCTGCGCCAGAGCCTGCTCAATGGCCTCCTCGCTGAGCGGCTGCCACGGGATGGTCTGTGCAACGCTTTGCGTGGTGGCGTCAGACGGTGAGTTGAGCAACCCGCGCAGCTGATACCCGCCGAACACCGACAGCGCGATGACCACGACCCAGAACAACGGCGAGGAGGTTTGCCCCTTCTTCGCGAACAACGCCAGCGCGATAACGATCAGCACCAGCATCACGATCTGGCTGACCGCCTCGCCGAGATGCAAGCTCAGCAGGGTGACCAGCCAGAGGCTGGAGGCCAGCATCATCAGGCCCAGGATCGTTTTGAGCGTGTTCATCCAGCGGCCGGGTTTTGGCAGCAGCATGGCCGTTTTCGGCACCAGGGCCACAAACAGCCACGGCAGGCTCATGCCCACGCCCAGCATCAGGAAGATAAGCCACAGGGCGTGCAGCGGCGCGCCAAGGGCAAAGGCAACCGCCGTGCCGAGGAACGGCGCGGAGCACGGCGTGGCAAGCAGCGTGGCGAACATCCCTTCGCAGAAACTGCCACCAAGCCCTGTGCCCCCTGCCGTTGCCAGCCGCCCGGCGGCGGCAGAAGGGAGCAGCATCTCAAACGCCCCAAACAGGTTTAGCGCAAAAAGGAAGGTCACGGCGACCATCAGGCCGATAAACCACGGGTTCTGGAACTGAATGCCCCACCCCAGCGACGCCCCGGTCAGCTTAAGCGCGGTCACCATCGCGGCCAGCAGCGCAAAGGAGGTGAGGATCCCGGCGCTGGTGGCCAGGAAGCGCAGCCTGATGGCGCGCCTGTCCGATCCCGCCTGCAGGATGCTGTTAAGCTTCATGCCCATCACCGGCAGCACGCAGGGCATCAGGTTCAGGATCAGCCCGCCAAGCAGGGCAAAAAGCACCATTTTACCCGTTCCTTCAGGCGCGGAAGGCTCTGCGGGAGTTGCCCCAACGGTCATGGTGGTTTGCTGCGCGTTACCGCCATTGGTCAGCACAAACGACAGCCTCTTGCCTTCCAGCGAGGCGGGTTTATCGCCCCATTCGTCGGTCACGGGTACCGTCACCCGAAGCGTGTTGCCGTCGTGCTTAATGGCCGGCTCGCCGGGCAGAATGTCACCCTCCAGCGGGTCAAAGTAGATCCCCGGATTGTTCCACTTCCCGTCCGTCGTACCGGTAATCACCAGCTTGTCGCCGGATAGCCATGCGGAAAGATCTGCGGATACGCCTGACGTACCGGGCACGGCGCGCATCGCTTGTTCGAACTCGCTACGGAAGCCCTCATCCACCGGCTGGGTAAAATCGAGATGCAGCGGGTAGTCCGTCAGCAGGCAGACGTTGCTGCAGGTGGAGAGCGTGAGCGTTCCATTGAGCGCGTCGCTCTTCACCCCGTCGAGAACGATCGGAATCGTGACCTTATCGTGATACCCCTGCGTGGTCATGCCGGAGATATCGAAGCGCGAAGGAACCGGCCAGGACCAGCTGTCCGTTACGCCTTCCGGCCAGCTGATTTTTGGCGCGACGCCACCCTCGCCCGGCGATCGCCAGTAGGTTTTCCAGCCGGGCTTTAGCTCAACGGTAAGCAGGCCCTTAATGTGCGTTTGTTCCCTCTCCGCCTGAAAGCGGATGCGGGCGTGATCGTTTTGTGGGGAGACCAGCCAGCCGGTGTCTGCCGCATGGGCAATGCCGATGCAGGACAGCCACAGGAGGACGAATCCCCTGAAGAGATTAACCATGTATTACTCCGTGAACAGTGAAAAATTATCGTGTGGTGACGATGATTTTCATTCACGGAAAACGCAGTTTTTAAGGTGTATTCGGGGAGGCGGTGCCTGAACCGGCTGTTCCGCGGGAGCGAATGCCCGCCCTTGCGTCAGCAGCTGTAACAGCGCGAAGAAGATAATGATAGCCGGCAGCGCGCCGTCGAAGAACAGCGGCTGGGCACAAAGAAGCGACTGGGCGCCCAGCTGGCAGGGCGATGGCCCGGACTGCTCGGTGCTACTTTGGGTTGGGGCATCTGCACTCAGTGAAATCTGCGGATCCAGTCCCTGTAAAAAATGGTTGAGCATCACCGCACGCTGCACGAGGCAAATCGCCATCGCGAGACAGGTGATGATCAAAAGCCATTTTCCGAGGAGCTGACGGTTGCGCATAATATTCCAGAGTAACAAGACGCCCCGATCATAAACGATAGTGATGAATCTACAAGTGCCGGAAGTGTAAGGTTTTGTCTGTCGCCGCTATTCCCCCGTCAGCGCGTCGTAGATATCCCGCAGCCTCGTGCGCAGAAACAGCACCGCCTTGTGCTTGCGGGATAGAAGCGCCTGCTCGCTGGCCCCCGTCTCCTCTGCCAGCATTTTAATGCTGTAGCCGTGGAGTTCGGTCTTTTCAAACACCTCCCGCTGCGGTGGCGGGAGTTCAGACAGCGCCTGCCCCAGCTCTTCCCACAGCAGCGTTTTGAGATACTCCTCCTCCGGCGTTTGCGGTACGCCGAACAGGGTTTCGGCCAGCTCGTCTTCCGGAAAACCCTCGTCATCTTCGCCCGTAAAATAGCCGGAGAGCGACACCTCGCGCTTTTTGCGCGCCCGGTCTGTCATCTCGTTACGCGCCGCGCGGAACAGCCAGGCGGCGACGTTTTCGACCGGTTGCTCCACTTTCATCAGCTGATACGTGACTTCCTGCAAAATGTCGTCGGCATCATCGCGAACGGACGTCCGTCCGCGAATGAAGGCTTTCAGCCGGGCGCGGCAGGCGTTGAGCGCCGACATCAGCATGGATCCGCCCGCCTCCCCGGCTTTCATTTCGCTCACTCTGCTTCCGGCGTTTTGGGCGCGGCGTCATCGCGCTTATCGTCACGATGACCGTGCCAGCCGCAGTGACCGCGACCGTGACGACCAAAGCCTTCGCGACGCTGCTGAATAAACGCCTCGCGCTGCTCGGGCGTCATGTTCATCCAGCGCTCGTGCATCCGCCGGTGCGCGCCAAACATCCCCGGGCGGAAACCTAACCCGCCAAACAGAATGCGGCTCAGCACCAGAATCCCCAGCGCCTGCCAGAAACCAATGGCCTTCACGCCGAGGATCGCCGGGAGCAAGGCGTTCCACAGGGACATCACCAGCAGACCGAGCACGATGAAAATCACCGCGCCGATGACTAAGCCCTTGCCCATACGGTGGCGCCCGAATCCGCGCCCGTGACCTCTGCCGTGCATTTCAAAATCTCTCATGGTGTTTACCTCGTTTGCAGTAACTGATTATGGCTTGTGATGAGGTAGACGGATGAGGGAGGGAAATATTGCTGAGGTGAATGAAATAATTACTCTGGCCGCACATTCGCGGTTATTGCCCGGCGGCGCGCTGACGCTTGCACGGGCCTACAGGTTTCGTAGGCCGGGTAAGCGTCAGCGCCACCCGGCACGTGTCAAAGACTTACGCCTGCACCGGCAACCTAAAACTCGCAATACTCCGCGAAAGCTGCTGCGCCTGCTCCTCCAGCGACGCCGCTGCCGCCGCGGACTGCTGCACCAGCGCGGCGTTCTGCTGGGTCACGCCATCCATCTCGGTTACCGCCTGCCCGACCTGGCCGATCCCGCGGCTCTGCTCTTCGGAGGCGACGGAGATCTGCTCCATCAGCGTATTCACCTTATTCACCGACGAAATAATCGAATCAATCACCTCGCCCGAGCGGCTGACCAGCTCCGCACCGTTTTTGACGCTGGAGACCGACTGCGCGATCAGGCTTTCGATATCTTTAGCCGCCACCGCGCTTTTCTGCGCGAGAGTGCGCACTTCGCTGGCCACCACTGCAAAACCGCGGCCCTGCGTACCGGCGCGCGCCGCTTCAACCGCCGCGTTAAGTGCCAGAATGTTGGTCTGGAAGGCGATGCTGTTGATCACGCTGGTAATGTCTTCGATGCGCTTCGAGTTCGCCGCGATGGTGTTCATCGTGTCGATGACTTCGCGGGTCACCGCTTCCCCGGTGTGGGCATTGTTCACCGCGTCCTGCACCAGTTTTCCGGCCTGATAGACATTATCGGTATTGTTCGCCACCGTCGCGCTCAGCTCCTCCATGCTCGCCGCCGTCTGGGTCAACGCGGAAGCCTGCTGCTCGGTACGCGAAGCCAGATCGATATTCCCGGCGGCAATCTCCTGCGCCGCGTGCGTCACGGTATGGCTCGCATCGCGCACCTGGGCGATGGTCGCCAGCAGTGCCTGACGCATCTGCTCCATCGAACCCATCAGGTGGTCGATTTCGTTGCTTGAACTCCCCTTCACCGGCACCGGAACATCCAGCTTGCCAGCTGCAATCTGGCTGCAGTGCTCGCGCGCCAGGTTGACCGGGGCAAAGACAAAGCGCTTCATGAAGATGCTGACTGCAACGATCACCACCACAAACAGGCAGGCAATAACGGCAATCATCACCAGGCCGGAGACGAAATTGCTGCTCGCATCCTCGTTCAGGCTTTTGGCGTATTTCTGGTGGACCGAAAGCACCTGGTCGAGAATGATTTCGTACTGACGATCGAGACGGGAAACTTCCGGGATCAGCGCGTCAAATTTGGCGACATCGTGCGCCGCAGCGGCATCGATCAGCGGCGCCAGCCCCTGGTTGCGGTAGTTTTGCCAGGCGTCCTGATAGGCACTCACCATCGGTGCTTCATCCGTCAGACGCGGCGAAGCCATAAACGCCGCAAAGGCATTGTCCGCTTTGGTCAGCGCCTCTTTCACTGCGGCAAGCTTTGCAGACTCGTCCGCCGCGTTGCCCGCTTCCACCATCTTCACGTACTCCATCACCCGCACGCGTAGCGTACGGCTGTGGTTGATGGGGTCAATAATCGACAGCACCACCTGGATCTCTTTGTTTACGTTATCCAGCGAGTTATTACTTTTAATGATGAGGCCAACGCTCGTCACGGTGCTGACGATAAAGAATAAAAGCAGCGAGAACAGGACAATCAGGGACGACTTTTTCAACGACATAAACCAATACCTCAAGGAGAATTATTCCTTATGGTTATCGGCGCTTCCAAAACTTAAATTAATTAAAGTTATTGATATATCGCCTGGGGCTATACCGCTGACTTATAGCGCCGCTGCAGGGTGGCATCCAGCTTGCGCTGCAATGGCTGCGGCGTCTCCCCTTCGATCAATTTGCCAATCAGATCAAAGCAGTGCCACGCCAGTTGGCGGTTGTCCTGACGAATGGTATCCACCGGGATCGTCAGTGAATCGTAGAGATAGTGATCGTCAAAGCTGGCTAATCTGATATCGCTTTGCAACAGGTTATGCTGGCCCATATAGCGCAGCACCCCTTCCAGCAGCCCGCAGGCGGCGGTGAAAAGCGCTTTTGGCGGACGCCCCAGGCGGGCGCAGAGTTCGGCAAACATCTCGTATCCGGAGCTCGGGTGATAGTTGCCGTGAATGATCCACTCGGGGCGAAGCTCCACGCCGGCCTCTCGCAGACCTTGCTTAAAACCGTCCAGACGGTCGCGCGTCGGAGACAGGCGCGGCTGGCCGCCGAGGAAGTAGAATTCATTCGGATGCTGGCGCGCAATGTCCGCTACCAGCGCCGCTGTCGGGGAAATGGAGTCGGTGATCACCAGCGGCAGCGCGCTGTCGTACATGTGCCGGTCAAAAAGCACCACGGGCAGCTGCTCGCTGAGCTTCAGGTAGTCCGCATCGTTCAGCATGCTGGAGGCCACAATCAGCCCGTCCACCTGACGCGCTACCATATTGTTCACCACCACCGTCTCCTGCCCCGGATTTTCATCGCTGCAGGAGATAAGCAGCTGAACGCCGGCCTCGCGGCACAGCGTCTCCAGCTCGTGAGAAAAGACGGCGAAACCGTAGTTGGTGATCTCAGGAACGACAAGACCAATGGTGTGGCTGCGGTTATCGCGCAGCGAGCGAGCGTGAATGCTGGGCTGATAGTGGTGCTCTTTTGCAATCGCCAGCACGCGCTCGCGCGTCTCTTCCGCCACGCGAAGCTCTTTGCTGCGCCCGTTCAGGACGAGGCTGGCGGTGGCTTTTGACACACCCGCCAGCTCCGCGATGTCTTTTATGGTGACGCGTTTTGTTTTTCTCACAACGACTTAGATCCGGCTGCCAAAACCCTCATTCTATCATGCAGGCGCGCAGCGACCAGTAGCGTAATGTGATGTCGGACGCACCTTCGAATCGCACCCGGGCTGGATGGTCAGGAAAATAGCGGCTGCTCATCACCCCTTCACCGTGATTGATGAAAATTTCAACGCTGGAGCCATCGCACAGAACGCGCAAATGACGGACGTCACCCAGCCAGAAGCGGGTCAATGTTTCACCGGTTTTCAGGCTCGCGCGTTCAAGGCGTAAACCCTGCTCATCGACCGTGAGGCGCAGCGCGCCTGCGAAATCGACATTCACCTGCGATGCGCCCAGTTCAAACTCAAGGCGCGTCGCGTCCAGTTCCGGCGCCTCGCTGGTGCGCCCCTGCCAGCGCTGCTCTTCTTCGCGCAGCGCCGCCAGCTCGCGCGCCGGAGTCTGCCAGAGCCTGCCGTCGCGGAAGCGTAATTCACGCGGGCAGGTCATCTGGTGCATCCAGCCGTGCGTCCGCGTCGGCTGAAGCATCTCTTCCCCGTCCGGTACGCCCATCCAGCCGATCAGAATACGTCGCCCGTCCCCCGCCAGCGTCGTTTGCGGAGCGTAAAATTCAAAGCCCGCGTCCAGCTCGTGCAGATCGCCGTGATCGAATGCGGCGCTGGCATAGTCAAACGCCCCGCTCATCCAGGTGGCCGGATAGGTATTGAGGTAGCGATGCGGCTCGCGCGCCAGCCCCTGCGGGCAGCAGATCAGGACGTGCGTTCCGTCGAGGGCGAACAGGTCCGGGCACTCCCACATATATCCCGCATCCGTCAGGCCGTTGACGCCGTGACCAGCGATCTCCCCGCAGGACGTCCAGGCATGCAAATCGGCTGATTTAAACAGCAGCACTTTGCCGCGCTTTTGCACATCCTGCGCACCCAGCACCATGTACCACTCCCCGTCGTGCTGCCATACCTTCGGGTCACGCACGTGGCCGGTGTAGCCTTCCGGCAGCGCCAGCACCGGCCCCAGCTTCGTAAAGGTTCCGTCCGGCTGCTCCACGGCGAGGCACTGCCAGGCGGTGCGGCTGCCGTCATCAAACTTTACGTTGCCGGTGTAGCACAGCGTGAGAACGCCGTGGTTGTCCACGGCGCTACCGGAGTAGCAGCCGTTGCGGTCATACTCTTCGTCGGGCATCAGCGCCAGCGGCTCATGCTGCCAGTGCACCAGGTCCGCAGAGCTCCAGTGCCCCCAGCATTTAAAGCGATGCTCGCAGGCCAGCGGGTTCCACTGATAAAACAGGTGGTAGCGTCCGGCAAACCAGATAAACCCGTTCGGGTCGTTCATCAGCCCCGTCACCGGCGCGGGGTGCCACTGCGGGTAATGGCTATCCGCCAGCGCCCGCGGCTGCCCTTTCATAACGGCCTGCAGGATCGCAGGCCAGCGGGAAAGTTGCGTCATTATTCAGAGTCCGTTTTATATTTCAGCAGCAGCGAGACGGTAAACGCCACGCCGAAGGCAATCACCATGCCGATAATATAGTTAAGGAGCGAGCTGGCCTGAACGATAGCCATGCCCGGAATAGCGGTCAGCCCGACGGCGGTCATGTAGACATGCACTGACACCACCCAGGCTCCGCCCGCCGCGCCGCCGATCAGCGCCGCGATAAACGGCTTCACGAAGCGCAGGTTGATACCAAAAATGGCCGCTTCGGTAATGCCCAGCATCGCAGAAAACGCCGACGGTAAGGTAATGGCTTTGATTTTGGCGTCTTTGGTTTTGAACCACACCGCCAGACAGGCGCCGCCCTGCGCCACGTTCGCCATGGCCCAGATCGGCAGCAGGAAGTTTACGCCAATGGACGGGTTACCCAGCAGCCCGGCTTCAATCGCGTGGAAGCTGTGGTGAATACCGGTGATCACAATCACTGAATACAGCCCGCCGAACAGCAGCCCGGCCAGCCAGCCCGCGTGTTCAATCAGCGTGCTCAGAATAAAGGAGATGCCGTCGCCCAGCGCGCGCCCTGCCGGGCCGATAATCAGCAAGGCGATGAAGCCAGAGATAACGACGGTGAGGAACGGCGTCAAAATCAAATCCAGCGCGTCCGGGATCGCGCGGCGCAGGTTTTTCTCGACGATGCTCATAAACCAGACGGCCAGCAGCACCGGGAATACCGTGCCCTGGTAGCCAATCATCGCGATCTCAAGGCCGAAGAAGTTCATGGTGTGGAAGCCGGAGGCCACGCCCCAGGCGTTGGTCAGTGCCGGGTGGGTCAGAATACCGCCCAGCGTCGCGCCCAGATACGGGTTCCCGCCAAATTCCCGCGCCGCGGTAAAGCCGATCAGGATTGGCAGAATGATAAACGCCGCCGAGCTGCACATGTCCAGCATGATGTAGAGGGCGTTATCCGCATTGACCCAGCCGTAGGTTTTCACCATGCCGAGAAGGCCCATCAGCAGGCCGGACGCCACAATGGCGGGAATGATCGGGACAAAGATATTTGAGAGCAGACGCGCAATGCGCTGGAACGGGTTCAGCTTGCGCGCGGCGATATCCGCCGCTTCAGACTTGCTGGACTCGCTAATCCCCGCCGCCTGAATAAACGCGGCGTAGACCTTATTCACCACGCCCGTGCCGAAAATGACCTGCATCTGCCCGGCGTTATGAAAACAGCCCTTCACGCCCTCGACCTTGCCAATCGCCTGCCGATCGGCAAGCGCGTCGTCGACCAGCACCAGACGAAGACGCGTAGCGCAGTGCGCAGCGCTGGCGATATTTTCCTTGCCGCCCAGCAGCGGAATAAGCTCGCGGGCGATTTGATTAACATCCATAGATACCTCTGCCTGACTTCTTTTTATGATGTGCGAAACGCTCCCGCCGTGCGGGAGCGTGATGGGTTAAAACCAGGTTTCCATCTGGACCCCAAAGTTCCATTCCCCGCCGGCGTTGAAGCCGCTGCTGCCAAAGGCATCATCGCTGGCGTAATTATCCAGTTTGCTGCTCCAGTCCATCCAGGTGGCAAACAGGCGCAGCTCCGGGCGGCTGAAGAAATCGCCGATTTTGCTCGCTTTTAACGTTGGCGCAAAGGTCAGCTTGTAGAAACTGCCGTTAACGGCGTTGCGGTCCTTATAGCCTTCCGGATGTAAATCCATGTACTGATAGCTTCCCTCAAACGCCAGCGCGAAGTTCTGGGTCACCTCTTTAATCAGGCGGGTGTTGAGCGTCACCCACTCATAGCTGTCGCCCTTGACGTAGCGATCTTTGCTGCTCTGTGCCAGCACGGCAGGCGCGATACTCCAGCCACCGCCGACAGGCGTGACACCGTAACTTGCGAAGCGCCAGGTATCGGCATCAGACAGCAGCGCCCCGTCGGAACCGATGCTCTTAACTTCTGCACCCAGGCCGTGGCCGTACAGCAGCGCCGTTTTGGCACTCCCTTCCCGCAGGCCATAGAAGCTCTCGTTGTGCAGCCCCACCAGGGCATGAACGCCGTTATTGGCCGCGTCGGTTTTGATGAGATCGCCGTTAGCGTCTTTACGGTCGTCGTTATCCTTCGCCCGCAGGCCGCTCACCATTACCTGCAGCGGCCCGGCAAAGTGGTTCATGCTGAGGATGTAGTTCTGAACGTTGTTGTCGGTCTGCTCCACGCTGCCGAAGTTGCGGCCGTAGATCGAGAAGTTGCTGCGCAGCGAGTCGTTCCACTTCACGTCGTAGACGCCGCCGCCGGTACCGGCCAGGAACACCACGTCGGAATCCAGCCAGTGAATATCAAAGTTGTCGCGGTCGAAGCGTTTACCCGCCCAAAAGGTGCTGCCCTTCAGCGCGCCGGTAAAATCAGGCAGGTTACCCAGCTCCGCAAAGGCCTGGCGAATATTGAGATCGCTGGTATCGGCTGACCAGTCGTTATAGGTTCGCTGACCGTCGGCCAGCATCGCCTTGAAGCGCGTGGTCGCCCCGTTATCCAGGGTTTGCTTGTGCTCCAGGTTCAGCTCGACGTAGGTGTCGGCTTCGTTACCCAGACGCCCTACCGCACCGCCGGTTTCCCCGGCTGGCGTCAGGTACGGGCCGCTTTTGCTGCTGGAGGCCGCGTCGTTCATCAGCAGGCCGGAGCGGGCGTAGCCGTGGAACTCAAATCCGCTGCTCTGATCCGCTTTTTTCTCCAGCGCGGCGGTACGCTGCGCCACCGCCTGGGTTGTGGTTTGCGTCTGCTGCTGGGCGGCGACCAGCTGCTGCGTTTTTTGTTCGGCTTCGCTGGCGCGTTTTTCGGCGACCTGCGCACGCGCTTCAGCAGCTTGAAGGCGCTGCTCCATCGCGGCAAGGCGCGCTTCGATACTCGTCATATCCGTCTGGGCAAAAACAGAGGTACTGCCGGCCAGCATGCCTATCATCACGGCAAGTCTGCGTTTTTTATACATTTTGTCGCATCCCTAAAAGTATTAATCGAACGTGCTAAATTGCTAAACCGGTTTAGGCTGCTGATACTAAACCCGGGAATTTTGGATCGGCAATCTTTTTTGCTAAACCGTTTTAGTAAGTGTGATCGAGGCGACAATTCAGGCCGCCGGACGGCGGCCAGTGAAGGAAGGATTACAGGTCGTGCTGCCAGGGCAACGCGGTCATCGCCCCCTTTGCCGTGGTGGCTAACGCGCCACAGCGCTGGGCTAAGGCGATTGCCGGAACCAGCTCCTGACCGGCGGCCAGCCCGAAGAGCAGCCCGGCGACGAAGGCATCGCCTGCGCCAGTGGTATCGACACATTGCACAGGGGTAGCCGGATAGTGTTTCACCGCGCCCTGATGCCAGGCGATAACGCCCTCTTTTCCCTGGGTGACCAGCACCAGGCGCGCCGGGCAGCGCTCCATCAGCGTGTTCAGACCTTCTCTTACATCCGCATCGCCGGTTAAAAATGCCAGTTCCTCAACGGAGAGCTTGACCACGTCGGCGCTCTGCAGGGCCTGTTCCAGGCAGCGACGCAGCGCGTTCTCATCCGGCCAGAGATCCGGGCGAATATTGGGGTCGAAGCTCACGTAGCCTCCCGCTTCCCGAATGTCGGCCATCGCCTGAATGGTCGCCGAGCGGCTCGGCTCTGCGCTTAGCGCGATGGAACAGACGTGCAGCCACTCGCCCGCGCTGAACGTCGGCAGGTCAGCGGGTTCAAGAAACAGATCGGCGCTCGGGCGCACCATGAAGGTAAACGAGCGTTCGCCGTGGTCGTCCAGATCCACCACCACCGTAGAGGTACGGTGGGCCGGGTCAAGGCGCATATGCTTCACGTCGACCCGCTCGTCAGCGAGCGTTTTCGCCATAAAGCGCCCGAAAGGATCGTCGCCAACCCTGCCGATAAACGCGCTTTTGCCCCCCAGCCGGGCAATGCCCACCGCGACGTTTGCCGGTGCGCCACCGGGGCACTGCAGTAATTTCCCTTCGCCATCGGGCAATAAATCCACCACCGCATCGCCAAGTACCCAGATTTTTTCCATGTGACCCTCTTAGCTAAACTATGTTAAACCGTTTTAGCTATTTAAGCACAGGCAGGGAAAAGGGGAAATAACGCGGGAGGAAAATTGCCTAACGCCTCAGATGCGGCCAGCGAATATCGCCAACGCCGTTAAGCTGCGGACGGGCAAACAGGAAGCCCTGGAAGCGGCGGATCCCGGCAGATTCGAGCCAGCACCACTCCTCTATTTTCTCGATCCCTTCGGCCACCAGGGTAATTTCAAGATCGGAGCAGCAGCTGATGATGGAGCGCACAATCGCCTGCTTCGGGCCGCTGAGGTGGATATCGCTGATGATTTCGCGGTCGATTTTGATTTTATCCGGCTGGAAGCGGGTCAACAACGAAAGCCCGGCATAGCCCGAGCCAAAATCATCGATCGCCAGGCCTACCCCCTCACCGCGAAGCCGCTTGATGGCGCTGTTAAACTGGTTGAACCCGGAGATCATCTCGTTTTCAGTGACTTCAATGACCACCTGCTCCGGCTGAAGGCCATGTTTTTTAATCTCATCGACCAAAAATTCCACCGCGCCAGGGACATTCACCAGCGACATGGGCAGCAGGTTTACCGCGATTTTATGGCTACCAATGCCCAGTTTTTCCGCCAGCGCGAAGGCATACGCTTTCGTCTGGAGATCGACTTCATAGATTTTCGCCGGGTCCAGGGAGCTGAAGAAATGTTCCGGGCTGCCGCCGTCATTGCTACGGATAAGCGCCTCAAGGGAGCTGATTTTCCCTTCCGAGGGCTCGACAATTGGCTGCAGCGCAAACTGGCAGGTTTGCCCGGCAATCAGGCCCAGATGTTCGCCAAAGGGTAGCGCTTCGGTCGAGAGCGTCCATTTGTCCGAGGTGTAACGCGTCCCCGACGGGGCCGGACGTTTACCGGTTATAAAGGTCTGAATAAATTTGAACACCCGGTCATCAGATGTCAGATAGCTGTCCAGCTTGCTGTAGCGCAGCACCGACTGCAGCACCTCTTTCGGCGACTGCGTTTGCAGGTCGAACAGAAGCATACCGACGTTTTCGAAGCGTCTGCGCGGACCATAGTCCCGCAGCAGTTCAACCACCCCACTGTGCCGCTTGTCCTCACGGATGGTGTGGAACAGTTTGACCACACTCTCTTCCGAACCTTCGAGGATCTGCAGAACGTCATTCCCTTTTGCCAGGAGGACGCCGGTAATATCCAGTTTTGTGTTGCGGCCTCTGGCGCGCTCCACCAGCTCCCGCAGTTCTGTGGACGGGCGGGATAAATTCAACTGGCTTCGGTAGATCAGCGTCGTCAGCACAAAAAGGGGTTCCAATGATGATGAGAGGTGCCTTGAAGCTACTATGTAACATACTTAATCAATGCGACCTAACATATTCACGCCACAAGGGAACATTACTTTTCCCCATCGCCAATCCTGCTGTCGATCCTCTCCTGCATATAGTCGTAAAACGGGTTCGAGGTGACCCGCATCAGCGCCTCTTTTCCGACGCTCAACACGGACGTTTCTCCCCACAGCGCAATTGTCCCCAGGCTTATCCCGTAGCGGTTTTTCACCCCAGGCTCACGGCCATAGAGATCGTCATCCGGCGGGAACGGCACGGCGATATGCGACAAGGAATAGACATCCTGCGGCCAGGTCTGCACAAGCGGCACAACCGTCTCCCGCGTGCTGCCTGCTGGCGTTGTTTTCGCCACCGTCGAGAAACTGTGTGCGTCCGCATTGGTAATAATCGTGACACCGTAACGTCTCTGCGCAACCGGCAGCAGCGCCGAGGTTGCCGTCCACGACGACGGCTTGAACAGCGGACGGAAGCTGGCCGCCTGATTGATATCAAACACCACCAGCTCGCTGCCGTTTGCCGGAAGCTGGTCAAACAGGCCGGTCACCACCGCGCGGGTGCTGACCGTAGAATCCATGACCGACTGGAACGCCAGCACAGGCGGCAAATTCACCAGCCTGTTCTCCCGCGCCTCGCGGCCAATCTGCTCCTGCAGGGCCTTCGTCAGCAGCCACGACTGGCGGGCGGCGTTCACCGGGAACGAGTTGTATTTATACGGGTTATATTCCGGGGAGATATTCAGCCACGCCGCTTTGGCAAACGGCGGCAGCAGCGCGGGTAGCCCCGCAAAACCGGCAAAGCGCGCAAAGGCCGTCACGCCGATCATCGGTGAGAGCAGGATTACCTGCTGCGGTCGACGAAGCGCAGAGGAATCCAGCGCATCGAGAGCATATTTCATCGCCAGCGCCCCGCCGTTGGAGTACCCCACCAGATGCAGCGGCACGTTATCTCTCGTCAGGCGCGTGGCTTCCCGCACGGCAAGACGCGTCGCCGCGAGCCACATCTCCCAGTCAACGTCGGTCAGCGCGCCGGGCGCGGTGCCGTGTCCGGGCAGGCGCGGAACCACGGCCACAAAGCCGTGCTGCTGATAATTTTCGGCAAGGTGCCTGACGCTGTAAGGCGAGTCCGTCAGCCCGTGCAGCAATACCACCGCGCCACGGGGTTTTCCTGCTGGCATCAGCACAAATGAACGGTTGGCATCGGGCGTGAACTGTCCCGGCCAAACCAGGCTCTGGCGATAATAGCGGTTTAGCGGCGTTTGTTCCTCGCCCGCTGTTTTCGCCGTCACCGCCCTATCAAGCTCGGCGAAAATGGCGTTTTCCCGGGCAACATACCCGGCAAAGTTGGCGTTATTGAGTTCACGCACGGACATCTCGTTCGCCCGCCAGGTGTGCCAGAGGTGCAGGTCCGGCCCCTGCTGCGAGAGAAACACCCGCACTGCCAACAGGACGACCAGGACGATCCCCACGACCATCCCTGTTTTCTTTGCAAGCGCCGTCAGGCGCACGCTGATTCGCCAGGGCAAATTCGCCATGCCGGGATCCCTTTTATGTTCACTGTCCTTTTATCTTATCAAAAATGTGAACGGACTGACGTATTCATCAAATTCATACCTGCCGCGTCAGCCGCTGCACCAAAAGTGAACTACGCTGCACAAATGTTGATCATTGGTTAACTAAATTTTGCGTGAAATTAACAGCACGGCGGGTTTTTACCTCACCGTGAACATGGCACGCGTCGTGCATTGTTAACCCGGTAACACAAATCCAGCTTTTGACAGCCAGTTAACAGCGAGGCGGTATGACGACGAAACCCGAGATGTTGAGCCGTATCGAAGCGACGTTCAGCCAGCTCACTCCCAGCGAAAAGCGGGTCGGGAGCTGGCTGCTGGCGCACGCCGCACAAATCCCGTTTGAAACCGCGGAAAGCGTCGGTCTGGCGAGCGGGACCAGCGGGATCACCGTCGGACGCTTCCTGCGCAAGCTGGGGTATCGCAACCTGGAAGATGTCAAAAAGAGCCTGCGCGATCCGTATCAGCCCTGGGGCATGAACGAGCGGCTGGACTCCTGGCAGCAGCAGCGCCCCCTGCCCAACCGCCTTCAGCATGCCCTGTCGCTGGAGGTGGACGCCATTACGCAGGTGTATCAGCTGGCGCAAACGGATGCCTTCCGTCAGGTGGTGCACAACCTGGCCCACGCCGACGCGGTGTTTGTGCTGGGGATCCAGTCCACGCGCGGGATCGCCAACGCCTTCTTCAGCCATCTCGAGTACCTTCGCCCGCGCGTGAGCTATTCCGAAGGCGCGTCCGGCAGCTGGGTGGAATCCCTCAACTCCGGGTTTTCGCACCCTTACGTTGTGCTGACCGATACGCGAACCTATTCCACGATGGCCCGCCAGTACTGCCGCGTGGCGAGCGAAAAAGGGATCCCGCTGGCCTTAATCACCGACATCTGGTGCCCGTGGGCGCGGGATTACCCGATGGATTTACTGCAGGTGAAAACCGATACCGGTCATTTCTGGGATTCGCTTGCCCCCGTGAGCTGTCTGTTCAACCTGCTGCTGTCGGGCGTGGTGGAAGCGCTGGGTGATGCGCTCCCGGCGCGTCTGGCGGTAAACCGACAATTACAACAAGAGTTTGGTCAATTCGAACGCTAAAGGAGCGGAGCTATGCCCGATGAGAGTGAACTGATTGACGTGGCGAAGACGTTTCCCACGCTGCATATCGATCTGAAGTACGCCACCGCCGACAACATCACCGGCAGGCCGATCTATCAGGAGGCGCTGTGCCTGCTGCATTCCGACGCCGCCACCGCGCTGGCAAAAGCCATCAGCATTGCCGCCCTGGCCGGGCTGAAGCTGGTGGTGTACGACGCCTACCGGCCGCAGCAGGCGCAGGCCCAGCTGTGGGACGCCTGCCCGAACCCGGAGTATGTGGTCGACGTGGCAATTGGCTCCAATCACAGCCGCGGTACGGCCATCGACGTCACGCTGATGGACGAGCATAACAGCGTGCTGGATATGGGCGCCGGTTTTGACGAAATGCATGACCGTTCGCATCCGTATCACCCCTCCGTAGCGCCGCACGCCCAGCGCAACCGTCTGCTGCTGAATGCCATCATGTTCGGCGGCGGTTTTGTGGGGATTAGCAGCGAATGGTGGCACTTCGAACTGCCGAACGCCGCCAGCTACCCGCTGCTTGATGACCGTTTTGCCTGTTTTCCCCTGACGCACACCTCTCTTTAACCTGGAGCACTGCCATGAAAACATCGCTTCTCACGACTCTGATTGCCGCCACGCTGGCGTTGAGCGCCCCGCTGGCGCTGGCCGCCGTCCCGAAAGACATGCTGGCGATCGGTAAAGCCGCCGACCCGCAAACGCTCGACCCTGCCATCACCATCGATAACAACGACTGGACCGTCACCTATCCGTCCTACCAGCGTCTGGTCAAGTACAAGCCCGGCTCTACCGAGGTGGAGGGCGATCTGTCGACGGGCTGGAAGGCGTCCGACGACCAGAAAGAGTGGACCTTTACCCTGACGGATAACGCCAAATTCTCCGACGGCACGCTGGTCACCGCCGAAGCGGTCAAACTCTCCTTTGAGCGCCTGCTGAAGCTCGGCCAGGGGCCGTCTGAAGCCTTCCCGAAAGATCTGAAAATTGATGCCGTCGATGACCACACGGTGAAATTCACCCTCAGCCAGCCGTTCGCGCCTTTCCTCTACACGCTGGCAAACGACGGGGCGTCCATCATTAACCCGGCGGTGCTGAAGGCCAATGCCTCGGACGACGCGCGCGGTTTTCTGGCGCAAAATACCGCCGGTTCCGGGCCGTTTATGCTGAAGAGCTGGCAGAAAGGCCAGCAGCTGATCCTGGTCCCGAACCCTCACTGGCCGGGCGACAAGCCGCACTTTAAGCGCGTCTCGGTGAAAATTATCGGCGAGAGCGCTTCACGCCGACTGCAGCTTTCCCGCGGCGATCTGGACATTGCCGACTCCCTGCCGGTCGATCAGCTTGCGGCCCTGAAGCAGGAAGGCAAAGTCGCCGTCGCGGAATACCCCTCCCTGCGCGTGACCTATCTCTATCTCAACAACAGCAAAGCGCCGCTCAATCAGGTGGATTTACGCCGGGCCATCTCCTGGGCGACGGACTATCAGGGAATGGTAAAAGGCATTCTGAGCGGCAACGGCAAGCAGATGCGCGGCCCGATCCCGGAAGGCATGTGGGGCTTTGACGCCGCGGCAATGCAGTACAGCTTCGACGAGGCCAAAGCCAAAGCGGCGCTGGAGAAGGTCAAAGACAAACCCGCCAGCCTGACCTTCCTTTACTCGGACAACGATCCGAACTGGGAGCCTATCGCCCTCTCCACTCAGGCGAGCCTTGGCAAGATCGGCATTAACGTCAAGCTGGAAAAACTGGCCAATGCCACCATGCGCGACCGCGTCGGTAAAGGCGATTACGACATTGCCATCGGCAACTGGAGCCCAGACTTTGCCGACCCGTACATGTTCATGAACTACTGGTTCGAATCGGACAAAAAAGGGCTGCCGGGCAACCGCTCGTTCTATGAGAACAAAGAGGTGGATTCGCTGCTGCAGGCCGCGCTGAAAACCACCGACCAGGCGGAACGCACCAAAAATTACCAGCAGGCGCAAAAGGTGGTGATTGACGAAGCGGCATACGTCTATCTATTCCAGAAGAACTACCAGCTGGCGATGAACAAAGAAGTCAAAGGCTTCACCTTTAATCCAATGCTCGAGCAGGTGTTCAACATCGCCACCATGAGTAAATAACGGTTCTCGTCGGGGGAAAGCGTATGACGTTCTGGAGCATCGTGCGCCAGCGCTGCTGGGGGTTACTCCTGGTGGTGGCCGGTGTCTGTATTATTACCTTTATTATTTCACACATGATCCCCGGCGACCCGGCGCGTCTGCTGGCGGGCGATCGCGCCAGCGACGAAATCGTGCAGAACATTCGCCAGCAGCTGGGGCTGGATCGGCCGCTGTATGTGCAGTTTGGCCGCTACGTGGACGCCCTGGCCCACGGTGATTTAGGCACATCCATCCGTACCGGACGCCCGGTTGCGGAAGACCTGAAGGCCTTTTTCCCCGCCACGCTGGAGCTGGCCTTTTGTTCTTTGCTGCTGGCGCTGGTTATCGGCGTGCCGCTGGGGATTTTGTCGGCGGTGTACCGCAACCGCTGGCTGGATCACCTGGTGCGTTTAATGGCGATGACCGGGATTTCCACGCCTGCATTCTGGCTTGGACTGGGCGTGATTGTCCTGTTCTACGGGCATCTGCAGATTCTGCCGGGCGGCGGCAGGCTGGACGACTGGCTCGATCCGCCGACGCACGTCACCGGGTTTTATCTGCTGGACGCCCTGCTGGAAGGCAACAGTGAAGTCTTTTTCAACGCGCTGCAGCACCTGATTTTGCCCTCACTGACGCTGGCGTTTGTTCACCTGGGCATCGTGGCGCGCCAGGTGCGCTCGGCAATGCTGGAGCAGCTTAGCGAGGACTACATCCGCACCGCACGCGCCAGCGGGCTGCCCGGCTGGTACATCGTCCTGCGTTACGCCCTGCCGAATGCGATGATCCCGTCCATTACCGTGCTCGGACTGGCGCTGGGCGACCTTCTTTACGGCGCCGTCCTGACCGAAACCGTCTTTGCCTGGCCTGGTATGGGCGCCTGGGTGGTGACGTCCATTCAGGCGCTGGACTTCCCGGCGGTGATGGGCTTTGCCGTCGTCGTTTCGCTGGCCTACGTGCTGGTTAATCTGGTGGTCGATCTGCTTTACCTGTGGATTGACCCGCGAATCGGGCGCGGAGGTGCCGAATGATGTTAACGCAGGAAACACCCGTCCCGGTGAAAACCGCCAGACAACGCATCAACTGGGCAAAGCTGTTCTGGATGCTGCGCCAAAGCCCGCTCACGATTGTCGGCGGCGTCATTATGATCGCGATGCTTTTGCTGATGGTGACCTCGCCGTGGATAGTGCCGCATGACCCGAACGCGCTGGATCTCACCGCCCGCCTGCAGGCACCTTCTGCGCAACACTGGTTTGGCACCGATGAGGTGGGACGCGACCTGTTCAGCCGTGTGCTGACGGGCAGCCAGCAGTCGATTACCGCCGGGCTGGCGGTGGTGGTGATTGCGGGCGGCATTGGCTCGCTGCTGGGCTGTTTGTCCGGCGTACTGGGCGGGCGCGGCGACGCCGTCATCATGCGGGTGATGGACATTATGCTCTCCATTCCTTCTCTGGTGCTGACCATGGCGCTGGCCGCCGCGCTCGGTCCGAGCCTGTTTAACGCCATGCTGGCGATTGCGATTGTCCGCATACCGTTCTACGTGCGGCTGGCGCGCGGGCAAACCCTGGTGGTGCGTCAGTTCACCTACGTGCAGGCCGCCCGCACCTTTGGCGCCTCCCGCTGGCATTTGATCCGCTGGCATATCCTGCGCAACGCCCTGCCGCCACTGATCGTGCAGGCATCGCTGGATATCGGCAGCGCCATTCTGATGGCCGCCACGCTGGGGTTTATTGGCCTGGGCGCGCAGCAGCCCACCGCCGAATGGGGCGCGATGGTGGCCGTGGGCCGTAACTACGTCCTGGACCAGTGGTGGTACTGCGCCTTTCCCGGTGCGGCAATTTTGATTACCGCCGTGGGCTTTAATCTGTTTGGCGACGGTATCCGCGATCTGCTGGATCCGAAGTCAGGAGGCAAACAGTAATGACCGAACCGGTACTCAATATTGAAGACCTGCACCTGAGCTTCCCGGTTTTTCGCGGGGAGGTTCATGCGCTGAACCACGTTTCGCTGGAGATCGGCAGGGGCGAAATTGTCGGCGTGGTGGGCGAATCAGGGTCGGGCAAATCCGTTACCGCCATGCTCGCCATGCGCCTGCTGCCAGAGGGCAGCTACCGTATTCATCACGGTCAGGTGAGATTACTCGGTGAAAACGTCCTGACGGCGTCCGAGAAACAGCTTCGCCAGTGGCGCGGCGCTAGAGTGGCGATGATTTTTCAGGAGCCCATGACCGCCCTCAACCCGACGCGGCGGATTGGCAAACAGATGGTGGAGGTGATCCGCCAGCATCAGCCGCTTTCCCGGCGCGAGGCGCAGCAGAAGGCGATCGCCCTGCTGGAAGAGATGCAAATACCGGACGCGAAGGAGGTCATGGCGCGTTATCCGTTTGAACTCTCCGGCGGCATGCGCCAGCGGGTGATGATCGCCCTTGCCTTCTCCTGCGAGCCGGAGCTGATCATCGCCGACGAACCGACCACCGCGCTGGACGTGACCGTTCAGCTCCAGGTGCTGCGGTTGCTGAAGCATAAGGCGAAGGCCAGCGGCACCTCGGTGCTGTTTATCAGCCATGATATGGCCGTAGTGTCCCAGCTCTGTGACAGAATGTACGTAATGTATGCGGGCAGCGTGATAGAGAGCGGCGCCACGCAAACGCTGATCCACCGCCCTGTGCATCCCTATTCTATCGGCCTGCTGCGGTGCGCGCCGGAAAACGGCCAGCCGCGCGACCTGCTTCCCGCCATCCCCGGCACTGTGCCCAACCTGAGCCAGCTTCCGCAGGGGTGCGCTTTCCGCGAGCGCTGCTTTGCCGCGGGGGCAAAATGCAGCGAAACGCCGCGCCTGCAGCCGCATGGCGCTGAGGGCCAACAGGCTGCCTGCTGGTATCCACAACGGGAGAAACACCATGTCTGATGTACTGCTGGAACTGGATAGCGTGCACGTGAACTTTGCGGCGCGCAAAAACTGGCTGGGCCGCGTGACGGAACGGGTCCATGCGCTCAACGGGCTGGATCTCCAGATCCGTCGGGGCGAAACGCTGGGCGTTGTCGGGGAATCCGGCTGTGGGAAAAGCACGCTGGCGCAGCTGCTGATGGGGATGCTTAAACCCAGCACCGGCGCATGCCAGCGTGCCCACCACGCCGGTGGCATGCAGATGGTGTTTCAGGATCCGCTCTCCTCGCTCGACCCGCGATTGCCGGTCTGGCGCATCATTACCGAGCCGATGTGGGTGCAAAAACGCAGCAGCGAGCGCGAGCGCCGTCAGCTGGCGGCGGATCTGGCGCTGCTGGTGGGCATTCGCCCGGAATATCTCGACCGCCTTCCACACGCCTTCTCCGGCGGACAGCGCCAGCGCATTGCCATCGCCCGGGCACTTTCGTCCGACCCGGATATCATCGTGCTCGATGAACCCACCAGCGCGCTGGATATCTCCGTGCAGGCGCAAATCCTCAACCTGCTGGTGACGCTACAGCAGCAGCGTAATCTGACCTACGTACTGATCTCGCATAACGTCTCGGTGGTCAGACACATGAGCGACCGCGTGGCGGTGATGTATCTCGGACAGATTGTGGAGCTGGGCAGCGCCGCGCAGGTACTTGGCGAACCGCGCCATCCCTATACCCGCCTGCTGCTTGATTCGGTTCCTCGCACCGGAGAGCCGCTGGATGAAACGCTGGCGTTACGCAAAACGGAGCTTCCCGGCAACCGTCACCTGCCCGAAGGTTGTTTTTTCCGCGACCGCTGCCCGATGGCCGCGCAGGGGTGCGAACATCCTCAGCCGCTACAGCCCTCTCGCGAGGGCCGTCACGTTCGCTGCTGGCGCAGCCTGGGTTAAATTTGCGCCATCCCGCCGTCCACAAACAACTCGGTGGCGTTGATAAAGCTGGCCGCGTCGGAGGCCAGAAACGCCACCGCTTTACCCACCTCGCCCGGCGCGCCTAAACGTCCGAGCGGCACCTGCGCGGCCAGCGCGTCGTACAGCCCCTGGCGGTGTTCTTCCGGCACCAGATCCCCTAAACCAGGCGTTTTGATCGGGCCCGGGCTTACGACATTGACGCGGATCCCACGGCCCTGCAAATCCAGCGCCCAGGAGCGGGCAAAGTTACGCACCGCGGCCTTACTGGCGCTGTAGACGCTGAAGTTGGCCGTCCCCTTAATCGACACCGTCGAGCCGGTCAGAATGATCGACGAGCCGGTTGATAATAGCGGCAGCGCCTTCTGCACCGTGAACAGCACCCCGCGAACGTTGGTGCCAAAAATCCGGTCAAACTGTTCTTCGGTGATCGCGCCCAGCGGCAGCATATCGCCGCCACCCGCATTGGCGAACAGAATATCGAGACGGCCTTCTTCTTTTGCTATCCGGGAATAAACCGCATCCAGATCGGCAAGCTTAGAGACGTCCGCGCGAATGCCCACTGCGTCAGAAGCAATCTCTGCTACCGCGGCGTCAAGTTCGGCCTGACGACGCCCGGTGATGTACACCTTCGCGCCCTGTGCCGCCAGCTCCTGCGCCGTGGCAAGACCAATACCGGTGCTGCCGCCGGTGACCAGTGCAATTTTTCCTGAGAGAGTCGTGTTCATGTCATTTACCTTTTTGTGTTTGCGTTGGACAGACTTTATCCCTTGCGACATTTATGAAAAATGGGCAAAAATGAAAATGACTATTCACCCATGGAAATAATCAGGGGTCATCATGGATCAGCTCATGGCGATGCGCGCCTTCACGCGGGTGGTGGAATCCGGCAGCTTTACCCGCGCGGCGGACTCGCTGAATATGCCGATCGCCACGCTGAGCAAACTGGTTAAATCCCTTGAGGCGCACCTGGCGATACGTCTCCTTCACCGGACGACTTGTCGGGTGGTCACGACGCCTGAAGGGCTGGAATACTATGAAAAAGCGCGCCGGGTGCTGATTGATATCGAAGATATCGACACCTCGTTTCGCGTTTCCCGCGCGACGCCCAAGGGACATTTGCGGGTTGACGTGGGCGGTTCCACCGCACGGGACGTGCTCATCCCCCTGCTGCCGGATTTTATGCAGCGCTACCCGGATATCCGTATCGATCTTGGCGTGGCCGATCGTCCGGTCGATCTTATCAGCGGTAACGTAGACTGCGTGATCCGCGGCGGCCCGCTGAACGATTCAACGCTTATCGCCCGTCATCTCGGTGACGCTCAGATGGTCACCTGCGCGACGCCGGGTTACCTTAAAAACCACGGCGTTCCGGCCTATCCGCAGGAGCTGCGCAACGGCCACAAGCTTGTTAGTTATCTCTCTCCCGTCACCGGGCGGCCGTTTCCGTTTCGCTTCCGACAGAACGGCGAGGCGCTGGAAATCACTATTCCGCACTATCTCGGCGTCAATGAAAGTAACGCTCATCTGGCGGCTGCCGCGGCGGGTCTGGGGATCGTTCAAACCTTTGAGTATTCAGCTAAGACCTATTTGCAGACGGGAGCGCTGGTGGCGATTCTGGGTGACTGGCAGCCTGCCGCGTACCCGTTTCACGTGGTCTACCCGCAGAACCGGCATTTAACGCACAGACTGAAGGTGTTTATCGCCTGGCTGGCGGAGGTGTTCCCCGCCGCGCTGAAGGGATAGCCGGGCGCAAACCCGGCTGTGATTTAGTTAAGCTTATAGTCCAGGGTAATTTCGGCCTTGAGCAACTGCGACACCGGACAGCCCGCTTTGGCTTTCTGAATAATGCCGTCAAACTGCTGTGGCGCAATGCCCGGTACGGTGACCTTACTTTGCAGCGCAACCTTAGTGATGGCAAAGCCGCCGTCGGTTTTATCCAGAGAGACGTCCGCGGTCGTATCAATCGAATCAGCGGTATAGCCCGCTTCACCCAGCATCAGCGACAGCGCCATGGAAAAACAAGCCGCATGTGCCGCGCCGATCAGCTCTTCCGGGTTGGTCCCCTTTTCACCCTCAAAGCGGGTGTTAAAGCCGTAAGGCTGTTGGTTGAGAACGCCGCTCTCGGTGGAAACCGTTCCTTTCCCGCGCTTAATGTCGCCAGACCAGTGTGCCGAACCGTGCTTATGAATCGTCATTCTTGCTCTCCTTTTGGCTTACAAAGGGTTAAGTATAGACTACGCATCTGACACGCCCTGGAACACAGACGATTCCGTGTCTTTCACCTGCTGTACCGACAACAAGGATAATGATATGACGCTAAAAATCAGGATGGCCGTCGCGGTAGCCACGCTGGCTCTCTCTCTTTCTTCACTGGCCAAAACGCCGGAAAACTTTATCTATACCAGCTCAGGCGACCTCGACGCGGCGCTCCCGCTGGTTGCGCGTGGCGACATCGGCGGCGTGCAGATCGTGTACAACTGGCGCCAGCTTGAACCCGAGAAGGACAGCTATGACTTCTCGCGGATTGAGCAGGATCTGGCGCGTCTTAAGGCTGCCCGGAAAAAACTCTTTATTCAGATCCAGGATCGTTTCTTTGAGCCGGACGCCCGCTACGTTCCGGACTATCTGATGCACGATAAGCAATACAGCGGCGGGATTGCGCCGCAGTTTGATAACCCCGGCGAGGGCAAGCCTGTCGGCGCGGGATGGGTAGCGCGTCAGTGGGACCCCACGGTGCGCCAGCGCTACCAGGCACTGCTGGCAGCGCTCGCAAAACGCTTTGATGGTGAGGTGTATGGCGTAAACCTGCCTGAAACCGCGATTGATATTGACGAGAAAAATCCGCCAGCGGGCTTCACCTGCGATAGCTATTTCGCGGGTGAGATGGAAAATCTGGCCTTTGCGCGCAAGGTTTTTCAGAAATCACATGTGGTGCAGTACGTGAACTTCTGGCCGTGCGAGTGGGATAACGACCACAACTATATGGGACGTCTTTTTGCGTATGCCAGCGCCAACAATATCGGCCTGGGCGGCCCGGACATTGTGCCCAACCGCAAGGCGCACATGAAGAATGCCTATCCCTTCTTCCATAAAAATAAACAGGCGCTGCCGCTCATTGCCATGGCGGTTCAGGAGCCGACTCTGACCTATAAGGATCCTCAGACCGGAAAACCGTTCACCAAAGCCGAGTTTGTCCGCTTCGGCGAAAATTATCTCGGGGCCGATATTATTTTCTGGAGCACGGCCTCTCCCTGGCTAAAGGCAAAATAATCGCCCCTCAGGCAAGGTGGCGGGACAGTTCGTCAAGAAACACGCGCAGCGCGGCAGGCTGGTATTCCCGTGACTGATAAATGCCGTGGATGGCAAGCGGTTTCGGCTCCAGCGACGCCAGTACCGGCACCAGTAATCCCTGCTCAAGCGCGGCGCGCGCTTCGCGCTCCGGCAGCATGGCGATGCCGCAGTGCTCGATCGCCGCGTTCATGAGCAGTGAAGAGATACTGGCGCTCAGGTTGCCGCTGACGGCCACGCTCAGGCTTTCGCCTTCCGGCGTCAGGAAGTGCCAGGACTGCCCGGCGAAAAAGCTGTAGTGCAGGCAGTTATGCTGCGCCAGTTCTTCGGGGCTGACGGGCGTGCCGTGCTGTGCCAGATACGCCGGCGAGGCGCAGAGCACCGATCGACATTCCCCCAGCCGGCGGGCGATCATGCCGGGCTCCGGGTTATCGGTAATGCGCACGGCGACGTCAATGCGCTCTCCCACCAGGCTGACCGGATGGTTGTTCACGTCCAGCTCAATGCGCAGCTGCGGGTAGCGCGAGAGCAGGCCGGGCAGGACCGGCGCAATCAGGTGCATGGCGGTAAAGTGCGCGCAGGCTACCCGCAGCGTGCCGGACGGCAGATCTTTTTCCGACTGACCTTCGATTTCCTGCGAGATCTGCGAGAGAGTCCGCGTTTTTTGCAGCACCTTTTCCCCTGCCGCCGTCAGCGTCAACTTGCGCGTGGAGCGGTTTACCAGCCGCGTCCCCGCCCACTTCTCCATTTGTTCAAGGTAACGGCTCACCATCGGCCGGGAAATGCCCAGCGCGCGGGCCGCCGCGCTCAGGCTTCCCAGCTCGCATATCCGGTTATAGACCTGAGCGGCAATAACGCGATCCATATAAGCTCCATCTGCTCGATTTATGAAACTAAGCATGTCTTGTTTCAGGAATTCTGGCAAATGAGAATATCCGTACAATAGAGACATTCCTGAACAACAGAGACAACAGCATGAAACTCACTCATATTGCCCTGCTTTCCACTCTTTTCGCTCCGGCCGTTTTTGCCGCGCCGTTGACGATTGATACCTATAACCCGCAGGATAAAGGCATTTTCGCGGTCTCCTCCACGCTCGTTTCCGGCCCAAAAGAGGCGGTGCTGTTTGACGCGCAGTTCAGCGTGAAGGATGGCGAAGCGCTGGTAGAGAAAATTCGCCGCAGCGGTAAAACGCTGAATAAGATTGTGATCACCTCCGGCGATCCGGATTTCTATTTTGGCCTGCAGCCGCTGGTGAAGGCCTTCCCGAATGCCAAAGTGGTGGCCACGCAGCAGGTGGTTGACCATATTAAGGCCACCAAAGACGCCAAGCTCGCCTTCTGGGGCCCGCAGATGAAAGACGGCGCGCCAACGGAACTGGTGGTGCCGCAGGTGCTCGCCTCCACCACCTTTATGATTGACGGGGAAAAGGTCGATATCGAGCAGCCGGACAGCTATGCGGCCTACGTGTGGATCCCGTCCGTGAAAACCATCCTCGGCGGCACCGGGGTCTCCTGGGGGATTCACGTCTGGACGGCTGATACCCAGACGCCGGCTCGCCGTCAGCAGTGGCAGCAGACTCTGGACAACATGGCCGCGCACAAGCCGGAACGCGTGATCCCAGGCCACTACCTGGGCACGCCACCGTCCGGAACCGGGGCTATTGATTTTACCCGAGGCTATCTGCAGCATTTTGAACAGGCGTTGTCGGCACATAAAAACTCTGCGGGCGTCATCGGTGCACTGAAAAAACAGTATCCGGATCTGGCAGAAGAGAGCTCTCTGGAATTAAGTGCCAAAGTGAATACCGGCGAAATGAAGTGGTAATTTAAAAACGGCTCCTGCTATATTCCCGCCATAGCAGGAGCACCGCCATAATATCCGCACTGCCTCACGCCAATATATCCCTCCGTTTTAAAAGCGCATAAAAGCATGCACTTATGTCATTTTTATTTCTAAGATGAATCTGAGACACAACCGGGGAAATATTTGCCATTCTGTTTATGAATTAAATTTTTTGCGAGCCGTACCATTAAACAGACAACGACACGGAGGCAGCATGTTTACTTATTACCCGGCTAATACCACAGCAGCACAACCTGAACTCGTTAACGCGATTGCGCAGGGTCTTCACGCCGAGCACGGTGCTGTGACTGAAGATGACATTTTAATGGAACTGACCAAGTGGGTGGAATCCACGGATAATGACATCCTCAGTGACATCTACCAGCAGACCATTAACTACGTCGTCAGCGGGCAAAACGCACCTTTGAAAAAACCTGCTAAGCTGGATCTGCAACCTAAGGGGTTACATTTCGTTTGCGAAAGCAAACTGGTCCTTAAAACTATCAACAGGATTGAGGAGTTAACATGAAATCGAACCGTCAGGCACGCCACATTCTGGGACTGAACTACAAGCTTTCTAATCAGCGTAAAGTGGTGATTGAAGGCGACCATGAAACGCAAGTCACTCACGCCACCGGCAGAAAACGCCACGCGGGCAAGTAAGTTCCAGACTGAGATCCAGAACACCATCGGCAAAACCGATGGTGTTTTTGTTTATGTGTTGCGGTAATTAATATTTAGCTCCTTTATAATACCGCCCGACCGCACCCCGTAGCACAGGCCAGAAAGATGACAAACAGCAGTGTCAGGGACGGATCTTCAAAAAAAGAGTGAGTGACATGGACAACAAACTGAAAAAACATCGTTCCTTATATATCCCTTATGCCGGCCCGGTTTTACTCGAATTCCCCCTGCTCAACAAAGGCAGCGCCTTCAGCATGGAAGAGCGCAGCAGCTTTAACCTGCTTGGCCTGCTGCCGGAAGTGGTTGAAACCATTGAAGAGCAGGCAGAGCGCGCGTGGATCCAGTATCAGGGCTTCAAAACCGAGATCGACAAACACATCTACCTGCGCAACATCCAGGACACCAACGAAACCCTCTTCTATCGCCTGGTGCAAAACCATCTCGAAGAGATGATGCCGGTGATCTACACCCCAACGGTGGGTGCGGCGTGCGAACGCTTCTCTGAGATCTACCGTCGCTCACGCGGCGTCTTTATCTCTTATCAGAATCGTCACAACATGGACGACATTCTGCAGAACGTGCCGAACCACAATATTAAAGTGATTGTGGTGACGGACGGGGAACGTATTCTCGGCCTCGGCGACCAGGGCATTGGCGGGATGGGGATCCCAATCGGTAAACTCTCTCTCTACACCGCCTGCGGCGGCATCAGCCCGGCGTACACCCTGCCGGTGGTGCTGGATGTCGGCACCAACAACCAGCAACTGTTGAACGATCCGCTGTACATGGGCTGGCGTCATCCGCGCATTACCGACGACGAGTACTATCAGTTTGTCGACGATTTCATTCAGGCCGTGAAGCACCGCTGGCCGGACGTTCTGCTGCAGTTTGAAGACTTTGCGCAGAAAAACGCGATGCCGCTGCTGAACCGCTATCGCGATGAGATCTGCTCCTTTAACGACGACATCCAGGGCACCGCAGCGGTGACCGTGGGCACGCTTATCGCCGCCAGCCGCGCGGCCGGCAGCCAGCTGAGCTACCAGAAAATCGTCTTCCTGGGCGCAGGCTCTGCGGGCTGCGGCATCGCCGAGCAGATTATTGCCCAGACGCAGCGCGAAGGCTTAAGCGAAGAGCTGGCCCGCTCCCGCGTCTTCATGGTTGACCGTTTCGGCCTGCTGACCGACGGTATGCCGAACCTGCTGCCGTTCCAGACCAAGCTGGTGCAGAAGCGCGAGAACCTGAAGAACTGGGACACCGACAACGAAGTGCTCTCCCTGCTGGACGTGGTACGCAACGTGAAGCCGGATATTCTGATCGGTGTTTCCGGGCAAACCGGTCTCTTCACCGAAGAGATTATTCGCGAGATGCACAAGCACTGCGAGCGCCCTATCGTGATGCCGCTGTCTAACCCGACTTCCCGCGTGGAAGCGACGCCGCAGGACATCATCGCCTGGACCGAAGGTAACGCGCTGGTTGCCACCGGCAGCCCGTTCGATCCGGTGGTATGGAAGGATAAAACCTATCCGATCGCCCAGTGCAACAACTCCTATATTTTCCCGGGCATTGGTCTGGGCGTGATCGCCTCCGGCGCATCCCGCATTACCGATGAGATGCTGATGTCAGCGAGCGAAACCCTTGCGGGCTATTCGCCGCTGGTCAACAACGGAGAAGGGCTGGTGCTGCCGGAACTGAAGGACATTCACAAGGTGTCGCGCGCTATCGCGTTTGCGGTGGGTAAAATGGCGCAGCAGCAGGGCGTGGCGGTTAAAACCTCTGCCGACGCGCTGCAGCAGGCTATCGATGATAACTTCTGGATGCCTGAATACCGCAGCTATCGCCGTACCTCGATTTAATTCTGCGCCCGAACCGTTCCCTCTCCTCATTGGGGAGAGGGTTACGATGAGGGGCAACAGACCGCACCATCGAATACCCACTAGCCAAACCCCCTTTCCCCCGCTACACTCCTTTCATCCATTAACCCACTGAATATATAAGGAGGCCAATTATGCTGTATCGTGAAATTTTCAATGTTTCACATACATTTGGTGATCGCACCAGCTCAAGCGTTATCGGTATCGTGCTGCGATAACTTCTGCTTGAGCGAAGACACCAACCCCTGAAATCCCTTCTCTCGGGCTTACTGAGTTATCGTCAGCGATGTTTGACGAGGCATAAACATGCCTGTAACTCTTGGGTAAGCAACAATGAGCACTTTACTCACTGCACAATCTTTACGCGTTGATACGGCGTTTGGCACGCTCTTCGACTCACTCTCCTTTACGCTGAAAAAAGGCGACCGCATCGGCCTGCTGGGCGACAACGGCTGCGGCAAAAGTACGCTTTTAAAGGTGCTGGACGGAACAGATATCCCAGCCGCCGGAACGGTAGCGCTGGCCGGGCACTGCCTGATGGCGCGCGTGGAGCAACATCTCCCGGACGCCATTTTCCCGCTGACTATGCTGGATGCCGTACTCGCGCAACTGCCTTTAGCTGAGCACGACAGCCTGCGCTGGAAAGCTGAAACGCTGCTGGCGAGCATGGGCTTCACGCCGCAGGATATGACGCTGCTATCCGCCACCCTGAGCGGCGGACAGCACACCCGCCTGTTGCTGGCGCGGGCGTTGATTCACGAGCCGGATCTGCTCCTGCTGGATGAACCCAGCAACCACTTGGATCTGCCGACCATGCTCTGGCTGGAATACTTTTTACAGAACTGGTCAGGCAGCTTCGTGCTGGTTTCGCACGACAGACAGCTGCTGGATGCCGTCACCAACGGCAGCTGGATCCTGCGTGATAAGACGCTGCACTACTTTGCCCTTCCCTGCACGGCCGCCCGTAAAGCGCTTGCAGCAAAAGACGAAAGCGATGCGCAGCGCCACAAGGCGGAGCAAAAGGAGATCGACCGCGTGACCGCCAGCGCCAAACGTCTGGCGACCTGGGGTAAGGTTTACGACAACGAAGACCTGGCCCGCAAAGCCAAGCAGATGGAAAAACAGGTCGAACGACTCAAAGAAAGCCAGACCGCGCTCACGGCGGGCAGTCCATGGACGCTAACCCTGCGCGGCGACGCGCTGCGGGCGGACCGTCTGCTGGAGATGGAAAACCTCAGCGTCCCGCCTGCGCCCGGGCTACCGCCACTGTTTAACATCGAAACGGCGCGGCTGAAAAGCGGCGATCGCGTGGCAATTGTCGGTCGTAACGGCTGCGGTAAATCGTCGCTGATGAAGCTTATCTGGCGACATTTTGTGGATGAACCGACGGACAGCGGGCTGAAAATCCATCCGCGCGTCTCGCCGGGCTACTACGACCAGACGCTGCATCAACTGCCGGATGACGCCACGCTGCTCGACGCGCTGGAACCTTTCGCTCCCGACCCGCAAAACAGGAAGATGGCGCTCATCAGCGCCGGGTTCCCGTGGGCGAGACACGGGCAAAAAGTCAGCACGCTCAGCGGCGGCGAGCGCTCTCGCCTGCTGTTCGTCGGGCTGACGCTTGCCCGCTACAGCCTGCTGATGCTGGATGAGCCCACCAACCATCTCGACATGGAAGGCAAAGAGTCACTGGCGGAAACGCTGCAACAGTTCGAAGGCGGCGTGCTGCTGGTCAGCCACGATCGCCAGTTAATTAGCCAAAGCTGTAACCGCTTCTGGCTGATTGAGGACGGCTGGCTGAGCGAGTGGCACGATGCTGAAGCCGTGTTTGAGCGGCTGCGTGAAAGCGCGGGGCTCGGGACATCCGCCGCGCCCGTCGTCACCGCTGGGGAGGTTCAACCCTCGCGGTATGACGATCTGCTGGAGCGGCTGATCGCGCTGGAAACGCTGCTGGAAGACGATCTGGCGCGTAAGCCGAAACATCAGAAGCCGCAGCTGCAGGCGCAATGGCGAAGAGAAATTGAGGAGATTGAAGCCCAGCTGTAAATCTGCGCCCGGCGAGCGCCTCGCCGGGCCAGCATTTTCCCCCTTAATTATTAGAGGATCGCCGTATTCTTAATCCGAAATCGAATCAAATGATGACATTATGTTGCCGCAGCCTTGCATTACCAGGCTAATGTATTAATCCTTAAGGGGTACTACACCTGCTATGCAGATTCTTATCATGAACAAGGAGATACACATGAAGGCTGCTGTTGTTACTCAGGATCACCAGGTCAATGTCACTGAAAAAACCTTACGCCCGCTTAAGCATGGGGAAGCCCTGCTGAAAATGGAGTGCTGTGGTGTATGCCATACCGACCTCCACGTGAAGAACGGTGACTTTGGCGATAAGACCGGGGTAATCCTGGGCCATGAAGGTATTGGTATCGTGAAAGAAGTCGGCCCTGGCGTGACGTCGCTGAAAGTCGGCGACCGCGCAAGCGTGGCCTGGTTCTTTGAAGGATGCGGTCATTGCGAATACTGTAATACCGGTAACGAAACCCTGTGCCGTGACGTGAAAAACGCCGGTTACTCCGTTGACGGCGGCATGGCGGAAGAGTGCATCGTCACTGCGGATTACGCGGTAAAAGTGCCGGATGGTCTGGATTCGGCGGCGGCCAGCAGCATCACCTGCGCCGGTGTCACCACCTACAAAGCGGTGAAAATCTCCGGCATAAAACCGGGCCAGTGGATCGCGATTTACGGTCTGGGCGGGCTGGGCAACCTCGCGCTGCAGTACGCCAAAAACGTGTTTAATGCCAAAGTCATCGCTCTGGACGTTAACGATGAACAGCTGAAGCTGGCCGCGAGCATGGGTGCGGATTTAACCATCAACTCACGCAGCGAAGATGCCGCTAAGATTGTGCAGGAAAAAACCGGCGGCGCGCATGCCGCAGTCGTCACCGCCGTCGCAAAAGCGGCCTTCAACTCGGCGGTAGATGCCGTGCGTGCCGGTGGCCGCGTGGTCGCCGTTGGCCTGCCGCCGGAAGCGATGAGCCTGGACATTCCGCGCCTGGTGCTGGACGGTATTCAGGTGGTAGGTTCGCTGGTTGGCACCCGTCAGGATCTGCAGGAGGCCTTCCAGTTTGCGGCCGAGGGCAAAGTGGTGCCGAAAGTGACGATGCGTCCTATCGAGGACATCAACGCCATTTTTAAAGAGATGGAACAGGGCCAGATCCGTGGCCGTATGGTGATCGACTTACGCTCGTAAACACCTTTTGCCGGGTAGTGGCTACGCCTTACCCGGCTCATTGCTACGACGAACGACGAACTGAAATCCACTCCTGAACCTCAATCTGGAAGGTGTCCGGCGCTTTTCGGTACATTTTACGCGCCAGGTCGAGAATAGTATGACGCGCGAGCTCCTCTTCCATCCGCTGCTGCGCGCTATCCATGACTGAACGTACTCCGCACGGCCCGTCGCAGACCCAGGCAGGCGGTGCTTCATCAAACACGGCCAGCCGCTGGCGCACTTCACGACATTCGAACATGTTTTTCTCGCCGTCAATGGCATGCGCCACATCCAGCACGCTGATCAGCTCCGCCGGACGCGCCAGCTTAAAGCCCCCGCCCTTGCCTTCCGTACTGATGACCAGCCCGGCACGTGACAGGCGTGTGAAGATTTTGCCGAGGTAGTCATACGGCACGCCCTGCAAGGCAGCCATCTCCCGGACGCTCATCTCACGCTCGTTGCCCTTCGCATCCACCATACACATCAGGCTGTGAATGCCGTATTCCACACCGGAACTGTAAAACGCCATGGTTAACTCCGAATTAGTGTTCGGAGCATTATAACGATTTTTAACTCAGAAAGAAGTTGTCGGAGTTAACTCCGACAAGTATAGTGGCAGTTATGTCAGGCATGAAGCCTGGCGGGAGAAAGGATCGAATATGAAAAAGCAGATTTTAATCGTAGGCAGTGGTTTTGCGGGTATGTGGGCAGCCGTGAGCGCGGCACGTCTCTCTGAGCAGCAGGGTAATAACAGTCTGGAAATTGCGGTTCTGGCCCCCTTACCCGAACTGCGCGTTCGGCCACGCTTCTATGAGGAGAAGGTGTCAACGCTGGTCGCCCCGTTGACTGACCTGTTTGCCGAGCTTGATATCACATTCATTGCCGGACACGCGGAACAAATTGATACCACGGCAAAAACCGTTTTATACCGGATGTCCAATGGCGCGCATGCTACGGCTTCCTACGATAGGCTGATCCTCGCTACGGGCAGCCAGACCAAACGCCCACCGATTGCCGGCCTGGCTGACTATGCCTTTGACATCGACCAGCTGGAATCCGCACAGGTATTTGAGCGCCACCTTGATTCACTGGCGTTACGTCCCTCCACGCCCGAGCGCAACACCGTGGTAGTCTGCGGAGGCGGCTTTACCGGCATCGAGCTGGCAACGGAGCTACCTGCCCGACTGCGTGCCCGTTTTGGCGACAATACGGAGATTAAAATAGTCGTAGTTGAGAGAGGGCCAGTCATTGGCGGCCGCTATAGCGACGCATTGCGTAAAACGATTGCAGAGGCGAGTGAGGCGCTGGGCGTCGAATGGCGGCTGAAGAGTGAAGTTGAAGCCATTGATGCTCACGGCGTAACGCTGAAAAACGGTGAACGTATTGCTGCTGCGACCGTCGTCTGGACCGCAGGCGTCGAGGCAAATCCTCTCAGCCTGCAGATAGACGGTGAACGCGATAGCCAGGGCCGCCTGGTTGTGACAGAGACGTTGCAGGTCCCCGCACATCCTGACGTCTATGCCACCGGCGATATGGCTCACGCCAAAACAGACGATGCGGGCAACACGGCGCTGATGACCTGCCAGCACGCGATCCAGCTAGGGAAATTTGCCGGTCATAACGCTGCCGCCAGCCTGCTGAACGTTACTCCTTACCCTTATCGTCAGGTGAACTATGTTACCTGCCTGGATTTAGGCGCGTGGGGTGCGGTCTATACCGAGGGCTGGGAACAGGCCGTCAAATCCGTCCGCGACGAGGCGAAGAAGATCAAAATCGCCATCACGAATGAGCTGATCTATCCGCCATTAGCAGACAAAACGGTCGCCTTTGCCGCCGCCGACCCGCTGGCGAAATTCGTTTAGGTCCCCGCCATCGCCCCGCTAACGGGGCGTTTTTATTTTCAGTTTCCGGCAATCCTTATCTTAATTCCTTTGTTCCCTTGTTTTCCCCCGCGCCCGATGATGAATCCGACGCTAACAAGAAGATAACAAAGGAATTCACCATGCAAACCCCATTTCGTCTGCCGCTGCTGACGGCGCTGATTCTGACGACAACCGCAGCCTGGTCCGCCGATGCGCCGGTCAAAGGCGGCACGCTGATTTATCTGGAGCAACAGGCGCACACCAACCTCTATCCGCCTGCCGGCGGCTTCTATCCGAACGGCGGCATTCTGAACCAGATCACCGACAAACTGACGTGGCAAAACCCAAAGACGCTGCAGGTCGAACCGTGGGTGGCCGAAAGCTGGACCACCAACGCCGATAAAACCGAATACACCTTCAAAATTCGCCCGGGGATCACCTTCTCCGACGGCACGCCGCTGGACGCCAACGCCGTAGCAAAAAACTTTGATACCTACGGTTTGGGCAATAAGGCGCAGCGCCTGCCGGTGTCAGAAGTGATCAATAACTACGATCGCAGCGAAGTGGTCGACCCGCTGACCGTGAAGTTCTACTTCAAAAAAACGTCGCCGGGTTTCCTGCAGGGCACCGCCACGATTGGCTCGGGTCTGGTCTCGCTCAGCACGCTGAAGCGCAACTTTGAAGAGCTGGGAGACGCCCGGCATATCATCGGCTCCGGCCCGTTTGTGGTGAAGGACGAGAAGCTGGGCCGCGAAGTGACGCTCGAAGCCCGTAAGGACTACCAGTGGGGGCCCAAAAGCCTGACGCAACAGGGTCCAGCCAATCTGGATGGCATCAAGTTTATCGTTACCCAGGAGGACAGCGTGCGCGTCGGCGCCCTGCTGGCCGGTCAGGCCGACTTTATTCGCCAGGTGCAGGCGTATGACGAAAAGCAGGCGACAGACCAGGGCTATAAAATCTACGCCGCCCCAACGCGCGGGGTGAACGACAGTATCAGCTTCCGCCCGGATAACCCGCTGGTCTCCGATATTCGCGTGCGCCAGGCGCTGCTGCATGCCACGAATGCAAAGCAGGTGGTCGAGACCCTCTTCTCGGCCAACTATCCGCAGGCGAAGTCGGTGATTGCCGATTCCGCCGCAGGCTTTGTCGATCTCAGCGACAAATTGACCTTTGACCCGGCAAAAGCCAACCAGCTGCTGGACGAGGCGGGCTGGAAAGCGGGCAGCGACGGGATCCGAGCCAAAGACGGGCAGCGGCTGGCGCTGACGGTATATGAATCCCTGCCGCAGCCGCAAAACAAAGAGGTGCTGCAGCTGGTTGCCCAGCAGTGGCGTCAGGTGGGCGTAGTGCTGAACGTAAAAGCCGGTGACGCTGGCAGCCGCACGCTGGATAACCTTGATCCACAGAAAACCCCGTTAACCGTCTCAGAAGTGGGCCGCGCCGATCCGGACGTGGTGAAAAGCATGTTCTACCCGGCTAACCGCGACGCGCTGCTGCAAAAAGGCGGCTCCAGCGACAAGGTCAAAAGCTTCCGCGACGACAAGCTGAATGCGCTGCTGGTAAATATCTCCTCAGAGGTCGATCCGCAAAAACGCCTGCAGCTGACCGGCGATGCCCAGCGCTACCTGCTGGATAACGCCTACGTCATTCCGATTTTCGAGGAGCCACAGGTCTTTGCCGGTGCGCCGTGGCTGAAAGGCGTCAATTTTGAAGCGGTCGGCCGCCCGTCGTTCTACGGCGCGTGGATTGAGAAACACTGAGGAGCTGACGATGCGCCACGCACTTCTTCAACGTCTTGGGCACGGGCTGCTGGTGCTGTGGGCCGCCTTTACCCTCTCGTTCGTGTTGCTCCAGGTGCTGCCTGGCGACGCGGTGCTGATTAAATTTCAGAACCCGGACCTGGGCCTAAGCCCGGCGCAAATCGAGGAGATGCGCGTGGCCTACGGCGCGGACAGCCCGCTGTGGCAGCAATACGGCCACACGCTGCTGGCGATGCTGCGCGGAGATTTCGGCTATTCATTACAGGCAGGGGTGCCGGTCAGCGAGCTGATTGCCAGCAATCTGCCGGATACCCTGAGCCTCGCCCTGCCCGCTTTTTTACTCGCGGTCCTGCTGGCGTTTGCGCTGGCCTTTGCGTCGCGTCTGCCGGGTCTGCGCTGGCTGAGTAATACCCTCCAGTCTCTGCCGGTCCTGTTTATCTCCTTACCCACGTTCTGGCTGGGGATTGCCCTCATTCAGCTTTTTTCTTTTCAGCTGCGGCTCATTCCGGTGATTAACCCGACGCCGCTGCAGGGGCTGATCCTGCCGATCGTCACCGTCGCGATCCCGATCTCCGCCCCGCTGGCGCAAATTCTGATGCGCAGCCTGGACCAGGTGGCGACGCAGCCGTTTGTCGCCGTCGCCCGCGCCAAAGGGCTGAGTGAAACCGCCGTCCTGTGGCGCCACGTCACCGGCAACGCGCTGCTGCCGGTACTCAATATTGCCGGGCTGCTGCTGGGCGAACTGATTGCCGGAGCGCTGATCACCGAAACCGTATTTGGCCGCAGCGGGCTCGGGCAGCTGACCCAGCAGGCGGTGAACAACCAGGACATTGCCGTGCTTCAGGCGGTGGTGATGATTTCCGCTCTCGGCTTTGTCCTGATCAATCTGCTGGTGGACCTGCTGATGCCGCTGCTGGATCCCCGTCTGCAAACCGTTACCGGAGGTGCATCATGAGCCTGGTCGATTACGCTGCCGCCGCGCGAAAACGCGTTCCCGGCTGGCACGGCGTCGCGTGGCAGCCGGGACTGTGGCTGGCGTGGGCGGTGATTATTCTCGCTATTTTTGCTGCCGTAGCCCCCGGCCTGTTAACCCAATACAGCCCGATTGAAGGCATCGCCGGAGCGCAACGTCTGGCACCGCAGGCGGGCCACTGGCTCGGCACCGATCAGCTTGGCCGCGATGTTTACACCCGCATTGTGTATGGTGCGTCCCACTCCCTGAGCGCAGCGCTCGCTGCCGTCACGATGGGGCTGGTGGTGGGCACCGGTCTGGGGGTGATCGCCGGCGCGTTCGCCGGACGCGTCGAATCTTTCCTGATGCGTTTTGTCGACGTGCTGTTGTCCATTCCGTCTCTGCTGCTCTCGCTGACGGTCATTATTCTGCTCGGGTTTGGCACCGTTAACGCCGCCATTGCCGTCGGCGTGGCCTCCATCGCCAGCTTCGCCCGCCTCGCGCGGGGTGAAGTGGTGCGCATCCGCCATACGGATTATGTCGAGGCGGCGTTTGGCAGCGGCGGGACGTTCCTGGCGGTCCTGTGGCGACACATCCTGCCCAACGCCTTAACCGCCGTTCTCGCCTTTGCCACGCTGCAGTTTGGTCAGGCCATTCTGGCCCTCTCCACGCTGAGCTTTCTCGGCTACGGCACCCCGCCGCCCGTTCCGGAATGGGGCTTATTGATTGCCGAAGGCCGTAACTATCTCTCTACCGCCTGGTGGTTAACTACCTTCCCCGGCGTGGTCGTCATCGCCGTCGTGCTTGCCACCAACCGTATCAGCCAGCAGTTCAGCGGAGGCCTGAAATGACCGTACTCTCGGTAGAAAACCTGACCATCAGCTACCGTACCGCGCGCCAGTGGCGTGAGGTGGTGCATAACGTCAGCTTCACCCTCCTAAGGGGGGAAATGCTGGCCTTTGTCGGTGAATCCGGCTCAGGCAAAACAACCACGGCACAGGCGATCATCGGTCTGCTGACGGATAACGCCCGACGCGATGCCGGGAAAATCGTGCTCAACGGCGAGGAAATTAGCCGGTGGTCAGCGAAGCGTCTCGATACCCTTCGCGGCGCGCGAATCAGCCTGGTTCCGCAGGATCCGGGTAATTCACTCAACCCGGTGAAGACGATCGGCGTACAGGTCGGGGAAATTATTCAGCAGCACCAAAAGGTAACGGCACTCCAGCGCGACGAGCAGGTGCTCGCCCTGCTGACAAAGGTCGGCCTGAGCCATCCCGAACAGCGCATGAAGCAGTATCCGCATCAGCTCTCCGGCGGGATGAAACAGCGCGTGCTGATTGCCATCGCCATTGCCCTGCGCCCGGACGTGATCGTTGCCGATGAGCCCACCAGCGCGCTGGACGTGACGGTGCAAAAACGCATTCTCGATCTGCTGGATGTCCTGCGTCGGGAATCGGGTACTGCGGTTCTGTTTGTCACCCACGATCTGGCGCTGGCTGCCCAGCGCGCGGACAGGCTGCTGGTGTTTCGCAACGGCGAGGTTCAGGAGCACGGCGACACCGCCGACATTGTCCGCACGCCGCAGCACGCCTATACCCGTCAGCTACTGAGCGATCTTCAGGGCCAGCGCCTGACCATCGCCCCGGTAGCGGGCCTTCCGCTGGCGTCACCGGCCATTCGCGCCCGCGCCATCAGCAAACGGTTCTCGCTGGGCAAAGGTCATCATCTTCAGGCGCTGGATCGGGTGGCGTTTGACGTCAGGCGCGGCAGCACGCATGCGCTGGTCGGTGAATCCGGCTCCGGGAAAACCACCCTCGCCCGTATTTTGCTGGGTTTTGAACAGGCGGACAGCGGACAGGTCATTATTGATGATATTGATGCCACCGATCTCAGCCGCGAGGCCCGACGCCAGCTGCGCCAGAAGATCCAGTTTGTCTACCAGAACCCGTTCGCCTCTCTCGACCCGCGTCAGACGCTGTTCGAGATCATCGAAGAGCCGCTGAAGAACTTTGCTCGCCTCGCTAAGGCGGAGCGCAAGCTCCGTGTAGAGACCGTGGCGCAGCGGGTTGCCCTGCCCGTTGAACTCCTGACCCGCACCGCAAGGGAGCTTTCAGGCGGGCAGCGCCAGCGCGTAGCCATCGCCCGGGCGCTTATTCTGGAGCCGACTATTCTGGTGCTGGACGAGGCCACCTCCGCGCTGGACGTCACCGTACAGGCGCAGATTCTGGCACTGCTTCAGCAGCTGCAGCAGCAGCTGGGATTGACCTACCTCTTTATCACGCACGATCTCTCTACCGTCCGCCGGATCGCCCACAGCGTCACGGTGCTGCGCAGCGGTCAGGTGGTCGAACACGGTGACGTCGAGACCTTATTCACGTCGCCACAGAACGACTATACCCGCGAGCTGATTGCCGCCATTCCCCATTTTTCACCCGCTACGGAGGAGTTCGCATGACGCGAAAACGCCTGGGATTTTTCACCCGCCTGCTTGACGACGCCACGCCGAAGGAGCGCTATCGTCTGGCAACCGAACAGATCCGCCACGCCGAACGCCACGGTTTTGACAGCGCCTGGATCGCGCAGCACCACTTCCACGAAAGTGAAGGCGGTCTGCCATCGCCGCTGCTGTTTCTGGCCCACGTTGCGGCGCATACCGAAACCATCCGCCTGGGCACGGCCATCATTACCCTGCCGATGGAAAACCCGCTGCGCGTGGCGGAAGATGCGGCGGTGCTGGATTTACTCGCCGATGGTCGTCTCGAAGTAGGTTTTGGTTCGGGCGGCACGCCGACCTCTTTCCTGCCGTTTGGACTGACGTTTGAACAGCGCGGCGCGGCCTTTGCTGACCATTTGCATGTGATCCAGAGCGCCTGGCGCGGGGATTCGCTTACCCATCCGGATAATCACCTCTACCCGCCAGCGCCACAGCTGGCTGAACGGATCTGGATTGCCACCTTTTCCGTCGACGGTGCCGTTCGCGCCGCGCGGGCCGGACACGGTTTGATGCTCTCCCGCACGCAGCCGCGCCCGGCAGACCAGTTGGATTTGACGCTCGACGCGATCCAGAACCCGATTGTGGATGCCTACCTTGATGCGCTGCCTGCGGGCATTGCGCCGCGTATTCTGGCCTCCCGCACGGCGTTCGTCGCCGACAGCGATGACTACGCGCTGAAGGTCGCCACGCCGGGTCTCACCAGGCAGGCCCAGCAGCATCGCGCTGCCGGACACGCGGTTAAAGGTGACACTGTCACAGATTTTCGTCGCCAGTTCGACGCCCATATCGGTTCGCCAGAGACGGTGCTGCGTTCACTGCATGCGGACTCCGTTCTCAGGCGCGCCACGGATATCTCGTTCCAGGTTCATTCGGTCGAGCCCACCCATCGCGACACGCTGCGATCCATCGAACTGATCGCCGAACATATTGCCCCCCACATCCTTTGAGGAGACACCTATGTCATTAAGTCAGGACATTCTCGCCGAGCTGGCGGAAATTAAACCCGGTTCCCCTCTGGCAGAGGCGCGCGCCACGCGGGACGCCGCCACGCGCCACGCCCAGGGCAGCTATGAAATCTTATTTACCCAGCAGGATAGCGATTTTGCGCTGGACGAGCGCTTCGCCGTCGCGGCAAAAGTCGCCAGGTGGCACAACGCGGAGGCGCTGGCCGCGCACTATGCGGGGTTTGGCCTGGCCGACCCAACATCCGAACGCCTGACCCCGGCGCTGCACTTCGCGCGCCTGCTGACGTTCTCTCCCGTCGAAGCCACGCCGTCCGCGTTGACGGCGCTGACCCGGGCGGGCTGGAGCAAGGAAGGCATTGTTACCCTGGCGCAGCTTGTTGCGTTTGTCAGCTTTCAGAGCCGACTCGTCGCCGGGCTGCGGCTGCTAAATGACAAGCCGGTGGTGGCAAGCGATGCGCCGGTGGCGGCAGGCATCTGGCATACAACCGCAGCCACGGTCTCCGGGAAGACGGCTCCCGTCGCGTTCACCCAGCAGGAGCTGGGCTGGGAGCCGTGGATCGACGCCAAACCGCTGGCGGACTTCCGTGATGACGAGGTTGCCGTTCTGGCGAAATTTGGCCATACCGATTCCGACTACTTCCGCCTGCTGGGGCGCAACCTGCCGGTGCTTGAACAGCGCACGCTAACGGATAAAGGAATTTTTTATACGCCGGGGGGATTGCCGCGCGCCGAGCGCGAGCTGGCCGCAACGGTAACCAGTAAAATTAACGGCTGCATCTACTGCGCCTCTGTCCATGCGCGCAAAGCCAGCCAGCTGTCAAAGGATGACGCGGCGGTAGAGGCCCTGCTGGCCGTGCGTCCGGGACGCTCCCTGAGCGAGGGGCAATCTGCGCGCTGGCAGGCGGAAATTAATTTTGCGGCAGCGCTGTCGGTTACCTCGCCTGCCGCCACGCCGCTGCACCTCGCCGCTCTGGAAAAAGAGGGGCTGGACACCTTAGCCCAGCTGGACCTGGTGCAGTCCGCTGCGTTCTTCGCCTGGGCCAACCGCCTGATGCTGACGCTGGGTGAGCCCTGGCTTGCCTGAATACAATCAGGCTAGCGCGCGAGCGTTAGCCTGAGCCTGTCTGGCCCGCAGGTAACCGTAGATCAACAGCGCGCTCATGGCCGAGAACGAGAGGAACGCCGCAGGCAGCGTGACGTAGCGCCAGCTAAAGCCGAGGGTAATCATCATCCCACCAAAGTACGCCCCGATCGCGCTGCCGAGATTAAACGCCATCTGCCCTCCGGCCGCCCCCAGCATCTCACCGCCCTTCGCATTTTGCAGAAGCAAAATTTGCAGCGGTGCAGAGAGCGCAAACAGCCCGGCACAGCAGATAAAGCCCATCACCAGCGAGGCCGTTTTCAGTTCGCCCAGGGCGAAAAGCAGCAGCAGCGAGGCGACAATCACCATATCGGTGATGGCCGCAATGCGCAGCGGGCTAAAGCGCCCCGAGAGTTTGCCGCTCAGCAGATTGCCCAAGACCATGCCAAGGCCCATCAGCATCATGATGGCCGTCATCATCCCTTCGGAAAAGCCAGAAACGTTGACCATAAACGGCTTAACGAAGCTGAACCACGCGAACACGCCAGCATTGCCAAACATGGTGGCGGCAAAAATCAGCCAGGGTTCCGGTTTCTTCAGGAAGTGGAACTGCTCGGACAATTTGATTTCTGATTTGTCATGGATATCCGGCACCCAGAGCAGAACCGAGAGGATAACCAGCGCGTCGAACGCAGCAATCAGGAAAAAGGTATAGCGCCAGCTGAACTGGTGCCCCAGCCAGGTGCCGAGCGGGACGCCCACCAGGTTGGCCACGGTCATCCCGGCGATCATCCCGGCCACCGCGACCGTCACCTTCCCGGGTGGCGCAATTTTAGAGAGGATAATCGCCCCGACGCCAAAAATGGCCCCGTGCGGAAAACCGGAGATCAAACGCCCCAGCGCTAGCCAGAAATACGACGTAGAAAACGTAAACAGGGCATTTCCGACTGCGCACATGGCAACCAGAAACAGCAGCGTCGTTTTTAACGAGAACTTGCCGGAGAACAGCGCCACAATCGGCGCGCCAATCACCACGCCGAAGGCATAAAACGAGATCATATTCCCGGCGGAGGGAATCGAAATGCCGGTGTCGTGCGCCAGTTCGGTTAACACCCCCATAATGCCAAATTCAGCCATACCCAGGCCAAATGTGCCAAGCGCCAACGAAAATATTGTCTTTTTCATGCCTCAACCACCGGTTAATCAATTGCGAGGGCATTATTAAATAATCTTGTATGGTGAGCCAGTTCAAATCAGCTGGCTGACACATTAATCCATTAATTCAGGTGGATTACACTTCATAGTGCGGCCTCGCTTTTTCCACGCCGGACAACCTGAGGATGACAATCATGGGAAGCAAAAAGAAAACCCCTGTCGCTGTTGATGTCGTATCGAATGCCCCCCTTAAGACCAAAGAGTATGAAAAAGAGCTCCGCCGCCTGCACGTCGAACTGGTTAAGCTCCAGCAGTGGGTCGTCGCCAAAGGATTGAAGGTGTGTATTGTTTTTGAAGGACGCGATGGCGCCGGCAAAGGCGGCACCATTAAAGCGATCACCGAGCGCGTCAGCCCCCGCGTGTTTCGCGTTGTTGCGCTTCCTGCCCCAACGGATAAAGAGAAAAGCCAGCTCTACTTCCAGCGCTATGTGCCTCACCTGCCCTCGGCGGGTGAAATCGTGATATTCGATCGCAGCTGGTATAACCGCGCAGGCGTGGAGCGGGTGATGGGGTTCTGCACGGAGGAACAGGCGGAGAAATTTTTGGACGGCGCGCCGGTCATGGAAAAAGCGATGGTCGATGCAGGAATTATCCTGCTGAAGTACTGGCTGGAGGTAACGCCGAAAGAGCAGGAGCGGCGCCTGCGCGACCGCATTAACGATGGGCGTAAGATCTGGAAGCTGTCGCCGATGGATATTAAATCCTTTAACCTCTGGGACGAATACACCCGCGCGCGCGACGCCATGTTTGAAGCCACCGATACAGCCTGGGCACCGTGGTTTGTCGCCCGTTCTGAAGATAAAAAACGCGTGCGTCTGAATATTATTTCGCATCTGCTTTCGCAGATCCCGTATAAAGAAATTCACGTCGACAAGGTGGATTTACCGAAGCGCAAAATCGGCAAAGTTAAACCCACAAAATACCCGTTCCGGTATGTAGAGGAGCGATTCTGATATAATTGGAAGGCGGTTCGCAGAATATAGATTACCAGGGGATACAGTATTGTTTTTTGTTGGCGGCGGTTGATAATGACCGCACCAACAAAGGAGATAACGATGAAACATACCACAGAAGCAGAGCTGGGCCAGAACATCACATCGCGTAAGCCCTTGTGTCATGCAGAACAAAATTCAACCAGGCGGCGGCAGCCATCAGAAGAGGATCGTGCATTTATACGGGCAATGAATGATTTTGTGGAGAAACACGGAACCATCACTGATGATGAGTTTTTCAGGGTGCTTTAATGCTGAGACAATTTAATGTTTACCGTAATACATCTGCGGCTACACGGGACAAACTTCCCTATTATATGCTCATTCAGGATGATTGTTATGATGATCTTGCCACACGCGTAATTGTACCGCTCGCGAGAAATAATAAGTTGCCGTTATGGCAAAGCCATCTGGCTCCGGGGATAAATATCGACTTTGAAACGTTTCTGATTTATTCACCGATGATAACAAACATTAACAACAATAAAATCAACCCTAAAGACTTTGTTTGTAATTTACGCAACGCACGTCATGACGTTATAGCGGCAATTGATCGTTTATTGACTAACACATGAAGGCCCGCGCAAGCGCAGCGCCGCCGGGCAGAGCCGACGGCGCAGGTCTTACTTCATTCCTTCCGTACTTTCCTGTTTCGCCTCCAGCCGTTCCACATCACGATACCAGCGCGGGTGGTGTTTCTGCGCCCAGCGGCGACTCACCTTCCCTTCGATCATCCCTTTAATCGATCCTTTCACCCAGAACGCCATATACATATGGATCAGGATGGCGTGGATCAGGATGATGGCCGACGTCGCGTGGATCAGCAGCGCGTAGCGAATCACCTGAATCGGGAAATACTGGGCAAAATACGGACGCCAGATAATCACGCCGGTCACCAGCAGCACAAAAATCATGCTCATGATGGTCCAGAACATCATCTTCTGTCCGGCATTGTATTTCCCAACCTTCGCGACTTTATGCTCGTTACCCTTCAGGACTTCGACAATTCCTTTCACCCACGGGATGTCCTGCTTGTCCGGAATATTGTGATGGACAAAGCGCACGAACATAAACATCAGCACCACGAAAATCAGCACGCCGAAGAACGGGTGCAGAATGCGCCCCATCTGCGGCGTCCCGAAGGTTTCCGTTAGCCACTGCAGCGTCGGGAAGAAGAACGAAATGCCGGATACCGCCACCAGGAAGAAGCAAATGACTACCGTCCAGTGACAGGCGCGATCGACAAATTTGGTGCGCACTATCATTTTCGACTTACTCATGATGCTCCTCCTCGTCGTCATCCACCTCTTTATTCGGGCCGATACCGATGTAGTGATAGATCAGCCCCGCAAAGGTGGCGATAAAGCCCGCCGCTGAGAGCGGTTTAAGCGCCCCTTTCCACAGGTTGATGGAGGTATCGATCGCCGGATCTTTCGGCAGGTTGTGATACAACTCCGGCTGGTCGTTGTGATGCAGCACGTACATCACGTGCGTGCCGCCCACGCCCTGCGGGTTGTAAATGCCCGCCTTGTCGTAGCCGCGCGCTTTCAGCTTCTCCACGCGCTCTTGCGCCACGTCGAGCATCTCTTTTTTGGTGCCGAAGTGGATCGCCCCGGTCGGACAGGTCTTCACGCACGCAGGCTCCTGCCCGACGCTGACGCGGTCCACGCACAGGGTGCATTTGTATACCCGGTTATCCTCTTTATTGAGGCGTGGGATATTAAATGGACAGCCCGCGATGCAGTAGCCGCAGCCGATGCAGTTATCCTGCTGGAAGTCGACGATCCCGTTGGCGTACTGAATTATCGCACCGGCAGACGGACACGCCTTCAGGCAGCCCGGATCTTCACAGTGCATACAGCCGTCCTTGCGGATCAGCCACTCCAGCCTGCCGTTCTGGTCGGTTTCGCTAAAGCGCATCACCGTCCAGGATTTGGCGCTCAGATCCGCCGGGTTATCGTAAACCCCGACGCAGTGCCCCACCTCGTCGCGAATGTCGTTCCACTCTGAGCAGGCCACCTGGCAGGCCTTACAGCCCACGCAGGAGGAGACGTCGATAAGCTTGGCGACCTCTGCCTTATAGTCCCGCGCGCGAGGCGCGGGGGTGATCGGGTTGGTCGCGGAGCGTTTAATAATGTCTTGTGTTTCCATCGCCATTTAATCGCTCCTTACGCTTTCTCGATGTTGACCAGAAACGCTTTGTACTCCGGCGTTTGCGAGTTGGAATCGCCGACGTTTGGCGTCAGGGTGTTGGCGATATAGCCTTTCTGCGCCACCCCTTCAAAGCCCCAGTGCAGCGGGATACCGACGGTTTCCACCTGCTGGCCGTGCACGTTCAGACTTTGCAAGCGACGGGTCACCACCGCCACCGCGCGAATAAAGCCGCGCTTGCTGCTTACCTTGACGCGATCGCCGTTGGCAATGCCTTTCGCCTTCGCCAGCGTTTCGCTTATCTCCACAAACTGTTCCGGCTGCGCGATGGCATTAAGCCGCGCGTGCTTGGTCCAGGTGTGGAAATGCTCGGTCAGGCGGTAGGTCGTCCCCACGTACGGGAATTTGTCCTTTTTGCCTAAGCGCAGCACGTCCTCTTCGTAGATGCGCACCACCGGGCTTGAGACCACGTTCGGGTGCAGCGGGTTGGTCCCCAGCGGCGTTTCCATCGGCTCGTAGTGTTCCGGGAACGGCCCTTCTGCCAGCTTGTTGAGGGCGAACAGACGCCCCAGCCCTTCCGGCTGCATGATGAATGGTCCGGTGTTGCTGCCCGGCGCGGCGGTGTTGTAATCCGGAATGTCGTTCCCCGTCCACTTCGCCCCGTTCCACTGGATCAGCATCCGTTTCGGATCCCACGGCTTGCCGTTGATATCCGCCGACGCGCGGTTGTACAGCACGCGACGGTTCAGCGGCCACGCCCATGCCCAGCCCAGCGTGTTGCCCAGGCCTGACGGGTCAGCGTTATCGCGATTCGCCATCTGGTTACCCTGCTCCGTCCAGCTGCCGGTGTAGATCCAGCAGGACGATGCCGTGGTACCGTCGTCACGCAGCAGCGCAAAGCTGTTCAGCAGCTGGCCTTTCTTCGCCACCAGGCTGCCATTGGTGTCGTAGAGATCCGCCAGCGCCACGCCGTTGTTCTCTTTCGCGACTTCCTCAGACTCAGGACGATCCGGCTGCTTGTAGTGCCAGCTCATCTTCAGCAGCGGCTCAGCGCCTTTGCCGCCTTCGCTGCGGTACATTTCGCGCAGACGATGATAAATGCCGGCCAGGATTTCGCCGTCGTTACGCGCTTCGCCCGGTGCGTCCTGCCCTTTCCAGTGCCATTGCAGCCAGCGGCCGGAGTTGGCAATAGAGCCGTCCTCTTCCGCAAAGCAGGTGGACGGCAGGCGGAACACTTCGGTCTGAATCGACGCCGGATCGACATCGTTGGATTCCCCGTGGTTCTGCCAGAAGGTGGAGGTCTCGGTCACCAGCGGATCGATAACCACCATGTACTTGAGCTTGCTCAGGCTGCGCACGACTTTGTTTTTATCCGGGAATGACGCCACCGGGTTAAAGCCCTGGCAGATATAACCGGTGACGTCGCCCTTATCCATCATGTTGAAATACTTAATGACGTCGTAAGCCTGGTCCCACTTGGGCAGCCACTCAAAGCCCCAGTCGTTCTCCTTCTGCGCCGCGTCGCCGTAGAAGGATTTCATCAGGCTGACGTAGAACTTCGGATAGTTGCTCCAGTAGTTTACCTGGTCCGGCAGCGTTGCTTTTGGCGTATTAGCTTCAAGATACGCTTGCAGACTGGCCTGCTTTTCCGAGGGCAGCGTCAGGTAGCCCGGCAGGCTGGTGGAGAGCAGGCCGAGATCGGTTAAGCCCTGAATGTTAGAGTGTCCGCGAAGGGCGTTCACGCCGCCACCGGCCATCCCCATGTTGCCGAGCAGCAGCTGGATCATCGCCATGGTACGGATGTTCTGCGCGCCCACGGTGTGCTGCGTCCAGCCCAGCGCATACAGGAACGTGGTGGTTCTGTCAGCGGCGCTGGTGGAGGCCAGCACCTCGCACACCTTCAGGAAGTCCGCTTTCGGCGTGCCGCAGATGTTCTCCACCACGTCCGGCGTATAGCGGGAAACGTGCTGCTTCAGCAGGTTCCACACGCAGCGCGGATGCGTCAGCGTTTCATCCCGCATCGCATAGCCGTTTTCATCGAACTGATAGTTCCAGGACGTTTTGTCGTACTGGCGTTTTTCAGCGTCATAGCCGCTGAACAGCCCGTCATCGAAAGCAAAATCATCCCGCACCAGCAGGTTCGCGTTGGTGTAATGCTTAACGTAGTCCGCGTTAATTTTGTTGTTTTCGATCAGGTACAGCAGCACGCCGGAGAGGAACGTAATGTCCGTACCGGAGCGGATCGGCGCATAGATATCGGCCACCGATGCCGTACGCGTAAAGCGCGGATCGACGACGATGAGCGTCGCATCGTTGTTGTTTTTCGCTTCCATCGCCCAGCGGAATCCCACCGGATGGGCTTCAGCGGCGTTACCGCCCATCACCACCACGACGTTGGCGTTTTTAATATCAACCCAGTGGTTGGTCATCGCACCGCGACCAAATGTTGGAGCAAGACTTGCTACCGTTGGTCCGTGTCAGACGCGCGCCTGGTTGTCTACCGCCAGCATGCCGAGAGAGCGCACAAATTTTTGCGTCAGCATGCCGGTTTCATTGCTTGCCGCAGATGCGCACAGCATCCCGGTAGAGAGCCAGCGGTTGACCGTCACGCCCTGCTCGTTCTTTTCAATAAAGTTGGCGTCACGGTCGGCTTTCATCAGTTTTGCAATACGGGAGAACGCCTCATCCCAGGAGATGCGCTGCCATTTGTCGGAGCCCGGCGCGCGGTATTCCGGGTAGCGGAGGCGGTTTTCGCTGTGGACATAGTCCAGCAGTCCCGCCCCTTTCGGGCACAGCGCCCCACGGCTCACCGGATGATCCGGATCCCCTTCAATATGGTAAATCGCTTCTCTGGCGTTCTTCGCGCCATCGCCCAGGCTATACATCAATAGCCCACAACCCACGGAGCAGTATGTGCAGGTGTTACGGATCTCTTTCGCACGCAGCAGCTTATAGTTGCGTGCCTGAGCCAGCGCCATTTTGGGAGCAAATCCCAGCATTGCGGCTGTGGTTCCGGCCATACCGCCCGCGCAGATTTTGAAAAATTGTCTGCGGCTGACGTCCATTGTTGTCCTCGTTATCTGATAAGACTTCGCGCCGCAAACTAACATTAAAGCCCCTGTTTTTTTTGCGTCAAATCAAGGTCGCCTGACGTCGCCCCCTTAATAGTCACCGCTGCCGCGTTTGAATACCCCTTAAGGGTTAAACACGTAAGAGAATAATTCGCGACAGGGTCAGAATTAATGCTATACATTTTCCCTTTGATTTTATTAGCGATGAAAACGTAATGGACAGAAAGAGAGCAACGCTCACGGGGCTGGCGGCGATACTGCTATGGAGCACAATGGTGGGCCTGATTCGCAGCGTAAGCGAGGGGTTGGGGCCCGTCGGCGGCGCGGCGATGATTTACACCCTCAGTGGGTTATTGTGCCTGGTAACGGTAGGATTTCCTGATATTAAACGTTTTTCACCTGGGTATCTTATTGCAGGCAGCGTACTGTTTGTCAGTTACGAAATTTGTCTGGCGTTGTCGTTAGGCTATGCCGCCACGCGAGCGCAGGCCATAGAAGTCGGTATGGTTAATTATCTCTGGCCGAGCCTGACGATCGTCTTTGCTATTTTATTCAACGGACAGAAATCAACGCTGTGGGTCGTCCCCGGTTTAGCTATCGCTCTGCTCGGCGTGTGTTGGGTATTAGGAGGTGAGCAAGGATTACACATTGATGAAATAATCCGCAATGTCGTCTCTAATCCCCTTAGCTATACGCTTGCCTTTGCCGGAGCATTTATCTGGGCCGCCTACTGCACCGTAACCGCCAAATTTGCCAAAGGGCAAAACGGTATTACCCTCTTTGTTTTGCTCACTGCGCTGAGCCTGTGGGTGAAATATACCCTTAGCGATCAGCCAGAAATGGTGTTCAGCTTTCCGGTTATCGTGAAGCTCGTTATGTGCGGCATTGCGCTTGGGTTTGGCTATGCGGCATGGAATATTGGCATTCTGCACGGTAACGTCACGGTGCTGGCTGCCGTATCCTATTTTACTCCCGTGCTCTCTGCCGTGCTTGCAGCCGTGCTGCTAAGCTCACCCCTCTCTTTTTCGTTCTGGCAGGGCGCGCTGATGGTCTGCGCCGGGTCATTGCTCTGCTGGTACGCTACACGAAAATAGGGTCCAGATTTATGCCGGGTTCGATTAAATCCGGCAGAAAAATTAACATAAATTTAATATGTGATCACATCGTAATATATTAATCAGAACATTAGTGCATTTGTTGATGTTCTGTTTATATTAGCTTCCTTCGTCAATTCCCCCGACATCAAATTGACATAACCTGACACCGCTGCGTAACTACTTCCCTGCGAATATTACCGCTGTTAATAACACGAAATGCAATAATATTCGCCATCATGGTTGCCAAAAAATAAACTCATTCTGATTAAATAATCGCCACAATATTTTATTCAGCCGTCATTAACCCGATCTCGATCACACTAAATGAAATTATTACTCATATTTTGAAACTTATTATTGAAAGACAACTACAAGATTTTTAAAAATAGCACGCCGTTGACGAACAGCCTCGTTTAGAAATCGTTCGCGATGGTTCAGGAAATACTGAAAAAAATTATAAGGAATATTTAAGATGAAACTTAAATTAGTTGCAGTGGCAGTCACTTCCATGTTGGCAGCAGGCGTTGTAAACGCAGCTGAGATTTATAACAAAGACGGTAACAAGCTGGATCTGTACGGTAAAGTGACAGGTCTGCACTATTTCTCTGATGACGCAGGCGCAGACGGTGATAAAACCTACATGCGTATCGGCTTCAAGGGTGAAACCCAGGTTAACGACCAGCTGTCCGGTTATGGCCAGTGGGAATACCAGATTCAGGGTAACAAGGACGAAGGCGACAACCAGTCCTGGACCCGTGTGGCCTTCGCAGGTCTGAAGTTCGCTGAAGCCGGTTCATTCGATTACGGTCGTAACTACGGCGTGATTTACGACGTGACCTCCTGGACCGACGTTCTGCCAGAATTCGGCGGTGACACCTACGGTGCCGACAACTTCCTGCAGTCTCGTGCAAACGGCGTGGCAACTTACCGTAACCAGGACTTCTTCGGTCTGGTTGACGGCCTGAACTTTGCCCTGCAGTACCAGGGTAAAAACGGCAGCGTAAGCGGTGAAAACACCAACGGCCGCAGCCTGCTGAACCAGAACGGCGACGGCTACGGCGCGTCCCTGACTTACGATCTGGGTGAAGGCTTCAGCGTCGGTGGTGCAATGTCTTCCTCTCGCCGTACCGCTGACCAGAATGCGGCTGGCGTATACGGTGAAGGCGACCGCGCTGAAGTGTACAGCGGCGGCGTGAAGTACGACGCGAACAACGTTTATCTCGCGGCGCAGTACTCTCAGACCTATAACGCAACCCGTTTCGGCACCTCTAACGGTAACCGCAGCGACATCTACGGCTTTGCAAACAAGGCGCAAAACTTCGAAGTTGTGGCTCAGTATCAGTTCGACTTTGGCCTGCGTCCATCCATCGCTTACCTGCAGTCTAAAGGTAAAGACATCGAGAACTTCGGCGACCAGGATCTGGTTAAATACATTGATGTCGGCACCACCTACTATTTTAACAAAAACATGTCCACCTACGTGGATTACAAAATCAACCTGCTGGACGACAACCAGTTCACTCGCCAGGCAGGTATCGGTACCGACAACATCGTGGCGCTGGGTCTGACCTACCAGTTCTAAAATCTTGTCTGTCAAAAAGCCAGCGTAACACGCTGGCTTTTTTTATCTTCCGCTTTTACCCGACAGACAACTCCCCGCCTGCCGCCCGACGCAGCCAGGTTTGCAGCAGCTTGCCGTCTTCGGTCATCTCTGAATCTGAGCGCACGCAGAGGTAATAATCGCGCCCGTCATCAATCGGTAAGTCAAATATCTTGACCAGCTCGCCGCTCTCAAGATATGGCGCAATCAGCGGCTCCCGCATGAGCGCACATCCCAGCCCGGCCTGAACGCCCGCCAGCGTCAACAGCCCGTCTTCAAACAGCGGGCCGCTGCGCCGGAGTGGACGTTTTACCCCCTGCAACAAAAACCACTGCGTCCAGCTCGTACGCTCTTCATCGTGCAGCAGCGGCATTTGCAGCAGCTGTTCAGGCGTGTCGATATGGCCATGTACGCGCAAAAACGCGCGGCTGCACACCGGCACCATCTGGCCGGAAATCAGCTTTTCACTCTGATACCCCGCCCACTGCCCGTTACCAAAACGAATCGACATATCCGACGCGTCGCTCAGATAGTTACGGTGATTGGCATACACCACGTTGATCTCGGTTTGGGGATTGGCGCGCATGAACGCAGGCAAGCGCGGGATAAACCACCCCATACCAAAAAGCGGAATCAGGCTGATGGTGACCTGACGCGTTTGCGCCTGCTCCGCCAGGTGCTCCGTCGCCTGGCGCAACACGTTAAAGGCCGCACGGATCGAGCGGTAATATTCCCGCCCGTGCTGGCTCAGCACCAGCCTGCGTCCCTGACGTTCCGTGAGCGGCATTTGCAGGTATCCTTCGAGCACCTTGAGCTGATGGCTGACGGCCGACGGAGAGATATCCAGCTCCTGCGCGGCCAGCGTGACGCTCCCCAGCCTGGCGATGGCCTCGAATGCACGTACGGCCCGAAGCGGCGGATCGTTTGCCAGGCGGCTCTCTGCAAACGCCGTCAGGCTCACCAATTGTTCTGTTTTATTCATATGTTGATTTCTTTAGGCTTTTTACCCAAAAGCAGGCATTAACTATTTTCATTTAAATCATAAACATAAAACAATATTTATTTATCATAAGAAATAATAGATGCGTATTTTACAATTTAATTCATTTATTGGATGGTAGCCGCAGAACGAGCACTTTGCGGGAACAGACGTTGGATACACTCATACAACAACTGATCAACGGTGTGATGCTGGGAAGCATCTACGCGCTGATCGCGCTGGGCTATACCATGGTGTATGGCATTTTGCGCATTATTAACTTTGCCCACGGCGATATTCTGATGGTCGGCGCGCTCACCACGCTCTCCGCCATTAACGCCCTGAATACCACCTTCCCGCATATGCCGCTGCTGTTGCAGCTCGGCGTTGCCCTGATGATTGCCATGGCCGTGTGCGCCCTACTGGCCATGGCCGTGGAGCGCTTTGCCTACCGTCGACTGCGCAACGCTCCGCGCCTGGCGCCGCTGATCTCGGGTATCGGCGTCTCCGTCCTGCTGCAAACCGTGGCGATGATTATCTGGACGCGCAACCCGCTGATGTTTCCGCAGATCTTGCCCATGGATCCGATTACCGTGACGTCAGGAAGTGAAATGCACCCTCCCGCCATCGTGACCGTTACCGGTATTGTCACCGTGGCGCTGGCGCTGGCGGTGATGACCGGGCTTTGGCTGCTGGTGGAATACACCCGCCTGGGGCGCGGCATGCGCGCCGTGGCGGAAAACCCGCGCGTGGCCACGCTGATGGGGGTTAACCCAAACGCCATTATCACCCTGACGTTTGCCATTGGCGGGGCGTTTGCCGCGCTGGCAGGCGTAATGATGGCCAGCAACTACGGTAACGCCAGCTTCTCGATGGGCTTTTTACCCGGGATCAAGGCCTTTACCGCCGCCGTGCTGGGGGGCATTGGCAACATTCGGGGTGCCATGATTGGCGGCATCCTGCTCGGCATTATCGAAGCGCTGGGCGCAGGCTACCTGGGTGAACTGACCCACGGTGTATTTGGCAGCAACTATCAGGATGTCTTTGCCTTTATGGTGCTGATCCTGGTGCTGGTCTTCCGTCCGGCTGGCCTGCTGGGCGAGCGCGTAGCGCACAGGGCGTAAGGAATACCATGACAACACTTCAAATTCAGGCCCCGGCGACGACGCGCAAATTCTGGTCAGGCATGAGCCTGTTCTGCCTCGCGCTGCTGATTGCACCCGTGGTGGCCACGCAGCTCGGCGGCAACTACTGGGTGCGCGTTATCGACTTCGCCCTGCTCTACATCATGCTGGCGCTCGGGCTCAATATTGTGGTCGGCTATACCGGCCTGCTGGACATGGGCTTTATCGCCTTTTACGCCGTCGGCGCCTACCTCGCGGCACTGATGGCCTCCCCACACCTGCTGGAGGTGTTTCCGATCCTCAGCGTCTGGTTCCCGGACGGGCTGCACACCTCGTATCTGCTTATTATTCCGCTGGCGGCCCTCGTGGCGGCAGTCTGCGGGATTTTACTCGGTGCGCCCACGCTGAAGCTGCGCGGGGACTACCTGGCGATAGTGACCCTCGGCTTTGGCGAAATTATCCGCATCCTGATGCGCAACCTCGACCGTCCGGTAAACATCACCAACGGCGCAAAGGGCATTACCGGGGTGGATACGCTGAACCTGTTCGGCCTGAAGTTTAGCGGCGTCTACCACTGGTTTGGTTTCAAAGTGCCCGCCCTGTGGCTGTGGTACTACCTGCTGATGCTGGTGATTGTAGCGATTATTTTTGTCTGCCTGCGCCTGCAGCATTCCCGTATTGGCCGCGCCTGGCACGCCATCCGCGAGGATGAAGACGTGGCCCGCGCGATGGGCATCAACGTGCGTAACTATAAGCTGCTCGCCTTTGCGATGGGCGCCTCCTTTGGCGGCATAGCAGGTGCGCTGTTCGGCGCGTTTCAGGGCTTTGTCTCCCCGGAATCCTTCACCTTACAGGAATCGATTGCCGTACTGGCGATGGTGGTGCTGGGCGGTATGGGGCACATACCGGGCGTGATCCTGGGCGCGGTACTGCTTACCGCCCTGCCGGAACTGCTGCGCAGCCAGGCAGCGCCGGTTCAGCAGGCGCTGTTCGGTACGGTACTGATTGACCCGGAAGTGCTGCGCCAGCTGTTTTACGGTCTGGCACTGGTGCTGGTCATGCTGGTGCGCCCGTCAGGCCTCTGGCCGGTACGCCACAAGGAGGTGAAGGCATGAGCCTGTTAACCGTACGCAACATGTCAAAACGCTTCGGCGGGCTGACTGCCGTAGATGACGTTTCGATTACCGTCAACAGAGGGGAAATCTACGGGCTGATTGGCCCCAACGGCGCGGGAAAAACCACCTGCTTTAACCTGATCACCGGGCTTTATCCGGCGGACAGCGGTGAGTTTTCGATTGCCGATAAGCCCTACTTCCCAAAGCACATAGAGAAAGTCACTGCCGCCGGGATTGCCCGCACCTTCCAGAACGTGCGCCTCTTCAACGAGATGTCGGTGCTGGAAAACGTGATGGTGGGCCGCCACGTGCGCACCCGTAACGGCCTGTGGGCCGCGCTGAGCCGCCATAAACGCGCCCGCGAGGAAGAGAAGCAGACCCGCGAGCTGGCCTGGCACTGGCTGGACTATACCGGCATTGCGCAGTTCGCCCACTATCGCGCCTGCGATCTGGCCTATGGTCATCAGCGTCGCCTTGAAATCGCCCGCGCGCTGGCGACGGATCCGCTGCTGCTGGCGCTGGACGAGCCCGCCGCCGGAATGAACGCGGCGGAAAAAGTGGCGCTCGGCGAGCTGCTCATCCGCATCCGCGATGACGGCAAAACCCTGCTAATGATTGAACATGACGTCAAGCTGGTGATGGGCATCTGCGATCGCCTGACGGTGCTTGATTACGGTAAAACGCTCGCCAGCGGTACGCCGGAAAGCGTGCGGCGCGATCCGGCAGTGATCGCCGCCTGGCTTGGAGGTAACGCCCATGACTGAATTACTGAAGGTAGAACGTCTGGACGTGCATTACGGCGGCATTCAGGCCGTACGCGATGTCTCCTTTACCCTGCACGAGGGCGAACAGGCTACGCTGATCGGCGCTAACGGCGCGGGGAAAAGCTCCACCGTGCGCGCCATTACCGGGCTGGAAAGCTTTAGCGGCAGTATTGAATTCAACGGTAAGCCGGTCCGCAAACAGAGCCCGGAGACCCTGCTTCACGACGGGCTGGTGATGGTCCCGGAGGGCCGCGGGATCTTCTCCCGCATGACGGTACTGGAAAACCTGCAGATGGGCGCCTGGCTAAGACGTGACACTGTCACCATTAAGCGCGAGATGAACGAGATTTTCGAACGCTTCCCGCGTCTGGGCGAGCGCCAGCATCAGCTTGCCGGGCTGCTGTCCGGCGGCGAGCAACAGCTGCTGGCCCTTAACCGCGCCCTCCTCAGCCGCCCGCGCCTGCTGATCCTCGACGAGCCGTCGATGGGCCTTGCCCCGAAGATGGTCGAGAACATATTTGCCGTTATTGCCGGGCTGCGCGAGCGCGGTGTCGCCCTGCTGCTGATCGAACAAAACGCCCGGCTCGCGCTGGAAGTGACCGACAGCGCATGGGTGATGGACAGCGGCAGCATTGTTCATCATGGCGAATCGACAGCACTGCTTCACGACGACCAGATTGCACACATTTATTTGGGCGAAATGCCCGTTTAACCACATCAGCCAACATCAGGGAAATACAATGAAAACATTAAAAATCAGCGCGCTCAGCGCCGCTATTCTGCTCGGCGGTTTTGCCTCAACGTCCTCGTGGGCCGCCGACGGTGAAACCGTGGTTATCGGTCTGGCAGGCCCGCTCACCGGCCCGTCCGCCCGTATCGGGAAAGATCTGGAGAACGGCGCGCAGCTGGCCATTGACGACGTTAACAAGCAGCATCCGACCATCGGCGGCAAAGCGGTCACCTTCAAACTGCAGTCCGAAGACGATCAGTCTGACCCGCGCACTGCCGTAGCCGTCGCGCAGCGTCTGGTGGACAGCGATGTGGCGGGCGTGGTCGGCCACTGGAACACCGGCACCAGCATTCCAGCGGCCCGCGTTTATCACGATGCGGGCATCGCCCAGGTAGCACCGGTCGCGACCGGTCACGCCTATACGCAACAAGGTTTTGATACCAGCTTCCGCGTGATGGGACACGACGATGACGGCGGCCAGCTCGCCGGTCAGTACGCGGTTAACACCCTGAAAGCCAAACGCATTGCGGTGATCGACGACCGTACCGCCTTCGGTCAGGGGCTTGCAGACCAGTTTATTAAATCGCTGGAAGCCCAGGGCGTGAAAATTGTCGACCGTCAGTACGTGGATGACAAAACGGTCGATTTCAGCGCCGTGCTGACCGCCATCCGCAGTAAAAACGCCGATCTGATCTTCTTCGGCGGCGTCGACAGCCAGGCCGCACCGCTGGCTCGCCGCATTAAACAGCTGGGCATGAATGCCACGCTGATGGGCGCAGGCGGATTCGTCAGCCAGACGTTCCTGAAGCTGGCGCAGAAAGAAGGCGAAGGCGTTGTGGCGCTGGAGCCGGGCCTGCCCGTTGACCAGATGCCGGGTGGAAAGGCATTCGAACAGGCCTACCAGGCCCGCTATCACACCCATATCGAACTGCACGCCCCGTTCGCCTATGACGCCACCCGCGTGCTGGTTGCGGCGATGGAAAAAGCAGACTCCGTTGAGCCATCAGACTATCTGCCCGCCCTGCGCGCCATCAGCTATTCCGGCGTTACCGGACAGATCGCGTTTGATAAAGAGGGCAACCTGAAATCGCCGTCGTTCACGGTCTATAAGGTTGTCGACGGCAAATGGCAGCCGCAGACCGTGCTGGGCGGCGCAAAAGCGAAGTAACGCAGCGAGGCAATGTGATGAGTGATAATAATGAGCTGGGCATTCTCGCCCGCCGCAAAATTGAAGCTGAAATTATTAAGCCAATTTATGAAATCCTGGTGCGCGAGATAGGGAAAGCCCGCGCCCAGGCGGTGATTGGCGAGGCCATTGAGCAGGCCGCGATTGACGCTGGTAAAGGGTTTGCCAGCAAAGAACCCAACGGCGCGAACATCAAGAGCTTTATCGCCCTGCAGTATCTGTGGGAGAAAGATAACGCCCTGGACGTGAAGGTGATCGACGCTGACGACCAGCAGTACAACTACAACGTGACCCGCTGTCGCTACGCGGAGATGTACCACGAGATGGGGCTGGGCGAGATCGGTCATCTGCTCTCCTGCGCGCGCGATGAAAAATTCATCGTTGGCTATGCGCCGGACGTAGAGCTAACCCGCACCACGACCATTATGCAGGGCGGTGCGTGCTGTGATTTCCGCTACCGCAGCGGTAAGGACAAGCCATGATCCGCGTCAACGCCGAACGGCTGTGGTCAACGCTTGAGATGATGGCGCAGATCGGCGGCACGCCCGCCGGTGGCGTCACCCGTCTGGCACTGAGCGAGGAGGATCGTATTGCGCGTAACCTGCTGCGCGACTGGGCGCTGGACGCCGGTTTTACCTGTGACGTCGACAGCATGGGCAATATGTTTATCCGCCGCGCGGGGAAAAACCCGCAACTCGCGCCGGTCATGACCGGTTCGCACGTGGATACCCAGCCGCTGGGAGGGTACTACGACGGGGTTTACGGCGTACTGGCCGGGCTGGAGCTGCTGCGCACCCTCAATGACCATCACCTTGAGACGGAGCGTGACATCGTGCTGGTCAACTGGACCAACGAAGAAGGCGCGCGCTTTGCGCCAGCCATGCTCGCTTCAGGGGTCTGGACGGGGCAATTTAGCGAAGCGTACGCCCATGCCCGCGCGGATAGCGACGGTATCAGCGTGGGTGAAGCGCTGGAAAGCATCGGCTACCGGGGTGAAGCCCCTGCCCGCGCGTTTCCGGTTCACGCCTGCTACGAGCTGCACATCGAACAGGGCCCGATTCTGGAAGATGAAGCCCTGGATATCGGGTTAGTCCGCGCGGCAATGGGCCAGCGCTGGTTTACCCTGACGCTGGACGGGTTTGCCGCCCACGCGGGCACCACGCCAATGCACAGCCGACGCGACGCGCTGACCGCGTTCTCGGAGCTGGCGCTGAAGGTGGAGGAGATTGGCTATCGGCACGCGCCGGACGGACGTGCGACCATCGGTATGGCGCAGGTTACGCCAAACTCGCGCAACGTCGTGCCGTCTCGGGTGGTCTGCAGCGTGGAGTTTCGCCATCCGGCGCTGACGGCACTGGAAGCCATGGAGGCGGCGCTGCATAAGGTGGCTGAAAGCCTGAGCCTGCGCGGCGTGGCGGCTGTCGTTGAGCGCATTTTTGACTACGCCCCCATCGCGTTTGATGCCGAATGTCTGGCCCGCACGGAGAAGGCCGTGGCGGAACTGGGCTACTCGGCGAAACCGATGGTCTCCGGCGCGGGACATGACGCCTGCTATGTGAGCAAAATTGCCCCTGCCAGCATGATTTTTATCCCCTGCGTGAAGGGCATCAGCCATAACGAAGCGGAAAGGATCCTGCCAGAGTGGTCGGAGAAAGGTGCGAACGTGCTGTTGCACAGCGTCCTGTCCGCGGCCCAGGAAAAATAAACCGGGTGGCGCGGCTCGGACAACCGCGCCCGTAGGCCCGGTAAGCGCAGCGCCACCGGGCGTGTTTTACGGCTTCGGCACCTTCGCCAGGCTAAACCAGATCCCCACTGCCAGCAACAGCAGCATTCCGCCCGCACACCCCAGCGCCACGCTGTGGGAGGTAATAAACGCACTTTTCGCCGCCTCAATCACCGGCTCCGCGAGGGACGGCGTCAGCTCCTGCGCCACCTTCATCGCTTCACCAATGGATGACGAGGCTTTATCGACGAGCGAGGCATTCAGCCCCTGCGGCAGGTCAATGGACGCCGAGAAGCTGCGGGTCAACAGCAGACCAAAAATAGCGATCCCCAGCCCGGCGCCCAGTTCATAGGACATGGTTTCAATCGCCCCTGCGGCAGCGGCTTTCTCCTTCGGCGCGGCAGCCATAATGGCGGAGGTCGAGGCCAGCAGCGCGCTTGCGGCGCTAAAGCCAAGCAGAACCATCAGCCCCCACGCCTGCCACTGCTGCGTGCTGAAATCAAGCATCGACAGGCCGATGAAGCTGACAGCGCTAAGCCCCATCCCCCCGGCAGCGACAATGCGCAGCCCCAGGCGGCCCACCAGCACACCGGCAATCGGCCCGCTGAATCCGCTTGCCACCATCACCGGGAGCATAAACATGCCCGCCTCGAACGGCGTAAAGCCGTGAACAAACTGCAGCTCCTGGGCCATCAGCAGCTCAAACCCGACCAGGGCAATCATGGCGGTCATCGCCATTACCACGCCGCTCAGAATGATGCGATGGCAGAACAGGCGCATATCGATCATCGGCACGCGGGCGCGAAGCTGAATACGCACGAAGATAAACAGCAGCACCGAGCCGGTCACCAGCGCGGAGGCAACCAGCCACGGCGACAGGACGCCTTTGAGCGCGGTTTTGGCACTGTAGACCAGCAGCAAAATCGCCACAATCAGCATGAGCGCATGGCTGATATTTAACGGCTGCTCAGGACGCCCTTCCTGCTGCGGGACAAAGCGCGCGGCAAGGGTAACGACAATAAGCACAATCGGCACGTTGATTAAAAACACCGATCCCCAGTAAAAATGCTCGAGCAGCATACCGCCAATCAGCGGACCAAACGCCGCCCCGCCGGAACCCACTGCCGCCCAGACGCCGAGCGCGATGTTGCGATCTTTCGCGTCGGTAAACAGCGTGCGGATCCCCGCAAGCGTAGCCGGAATGATCATTGCCGCACCGATCGCCAGCGAGGCGCGCGCCGCTATCAGCCACCCTGCCGACGGTGCAAACGCGGCCGCCAGGGACGACAGGCCAAACAGCGTGCTGCCGATCATCAGCAAGCGTTTAAAGCCAATGCGGTCACCCAGGGCACCCATCGGCAGCACCATCCCCGCCATCACCAGCGAGTAAATATCAATGATCCACAACAATTCGTTACCGCTGGCACCCAGCGTCATGCTCAATGTCGGCGCCGCCACGTGCAGCACCGTCGCGTCAATCGCCACCGGGATGTACACCAGCACGATAATTACTAACGCTAACCACTGACGAAACATAAATTTCCTTTTCATTTTAAACATGGACACATGTCCAGAATCCGATCCTACGTAAAGTTGAACGACTGTCCAGCTTTTTGTTACACTCGTTTCGGTCTTATTGAGAGTAGAGAAAAAAATGCGCTATTTGAGCAAGGAAGAGCGGCGGGAAGCGATCTTACAGGCCGCGATGCGCGTGGCGCTGGCCGAGGGGCTGGCAGCCATGACGGTACGGCGCATTGCCGCAGAAGCGGGCGTCGCGACCGGGCAGGTCCACCACCACTTTGCCTCCGGCGGCGAGTTAAAATCGCTGGCGTTTGTGCGCGTGATCCGCGAGCTGCTGGATGCCGACGTGGTGGGTGAAAACGCGGGCTGGCGGGAACGGTTGCACAGCATGCTCGGCAGTGACGACGGTGGCCTTGAACCTTACATTCGCCTTTGGCGGGAAGCCCAAATTCTCGCCAGCCGTGATCCCGAGATCAAAGCGGCTTATGTCCTCACCATGGAGATGTGGCATCAGGAAACCGTGGCGATTATCCGCGCCGGGGCTGATGCCAACGCGTTCACGCTTACCGATCGGGCGGAAAATATCGCCTGGCGTTTAATAGGGCTGGTTTGTGGCCTGGATGGGATCACCGTATTAAATATGCCTGAAATGGACGATGCGGCATTTAATAAACATCTCGACAAACTTATCACGCTGGAATTGTTTTAATACTCCTTCCGGAGTATAAATTGCGCAAAATGTTACAATTAGTAACACATTAAGCGAGCCCTTATTTTCATTCTAATCTCGGGGGTTCGCTTTTTTATCTATCCTTTCAGATGTATCCCAAAGCATCCCAAAAAACCAATTACACTTCTTTAATCATCTTTTTGTTTTTACTTCATTTTTCTCTCAAACATGGTAAGCAAGAGGGCGATATGTCGCAACAAAGTGATAAAAGTAATCCCCATCTGTTGAGTAACTGGAAACCTGAAAACGCGCAATTTTGGGAGAATAAAGGAAAACATATCGCACGAAGAAACCTATGGATTTCTGTAGCTTGCCTGCTATTAGCGTTTTGCGTGTGGATGTTATTTAGCGCCGTTGCGGTCAATCTGAATAAAGTCGGATTTGATTTCACCACCGATCAGCTTTTTATGCTAACGGCATTACCTTCACTCTCTGGCGCGATATTGCGCGTGCCCTACTCGTTTATGGTGCCAATATTTGGCGGACGCTACTGGACGGTATTGAGCACCGTTATCCTGATTATCCCCTGCGTCTGGCTGGGGATAGCCATTCAGGACACCGCGACACCTTACTGGGTCTTTATCGTGATTGCCCTGCTCTGCGGTTTTGCCGGGGCCAACTTTGCCTCCAGCATGGGTAACATCAGCTTCTTCTTCCCGAAGGCCAGACAGGGCAGCGCGCTGGGCATCAACGGCGGGTTGGGAAATCTGGGCGTCAGCGTGATGCAGCTGTTTGCTCCGCTGGTGATTTTCCTGCCAATGTTTACCTTCCTCGGCGTGCACGGCGTACCGCAGGAGGACGGTTCAACGATGTGGCTGGCCAATGCGGCCTGGGTCTGGACGCCGCTGCTGCTGCTGGCAACCCTTGCGGCGTTTTTTGGCATGAACGATATCGCCAGCTCTAAAGCCTCTATCGCCAGCCAGCTGCCGGTACTGAAGCGCTTTCACCTCTGGCTGCTGAGCCTGCTTTATCTTGCTACCTTCGGCTCGTTTATCGGCTTCTCGGCGGGCTTTGCCATGCTGTCGAAAACCCAGTTCCCGGACGTGAACATCCTGCACCTCGCTTTCTTTGGCCCCCTGATCGGCGCGCTGGCGCGTTCGGCGGGCGGGATGGTCTCTGACAGGCTGGGCGGCGTGCGCGTCACGCTGATTAACTTCGTCTTTATGGCTATCTTCAGCGCCCTGATCTTCCTGACGCTCCCCGGCTCTGGCTCCGGCAGCTTTATCGCCTTCTACCTGGTCTTTATGGGCCTGTTCCTCACCGCCGGGCTGGGCAGCGGTTCGACCTTCCAGATGATCGCGATTATCTTTCGCCAAATCACCCTCGACCGCGTCAAGAAGCAGGGCGGCACGGACGAACAGGCGCAGCATGAAGCGGTGACGGAGACCGCCGCCGCGCTGGGCTTTATCTCCGCCATCGGTGCCGTTGGCGGGTTCTTCATTCCCAAAGCTTTTGGCACCTCGCTGGCGATGACCGGATCGCCGGTTGGGGCCATGAAGGTCTTCCTCGTGTTTTACATCGTCTGCGTGTTGGTCACCTGGCTGGTGTATGGCCGTAAATCCTTAAAAAAATAAAAACTACATCTTCGCCGGAGCGTGATGCATCGCACTCCGGCCATGCTATCGAAGCAGGAGAAATGTCATGAGCAAACTGCTGGACCGCTTCCGTTACTTCAAAACAAAAGGCGACAGTTTCGCCGATGGGCACGGGCAGGTGTATCACACCAACCGCGACTGGGAGGACAGCTACCGCCAGCGCTGGCAATTCGACAAGATTGTGCGATCCACCCACGGGGTAAACTGTACCGGCTCCTGTAGCTGGAAGATTTATGTCAAAAACGGCCTGGTGACCTGGGAAACCCAGCAGACCGACTACCCCCGCACCCGCCCTGACCTGCCCAATCACGAGCCGCGCGGCTGCCCGCGAGGCGCAAGCTACTCCTGGTACCTCTACAGCGCCAACCGCCTTAAGTACCCGCTGGTGCGCCGCAGGCTGATCGAACTCTGGCGCGAGGCGCTGGCGCAGCATACCGATCCGGTGCTGGCCTGGGATGCCATCCAGAACGATCCGCAAAAGGCGCAAAGCTACAGGAAGGCGCGGGGTAAAGGCGGGTTTATCCGCTCAAACTGGAAAGAGCTGAACCAGCTGATCGCCGCCGCTAACGTCTGGACCATCAAAAACTACGGCCCGGACCGCGTGGCCGGTTTTTCGCCTATTCCGGCGATGTCGATGGTCTCCTACGCCGCCGGAACGCGCTATCTCTCCCTGCTGGGCGGCACCTGCCTGAGCTTCTACGACTGGTACTGCGACCTGCCGCCGGCGTCGCCGATGACCTGGGGCGAGCAGACCGACGTGCCGGAGTCCGCCGACTGGTACAACTCCAGCTATATCATTGCCTGGGGCTCGAACGTGCCGCAGACGCGTACTCCCGACGCCCACTTCTTTACCGAGGTGCGCTACAAAGGCACCAAAACCGTTGCGATTACGCCGGACTTCTCGGAGGTCGCCAAGCTCAGCGACCAGTGGCTGGCCCCCAAACAGGGCACCGACAGCGCCCTCGCCATGGCGATGGGCCACGTCATCCTCAAAGAGTTCCACCTCGATAACCCGAGCGATTACTTCCTTAACTACTGCCGCCGCTACACCGACATGCCGATGCTCGTGCTGCTGGACGAACAGGCTGACGGCCGCGTAGTGCCGGGCCGGATGCTGCGCGCCTCCGATCTCGTCGACGGACTGGGGGAGGCCAATAACCCAGAGTGGAAGACCGTCGCCTTCGATATCGCCGGTAACCTGGTGGTGCCAAACGGCTCGATCGGCTTCCGCTGGGGGGAAAAAGGCAAATGGAACCTGGAGCCTCAGGCTGCGGGCCATGAAACAGAACTCACACTCTCCCTGCTGATTACCCACGACAGCGTGGCGGACGTCGCGTTCCCCTACTTTGGCGGCAACGAAAACCCGCATTTTCGCAGCGTGAAGCAGGAGCCGGTGCTGACGCGCCGCGTGCCGAGCAAAACCCTGACGCTCGCCGACGGCAGCCAGAAACGAGTGGTCAGCGTTTACGATCTGGTGCTGGCGAACTACGGTCTCGATCGCGGCCTGGAAGACAGTAACGCCGCAGACAGCTATGACCAGATCAAAGCCTACACGCCCGCCTGGGGCGAGCAGATCACTGGCGTGCCCGCGTACCTGATCGAAAAAATTGCCCGCGAGTTCGCCGACACGGCGCACAAAACGCACGGTCGCTCGATGATCATTCTGGGTGCCGGGGTAAACCACTGGTACCACATGGACATGAACTACCGTGGGATGATCAATATGCTGGTCTTCTGCGGTTGCGTCGGGCAGAGCGGCGGCGGCTGGTCCCACTATGTCGGCCAGGAGAAGCTGCGCCCGCAAACCGGCTGGCTGCCGCTGGCCTTCGCGCTGGACTGGAACCGCCCGCCGCGCCAGATGAACAGCACCTCGTTCTTCTACAACCACGCCAGCCAGTGGCGCTACGAGAAGCTCACCGCGCAGGAGCTGCTCTCCCCGCTGGCGGACGCGTCGAAGTTCACCGGACATCTGATCGACTTTAACGTTCGCGCCGAGCGCATGGGCTGGCTGCCGTCGGCCCCGCAGCTCAACCTCAACCCGCTGCATGTCAAGGCGCGTGCGGACGCGGCGGGCATGACGCCGCAGGAGTACACCGTTCAGGCGTTGAAATCGGGCGATATCCGCTTCGCCTGCGAACAGCCGGACAACGGCAAGAACCACCCGCGCAACCTGTTCGTCTGGCGCTCTAACCTGCTCGGCTCGTCCGGGAAAGGCCACGAGTACATGCTGAAATACCTGCTCGGCACCGAGAGCGGCATTCAGGGGGAAGATTTAGGCTCAACGGACGACGTGAAGCCTGAAGAGGTGGAGTGGCAAACCGCCGCCATCGAGGGCAAACTCGACCTGCTGGTGACGCTTGATTTCCGCATGTCCAGCACCTGCCTGTTCTCCGATATCGTCCTGCCGACCGCCACCTGGTATGAAAAGGACGACATGAATACCTCGGACATGCACCCGTTTATTCATCCGCTTTCCGCCGCCGTTGACCCGGCGTGGGAATCGCGCAGCGACTGGGAGATCTACAAAGGCATCGCCAAAGTCTTCTCCGAGGTGTGCATTGGCCATCTGGGCACAGAAACCGACGTGGTGCTCCAGCCCCTGCAGCATGACTCCCCGGCGGAGCTGTCGCAGCCGTTTGATATTCAGGACTGGCGCAAAGGGGAATGTGACCTGATCCCCGGCAAAACGGCGCCGAACATCGCGGTGGTGGAGCGTAACTACCCGGAAACTTACGAACGCTTCACCGCCCTCGGCCCGCTGATGGACAAGCTCGGCAACGGCGGGAAAGGCATTTCGTGGAACACGCAGAACGAGGTCGATTTCCTCCGCAAGCTGAACTACGTCAAGCTCGACGGCCCGGCGAAAGGCCGCCCGCGCATTGAAACCGCCATTGACGCCTCGGAGGTGATTCTCGCCCTCGCCCCGGAAACTAATGGACAGGTGGCGGTGAAGGCCTGGGAAGCGCTCGGGGAACTGACCGGGCGCGACCACACCCATCTGGCGCTGAACAAGGAAGATGAGAAAATCCGCTTCCGCGACATTCAGGCGCAGCCGCGCAAAATCATCTCCAGCCCGACGTGGTCCGGCCTTGAGAGCGAGCACGTCTCCTATAACGCGGGCTATACCAACGTCCACGAGCTGATCCCGTGGCGCACCCTTTCGGGCCGCCAGCAGCTGTATCAGGATCATCCGTGGATGCGCGCCTTCGGGGAGAGCCTGGTGGCCTATCGCCCACCGATTGATACCCGCAGCGTGACCCACATGCGCGAGATCCCGCCGAACGGCTTCCCGGAAAAAGCGCTGAACTTCCTGACGCCGCACCAGAAATGGGGCATCCACTCCACCTACAGCGAAAACCTGCTGATGCAGACCCTGTCGCGCGGGGGGCCCATCGTCTGGATCAGCGAAACCGACGCGCGCGAACTAGGCATAGAGGACAACGACTGGATCGAAGCCTTCAACGCCAACGGCGCCCTCACCGCCCGCGCGGTGGTCAGCCAGCGCGTGCCGCCGGGCATGACCATGATGTACCACGCCCAGGAGCGCATCCTGAACATTCCGGGGTCAGAAGTGACCGGACGGCGCGGCGGGATCCACAACTCGGTCACCCGCGTCTGCCCAAAACCGACACACATGATCGGCGGCTATGCCCAGCTGGCGTACAGCTTCAACTATTACGGCACCGTCGGCTCGAACCGCGACGAGTTCATCATGATCCGCAAAATGAAAAACATTAACTGGCTGGATGGCGAAGGTCGGGATCAGGTACAGGAGGCGAAAAAATGAAAATACGCTCACAGGTTGGCATGGTTCTGAATCTCGATAAATGCATCGGCTGCCACACCTGCTCGGTCACCTGCAAGAACGTCTGGACCGGGCGCGAAGGGATGGAGTATGCGTGGTTTAACAACGTGGAGACCAAACCGGGGATTGGCTACCCGAAAAACTGGGAGGATCAGGAGGAGTGGCAAGGCGGCTGGATCCGCGGCATTCATGGCAAGCTGACCCCGCGCCTCGGCGGCAAAATGGGCGTGCTGTCGAAAATTTTCGCCAACCCCGTCCTGCCGCAGATTGACGATTATTACGAACCCTTCACCTTTGACTATCAGGATCTGCACCGCGCGCCGGAGGGGGATCACCTCCCTACCGCCCGCCCCCGCTCGCTGATCGACGGTAAGCGGATGGACAAAATCGTCTGGGGGCCAAACTGGGAGGAACTGCTGGGCGGCGAGTTCGAAAAGCGCGCCCGCGACCGCAACTTCCAGAAGATCCAGAAGGAGATGTACGGCCAGTTTGAAAACACCTTCATGATGTATCTGCCGCGCCTGTGCGAGCACTGCCTGAACCCGAGCTGCGTGGCCACCTGCCCGAGCGGCGCGATTTACAAGCGCGAAGAGGACGGCATTGTGCTGATCGACCAGGATAAATGTCGCGGCTGGCGCCTGTGTATCAGCGGCTGCCCGTACAAGAAAATTTACTTCAACTGGAAAAGCGGCAAGTCAGAAAAATGCATCTTCTGCTACCCGCGCATTGAGTCCGGCCAGCCGACCGTTTGTTCGGAGACCTGCGTCGGACGCATCCGTTATCTCGGCGTGCTGTTGTACGACGCGGATCGTATTGAAGAGGCCGCCAGCACCGAGCATGAAACCGATCTGTACGAGCGCCAGTGCGACGTGTTCCTCAACCCGAACGATCCGGCGGTGATTGAGGAAGCGCTGAAACAGGGCATTCCACAGAACGTGATTGATGCCGCCCAGCGTTCGCCGGTCTACAAGATGGCGATGGACTGGAAGCTGGCCCTGCCGCTGCATCCGGAATACCGCACCCTGCCGATGGTCTGGTACGTGCCGCCGCTGTCGCCGATTCAGTCCTACGCGGATGCGGGCGGCCTGCCGCAGAGTGACGGCGTCCTGCCTGCCGTGGAAAGCCTGCGCATTCCAGTGCAGTACCTGGCAAACATGCTCAGCGCGGGCGATACCGGCCCGGTGCTGCGCGCACTGAAGCGCATGATGGCGATGCGTCACTATAAACGCTCCCAGACCGTGGAAGGCGTGACCGATACCCGCGCCATTGAGGAAGTGGGCCTGACCGAAGCGCAGGTTGAGGAGATGTACCGCTATCTCGCCATCGCTAACTACGAAGACCGTTTCGTGATCCCGACCAGCCACCGCGAAATGGCGCGCGACGCCTTCCCGGAGAAAAACGGCTGCGGCTTCACCTTTGGCGACGGCTGCCACGGCTCCGACACCAAATTCAACCTCTTCAACAGTAGCCGCATCGACGCGATTAACATCACCGAAGTGCGCGAACACGGGGAGGGAGAATAATGCAGATCCTTAAAATCATCGCGCTGCTGATTGAGTATCCCGATGAGCTGCTGTGGGAAAACCGCGATGAGGCGCTTTCCCTTGTTGAGCAGGACGCGCCCATGCTGCTGCCGTTTGCGCAGCAGCACCTGAGCGCCCCGCTGCTGGATAAGCAGGCCGAATGGTGCGAGGTGTTTGAGCGTGGTCGCGCGACGTCGCTGCTGCTGTTCGAGCACGTTCACGCCGAGTCCCGCGATCGTGGTCAGGCGATGGTCGATCTGATGAGCCAGTATGAGAAAGCCGGGCTGGAGCTGGACTGCCGCGAGCTGCCCGACTATCTGCCGCTCTACCTGGAATACCTCAGCCTCGTCACCGACGACGAGGCGCGTGAAGGATTGCAAAATGTCGCGCCGATCCTGGCGCTGATTGGTGGTCGCCTCAAGCAACGCGGCGTGGCGCATTACCAGCTGTTTGACGCCCTGCTGACGATGGCCGGTACGCGGCTTTCCAGCGACAGCGTGGCGAAGCAGGTGTCCGGTGAAAAACGGGATGATACCCGTCAGGCACTGGACGCCGTGTGGGAAGAGGAACAGGTGAAGTTTATCGAAGACAACGCCACATCGTGCGACAGTTCGCCGATGCAGCAATATCAACGACGCTTTAGCCAGGACGTCGCGCCGCAGTACGTGGACGTCAGCGCCGGAGGCCCAAAATGACGCATTACCTGAACGTGTTTTTCTATGATATTTACCCGTATATCTGTGCCACCGTTTTTTTCCTCGGCAGCTGGCTGCGCTACGACTACGGGCAGTACACCTGGCGGGCCTCATCGAGCCAGATGCTCAGCAAGCGCGGGATGAACTGGGCCTCTAACCTGTTTCATATCGGGATTCTGGGGATCTTCTTCGGGCACCTGTTCGGCATGTTAACCCCGCACTGGATGTACGCCTGGTTTTTACCCGTCGCGGTTAAACAGCAGCTGGCCATGATTGCGGGAGGCATTTGCGGCGTACTGACGCTGATTGGTGGGTCAATGCTGCTGATCCGCCGCCTCTTCAACCAGCGGGTACGCGCCACGTCCACCACGCCGGATATTATCATCATGAGTATCCTGCTGCTTCAGTGCATCCTGGGGCTGTCGACCATTCCTTTCTCCGCGCAATATCCTGACGGAAGCGAGATGATGAAGCTGGTCGGCTGGGCGCAGGGGATCGTGACGTTCAGGGGCGGCTCATCGGAAATGCTGAGCGGCGTCGCGCCGATCTTCCGGGTGCATCTGGTACTGGGGATGACGATTTTCCTCATCTTCCCGTTCACCCGCCTGGTGCACGTGTGGAGCGCGCCGTTTGAGTACTTTACCCGTCGGTATCAGGTGGTGAGATCGCGCCGTTGATTTTATCGGGTGCGGCTACGCCTTACCCGACCAACGTTCACACTCCCGTAGGCCCGGTAAGGCGTAGCCGCCACCGGGCTATTTCCCTGCCTGCGGATGCGTATCAAACCCCGCCATCACCGCCGTCAGCTCGGCCAGTGTAAAGCCGTGCTTCGGGTCGTCAACGACCAGGCCAAACCGCTCCTGCATCAGCTTATACAGCGCCTCCGCATCCGGCAAATGGATCTGCTCCTCCACGTGACCGTTCTGCCAGTGGGTAAAGTTGAAGTTAGTCAGCGTCAGCTTGCCACCGTCCGGCAGGTGGCGACACATCAGCAGATGATGACGAAAATGGGACTGCGGCCAGTGCGCCGACCAGAAGTTCCCCATCACGTAATCGCTGAAATACTGCGTCGTCAGGTCAAAGTGGTACATCGACTGCCAGTGCTCGTGGTGACGGAACTGCAGCACCCAGTCGTTGCCTTCGCTCAGCAGTCGGTACATACCGTGCGGCGTCCCCTGCTCCTCGTTGGCGAGCAGGCGAATCGGCGCCGTCAGCGTCTGTCCACCAAACCCCACGTCGGCAATCCAGCGCTCGCCGTTCAGCTCAACTAGCAGCAGGCGGTGCGTGCGCGGCGGCATTTGCGGCGGGCTCGCTAATACCACGCGTCCCAGCACGCTGCGCACGTTAAACCCGACTTCACGCAACACGCGCTCGAAAAGGCCGTTTTGCTCAAAGCAATATCCTCCGCGTCGCGCCGTCACCAGCTTGTCGACCAGACATTGATCGTCAAGATGGATTTCGCGCGGCAGGACTACATCAATATTTTCGAACGGGATCGCACAGTTGTGGTGTAAATGCAGCGCGCGCAGGGTGTCTATATCAACCCGTGTCGGTTGCGCCCACCCAATGCGGGCAAAATAGTCAGTCAGAAAGGGGGACATACATCATTTTCCTTTGATTGTGATGTTCTGTTTATAAACTAATTTGACGCACTCACTTTGATTTACGTGCTTTTTCGTCATACTCATCGTTACAGATGAGGAGATCTTATGAGCCACTTTCGCCCTGTTGAATTACGTCATGCCAGCCGCCTGTTGAACCACGGCCCTACCGTGCTTATTACCAGTCGGGATGAAAACCTCGACAGACGCAACGTGATGGCCGCCGCATGGTCAATGCCCGTTGAGTTTGAACCGCCGCGCATCGCGATTGTGGTGGATAAAAGTACCTGGTCACGTGAGCTGATTGAGCACAGCGGGAAGTTTGGCATCGTCATCCCCGGCGTGGCGGCAGCTAACTGGACATATGCTGTCGGCAGCGTCAGCGGGCGCGACGAGGACAAATTCAACTGCTACGGGATCCCGGTCGTGAACGGCCCTGAGCTCGGGCTGCCGGTGATTGAAGAAAAATGTCTGGCGTGGATGGAGTGCCGATTACTTCCCGTCACCTCTGCGGCAGAGAAATACGACACGCTGTTTGGAGAAGTGGTTTCAGCGGCAGCCGATGAGCGGGCGTTTATCGCCGGGCGCTGGCAGTTTGACGTGGATAAACTGAATACACTGCATCATCTCGGCGCGGGGACATTTGTGGCGAGCGGGAAAATGGTGAAGGCGCTGGATTGATTTCCTAAATTATATCCTACTGAATTATAGTGAATTTCTATGGCATTTTATGTTTACTATTGCGTTCTAAAACGGAGGATATTTCCTGAGTTGCAGCATTAGCACTCTCGCGTTAAGGAAATATCAATGACATGGAATAAAGATGGCGCAATCTCATATGCTAAATCACACGCCCAACCGAAGAGCACGGGGTATTGTGCTCACTACGTCACCGAAGCGATCAGAACGGGTGGAAGATTAAAAATCCCCAATACGCGTCTGGCAAAAGACATGGGGCGGACATTGGTTAACGCTGGATTCCGCCTTGTATACGATCAACCCCATGCAGGCGACGTCGCAGTTATTCAAAATATTGTTGGTCATGATAGCGGGCACGTTTGCATATACGATGGTCAGCAGTGGATCAGCGATTTTGTTCAACGCTCCATGTACCCAGGGCAGGCTTACCGCAACATACAACCACATTACGAACTGTTCAGGCATGACTAATGAAAACACTTTGGTTTTTTCTTTTTGCCCTTTCTCCTCTCGCGGCCGCAGAAAATGTTTATGCACCGGGCCAGGCGGCGCTTAAATTCAATCAATGGTATATCGCCCAGTTAGATCAGCACAAACCGCCCGTAATTAACCCAGATATTATGAATGATTACGTTGCCTCGGAGACAATTGCAGCAATAAAAGAGTTGTATTCAGGTGACAGTAACGAAAAAGATATGCCTGATACGGATATGTTTATCAAATCACAGGATTGGGATGAGGACTGGAATCAGATAACCATCCTGCACTCTGATTTTGACGCCGTTTGCACAAACGTTTATATCGCGTTTGGTAAGAAGCAAGATCACGTTGTTGCAGATTGTCTTATTGAAGAACAAGGGAAATGGAAAGTCCGCTCGGCAACGCTAATTAAGTAACATGGATAATCTCCGTGTCGTAAAAAAAGCACATGGTAGCCCACCGACTACCATGTGCAATTAATTAACTACTTCGCACGCCGCGCAATAATCTCATCCGCAACATTCCGCGGTGCCTCTGCAAAATGATGGAACTCCATCGTGTACGTCGCGCGTCCCTGGGACATCGAGCGCAGCGTGGTGGCGTAGCCAAACATCTCGGCCAGCGGCACATCGGCGCGGATAATCTGGCTTCCGTACTGCTCCGCCATTCCCTGCACCATGCCGCGGCGGGAAGAGAGATCGCCCATGATGTTCCCGGCGTACTCTTCCGGCGTTTCCACCTCCACGTGCATGATCGGCTCAAGAATTACCGGATCCGCCCTGCGAGCGCCCTCCTTGAAGCCGAGGATCGCCGCCATGCGGAACGCCATCTCCGAGGAGTCGACGTCGTGGTACGAACCAAAGGTCAGGGTCGCTTTGACATCCACCACCGGATAGCCCGCCAGCACGCCGCTGTTCATCGCTTCCCGCAGCCCTTTCTCCACGGACGGGATATACTCGCGCGGTACCACGCCGCCCTTGGTGGCATCTTCAAATACAAAACCACTTCCGGGCTCCAGCGGCTCCAGGCTCAGCACCACATGACCGTACTGCCCTTTCCCGCCGGACTGTCGGACAAATTTCCCTTCAATATCCTTCACCGCCTTGCGCAGGGTTTCCCGGTAGGTTACCTGCGGACGACCAATGTTCGCCTCGACGCCAAACTCACGCTTCATGCGGTCGACGATAATCTCGAGGTGTAGCTCACCCATCCCGGAGATAATCGTCTGACCGGACTCCTCGTCAGTATGCAGGCGGAAAGACGGGTCTTCCGCCGCCAGACGCTGCAGCGCAATGCCCATTTTCTCCTGATCGCCTTTGGTTTTCGGCTCAATCGCCAGCGAGATCACCGGGTCCGGGAACTCCATGCGCTCAAGCGTAATGACGGCGTTCGGATCGGTGAGCGTGTCACCGGTGGTCACGTCCTTCAGCCCCACGCAGGCCGCGATATCGCCCGCGCGCAGTTCATCCACCTCATGGCGATCGTTGGCATGCATCAGCACGATGCGCCCGATGCGCTCTTTCTTCTCTTTCACCGGGTTATAGACCGCGTCGCCTTTGCGCAGCACGCCAGAGTAGACCCGAATAAAGGTCAGCTGCCCGACGTACGGGTCGCTCATCAGCTTGAACGCCAGCGCCGAGAACGGCTCATCATCGCTCGGGTGACGCTCCGCGTGCTGCCCTTTTTCATCCACGCCGTCAATGGCCGGCACGTCCAGCGGCGACGGCATCAGCTCAATCACCGCATCCAGCATGCGCTGCACCCCTTTGTTTTTAAAGGCGCTGCCGCAGAGCATCGGCTGGATTTCGCCCGAGATAGTGCGAATGCGCAGCCCTTTGATGATTTCCGCCTCCGTCAGGTCACCCGTTTCCAGGTATTTGTCCATCAGTTCATCGCTGGCTTCCGCCGCCGCGGAGACCATTTTTTCCCGCCACTCCTGGGCGGTACTGACTAAATCGTCCGGCACGGGGGCATAGGTAAACACCATACCCTGCGTCGCATCGTCCCACAGAATGGTGCGCATCTTGATGAGATCCACCACGCCGGTGAAATGATCTTCGGCCCCCACCGGGATGACAATCGGCACCGGATTGGCCTTCAGGCGCTCCTGCATCATCCGCACGACGCGGAAGAAATCGGCACCCGGACGGTCCATTTTGTTGACGAAGGCCAGACGCGGTACGTGATATTTATTGGCCTGACGCCAGACGGTTTCCGACTGCGGCTGCACGCCGCCGACGGAGTCGTACACCATCACCGCGCCGTCGAGCACGCGCATGGAACGCTCCACCTCAATGGTGAAGTCCACGTGCCCCGGGGTGTCGATGATGTTGATCCGGTGCGGCTCAAAGCCTCTGTCCATGCCTGGCCAGAAGCAGCTGACCGCCGCGGACGTAATGGTTATCCCGCGCTCTTGCTCCTGCGCCATCCAGTCGGTGGTTGCCGCGCCATCGTGTACTTCACCCAGCTTGTGGCTCATCCCGGTATAAAACAGGATGCGCTCAGTGGTGGTGGTTTTACCGGCATCGATATGCGCGGAGATACCGATGTTGCGATAACGTTCGAGAGGAATGGGTCGGGGCATGATATTTCCTTAGTCACTATGACGTGTTTGTGACGACCGGGATGGTCGTGCATTGGTTCGTTTGCTATAATAGTCCTATTGTACGAGTATTATCGAACTATTTTTTAAGGGTTGACCTATTGTTGATATAGCTCAATCTGACATCACGCGCAGGAAAACGATGATCCCTAACCACCCTGAAACTGAACAAATACTGCTGGAAAATGTGCTGTTTGCCCTCGGCAACCCGCTCCGGCTATCGATTATTCGCCGGCTCGCCGACGGCAGCGAACTCAGCTGTAACGCGCTGCGCCCGGAGGACGTGGTGAAGTCCACGATGACCCACCACTGGCGCGTGTTGCGCGACAGTGGGGTCATCTGGCAGCGTCCGCAGGGACGAGAAAATATGATTTCACTGCGTCGGGAGGATCTGGATGCCCGTTTTCCCGGGCTGATGGAAATACTGCTAAAGGCCAAAAGCGCTGCCGGAAACTAGCTCCAGCAGCCTTTTGCGTGGCGTTTTAGTGCTGCATGCCCGACTGCTGCGAGAATTCATCGTCGGTTAAGTCAGCCCGAGGGGGCGCGGAGATTTTTTTACGGGCATATCTGTCCGGCACGCCCTCAGGACGCGTCTTGAAGCGACGGTGCAGCCACATATACTGCTCCGGCGCCATCAGCACCGCGCGCTCGATCGCCCGGTTCATCTGGGTTGCAACAGACTCTTTATCCGCAGCCTGCAATGACGCGCTGATATCTTCAAGAATAATCAGCTCGTACCCTGTACCGTCCTCTCTGCGGCGCGGCACAAACGGAATAACGGCAGGTTTCGCGCTTTTGACCAGCATATAGCTGCCCGCCGTCGTGGCGGCATCCGGGACGGCGAAGAATGGCGCAAACACGCTGTTGGCTTTGCCATAGTCATGATCCGGCGCGTACCAGAGAATTTCATTCTGCTTCAGGGCACGGATCATGCCTTTTAAATCATGACGATCCAGCATGGTTTTATTCGAACGCAGACGACCGCGCGTTTGTAGCCAATCCAGGAGCGCATTATTGTTGGGACGATAAACCCCAATACCGGGGTTAAGCATGCCAAATATCCGCGCGCCCAGCTCAAGCGTCAGAAAATGCATGCCAACCAGCACCACGCCCTTTCCCTGCGCCCTGGCCTGCTCCATATGTTCGTAACCGCGCACGGTAAAGCATTTACGCACCCGCCATTCAGGCCAGAACCACGCCATGCCGGTTTCGATTACCCCCATTCCCACGGATTCAAAATTTCGCTGCAGCAAAGATTCACGCGCTTCTGCTTCCATCTGCGGAAAGCAAAGCTCCAGGTTGCGGCGGGCAATCTCGACACGGCGCGGTAGAAGGCGCATGGCTAACCGGCCCAGAACGTGGCCGAGTCTGAACAACAGCGAGTAAGGCAGCAGCATGATAAGCCACAGGGCGGCGATGCCTGTCCAGCTTAGCCAGTATCGCGGGTGGAAAAAAGCAGGTGAAAACCGGGGTAATTTTGTCATGAGAAAATTATCCTTTAATGTGACTGTCCTTAATTGATTCTGTTGTCGATCTTTCCTAAGGATTGATGAAATGTCGGTCGTGAACGTTAAGTGTAACGGATCAGATAAAACTTATTTTTATCGTTTTTTGCGAAAAGAAGGCGTAAGCGGCAGGAGAAACCGGGTAAGACGATGACCTCACCCGGCGAAAGATTACATTGAATACCCGGGCTTTTTAATCAACTCGTCCAGCTTCGGTCCGATTTCGGTATCCCAGACCTGTGCCTTCCAGTCTTCCGGGTTTACCTGGTTCAACGCCACCGATACTGAACCGTCTTTGCTGTTGAAATGGCGAATTATCACCTCGGCGATATCTGCCGCCAGCGCGGTTTTTTGCTCGTCGTTAAGATCGCGGGGAAAACATTTGATATCTACGTGTGGCATATGCAGGCTTCCTGTTATGTGTGAGCATTCCACGTTATCAGATAATGTTGTTTGCCTTTAACACCTTGTGCAGTTCCGGCAGCTGACACACGGTATCCGCAATCGCCGTAAGCTTCGGCGTATTTGTCGCAAACCACTCATGGCGAGGCCCCCAAGTGCGCGCCACCGCAATATACACATCCAGCAGCGTCAGCCGTTCACCCAGCGCAAACGGCGCGGCCTTAAGCTGATTTTCAAACCACAGATAGAGGGATTTCCGGTACTCAATGCAGTTTTTCTGCAGCTGTTCCGGCGCATCAGGCACCCAGCGTTCGGGATAATCGGCATAAGTAAAGGTGGGATAGACGTTCGCCACGAACCAGATAAGCAGACGCTGAAACTGCTGACGCTCGGCCTGCCCCACGGGCGGGGCGAGATCGGGACAGCGGTCGAGCACCATCAGGGCAATCGCCGCCGTTTCGGTCATGATGGCGCCATTTTCCAGCTCCAGCGTGGGCACCTGGCACAGCGGGTTGAGTTTTTGCAGCAGTTCACGCTGCGGGCCGGGCTGGTCAAACCCGTCAACGTTCACAAATTGATAAGGGATATCAGCCAGGGTCAGCATCACTTCACTGATTGCCGAGCCCCAGCCGGGTACGCCATAGAGTTTCATCATGTTGCCCCCTCAGGAGTGAAAATCCTAAGTGTAGAGCACCATTAGTAGGTTATCCCAGGCGGGTTGACCTCCGATTGCGCCACCGTTTCGCCCTGCTCCCCCCAGCGCGCCAGCACTTTCTGGTACTCTCCGCGCTCAATCGCCCCGTTCAGCGCGGCCTGCAGCGCGTACACCAGCCCATTGCCTTTTTTGGTCGTGGTGGCGACATAAGCTTTTTTCGGACCTAAACCGACCACGCGGGTTTTGCCGGTGAGCGCCGCTTTGTAAGCTGAAACCGACTGAGGGCCAAAGAACACGTCCGCCCTGCCGGACTGGATATAGAGATTGCCCGAGGCATCGTCGTGGAGATAGACCGGCAGCGCAGGCGCTCGCCCCGCCTTTTTATTCTCTTCGTTCCAGCCCAGCAGGATGCGCTCCTGATTGGTGCCCGAGCCGACAATCACCTTTTTCCCGGCCAGATCTTCCGCGCTTTTGATTGATTGAATCTTGCTGGTGGACTTCACCGAAAACGCCAGCGAATCGACGCGGTAGGTCGCAAAATCAAACTTCTCTTTACGCTGTTCGGTCACCGCAATGTTCACCAGCGCCACGTCGTAGCGCCCGGAAGCGATGCCCAGCGGCCAGTCTTCCCACGCCGTTGGCACCAGCTTTAGCTTCAGCCCCAGGCTGCCCGCCAGCAGGCGGGCGATATCCGGGTCGCTGCCAATCCGCGTGCGGTTATCGCTGGCCAGCAGCGCCAGCGGCGGGGAGTTCAGCATCGAGACGGCGACCGTCAGCGTACCCGGCTCAACGAATTTATAACCGGCGGGGATCTTCGCCACGGCCTGCCGATCCACCGTCACCGGCAGCGGCTGCTCGTTGGCTTTCAGATCGATGCTGGCGTGGCTTGCCGTTGTGAAGACCAGCACCGCCAGAAGTCCGTATTTCATCTGCGCTCCTTACAGCACTTTTGACAGGAACTGGCGTGTTCGCGCGTGCGACGGACGGTTCAATACCGCGTCGCTGCTGCCCTGCTCCACGATTTTCCCGTCGACCATAAACACCACCTGATCCGCCACCTCGCGGGCAAAACCGATCTCGTGGGTGACCACCACCAGCGTAGTGCCGGACCGGGCCAGTTTTTTGATCACGTCCAGCACCTCTCCCACCAGCTCCGGATCCAGCGCCGAGGTAGGTTCATCAAACAGCATCACGCGGGGACGTAAGGCCAGCGCGCGGGCAATCGCAATGCGCTGCTGCTGCCCGCCGGAGAGATGGCGAGACCAGGCATCGGCCTTATCCCGCAGCCCGACCACATCCAGCAGGCTGTATGCCCTTTCCACCGCCTCTTTTTTGCTGAGCTTCTTATGCGCGATGGGCGCCTCAATCAGGTTTTCCAGCACCGTGAGGTGAGGAAAGAGATTGAAGTTCTGAAACACATAGCCCACGTTGACGCGCTGCCTGAGGATCTCTTTCTCCTTCAGCTCATAGAGCTTGTCGCCCTGACGACGGTAGCCAATGTAGTCCCCGTCGATCTGAATAAAGCCTTCGTCGACGCGCTCCAGGTGGTTAATGGTGCGCAGCAGCGTCGATTTGCCCGAGCCTGAGGGCCCGAGAATGACCGTCACGGAACCGGGCGGGATCTCAAGCGAAACGTTGTCGAGCGCCTTATGGCGACCAAAATACTTGCTGACGCCGGTAATCGAGATATGTCCTTCAGGAGAGGCTTGCATGGATAGGCTCCTGTGCTGGCGTGGTGGTGACGGAACGGGTGCGACGGGCGGCGCGGTTCTGATTAACCGCAGAGCGGCGTTCGCTGCGGGCGAGTGCGCGTTCAACACCGTACTGGATAGCGGACAAGACGGTGGTAATCACCAGGTACCAGGCGGCACCGACCATCAGCAGCGGGATCACCTCCTGCGTGCGGTTGTAGATCATCTGGATGGTATAGAACAGCTCCGGCATTGCCAGGACATAGACCATCGCCGTCCCCTTGGCGAGGCTGATAATTTCATTGAACCCGGACGGCAGAATGGTGCGCAACGCCTGAGGCAGGATTATACGCACCGTACGTCGCCAGGCCGGCAGGCCAAGCGCGGCGGCCGCTTCATACTGGCCGTGATCCACCCCGAGGAACCCCCCGCGAATAATCTCTGCGGTGTAGGCGCTCTGCACCAGCGTCAGCCCCACCACGGCGGTGGAGAACTGTCCGAGCACGTTAATGGTCTCAAAGCTGCCCCAGCTAATGCTGGTGAACGGCACGCCGAGGGAGAGCGTGTCGTAGAGATAGGAAAAGTTGTAGAGAATGATCAGCACCACGATCAGCGGCAGCGAGCGAAACAGCCAGATATAGCCCCACGCCAGGCTGCTCAGCAGCCATGACGAGGAGAGTCTCGCCAGCGCCAGCATGCCGCCCAACACCACGCTCAGCGCGGTACCGATCAGGGTAAGCAGCAGAGTCTGCCCTACACCTTCGAGAATAACCGGGTCGAAGAACCAGCGGGCAAACACCGCCCACTCCCAGCGCGGGTTGAAAGCGACGGACTGGATCACGATCGCCAGGACAAACAGCGCCACCGCGGCGCCGACGGTCCGCAGCGGATAACGCGCCGGGACCACCTTAATGGTTTCAACGTTGCTCATCGTCGTTCCTCATGCGGTTTTACTGAACGCTTCGCGTACCAGCGTTTTAGTGAAGCGCAGCCGACCGTCAAACGGCGGCTGGCTGTACTCTTCCGGATCCCGGTTCAGATCAAACTGTGGCTGGTAGCCCTGGCTGAGATAGAGCCTGACCGCTTCCGGCTGACGGAAACCGGTTGTCAGGTAGATCTGGCTGTACCCTGCCAGCACCGCCCTGCGCTCCAGCACCTGCACCACGCGCCCGGCAAGCCCCTGCTGACGCAGGGTTTTGTCCGTCCAGATGCGCTTGATTTCCGCGGTGCGTTCGTCGAACGGTTTGTACGCACCGGTGGCGATGATTTTTCCGTCACGCTCCAGGACGATAAACAGCCCCTGCGGCGCTAAATACCACTCGGTGAGCTCCACTTCAGCGTCTTTAGAGAAGTAGTCACCGTAGCGGGCGGCATATTCACCGAACAGCCCCTCGATAATGGGCTGAAGTTCGGCATCTTCCGGTGAAACGTCACGAAATTGTTCACGCATAGCGCCTCCTTAATCACCCAGGCCATCAGGATTCACTTCTGACTGCGGAATACGCTCAACGCCTTCCCCCCAGCGGTTCAGCACTTTGTCGTAATCGCCGTTTTTAATTACGCCGTTCAGCGCGGTTTGCACCGGCTCAACCAGCCCGCTGCCTTTCTTCAGCGTCACCGCAATGTGCGCCGCCTTCGGCCAGCCGCCGTCGACGCTGCCGACCAGTTTAGTTTTCCCGTTCAGCGCCGCCTTCCATGCGCCAATCACGTTCGGGCCAAAGTAGGCATCCGCGCGCCCGGACTGGAGCGCCAGCGTTTGCGCCGCATCGTCTTTGGTGTAGATCGGGGTAAACGGTTTCAACCCCTTCTTCAGGTTTTCAGCATTCCATGCCAGCAGGATGGCCTCCTGATTGGTGCCGGAGCCGACGATAATCCGCAGCCCGGCGATGTCCTCAGCCTTCTGAAGCGATTCGATCGGGCTGGTCGATTTCACGTAGAAGCCGAGGGAGTCCTTACGGTAGGTGGCGAAATCAAACTTCTCTTTGCGCGCTTTGGTAACGGTAATGTTGCTGATGGCGGCATCGTATTTTCCGGACGCCACGCCCAGTGGCCAGTCTTCCCACGACGTTGGCACCACGTTCAACTCAAGTCCGAGGCTGTCGGCCACCAGACGGGCGACGTCAACTTCACTCCCGAGCAGCGTTTTGTTGTCGTCGGAAAATACCGTCAGCGGCGGTTGATTCAGGCCCGCCACCGCCACGGTAAATTTCCCCGGCACGGCGAAGCGATAATCTTTCGGCAGCTGCGCCACTGCATCGCTGTTTTTGGCGGTATTGATCGGCGTTTTATTGGCCTCGATGCTCACGCCGGTGCCGTTAATGTTCACATTCTCTGCCCAGACGGCAGGGGTAAAGGCCAGCGCGAGCGCCAGAATAAGCGATGTTTTCTGCATAGCGGAGTTCTCTTTTATTGTTGTGTGAACTGGTTTTTCGGTTGGTCTAAGCCCAGGCTTTCGCGCAGCGTGGTTCCCGGGTAGTCGGTGCGAAACAGGCCGCGGGCCTGTAAAACGGGCACCACCTGGTCAACAAAGCGCGGAAAGGTATCCGGCGTACCGCCCTGGATGATGAAGCCGTCTGCGGCATAGCCTTCAAACCAGGCCTGCAGACCGTCGGCGACCTCCTCCGGCGTGCCGGAAAAGCGCGGGCGCGGCGATGCGGCCTCAAGCGCCACCTGGCGCAGGGTTAAGTTGCGCTCGCGGGCATTTCGCTTAATTTCATCGGTGGTGCTACGGAAGCTGTTTTTGCCTAAGTCACCGATATCCGGGAACGGCTCGTCGAGCGGATACTGGCTGAAATCGTGATGTTCAAAATAACGCCCGAGGTAATTGAGGGCATCGGTAACCGACACCAGCGCCGCCGTGGTTTGATACTGGTTTTCCACGTCATCGGCGTCTTTACCGACAATCACGCTGACGCCCTGGAAGATATGTAAATCTGACGAGCGGCGGCCGTTTGTTTCCAGCTGCTGCTTAACGTCGCGGTAAAACGCTTTTGCCTCGTCGAGCGTTTCGTGATGAGTGAAAATGGCGTCGGCATGTTTTGCCGCTAGCTTTTTCCCGTCGTCCGACGCGCCCGCCTGAAAAACAATCGGACGCCCTTGCGGGGTGCGACCAATATTCAGCGGACCGGCGACCTGGAAGAAGTCACCGTGGTGATCGAGGGTATGCAGCCTGGTCGGGTCAAAAAACTGACCGCTCTCTTTGTTGCGTATAAACGCGTCGCCTTCCCAGGAGTCCCACAGCCCTTTCACCACGTCGAGATACTCATCCGCAATGCGATAGCGCAGCGCATGCTCGGGGTGTTTTTCGCGCGAGAAGTTCTTTGCCGACCCTTCCAGCGGCGAAGTCACTACGTTCCAGCCCGCACGTCCGTTGCTCAGATGATCGAGGCTGGCGAACTGGCGCGCCGTGGTAAAGGGTTCGCTGTAGGAGGTGGATAATGTTCCCACCAGCCCCAGACGCGTGGTGATGCTTGCCAGCGCGGATAATACCGTTAACGGCTCAAAGCGGTTTAAAAAATGCGGAATGGATTTCTCATTTATATAAAGACCGTCGGCAACGAATAAAAAATCGAGTTTGCCCTCCTCCGCTTTTAACGCCGTCTCTTTTACAAATTCAAAATTAATGCTGGCATCCGCGACCGCCGCCGGATGACGCCAGGCGGACATATTGCCCGATGCACCATGCAAAATGGTCCCAAGCCGCAGTTGACGATGTGCAGACATATTTACCTCTCCAGAATTAAACGTGTTGCAGGGCTTTTTCCGCCAGCTGTGCAAAATAGCGGGCTGCGGGCTCAATCAGGGCTTCGTCAGGATTAAACGCCGGGTGGTGTAAACCATACGGGCTGTTGCTGCCGATGCTGACAAACGCGCCGGGAACAGACTGCAGGTAGACCGCAAAATCTTCCCCGCCCATATGCAGTTCCGCGTGCCGGGTTTCATAACCGGCCTCACGCGCGACCGAGGTGGCGAAGTCGGCCCAGCGCTCGTCGTTCACCAGCGCGGTGGGCCCGGCATACCAGGTGATGTCAATCTGCGCGCTGAAGGCGCTGGCAAACCCGGCGGCAATTTCACCCACGCGGGCTTTCACATTCTGCTGCACTTCCGTGCGATGGGTACGCAGCGTGCCTTCCAGATCGACGCTTTCCGGCAGCACGTTCCAGGTGTTGCCGCCTGCGATGCGGGTGACGCTCAGCACCACCGAATCCAGCGTGTTGACGTTGCGGCTGGCGACGCTTTGCAGCGCCGTCACCAGCTGGCTCGCCAGCACAATGGCGTCGTTGCCTTCGTGCGGGCGGGCTGCATGTGCGCCCTTGCCGGTGATGCGGATCACGAAGCGATCGACGTTGGCATAAAACGGTCCGCCGCGGGTGGCGAACTCACCGACCGGCAGGCCCGGCTCGTTATGCATGCCGAAGATGGCGCTGACGTCACGCAGGGCACCGGCACGCACCATGCTCTTCGCACCGCCAAAGTTCTCTTCGGCAGGTTGAAACAGGATGCGCACCCGGCCGTTAAGCGAGGCTTCCCGCTCTTTGAGCTTTAACGCGGCGCCGAGGATCACGCTGGTGTGGATATCGTGTCCGCAGGCGTGCATCACGCCTGCATGCTGCGAGCTAAACGGCACGCCGCTGCGCTCCTCAATTGGCAGGGCATCAATGTCTGCCCGCAGCGCAATCAGCTTGCTACCGGTTCCAATTTCCGCCACCAGCCCGGTTGGCAGATCGTAAGGCTGCGGGGGAATACCGGCATTCGTCAGCCACTGGCGCAGGCGCGCGGTGGTCTCCACTTCCTGGCCGGACAGCTCCGGGTTCTGGTGCAGCTCGCGGCGCCAGGCAATCAGCTGTTCGCCAAAACTCATACGGTGACCTCCTTGTTAAGACGCGCCTCGGCAAGCAGGCGCAGCGACGCGACGCGCGTCCCCCCCTCCGCCACCGGCGTGTCGATGATAAATTCGTCAATGCCCCACTGCTGGTGCAGCGCGTTGAGCTGTTCCACTACCGACTTAGCGGTGCCCGCCAGCAGCGACTGCGCCCGGCGTGCAATACGCACCGGCTCACTCCCCGCCTGGCGCGCAAACGCGTAGGCCTGCTCTTCGCTGGCCACGGTGACACGCTGTCCGTTTGCCAGCTCAACGCCCCACACTTCGACCTTCTGCGCCAGCGCGTCCGCTTCGGCCTGGGTCGGCGCGACAACCGCCTGCACAGCCACTATCACGTCCCGCGCGCTGTTCTCACGCCAGGTCGATACCACCTCGCGCAGCAGCTCCGGATCGCCGTTCAGGTGTGCGGCAAACACAAAGTGCCAGTTGAGCCTGGCGGCCAGCAGCGCGCTTTCGATGCTCGCGCCCAGCAGGAAACCCTCAGCGGGCAGCGGCGGCAGCGGCGTGGCGCGGACGGCCTCCTCAGCAGAGAGATGCTCAGGACGGATCCAGCGGTCGAGCTGGGCCAGCTGTTCGGCAAAGCTGCCCTTTTCCTGCTGATTCAGGCCCTGCTGAAGCGCGCGGGTTGAGAGCGGCAAACCGCCGGGGGCTTTCCCGACGCCCAGATCCACGCGACCCGGCGCCAGCGCGGCCAGAACGTTAAAGTTTTCAGCGACTTTATAGGGGCTGTAGTGTTGAAGCATGACGCCGCCAGAGCCCACGCGGATGCGCTTTGTTTGCCCGAGGATCCAGGCAATCAGCAGTTCCGGCGAGGGGCTGGCGAGTTGCGGGGTATTGTGGTGTTCGGCAATCCAGAAGCGGTGATAGCCCAGATTTTCCGCCTGTTGCGCCAGCGCTAACGTCCGCGCCAGCGCATCGGCAGCCGTTTCATTTTCAGCGATGGGGCTTTTATCCAGAATGCTGATTCGCCATGACATGTTGCGTTCTCGTTTGACTTAACATGTCGACATTATTAAAGGCGCACTTCACCACTGAGAAACAATTAATTTACATTTGGTTTGCCGGAAATCAGATATATAAAACCCTACTAAGAATAAGATTTTAAGGCGGCAATCAGCGTTTCCGCCTGCCCGCGGCGGGTAATATGGACGAAGCGGATATGCCCATATTGCGGGTTTTGCAGATCGGCTTCATAACGCGTGCGGTTGTTACGCCACGTTTTCATCGTCCAGATGAGAATCGACTCTTTACTGAAGAACGCACGCCGGAAACTCTCTTTGTTCCCGGTTCCGGGCCAAAGCTCGTGTTTATGCCAGGCCCGTTTGATTGCCCTGTTGACGGCCTGCCAGAGGGTGCGGACAAACCCATAATCCACCCACACGACAACGTCTACATTACGCCATTTAACGGGCCGCGTGCGGTTATAGTTGCCGTCGAGTACCCAGTCTGGCGACGCCTGTAGCACCTGCTCAAGCTTTTCCTGAAACTCATCGTCCGGCGTTCCCTGCCATTCGGGTCGCCAGTAGAGTCTGTCCATCTCGATATAGGGAATAGTCAGTTCGGTCGCAATCTGCTTCGCCAGCGTGCTTTTTCCACTTCCGCTGGTTCCGATGACGTTAATTTTCACCTCAGCCTCCCTGTATTTACGAAAATGAGACCGAATCATAACGTTTTCATTCTGTTAACGAAATGCTTCCTGGTATTACCGCGGCGGTGTTACTCTCCTGTCTGGCAGTCTATTTATTCCCTGAGAAACGTCTGCAGCTGGCCAGTCTGGTGCTGCTGTTTGATCAACCGCGCCTGCAGCAGGCGATTGCCGTTTTTGGCGGTTAGCCGTTCGGGTACTGTTCGTCGGTCACTTTTTCCAGCCACGTTACCGGGCTGCCGTTTACCGCTTCGGCGATGGCGATATGCGTCATCGCCGTTTGCGCACTTGCGCCGTGCCAGTGCTTCACGCCGGGTGGGATCCAGGCGATATCGCCCTGATTCAGGATTTCCGCCTCTTCGCCCCACGCCTGTAACCAGCCGCGCCCCTGCGTCACAATCAGCGTTTGTCCCAGGGGATGCGTATGCCAGGCCGTGCGCGCCCCCGGCTCAAAGGTCACGGTTGCCCCGCCGACGCTGGCAGGTTCGCTCGCCTGAAAGGGCGCGTCAATGCGAACAGCGCCGGTAAACCAGGCCTCCGGGCCTGCTGCTGAAGGTAATGAACCGCTGCGGATAATTTTCATCTTTTGCTCCTTGTTGACTGTTGCGTTAACAGTAGCGCAAAGCATTCTGGAGCATTAGGGTACATAATGAGATAGAACACATGACTGAAATTCATAAATAGAACCGCAATGCTAAAAGATAATTTCAACGACCTGCTCTCCTTTATGGTAGTGGCCCGCGAGCGCAGCTTTACGCGCGCAGCGGCGCAGCTGGGCGTCTCGCAATCGGCACTGAGTCATGCGATGCGCAAGCTTGAAGCGCGATTAGACGTTCGCCTGTTAACCCGCACAACCCGCAGCGTGGTTCCGACACCCGCGGGTGAGCAGCTCTTTTCGCGCCTCAGCCCGCATCTGCAGGAGATCGAACAGGAACTCACGGCGCTTTGCAGCACCCGCGACAAACCCGCAGGCGCTATCCGCATCGTCGCCGGCGAGCACGCGATGGACGCCGTCCTCTGGCCGGCACTGAAGGCTTTTATGCTGCAGTATCCTGAAATCAACGTCGAAGTGACGGTCGACAACGGCCTGACAGATATCGTCGATGGCCGCTTCGACGCGGGGGTACGCCTGGGTGAACAGGTGGCAAAAGATATGATTGCGGTGCGGATAGCGCCGGACATGCGCATGGCGGTCGTCGGCTCCCCGGATTACCTGGCTCGTTTTGGCGTGCCGCTCGTGCCGGAGCAGCTGGGTGAGCACCGCTGTATCAATCTCCGCCTGCCCACCCGAGGGGCAGTGTATGACTGGGAGTTTGAGCGCGACGGGCGCGAGCTTCGGGTGCGGGTTGAAGGACAGCTTACACTGAGTAATCTGTCGCAGCGCATCGACGCGGCGGAGAGTGGCCTCGGATTAGCCTACGTGCCCGAGTCCTCGGTCCTGGACGCCCTTCAGTACGGACGGCTCGTCAGGGTCCTTGAGTCCTGGTGCCCCACGTTTGAAGGATATCACCTCTATTATCCAAGCCGTCGACAGCACACAACCGCGTTCAGGTTGCTTCTCGATGCCCTGCGGCAGTAAAAATTTATACCATCTGGTAATAATTAAGGGAATCTGATGATTAAATAAACAACGTCGCGATTGTTTTGACTAAAAACTCATCACGATTCAGCGTGTTGTGATCCCCCTCTGCTCTGACCACACGATTTCCTTCGACGTGCATCACTTTCGGCACGGTTATATTTTGCGTCGCTTATCAATTGCAGGTAGGATGCCTCGCCATGTTTCGCCTTATCCATACGCAGAATGACTGGGAAGGCGGCATGTGTTTGCGCAGAAGCAATCGTTTGTATTGCGCTCTGCCAGGCAGGACTATCACGATAATGGTTCAGACAGGCAAACAGGTAACTCAATGAAAACAAGCAATAAAAGCGCAGCCGATCATCACGCTGCGAAACGTCGCTGGTTGAACTCCCACGAAGAGGGCTACCACAAAGCGATGGGCAACCGTCAGGTTCAAATGATCGCCATCGGCGGCGCTATCGGAACGGGTCTGTTTTTAGGTGCTGGCGCGCGTCTGCAGATGGCGGGCCCGGCTCTCGCCCTGGTCTATCTGGTGTGCGGGATCTTCTCTTTCTTCATTCTTCGCGCGCTGGGTGAACTGGTACTGCATCGCCCTTCCAGCGGAAGCTTCGTCTCTTACGCCCGAGAATTCCTCGGTGAAAAAGCCGCCTACGTGGCAGGCTGGATGTACTTCGTCAACTGGGCGATGACCGGTATCGTCGATATCACCGCCGTTGCGCTGTATATGCACTACTGGGGTGCGTTCGGTGATGTGCCGCAGTGGGTCTTTGCCCTTGGCGCGCTGGCGATCGTCGGCACCATGAACATGATCGGCGTGAAGTGGTTCGCCGAGATGGAGTTCTGGTTTGCGCTGGTCAAAGTGCTCGCCATTGTGATTTTCCTGGTGGTCGGTACCGTCTTCCTCGGCAGCGGCAAGCCGCTGGACGGCAATGCTACCGGCTTCCACCTGATAACCGATAACGGCGGTTTCTTCCCGCACGGTCTGCTGCCTGCGCTGGTTCTGGTGCAGGGCGTGGTGTTTGCCTTTGCCTCTATTGAGCTGGTCGGTACCGCTGCGGGCGAATGTAAAGACCCACAAACGATGGTGCCAAAAGCCATTAACAGCGTGATCTGGCGTATCGGTCTGTTCTACGTCGGCTCCGTGGTGCTGCTGGTTCTGCTGCTGCCGTGGAACGCCTATCAGGCCGGCCAGAGCCCGTTCGTCACCTTCTTCTCGAAGCTCGGCGTGCCTTACGTGGGCAGCATCATGAACATCGTGGTGCTGACGGCGGCGCTCTCCAGCCTGAACTCCGGTCTTTACTCTACCGGGCGTATCCTGCGCTCCATGTCGATGGGCGGTTCAGCGCCGAAGTTCATGTCGAAGATGAGCAAGCAGCACGTGCCTTACGCGGGCATTCTGGCCACGCTGGTGGTGTATGTCTTCGGCGTATTCCTGAACTATCTGGTGCCGTCTCAGGTCTTTGAGATCGTTCTGAACGTGGCCGCACTCGGCATTATCGCTTCCTGGGCCTTTATCGTGGTCTGCCAGATGCGTCTGCGTAAAGCCATTAAAGAAGGCAAAGCCGCAGATATCAGCTTCAAGCTGCCGGGCGCGCCGGTGACCTCCTGGCTCACCCTGCTCTTCCTGTTCAGCGTGCTGGTGCTGATGGCGTTCGACTACCCGAACGGCACCTATACCATCGCCACCATCCCGCTGCTGGCCGTGCTGCTGATCGCTGGCTGGTTCGGCGTGCGTAAGCGCGTTAACGAAATTCACAGCACCGCGCCGGTTCATCCAGACGATGAAAAACACGACGCGCCGCTGGTGGAAGAGACCTCGCGTTAAGCATCACACAGGCATTAAAAAGGGAAGGCATTTGCCTTCCCTTTTTTTATATTACAGCGCGATACGAATCACATCATCAGGCTGGGTCGCTTCCTGCTGGCGGGTAGATTTTTGCTTCACCGTCACGTAAAGCGTTTTGCCATCCGCAGAGAGCACCAGGCTGTTCGGGTAGACCGGCGTATCGAACGTTTTCGTCACTTTGTAGGTCTTCGCGTCAATCACGCTCACCTTGCCGGCCTCACGGTGCGTCACGTAGGCTTCATTGCGAGCCGGATTAAACAGAACGGCCAGGGATTCAGGCGCGGCGATTTTCTCGATCACGCTGCCGTCTTTCAGGCTCACCGCCAGCACTTCCGGCTGTTTTGAATCGGTCAGGAACGCGCGCTGACCGGCGGTGTCCAGGCTCAGGTTCAGATAGAAGTGCTCTTTTCCGTCGTCCTGCACTTTTTTGCGGCTCAGGATTTTGTTGGTGGCGGTATCAATGGTGACCAGTTCACCGTCTGCATTGGTGGTGTACAGGCGTTTCGCCTTTGCATCCAGCGCCAGACCGGTACTGTATGTGCCGGTATTGGAAATGGTCTCTTTCAGCTTCAGCGTTGCGCCATCCACGACCCAAATCACGCTCTCTTTGCCGACTCCGGTGATGTAAATCGTGTTGCTCGCGTCATCCGCCACCAGCTGGCGCGGCTGCAGCGGCTTGACGGTTTCACTGCGCTGGCGGCTATCAAGCACCAGTCGCCCTTTCACGTCGCCCGTTTTCGCATCAATGGCCGTCACCGCGCCGTTGATCGTATTACCCAGCCACAGGGTTTGCGTCGCGCCGTCGAGGGTGGCGCCAAACGGTTTGAGATCGCTATGAATGGCCTGCGTCACCTCCAGCGTAGCAGGATCGAGGCGATAGATAACGCCACCCTTGTCGAGTTTACGGCTTTGCGACGTCGCAACCCACAGGGCGTTCTCCTGCTGGCTGACCGCCATTTCATAGGCACCTTTACCCACCGCTTTACGCAGCATCTCTTCGGCGGCATGCGCCTGGAAGGTTCCGGCAAACAGTAAAGCGGCAGACAGCAGAGACGTACTCAGGCGTGGCGAGCACAGATGGCGTAAAGACATAACAATTCCTTTTTTGAAAATTGGGGGTACTGCTGACATCGCTTCCGGCTGGCAACGTCATGGCATTGCCGTTTTGATAATGAGAATAGTAATCATTAATAAGTTAAAAGTGGAGTTTTTCTTTTCCCTATTGCCTTTCATTAACGCAATGTGCGGTTATAGTTTTCAAAACATTTACAAAACCTTTAACATGTATGGACATGTTCCATTTGGTTCGTTTATACATCACAACCGGTTTTACTCATGAAAATCATATCTGCCCGTAAGGCATCTCTCCCGCTGCTGCTGGTTCCCGTTGTTTTTGCGCCTCTAAGCGCGATGAGCGCAGAGGAACAGACCATGATCGTCAGCGCCACGCCGCAAACCGTATCAGAGCTTGATACTCCGGCGGCGGTCAGCGTCGTGAATGGCGAGGATATGCGCCACGCTGCGCCGCGCATTAATCTCTCCGAATCGCTTGGCAGCGTTCCGGGACTACAGATTCAGAACCGTCAGAACTATGCTCAGGATCTCCAGCTTTCGATGCGCGGGTTTGGTGCCCGCTCAACGTTTGGCGTGCGCGGCATTCGCATGTACGTCGACGGTATTCCAGCCACCATGCCGGACGGACAGGGCCAGACCTCCAACATCGATCTCACCAGCATTGACAGCGTTGAGGTGCTGCGCGGTCCCTTCTCCGCCCTGTATGGCAACGCCTCTGGCGGCGTGATTAACATCAATACGCAAACCGGGCAGCAGCCGCCGACCATCGAGGCAAGCAGCTATTACGGCAGTTACGGGACATGGCGCTACGGCATGAAAGCCACCGGCGCAATGGGCGATGGCACCCATGCCGGGGACGTGGATTACACCGTATCCACCACCCGCTTCACCACTAAAGGCTACCGCGACCACAGCGGCGCGCGGAAGAATCTCGCTAATGCCAAACTGGGCGTACGCATTGACGATGCCAGCAAGCTGACGCTGATTTTTAACAGCGTGGACATGAAAGCCAACGATCCGGGCGGGCTGAGCTATCAGGAGTGGCAGGATAACCCGCGTCAGTCCCCGCGCGGCGATCAGTACAACACGCGCAAGACCATCAAGCAGACTCAGGCGGGGCTGCGCTACGACCGCCAGCTTAGCGCTCAGGACGATCTCAGCGTGATGATGTACGCCGGCGAGCGTGAAATGACCCAGTACCAGTCGATTCCCTACCAGCCGCAGCTGAGGCCTTCTCACTCCGGCGGCGTGATCGATATGCAGCGTCATTATCAGGGGGTTGATACCCGCTGGACGCACCGCGGCGAGCTGCTGGTGCCGGTCACCTTCACCACCGGTCTGAACTATGAAAACATGAGTGAAGATCGTCGCGGGTACGAGAACTTCGTGATGAACAACGGCGTGCCGGATTACGGCGTGAAGGGTGATAAACGCCGGAACGAACGTAACCTGATGTGGAACGTCGACCCTTACCTGCAGACCAGCTGGCAGCTGACGCAGAAACTGTCCGTGGATGCGGGCGTGCGTTATAGCTCGGTCTGGTTTGATTCTAACGACCATTACGTTACGCCGGGCAACGGCGACGACAGCGGTGACGCGAGCTATCACAAGTGGCTCCCGGCGGGCTCCGTGAAGTATGCGGTGACGGACGCGTGGAACCTCTACGCTGCCGCAGGGCGTGGGTTCGAAACGCCAACCATCAACGAGCTTTCGTATCGCGCCGATAACCAGGGCGGCCTGAATATCGGCCTGCAGCCTTCCACGAACAACACGTATGAGGTGGGCAGCAAAACCCGCATTGGCAATGGCCTGCTGACGGCAGCGCTGTTCCGCACCGATACGGATGACGAGATCGTGGTGGATGCCAGCTCTGGTGGCCGCACAAGCTATAAAAATGCCGGAAAGACCCGCCGTCAGGGAGTCGAAGTGTCTCTCGATCAGCAGTTCGCTGAAAACTGGAAGCTGAAAATGGCGTGGACCTACCTGGATGCCACCTACCGGACTAACGTCTGCAGCGACGCAGACTGTAACGGTAACCGTATGCCGGGTATTGCGCGCAATATGGGCTTCGCCTCGTTTGGCTGGCAGCCGGAGGAAGGCTGGTACGCGGGCACGGACGTGCGCTACATGAGCGATATCATGGCCGACGATGAAAACACCGCGAAAGCGCCGTCGTACACGGTGGTCGGGCTGAATACCGGGTATAAATTCAACTACGGCAACTGGGGCATGGACGTCTTTGGCCGCGTAGATAACCTGTTCGACAAAGAGTACGTTGGCTCGGTTATTGTCAACGAATCCAACGGGCGTTATTACGAGCCAGCGCCTGGCCGTAACTACGGTGTGGGTCTGTCGGTGTCTTATCGGTTCGAGTAACAAATAAGTAAAGTTTATTTTATACTGAAAATAACGATCCTGATGGCAAAATGCCATCAGGAGTTATTCACTAGATAAATAAATAGACGCGGTATATAGTCGCTCTGTTAAATTATCTCTCAGTTAAAATATTGTCGCTGTAAAAGCGTATTCGCTTCATCAATCGATTTTTCAATCGCCTTCTGGCTGGCGTCGACATCCCGGCGTTCCAGGGCTGAAAGCAGTTCGTCATAGTGATACGTCGCTTCCTTAATGTCATTAAGCTCCCGGTGCAGATAGTTAATGCAAGGCCCGATACGCACCCAAAGCTGTTCAATTAATGCATTCAGCGTGGGCATTTCCGCATACTGATAAAGCGTAAAGCGGAAGATGCGATTTGCCTGCAATGCCTGCTGAACGTTCCCGTTGCGCATGGCCTCATGAAACGCTTCCGACAATTTGCGCAACGTCTCGATCTTTTGGTCAGACATATTCTGACAGGCTGCGGCAACCGCCATGGGTTCAAGCTGCTTGCGAATAGCGTTGATTTCGTTATAACGGTCCAGCGTCACCTCCGGCACCAGAAATGCCTGTGCCGGCGTGGCATGTAATGCCCCTGCTGATACCAGACGCAGTAGCGCCTCGCGCACTGGGGTAATGCTGGTTCCTAATTTATCGGCGATCTCTTTCGTAATCAGTCGTGCACCCGGTTTAAGGGAGCCTGTAATTAACGCTCCTTTCAAACTGAGTTCAACTTGCATGGTAAGACTGATCCTTTGGGCTTTTTCTAAGTGATCCAAATCAAGCATGTTCAATTCCTGTAGCTAAAACTTAATGCTATTTTTAAACGCCAGTTTTAATAAAACGACGCTGGTCCGATATATCCTGTATCGTCATGCCTGGTGGTGGGAAGTACGTAAAACAGCAAAAAATGCAAAATGTGTTTTTTTTATCGGTTTCGGGCTCATCCGGGATGATGGCGCGAAAAGCCATGTCCGTTAATTAAAGACAATATATCGTATCTTCACAAATAAATATGGCGGGAAACCCCGCCATAGTGCCTTTTATTTATTGTCACCCGCGACGCGAATCACGACTTTACCGAAGTTTTTTCCTTCCAGCAGGCCAATCAGCGCTTCAGGCGCGTTTTCCAGCCCGTCCGTCACCTGTTCACGATAGTGAATTTTACCCTCCTGCACCCAGCGCCCCATCTCTTCCTGAAACTCATGAATGCGGTGGCCGTAGTCCTGGGCAATGATAAAGCCCTGCATCCGGATGCGTTTCTTCAGAATCGTCCCCATCAGAAGCGGCAATCGGTCCGGTCCGTCAGGCAGCCCCGTTGCATTGTAGCCGCTCACCAGGCCACACACCGGCACGCGCGCGGAGGTATTCAGCAGCGGCAGCACGGCGTCAAACACTTTCCCGCCGACGTTTTCAAAGTAGACATCAATGCCTTTCGGGCAGGCGCGTTTCAGCTGCTCAGCGAAATCCGCCGCGTGGTGATCGAGACACACGTCAAACCCAAGAACCTCAACGGCGTGGCGGCATTTTTCTGCCCCACCGGCTACCCCGACCACGCGGCAGCCTTTGATTTTACCGATCTGCCCGACTGTCGCCCCAACCGGGCCCGTCGCGGCGGCGACCACCAGCGTTTCACCCGCTTTCGGTTGTCCGATATCCAGCAACCCCATATAGGCGGTAAAGCCCGGCATCCCAAGAATGCCCAGCGCCCAGGAGGGATGGGTGGGATTATCGCCCAGCTTGACCAGGCCGCTGCCGTCCGAAAGCGCGTACTCCTGCCAGCCGCTGTAGCTCAGCACCCATTCACCCGCTTTAAAGTCGGGGTGGTTTGACTGCTCAACGCGGCTAACTGTTCCCCCTACCATCACCGCACCAATCTCAACCGGCGGAGAATAGGATGGCGCATCGCTCATGCGGCCCCGCATGTAAGGGTCCAGCGACAGCCAGACGGTGCGAAGCAGCAGCTGCCCCGCCTGAGGAGCAGGAACGGGCTGCTCTTCCAGACGAAAATTCTCCGCCACCGGCGCGCCCTGTGGGCGAGAGGCCAGCACCCAGCGGCGGTTTTGCGAAACAGATTGATTCATCGGATTCTCCTTCTGGTACAAATGTCATTACAGCCTGGCTCACGATCGGCATTATCGCCTTAACATTACGAGGCAGACTGGTTAAGCCGGACCACAAGATAGATGCAGGTTTCGTTCGTTTCGTTGATAAAACGGCAGTCGTTTGGCGGCCCCAGCTCCAGACAGTCTCCGGCCTTCATCTCGTGGCGAGTATCGCCCTCCTGAAATACCAGCTCGCCGGACTGCAGCCAGATCAGCTGACGCGCGAGCGCGTAGGAGGACGCCGGCATCGGGACGTCGCTCCCCGCGGGCAGCTCAATCTGAACGAGGTCGATAGGCAGATCGGTACGGGGAGAAACGTGGCGACGAAGGTAGTGGGTTTGCGGATCGCGCCAGACGGGCTGGTTCGCCAGGCGCAGGAGTTTTCCCTCCTGCATCTCGGCTCTGGCAATCAGGGTCGACATGCTGATCCCAAACGCGCCTGACAGGCGGGCAAGCAAGGTTGCCGTCGGGCTGCTGTCGCCGCGCTCTATCTTGTGGATCATGGCGCGAGATACGCCTGCCCGCTCGGCCAGCTCGCTAAGAGACCAGCCGCGTGATTCACGTTCGAGGCGAATTCTGGCGCTAATACGCTGATTCATTGTGTCTGTTATTGTGTTCATAACGTCATACTAAAGCGTATGAACGCCGTTTCAATGGGGCTCATAATCATTCTCACGTAGCGCTCTGACGATACAGTTGTGTAATATCATATCTATAGCGTAATACTATAGTAAACAACATACAGAGGTTTAATCATGATCGTTCGTCACGCCTGTAAAGAAGACTGCGCTGCGATAGGAGAGATCTATAACCATGCGGTGCTGCATACTGCCGCGATCTGGAACGATAAAACCGTTGATACCGATAACCGAATCGCCTGGTTCGAGGCCCGCACGCTCTCGGGTTACCCGGTTCTGGTAGCTGAGGAAAATGGTGTGGTTACCGGGTACGCCTCTTTCGGCGACTGGCGCGCCTTCGACGGCTTTCGTCACACGGTTGAGCATTCGGTGTATGTCCATCCGGAGCATCAGGGTAAAGGCATTGGCCGGACGTTAATGAAAGCGCTGATCAACGAGGCCCGCGCCATCGGCAAACACGTGATGGTGGCCGGCATTGAAGCGCAAAATAAGGCCTCGATTCACCTCCACGAAACGCTCGGTTTTGTGACCACGGGGCAGATGCCGCAGGTGGGAACCAAGTTTGGCCGCTGGCTGGACTTAACCTTTATGCAGCTGCAGCTGGACGAGCGCAGCGACCCGGACGCAATCCCATGAATCAGTCGCTGACGCTGGCGTTCCTGGTGGCGGCGGGGATCGGTCTGGTGGTGCAAAACACCTTAATGGTGCGTATCACCCAGTCCTCCTCCACCATTCTTATCGCAATGCTGCTGAACTCCCTGGTCGGCATTGTGCTGTTTGTCAGCATTCTGCTGCTGAAGCAGGGCTTCGCCGGGTTCAGCGAGCTGGCCGCAACGGTGCGATGGTGGACGCTGATCCCGGGGCTGCTGGGGTCGTTTTTTGTGTTTGCCAGCATCAGCGGCTACCAGAACGTGGGCGCGGCAACGACCATCGCGGTGCTGGTCGCAAGCCAGCTGATTGGCGGGCTGGTCCTTGACGTGCTGAGAAGCCATGGCATTCCCCTGCGCGCGCTGATCGGCCCGGTATGCGGCGCGGTGATGCTGGTCGTCGGGGCCTGGCTGGTAGCGCGACGCCAGTTTTGATTACAGTATGGTGCCGCCCTTGGTCAGCTGTTCCTGGCGCGCGTCCAGCTCCTCTTTGTGCTGCTTACCGTGGTGCGAAATCGCGGTACGCAGACGCTGCTGTTGGGCGTAACGGTCTTCACGGCTGAGATCGGCATCCTCGCTCAATGCAATCAGCAGTTCGTTCATATGGGCGATGACGCTCTCTTCGATGGCGGCATCCACGCGGGCGATAACTTCGTTTAAATGTGACATTGTCACTCCTTGTTTTTGCCGGGTGGTGGCTTACGCCTCACCCGGCAATAAATGCTTAGTTCAGCTTCGCTTTAGAGAAATCGCTGCCCATCAGGCTCACGCTGTATCCGGTCACGTTGCTGCGGGTTGCAAAGAACGTTTTGCCGTTTGCCAGCGCGATCCACGGTGCCTGCTGGTAGAAAATCTCCTGCGCCTGGCCGTACAGTTTCGCACGCTCGGCCGGATCGCTGGTCAGCTTCGCTTTTTGCACTAGTGCATCATAACCCTTATCGCACCAGCGTGCGGCGTTTGACCCGGTTTTAATACTGTTGCAGCCCAGCAGCACATCGGCAAAGTTGTCCGGGTCGCCGTTATCGGACATCCAGCCGAACAGCGCGGAGTCGTGCTCGCCTTTGCGCATCCCGGAGAGGTATTCGCCCCACTCATAGGAGACGATTTTGGCCTTCACGCCGACTTTCGCCCAGTCGCTCTGGATCATCTCCGCGATACGACGCGAGTTAGGGTTATACGGACGCTGAACCGGCATTGACCACAGCGTGACCTCTGCGCCCTTCTCCAGCCCGGCCTGCTTCAGCAGCGCTTTTGCTTTATCAGGATCGTAGCTGTAGTCCTGCAGATCTTTATTAAAGCCCAGCATATTTGGCGGGATCGGCGATTTAGCCACCGTACCGGAGCCCATAAAGACCGCATTAACGATAGCCTTCTTGTCGGTCGCGTAGTTCAGCGCCTGACGCACCAGCACGTTATCGAACGGCTTTTTCTCGGTGTTAAACGCCAGATAGCCGACGTTCAGCGCATCGACAGAGTGCAGCGTCAGGTCTTTGTTCTTTTTAATCACGTCAAACTGAACCGGAGACGGCGCAGGAATAATCTGACACTCGTTGGTCTGCAATTTCGCCAGGCGGGTTTCCACGTTTGGCGTGATGGAGAAGATAAGATGTTTGGTCGGCACCTCGCCATCCCAGTAGTTCGGATTAGCGACGTAGCGGATCAGCGAGTCCACCTTGTACTGCTGGAGCACATAGGGCCCGGTGCCGATAGGCCAGGTGTCTACGTTCTCAGGCGTGCCTTTTTTCAGCATCACATCGGCGTATTCGGCGGAAAGGATCGACGCGAAATCCATTCCCCAGTCGGCCAGGAACGCGGCGTTGGGTTCACTCAGGGTGAACTGAACGTGATAATCGTCGACCTTTTTAACGTCCTGAATCAGCTTATCGAGCCCGACATCGTTGAAGTATTCGTAGTTGCCCTGGGACACATTATGGTACGGGTGCTTAGGGTCTTTCTGACGCATCAACGAGAAAATAACGTCATCGGCGTTAAAGTCGCGCGTCGGCTTGAAGTATTTGTTGCTGTTGAACTTCACCCCTTTGCGCAGGGCAAAGGTATAGGTCTTGCCGTCCGGTGAAATCGTCCAGGATTCCGCCAGTGACGGGACCGGGGTATTTTTCACCGGGTCGAAATTGATCAGGCGGTTGTACAGAACCTGAGAGCTGGCCACGAACGACGGGCCAGAGCTGGCGATTTGCGGGTTGAACGACTCTGGCGATGCCTCGGAGCAGTAAATAAGGGTGTCGTTATTTGCCGCACATGCGGCACCGGCTGGTAAAAGAGCGCTCAGCGCAAGGGCGAGCAGCGTTTTCCCTGTAGACATAGTTATAACCCTGACAGTTTTATTATATAGGTCAGTAATAACAGCACAGCCCTTATCACCTGGCAAATAACGAAACACTATCAGGTTATTCTAAAGCCGCGTTTTTTGCCGGTTTTGCCGCCAGTGCAGAAAAAGGTGATTTGCCTTAAGTGACTTTATTCGTCAAGCACAACCGTCACGATCTATGCCGTAAGAAATCGGCGCTTTTAGCGTCTCTTCCTCCGTTTGTTTGCTTCCTCGTTTCGTTAAAGTAACGGTGTGAAGAAGTATATGGGATCAAATCGTGGCAAAAACTCTTTTACGCAGCGGTAATCTGGATGATTTTCAGGCCGTTGGCGGCGGCGGACAGGCCGTTTTTGAATCAGCGTTACAAATCCGGGAAGCGCTTCGATTGCGCAAACAGCAGGCCATAGTGGACTGTCTGGCTATTCCTCAGGTCAACGACAGCGGCGACCGCGTGGACTGGTATTCCCCCGTTGAGGGAAGCGTCACCAGCTGGAAGGCGGCCAGTGAAGACGACCGCTACCGCGCCCTGCGCTATCTGGAAAACACGCTTGCCAGCGTTGAGTCGTTAAGCAAGAAATGCCTCCAGTCGCCCAAAACCGCGCAGCAGCTTTTCGGCTCGCTGCTGTCGAAAGCGTTTCAGTTTCCCGGCGAGAATTTTGTTTTCCTGGTCGCAGGAAAGCCGATTATTTGCTTCTGGGGTTTTGTAAACCTGAACGAAAATGCGCGCGACGATGTGCTCGACTGCCTGCGTGAAGCGTTGATCCCCGAGCCTGCCCCCGTTGTGATTGAAGAGCCCGAGCCAGAACCCGAGCCCGAACCGGCCATCACCTTTGAAAAAGCAGACGAGCCGCTGATTGCGCCCGTCGCCGCCGTGCGTATTACGCCTGAAGAACTGTATGAGCCGGAGCCCGCGCCGGTTGTTGCGCAACCCGCTCAGGAACCTGCGCCTGTTGCCGTCACGAAAAAACGTCGCATTCCCCTGTGGACCCTGCCGGTTGCCGCCGTGATTGTGGCAGCCGTTGCCGCGCCGCTGCTGTGGCCAAAACAGGCCCCTTCGGCAGAGCCCGCTCCGGCACCGGCTCCTGAGCCCGTGGCTATTGCACCGCAGCCGATCAAAGCGGTAGAGCCGCTGGCTATGAATCTCCCCCTGCATCAGGCTGAGGTCGTCGCCAGTAAAGAAAAAGAACCCGCTCCTGCGCCTGAAGCCGCACCGGTGGTAATTGTTCCGATCCCGAAAGATGCCATGGTGATGGAAGCCGGTCAGGTGAAAGCCGGGTCGACGCGCTTCCTGAACGGTACCTGGCGCGCGGTTCTCGACGTGAAAGATCCGGTCACCGGCAAGCCGCCATCAATGCGCTATCAAATCCAGAACAATAAAGGTTTTGCCCGCGTCGTGCACGGCGACAACATTGTCTGCCGCGCGGAGATTTTCTCCGGGCTACACAGCAATGGCGAGCTGATGATTAAAAGTCGCGGCAATGCTCGCTGCACCGACGGTTCCCGCTATCCGATGCCGGAAGTCGCCTGTAAAGCCGGGGCCAGCGATATCGCAGAATGTCGCGCTCGCTACGATGCCAACACCGTCGTCCCACTGACGTTCAAGAAAGCAGGTGCCTGATCCTATGCTGGTAAATCTTTGCGACTATAAACAAAGCGTCACGCTTATTGCCAACAGCGGCGTGCAGTTCCTGGATTTCGGCCTGACGCCGCAGGACACCGCCAGCAACGGGCGCTTCGTACGTAAAACCGCGAACGGCCCCCTTTTGCGGCTCGATTTCGACCTGGTGAACGGGCGCTATACCCTGCCGGGGACGAACGGCGGTCAGCCTGAAGTGGTTAAACCGGAAACCACCATTCCGCTGCATCAGTCCCTTGCCGTGCTGGACGGCGTCTGGCTTCCCGTGCCCTTCCTGCGCTTCAACCCGCCGCGGACCTTTGTGGAAGGACCGGATAACTGGGCGCGCGTTCAGGTGCGCAAGCTCGAGAAGCCCGACACGGCAGGCAACTCGCACCGCGTCACCCTCGCGCTCGACAGCCAGATCGCGGAGCATGCCACTTCAGCCCTGTCGCCGGTTGAAAACGATATTCTGAATGGAACCCGCTTTGCGCTGGCGTGGCGCGATAGTGAGGTAGAAAGCTTCCTCGACCAGACCTGGATTGACGGCTGGCTGCGCGAGGCATTTACCCAGTATGCCGACGGCGTGGAAAACCGCTCTGAACGCGACCTGCAGCAGGCGATGCGCAGCTTCGAATACCAGGCCCACTGGCTCAACCTGCTGACCATGCTCGGTGAACAGATCACCATTCCGGAAGTGAAATTTGTCACCCACACGCTCAGCACGCCTGCCATTCCTGTCGACCTCATCCTCGACGTGGGCAACACCCACACCTGCGGCGTCATTATCGAAGACCACGGTGATGCAAACGACGGGCTTCGGCAGACCGCCGAGCTGCAGGTTCGTTCGTTAAGCGAGCCGCAGTTCCTGAACGAGCCTCTCTTTACCAGCCGTCTTGAATTCTCCGAAGCGCGTTTTGGCAAACAGCACTTCTCGGTGGAAAGCGGTCGCGAAGATGCGTTTGTCTGGCCGTCGATTGTTCGCGTGGGCGATGAAGCCCGCAAGCTGGCGATGCAGCGCCTGGGAACCGAAGGTAACAGCGGCATCTCCAGCCCGCGCCGCTACCTGTGGGATGAAACGCCTGTCGTACAGGACTGGCGCTTTAGCCAGATGAACGGCAAAACCCAGCGTGAACCGCTCGCCACGGCGTTTCCGCTGATGAACCTGATGAACGATGACGGTGAGCCGCTGTTTACGCTGCCGCAGGACGAGCGGCTGCCGGTCTTTTCGCCGCAGTACAGCCGCAGCACGCTGATGACGCACATGCTGTGCGAGCTGCTGGCGCAGGCGCTGGGCCAGATCAACAGCGTCGCCACCCGCCTGCGCCTGGGCTTCCCGGCCTCGCCGCGCCAGCTGCGCACCCTGATCCTGACCCTGCCCTCGGCCATGCCGAAGCAGGAGCGCGAGATTTTCCGTCGCCGCATGTTTGAAGCCATTGCCATCGTCTGGAAAGCGATGGGCTGGCACCCGCAGGATGAAGATTTTGCCACCCGCAAGCAGCAGGAAAAAAGCGTGGTGCCGGTCCCTGAGATCCAGATGGAGTGGGATGAAGCCAGCTGCGGTCAGCTGGTCTGGCTGTATAACGAAGCGATTTCCCGTTTTGGCGGCCAGACGGAAGCCTTTTTCGCCTCCCTCGCCCGCACGGATCGTGAACCTGAGCCGGGCGTGCAGCCGGGCCGCGCATTACGCGTCGCGTCTATCGACATCGGCGGTGGCACCACGGATATGGCAATAACCCACTACCAGCTTGATGACGGCTCCGGTAATAACGTCAAAATCACCCCGCAGCTGCTGTTCCGCGAAGGGTTCAAGGTGGCGGGCGACGATACCCTGCTGGACGTGATTCAGCGCTATGTCCTGCCCGCCCTGCAAACGCAGCTGCAGAAATCCGGCATTGCGGACGCCTCGCTGCTGATGGCGTCGCTGTTCGGCGACTCCGGGCGTATTGATACCCAGGCGGTACTGCGCCAGCAAACGGCGCTTCAGCTCTTTATGCCGATTGGCCACGCCATTCTTTCCGCGTGGGAAGCCAGCGATATTGACGATCCGCTGGCGGGCCTGCATGCCACCTTTGGCGAGCTCCTTGCGCAGAAACCAACCCGCAACGTGATGAACTATCTTCAGCAGGCAATCGATCATGCCATGCCGGCGGGCTCAGAGGCGTTCGACCTGTTCGCCGTGCCGCTGCACGTGAACTTCCGCGAAATGCAGGATGCAATGCTGGCCGGTCAGTTTACGCTGACCTCGCCGCTTCACGCGGTGTGTGAAGCGATTTCCCATTACAGCTGCGATATTCTGCTCATCACCGGGCGCCCGGGCTGCCTGCCGGGCGTTCAGGCGCTGATTCGGCATCTGCAGCCGGTGCCGGTCAACCGCATCGTCTGGCTGGATAAATATCAGGTTCACGAGTGGTATCCCTTCAGCCAGCAGGGGCGCATAGGCAATCCGAAATCGACCGCCGCGGTGGGGGCCATGCTCTGCAGCCTGGCGCTCGATCTGCGTCTGCCGCGCTTTAACTTTAAGGCCGCGGACATTGGCGCCTATTCCACCGTGCGCTATCTGGGCGTGCTGGATAACACCGTCAATACCCTGCGCGAGGAAAACGTCTGGTATCAGGATATCGATCTCGATAAACCCGGCGCGAAGCTTGACGCGCGGCTGCACTTCCCGCTGCGGGGTAACGTTACCCTCGGCTTCCGCCAGCTGGCGAACGCGCGCTGGCCCGCCACGCCGCTTTATACGCTCAGCATCAACTCGGCTGAACTGGCAAAAGCGATTGCCGGCGACGGCGTGCTTAACGTGCGGCTTAAGCTCTGCGGCGGCAGCAAATTAGAGGGCCCTGAGTCCTTCGAGCTCAGCGATGCCTGGCTGCAGGACGGCACGCCGGTTGCGCCTGACGCGTTAACCTTCAAACTGAATACCCTGGCCGATCGCCGACACAGCGGCAGCCACTACTGGATCGACAGCGGGAGCGTATACCTGAAATGACAGCGACCACGACCACCACTCAGGCCTTAATCGGGTGGATTAATGAGACGCGCCTGACCGCCCCTGTGCTGGATAACGATGCTGATGCCCTGCTTGCTCGCATCAACGCGGCGCAGGCGCGGGAGCATGCTATTGAACGCGCCCTGACCCGCCGGAGCAGCATTGGGCTTTACGGCCATTCTCAGAGCGCCAAAGCGCACCTGCTGCTGTCGCTGTGCGGCAGCGGTAACGGGCGCCTGAACGTGATGCCGGGCCAGCGCACCTTTGACTATTTTTCGCATATTAACCCAGGGCATGCCCTGACCAACATGGCCGTGCGCTTCACACGAGACACCCCGGAGGTAGCGGATGAGGCGTTTCCGCTGCGTCTGAGCCTGGTCACCGAGGCCGAACTGGTACAGCTGTTTATTGCCCGCACGACGCTGCACCCGCAGATGCGCGCGGTGGATAAGGCGGTCATTGAGACGCGTCTGGAGAAATGGCGCGGCCTTCGCCAGCCGCAGAGCGTGCCCGGCATCACTGCGCAGGATGTGGGTGCGATTTCGCGTTTCTGGCAAAGCACGGTACCCGCCGCGAGACAGCAAATTGATGACGCCCTGTGGCATGAGTTTGCCCAGCTGGTGCCATCGCTCGATCTCAGCACCCGCGCCAGCGTCTGGTCGCTGCTGTGGGGCGAGCAACAGGAGTTAACCCAGCAGTGGCTGAAGCTTGCCCACGTGCTGCATCAGACCAGCCATGCGAGCGAGCTGGCTGCGCCGCTGAGCCTGCTGGTGGACAGCTTTGGTCTGCCTGGTGAAGGGTTCCTGACGCACGGCACCTTAACCCAGCAGGAAACTCAGGAGACGCTGCTTCATCCGCTGAACAACGGTGAAATGCTCAACGCTATCAGCATCCCGGTCGACGTGCTTGCCTTCCTTACCCGCGAGCTGGTCTTGCCGGTTGAGAATGGCGCGCTGGATAACGTTGATATCATTGATATTCCGGTCTTTGAAGACGGCAGTGCCGATCCTTTAGTACAGGCTAAATGCCAGTGGCTGCTTGAACATTACCGCCAGCAGCTCCAGCCGGATGTGCTGGTTATCTGCAACGCGACAGCGCGGCACGAGCAGACGGCCCAAAAAGCAAAAGTGTTAATTAACTGGATTAAAGAGACCCAGCCTGCCGAGGAGTCTGCCCTGCCGGGGCTGGTGTGGGCGATCACCCCGCATGACGCTCGTTTCACTACCCGACAGAATCTCGATGAAGCCGTACAGCATCTGCTGGGCAAGCCAGGCCTGCGCTGGGGAACTCTGCAGGCGCTGGACAGCCACAGCATGCAGCGCGTCATTGAGTGGTTGTCTCAGGCGACGCTCCCGGCACAGCGGCAGAAGCGCCTTGGCACGCTGAAAAACCTGCTGCGGCAGGAGATCGCGTCGCTGATGCAAAGCTATCTGGCGCCGCTGGTTGAGGAACCGGGTACACGACGTGCTCAGGCCGAAAACATGGTGCGCACGCTGCAAAGCAGTGCCGCCCGTCACGGCGAACTGCTTGAAGGTCTGCTGCCGCCGCTGAAAGCCTTTGAAACGCTGCTCGCCGTTCAGCAGCCGCGCGAGGAGCAGGTGAACGGGCTGTTCACGGACACCATCGATCTGTTCGCCGATAACGCCCAGGAAAGCGCAGGACGATTCCAGACAAAAGACAAAGCGCGCCTGGCGCACAGAGTATGGATAAATCATCTGCGCCAGTGGAGCCGCAATGAAGCTACCGCCGCCCGTCTTGGTCTGGAGCCCGCGGTGCTGCAGCAAATCGCGGATGTGCTGGTGGTAACCAGCTACCGGCTTAATCTGCCGCAACAGCTTCAACGAATTGTCGATGCGGATAAAAGCAGCGCGGCGCAGCTGCATGCGGTTATAGGGAATTTCGTTGGCTGGCTGGGTTACGACCAGACCCCGTCAGCAGAACGCCCCGCAAGCCGCATTCGCAAAGGTCAGGCAATCTTTGTTACGCCCGTCGTCAGCAGTGCCGCACCACGCCTGACGCGTCTGGGAGAACAGCCTGTTCATGCGGCCACCGCGTACGTTTACGACTGGCTGGTTGCCCTCTATAGCCGGGCAATCGAAAACATTGATTATCAGCACCCGCATGATGTTCAGCCTGACGCACGTCGGGCACTGCGGGCTTTAATCCTGTAGAGGCCTTTCTTGCCGGGTAGCGCTGCGCTTACCCGGCCTGTATTCCGCAACGATAATCACGCCGCCATACACTCCGCTAACGCCTGCGCCAGTGCCGATGGGTTTTCCCACGACATGGAGTGCCCCGCCGCAGGGATGATTTTGAGCTCAACGCCCTTCAGCTTCAGATTATCCACATCGTCATCCGGCAGTGAGAGCTCACCAAAAATCAACGTCACCGGGCAAGTCAGCGACAGAAATTGCGCTTCCCAGTCCGGCTCAACACCCGCGACCAGACTTGATGCGCCACGCCAGACGGCATAGGGTGCATTGCTTTGCAGGCACCCGGCCCAGGCGGTGGTCTCTTTACGGAGCATGGCATTATAGCCCTGCGCCACAAACTGGTGTTCGGTTTGCGCCGCAATAGAGCGGCTAAACATCCCCCCACCGGCGTGAAAATTGGGCTCCGACACCATCAGTCCCTTCACGCGCGGTGCCAGCAGCCCCGCCGTTTCTATAGCAATGCTGCCGCCCATGCTGTGACCGTATAACCAGAAGGCATCCAGCTGAAGATGGTCAATCAACTCCGCCACGACGCGCGCCTGTTCAGTCGTTTTATAGCTGTAATGTTCAGGCTTATCGCTGTAACCGCTGCCGGGTAAATCGATGAGAATAGCTCTGCGCCCGCCAAACTGAGGGTCTCGGACGACGCGAGGATATTCATAGGAAGAGGCGCAGCCCAATCCGTGGATAAAGACTACGGGATCGCCAGAGCCGGGCAAATCATGCCAGCGCACGGTGCAACCCGCATGCTGCGAGTAAAAACTGTTCATAAGCACTCCTTTTACGATGCACTGTGTATTTATACAGCTATCGTAACTGGAATGCTATGTTCATCTTTCGAAATTGGAAGGATGCTTCAGAAAAGAGAAATCAGCAGCGCAACGGGGAAACTCATCGGCCAGGTCGACCCGACCAGAAACGCGCTAAGCAGGCGGATGCGCTTGCGGTCTTTAGAAAGGAACCAGGTAATCAATGCACAGATGGAAGCCATCACTGCGTAAAAAACCAACATCTTTTGATACAACGTCATTCTGTATACCAGAGCCGAAAAAATAACCGCACGCAATATGCGTCATATGTTGATACAGATCAAGTTTTTTCATTACATAATAACCACTTAAATATTATGGCTAATAACAACTGAGTATTTTGTATTACAAACAGGGGGAGCCACCCATAATCTTTATTGATAACATGCAAGTTAAATGCACTTTTTGATAAATCCTCTCTTCCGCATAGGCGTCTAATAAAGGCAGACATACATGGGAGGCAATATGCTACGCATTCCGCAAAGCTGTATTCATACCCGCTCTACCCCTTTCTGGAATAAAGAAACCGCCCCCGCCGGGATCTTTCAGCGTCATCTCGACACGGGTACCCGTCCGGGCGTTTATCCCCGCCTGTCCGTTATGCAGGGTGCCGTCCGCTACCTGGGTTATGCTGATGAACATGCCCCTGAGCCTGACAGCACACTGATTATCAGGGCCGGCCACTTCGGTGTTTTTCCCCCTGAGAAATGGCATCACATCGAGGTGATGAGCGACGACACGCTGTTCAATATTGAATTTTTCGTCGAACCAGAGGTGTTGAAGTCGCTTTAAGCGGCTTTTATTTACGAGGTAACCTTTATGCTACGTATCCCTGAGAATTTTGTTCATACCCGCTCCACGCCATTCTGGAACAAAGACACCGCGCCAAAAGCCCTTTTCACTCACCATAATACGAAAGCCAGCGTATATGGCCGTTTGTCGGTGATGCAAGGTGCGGTGCGCTATTTTGGTTTCCCGAACGCTGACGCGACCGAACCGGATCTGGAACTGGTGATTGAAGCCGGATCGTTTGGCATCTCGCCGCCGGAGAAATGGCACCGCATCAAGCTATTGACCGACGATACCTATTTCAATATCGACTTTTTTGCCGATCCTGACGTTACGCTTCAGGGCGCGGGCATCGGCAAAGTGGTCAATACACATAAGGAGTAACCGCGTGGGTAAAGCAACGTACACAGTGACCGTGACCAACAACAGCAACGGCGTCTCGGTGGATTATGAAACAGAGGCCCCCATGGAGTTGCTCATCCCCGACGTCGCCGCAGACGTGGTAAAAGATCTGGTGAATACCGTCCGCGCTTACGACACGGAAAATGAGCACGAGGTGTGTGGCTGGTAAAGCAAACGCCCGGCGATGCCGACCGCCGGGCATGATTTCCTAGTGTTTTATCATCACATGCCGGACAACCGTATAATCCTCAAGCCCGTACACCGACATATCCTTTCCATAGCCAGACAATTTCATGCCGCCGTGCGGCATTTCGCTCACCAGCATAAAGTGGGTATTGACCCAGGTGCAGCCGTACTGCAGGCGCGCGCTCAGGCGATGGGCGCGGCCCACGTCTTTCGTCCAGACCGATGACGCCAGGCCGTATTGCGAATCGTTCGCCCAGGCCAGGACCTGCGCTTCATCGTCGAATTCGGTGACGCTCACCACCGGTCCAAACACTTCTCGCTGAACGATGGCATCGTCCTGTTTCGCCCCGGCCAGCAACGTTGGCTGGAAGTAGTAGCCCGCCCCCTCTTTTTTGCTCCCGCCCGTCACCACGCGGATATGGCCGAGGGCTTTCGCCTCGTCAACCGCCTGACAGACGCGTGAAAGATGGGCAGCCGAGCTGAGCGGACCGAGTTCAGTAGATTCATCCTCCGGGGCACCCATTTTGAGGCTGGCGACCGCGGCACCGAGCTTTTCCACCAGCCGGGCATAGATCCCCTTCTGGGCATAGATACGGCAGGCCGCCGTACAGTCCTGCCCGGCATTGTAGAAACCAAACGTCCGCACGCCTTCTACAACCGCATCCAGGTCGGCGTCATCGAACACGATAACCGGCGCTTTACCGCCCAGCTCCATGTGGGTGCGCTTAATGGAGGACGCCGTGTGGCCGATGATATGCTCCCCGGTAGCAATCGAACCGGTCAGCGACACCATGCGCACTTTTTCATGTCCGGTGAGCGGGTCGCCCACCGTTTTTCCACGGCCAAACAGCACGTTGAGAACGCCAGCCGGGAAGATATCTTTCGCCAGCTCCGCCAGCTTTAACGCCGTTAGCGGCGTGATTTCAGACGGCTTGATGACCACACAGTTACCGGCCGCCAGCGCAGGCGCCAGCTTCCATGCCGCCATCATCAGCGGGTAGTTCCACGGCGCGATAGAGGCAACCACGCCCACCGGGTCGCGGCGGATCATCGACGTGTGGCCGTCAAGATACTCACCCGCGGCCAACCCGTTCAGGCAGCGGGCCGCCCCGGCGAAGAAACGGAAAACGTCGACCACTGCGGGAATTTCATCGCCCAGCGCACAGTGCAGCGGCTTGCCGCAGTTGAGGGATTCGAGCCGGGCAAACTCTTCGCCATGCGCTTCAATCGCATCCGCGAGCTTCAGCAGGCACTCGGCGCGCGTTTTCGGCGTCGTTTGTCCCCACGCCTCAAAAGCACGGTCGGCGGCCTGAACCGCTGCGTCGACCTGTGCCGCTGACGCTTCTGCAATCTCCAGCAGCACCTCTCCGGTGGCCGGGTTATAGACAGGCTGTTTCTCTCCCTCTCCGGCAACCAGTTCACCCTTTATCAGCAGATGTGTTTGCATAGCATTGTCCTGTTCAAATCAATGTTATTTCCCGCCGCCGGCGATGTTCTCGCCGTCGCGGGTTAGCCACCAGGCTCCCAGAATGGGGATGGTTGTTACCAGCATCACCAGCAGTGCAACGACGTTGGTGACCGGCACGTCGCGCGGACGGCCTAGCTGATTGAGCAACCACAGCGGTAACGTGCGTTCGTGTCCCGCCGTAAAGGTTGTGACGATAATTTCGTCAAACGACAGGGCAAACGCCAGCATTCCCCCGGCCAGCAGCGCGGAGCCCAGGTTGGGCAGCACCACATAGCGGAAGGTTTGCCATCCGTCGGCCCCGAGATCCATCGACGCTTCCACCAGACTCCAGGAGGTGCGTCTGAACCGGGCAATCACGTTATTGAAGACCACCACCACGCAAAACGTGGCGTGCCCAACCACGATGGTGAAAAACCCCGGCTCAAGGTTGATTGTTTTGAACGCTGTCAGCAGCGCCAGGCCGGTGATGATCCCCGGCAACGCAATCGGCAGCAGCAGCAATAGCGAGATCGCGTTCTTGCCAAAAAACTCGCTTCGCCAGAGCGCCGCTGCAGCAAGCGTGCCAAGCACCAGGGCTATCGCGGTGGATAGCGCGGCAACCTGAAGTGACAACGTCACCGATTCGATGATATCGCCGCGCCCCGCCGCCGCAGTAAACCACTTCAGCGTCAGCCCCTGAGGCGGAAAGCTGTAGGCAGCATCTTCGGTATTAAAGGCATAGACTGCGATAATCAGCAGCGGGAAGTGCAGGAAGATGACACCTCCCCACGCTGCCACTTTCAGGAACAGCGGTGCGCGTTCAGAGTGCATCGAATGCTCCCAGACGCTTCACGAACGCCAGATAGAGTGAAATCAGCACGATGGGAATCAGCGTGAACGCGGCGGCCATGGGCATATTGCCGATCGCCCCCTGCTGGGAGTAGACCATGTTACCGATGAAAAACCCCGGCGGCCCAACCAGCTGCGGTACGATGAAATCCCCCAGCGTCAGGGAAAAGGTGAAGATTGAACCCGCGGCAATACCCGGAATAGCCAGCGGCAAAACGACATAGCGGAAGGTCTGGCGCGGGCGCGCGCCGAGATCGGCTGAGGCCTGCAGCAGCGAAGCCGGCAGACGTTCCAGCGCCGCCTGAACGGGCAGGATCATAAACGGCAGCCAGATATAGACGAAGACCAGAAACCGTCCCAGCCCGGAGGTCGATAAGGTGTTGCCGCCTACCGTGGGTAGCGTAAGGATCGAGGTCAGGAGCGGCTCCAGCCCCAGGTGGTTGAGGAACCATTGTGCCACGCCGTCCTTCGCCAGCAGCAGCGTCCAGGCGTAGGCTTTGACGATGTAGCTCGCCCACATTGGCAGCATCACGGCGATATAGAAAAACGCTTTCCACTTGCCGCGGGTGTATCGCGCCATGTACCAGGCCATCGGGAACGCCAGAATTGCGCTGGCAATCGTCACCGCAATCGCCATCGTTAACGTGCGCAGGATGATGTCGTAGTTTGCCGGATTGAAGAGCGCCAGTATGTTCGCCAGGGTCAGATCCGGCGTGACCGCCATGGTGAAATCGTCAAAGGTGTAAAAACCCTGCCACAAAAGGGTCAGCAGCGATCCTAAATAGACAATGCCAAACCACATCAGCGGTGCAAGCAGAAGCAGAAACAGTCCAAGCGACGGTTTACGCCAGAACAGTGACGTAATGCGGCTTATGCGGCCGCGCGGGGCGGGAGGGTGCGCGACACTCATAGCCATTTCACCTCTCCTCCTGCAGGCGAATCATCGCCTCGCGCGACCACGACGCCGTGACGGTCTGCCCCGGCGCAATGCCGCTTAGCGGCGAGAAATCGCTGAGATTGGCCTGGCTCATCAGCAGTTTGGCACCGTCGGCGAGCCTGAGCTCAAGACGCGTGGCAGCCCCCTGATACTGAACGGCCTGGACGACGCCCTGCACCTGAACTTCACCCCCCTCATTCAGGCGGATATGTTCCGGACGCAGGGAATAGCTGCCCTCCATGCCGCAGATTTTATGCGCCAGGCCTGCATCGAAGACGTTCGAGGTGCCGACAAAACCGGCGACAAACGGCGTGCGCGGGCGCATGTAGAGATCGCGCGGGGTATCGACCTGCTCGATGCGCCCATTATTGAACACCGCCACCCGGTCCGACATGGAGAGGGCTTCACCCTGATCGTGGGTGACGAAAATAAAGGTGATGCCGAGTTCCTGCTGAAGTTTCTTCAGCTCGAACTGCATCTGTTCCCGCAGCTTGAGATCGAGCGCGCCTAACGGCTCGTCGAGCAGCAGGACGCGCGGTTCATTCACCAGCGCCCGCGCGATGGCCACACGCTGGCGCTGGCCTCCGGAAAGCTGCGAAGGCTTGCGGGCGACGGCAAAGCTTAAGCCCACTTTTTCCAGCGCGTCGCGAGCCTGCGCGTGGCGTTTTTTCTTGTCGACGCCTTTCACCATCAGCCCGTAGGCGACGTTATCGAGGATCGACATATGCGGGAACAGCGCGTAATCCTGGAATACGGTGTTCACGTCCCGCTCCCACGGCGGCAGCGCGCTCGCCTCTTTGCCAAAGATAGATATCGTGCCGCCTGACAGCTGCTCAAAGCCGGCAATCAGACGCAGGCAGGTGGTTTTGCCGGAGCCCGAAGGCCCCAGCATGGAGAAGAATTCTCCGTCACGAACGGCAATGGTGACCCCATCCACCGCCCGCACGTCGCCGTACAGACGGGAAACGTCATTAAACTCTACCGCGTACGTCATGTTCTGCTCCCGGATGATTAACGGCCACCCATGATGGCGATGTAATCCTGCGTCCAGCGGCTGTAAGGCACATATTTTCCGCCTTCTGCGATGGGGGTTTTCCAGAACATGATTTTGTCAAAATAGTTATAGCCGTTGGTTTCACAGCCCTTGTCACCCAGCAGCGTGCTGGCCTTACACCCTTCAGGCACGACGGGCAGCGAGCCAAACCATGCCGCCAGATCGCCCTGCACTTTCGGCGTGAGCGACCAGTTCATCCACTTGTAGGCGCACATCGGGTGTTTTGCCTGCGCATGCAGCATGGTGGTATCCGCCCAGCCGGTCACCCCCTCTTTCGGGAAGACGGTGGCAACGGGCTGGTTCTCGCCCTTCAGGGCATTCGCCTGATACGGCCAGGCGCTGGAGGCCACGACGCCTTCATTTTTGAAGTCGCTCATCTGGACGGTGGTGTCATGCCAGTAGCGGTGGATCAGGGCATGCTGGTCGCGAAGTACTTTGAGCACGGCGGCATACTGTTCTTCAGTGAGCTGATACGGGTCGCTAATACCCAGCTGCGGCTGAGTGGCTTTGACGAACAACGCCGCATCGGCGATATAAATCGGGCCGTCGTATGCCTGCACGCGTCCCTGATTGGTTTTGCCGTCCGGCAGATCCTGCTTCGTAAAGACCACGCTCCAGCTGTCCGGCGGCGTAGGGAAGGTTTTGGTGTTGTACATCAATAGATTGGGCCCCCACTGATACGGCGTGCCGTAGACCTTGCCGCCCACGTTAAACCACTCGCCCTTCACGATGCGCGGGTCAAGGGTTTTCCAGTTGGGGATCAGTTCCGGGTTAATCGGCTGAACGCGTTTTCCCATAATCAGGCGGAGCGAGGCATCACCTGACGCGGTGACAAGGTCGTAACCTCCCTTCGCCATCAGGCTGACCATTTCATCGGACGTGGCCGCCGTTTTAACGTTGACCGCGCAGCCGGTCTCTTTTTCAAACTGGGTAACCCAGTCATAATTTTTATCCGTCTGTCCGCGTTCGATGTACCCCGGCCAGGCGATAATATCCAGTCGGCCTTCCCCGTCGCCAATGGCCTTTGGTGGTTCTGCGGCTTGCGCGGTCATGATAGTCATGCCGAGCGCGCACAGGCTGCTGCGGGCAAATTTTTTGCTCATAAGACTTACTCCTGTCGCAATGAAATTTAGCGGCAGCCGTGCCGTAAAAATATCTCCCTTATTAAACGTAGACCGCGCAAATGCGCCGCACCGTTCGGCTTAAGGAAATTTCATCAAGGTGTGACCGAGGACGCATTCCCCGTTAACTGGATTATAGACAAGGAGTTAGCCGCGAAAGCCGGTATGCAGATTTCATATGATACGGCACCGCAAAATATTTGCCGTGCCGTCGTCAGGATAAGAAATGATTATTTAAATTAAGTAGAAAAGTTATTCCATCATTGTGCTAATTAATTTACCTAACTGAAGGGCCGCCTGCTCTTCCCGCTCGCCCCACGCCCAGGACGTATTAAACCGGAAGAACGGCGTCCACGCGTCAGAGGTTGAAAACATCTTTCCGGGCGCAATGCTGATATGGTGCGTTAAGGCCTTTTCGCTCAGCAGTCCCGCGTCCAGCTGCGCAGGTAGCTCCAGCCATAAAAAGTAGCCGCTGTCGTTGTGGTGGATTTTGACGCCGGCGGGCATATGGCGCAGAAGCGACTGCCACGCCTGCTGTTTTCGCTCGGCGAGGGTTCGTCGCAGGCGGCGCAGATGGGCGTCGTAGCGTTTTGTCGCCAGGTAGTCCACCAGCGCCAGCTGCATGGGAGAACTGGTTGAAAGCGTGCTCATCAGCTGCAGCTGCTGAATGCGGCGCGCGTGTTTTCCTGCCGCCACCCAGCCGATGCGAAACCCCGCCACCAGGCATTTTGAAAAGGAGGAGCAGTGAAGCGTCATATCTACCCGGTCCCAGGCTTTGGCCGGAAGCGGTTTTTCGCGACCAAAATAGAGCTCGCTGTAGACATCGTCCTCGATCAAAGTGACGTTGTGCTCCGTCAGGAGCGCGACCAGACGCGCTTTTTTTTCCGCACTTAGCGTAAAGCCAAGCGGGTTTTGGCCGTTGGTCATGAGCCAGCAGGCTTTTACGGGGTAGTCGTTCAGCGCCTGCTCAAGCGCATTCAGATCGATCCCCTCCCGAACGTCTGTGGCGACCGACAGCGCTTTTAGCTTCAGACGCTCCAGCGCCTGCAGCGCGCCGTAAAAACACGGGTTTTCAACAATCACCCAGTCTCCTGGCTCCGTCACCGCCTGCAAACTCAGGTTGAGGGCCTCAAGGGCGCCTGCGGTAATGACGATCTCGTCCGGCGAGATGTTCATCCCCTGCTGCGCATAACGGCGCGCAATGGCGTGACGGAGTTCAGCGTTACCGGGCGGCAGGTTCTCAATCACGCTCATTGCGGTAGCGGTTTTACTGACGTTTGCCAGCGAGCGGTTGAGCTGCTGAAGCGGGAAAAGCCGGGGGTCGGGAAACGCGGAGGCGAAAGGAACAACGGACGGATCGCGGCTGGCCTGTAAGACCTCGAAGATATAGGTGTTGATATCTACCGCTTCATCACGCATCACCTGGGCAGGCGGCGCAGGCTGTTGTGCGGTCGGGCGCGAGGCAACGTAATAGCCCGACTGCGGCCTGGCGACAATGCGCCCCTGACTTTCCAGCATCTGATACGCGTGGCCAACGGTCATAAAGCTCATGCCGCTGCTTGCCACCTGCTCTCGCAGGGAAGGCAGCTTATCGCCCGGCAGCCAAACGCCAAGCTCAATCTGCGAGATAATTTGTTGCGCCAGACGCTGGTATTTTTTCATCAGATTCTCCTTATTGCCGACAGTGTATATCAGCAGGAGAAAAAGAGAAGTTTTTGCTAACTGTTATAGTTTAAGTAAAAATTACTTACGGTACTCGGTAACGTGGCTTTGCGCCTGACGCGCAGCGGCCAGGTGATCGAGCGTGATCATTGACGATTTGCAAAAGATGCATTTCGCACCGAGCGGGTTTTTCTCAGATACATCAAAGACTGAGGTACGGTACTGCGAGCCATGACAGCATGGGCAGCGGAAATGGATATAAGAAGTCATAGGATTCTCCTGTGAACGTAAAAACGTAAATTACTCATGAGCCGATCAGGCAATAATGGTTTTAAACAAAACTAATCGGAATGTAGATAAAGACCCAAGAGAGGCTGCGGAGAGGCACAACGTGATGAGAACTGCTTTATGAAACTACGTCAGATATTTTTTTGGACTCAAAACCAGAAGACCATTAACGCACGGCGTTGACGACAAAGCAAGCGGTTTAATGCGTAAAATTCATAAAAAGAATGTTTTTATTCCTCGTTGGCGAGGTATATCTGATAGCTAAAGCATGCGTTTTATGCCAACTGTTATGGTTAAAAATCACTTTTCTGCGTCTGAAAGTCCGAACGTTGCCCCTATAGCATAACAGTACACCGTTTGACATTGAGGCTGTGCATGTTTGGTTTAGATGCTTTTCACCTTGCGCGGATACAGTTTGCCTTTACCGTATCCTTTCACATTATTTTCCCGGCCATCACCATCGGCCTGGCCAGCTATCTTGCCGTGCTCGAAGGGCTGTGGCTGAAAACAAAAAATCCGGTCTGGCGCTCGCTGTACCATTTCTGGTCGAAGATTTTCGCCGTCAACTTTGGCATGGGCGTGGTCTCCGGGCTGGTGATGGCCTACCAGTTTGGCACCAACTGGAGCGGCTTTTCGCAGTTTGCAGGCAGCATTACCGGCCCGCTGCTGACCTATGAAGTGCTTACCGCCTTCTTCCTCGAAGCCGGGTTCCTCGGCGTGATGCTGTTCGGCTGGAATAAAGTGGGGCCAGGGCTGCACTTCTTCTCCACCTGCATGGTGGCGCTGGGCACCATTATCTCAACCTTCTGGATCCTCTCCTCGAACAGCTGGATGCAGACCCCGCAAGGCTACGAGATCGTCAACGGTCAGGTGGTACCGGTGGACTGGTTCGCCGTGGTATTTAACCCCTCCTTCCCCTACCGCCTGCTGCATATGTCGATTGCGGCATTCCTGAGTAGCGCCCTGTTTGTCGGTGCATCCGCGGCATGGCATCTGCTGCGCGGGAATAATACCCCTGCCATTCGGGCGATGTTTTCGATGGCGCTGTGGATGACGCTGATTGTTGCACCCATCCAGGCCCTGGTTGGCGATATGCACGGGTTGAACACCTTAAAGCATCAGCCCGCCAAGATTGCCGCTATTGAAGGCCATTGGGAAAATCCGCCGGGCGAGCCTACTCCACTGCTGCTGTTTGGCTGGCCTGACATGGAGCAGGAACGCACCCGCTTTGGAGTGGCGATCCCGGCGCTGGGTAGCCTCATCCTGACGCACAGCCTGGATAAACAGGTCCCTGCGCTAAAAGAGTTTCCAAAGGAAGACCGTCCTAATTCCACCATCGTCTTTTGGTCGTTCCGCATTATGGCGGGCTTAGGGATGCTAATGCTGCTGCTAGGGGTAGTGGCGCTCTGGCTGCGTTATAAAAAGCGGGTTTATTCTTCGCGTCCGTTCCTGTGGTTTGCCCTGCTGATGGGGCCATCCGGGCTGATTGCCATTCTGGCCGGATGGGTCACCACCGAAGTCGGCCGCCAGCCGTGGGTGGTCTACGGACTCCAGCGAACGAAGGATGCGGTTTCAGCCCATGGTGACCTGCATATGAGCGTGAGCCTGCTGGCCTTCTTCGTCGTCTATACCTCGGTATTTGGCGTGGGCTACAGCTATATGGTGCGCCTCATCCGAAAAGGCCCGCAGCCGCATGAATCGTTCGCCACCGAGTCCGATGGACGCCCGGCGCGCCCGCTTTCTGCCGTCACAGCTGAACATAAGGAGCAGCCATAATGGGTATCGATCTTTCCATTATCTGGTTTGTCATCATCGTCTTTGCCACGCTGATGTATATCGTCATGGACGGGTTTGATCTGGGAATCGGTATTCTGTTCCCGGCAACACAAAACGCCGACGATCGCGACGTGATGGTCAACAGCGTCGCACCGGTCTGGGACGGCAATGAGACCTGGTTGGTGCTAGGTGGTGCCGCCCTGTTCGGTGCATTCCCACTGGCCTATGCGGTGATTATCGATGCTCTGACCATTCCGCTGACGTTAATGCTGATCGGACTTATATTCCGCGGCGTGGCGTTTGAATTTCGCTTTAAAGCCACGCCGGCCCACCGTCCTTTCTGGGATAAGGCGTTTATTGGCGGTTCCGTTCTGGCGACCTTTACCCAGGGCGTGACGGTAGGTGCCGTCATTAACGGCTTTAGCGTCACTGGCAGAACGTATACCGGCGGACCGTTTGACTGGTTTACCGCGTTTAACCTGTTCTGCGGCGCGGGTCTGGTGGTGGCCTACGCGCTGTTAGGCTCAACCTGGCTGGTGATGAAAAGCGAAAATGCGCTGCAGCAGCGGATGCGTGAGGTGTCGAAAACGCTGTTAATCGTGCTGCTGGCGTTTATCGCAGCGATCAGCCTCTGGACGCCGCTGGCGCACCCGGCCATCGCGGCGCGCTGGTTTACGCTGCCGAATCTGTTTTATCTGCTGCCAGTCCCTGCCCTGGTCGTCATGTTTAGCTTCTACCAGTGGCGCTGCCTGAGTAATCCTGACAGCCATGCTCGGCCGTTTATTCTGACGCTGGGGCTAATATTTCTCGGCTTTAGCGGGCTTGGTATCAGCATCTGGCCGCATATCATACCGCCGTCGATCACCCTGTGGCAGGCCGCCGCGCCAACGCAAAGCCAGGGCTTTATGCTGGTGGGCGCGCTGTTGATCATTCCCGTTATTCTGGTCTACACCTTCTGGAGCTACTACGTATTTCGCGGCAAAGTTCAGCCTGGGGAGGGTTATCACTGATGCAACAACCTGTCTGGAAAAGATTGCTGTGGCTGGCCATTATCTGGGGCGGCAGCGTACTTGCGCTGGCAGCAGTCAGCATGCTCTTTCGCATGCTGATGACGGCTGCCGGATTTAAATCGCATTAAACTTCATTCCGGGCAGCCCTGCGCTGCCCGGCACCACCCCGCACTTTCAGATAAACCCCATTAACGCACCGCAGAGTATCGTTACACTGGTAAAGGATTCACAGAATTTATTATTTGAGAAGAAAAATGAAAAAGCTCATCGCGTTAAGTGTTATCAGCCTTGTCCTCAGCGGCTGCGTTAATCCGGGCAAAGCATCCGTTCAGCCGGATCAGCTGAAGAGCCACCGTTTTGTTCTGGAAAACGTGGACGGCAAATCCGTGAAGGGCATGACAACGCAGCCTGAGATCGCTTTTAACGCGCTTCCCGACATTAGCCTCATTGATAACATTAGCGTTTCGGGCCAGATGTGTAACCGCTTCAACGGGCAGGGGAAGCTGTCCGAAGGTGAGCTGAAAGTGAAAACGCTGGCGATGACCCGCAAACTTTGTACCGACCCACAGCTTAACGAGCTGGATCAGGCCATCGGCGACATGCTGCGCAAAGGGGCGCAGGTTGACCTGACTGAAGACCAGCTGACGCTGGCGACGGCCGATAAGACGCTGATGTTTAAGCGAGCAGAATAATCAGTAGCTACCGCAGCTTCCAACGGCAAGCGACTGTTCACTGCAGCGTTTGCCGTTTGGCAAGGCGCACATCCCAATAGCCGAACCATCAAGCTGGCGGGCAACAGACAGCGAGCCGCCAATCATGGCGCAGTTGGCCTGGCCTGAACTGGACATTGCCGCTTTCATTCCCGGCGCCACATGGGCCGCCGTGGCCTGCTGCACAGGTTCACTGCTACATGCCGACAACAACAACGCGGCACACCCTACCCAAAATGCTGAACGCATGCTCTCTTCCCCGTAATTAGTGCGAAACCTAAGCATAATAGGCATCACATCCCGTGTCGTCGAGAGCGGAAGTGCGTATTTATGCGCCGCTGAAACAATTTCTCGCAATTTTTTCGCCCTAAGTTTGATCTAACCATTGATGGTGGGAATATCGAGGACACAAAAGCGAAAATCGTAAAACCCCCTGTTTGCTAGACTACACAGATAATATTCAGGGTTTGTCGCCTTATGACAGCCCCCTATTTTTTGCGCAATGTAAGGGTGTCGTCCTATGCAAACTATTGACGGTAATGGTGCAGTTGCCTCAGTCGCGTTTCGCACCAGTGAAGTTATCGCCATCTATCCGATCACGCCAAGTTCAACTATGGCCGAGCAGGCGGATGCCTGGGCGGGAAACGGGTTAAAAAACGTCTGGGGCGATGTCCCGAGAGTGGTTGAAATGCAGTCTGAAGCGGGTGCGATTGCTACGGTCCACGGTGCGCTGCAGACTGGTGCGCTTTCCACCTCGTTCACCTCCTCTCAGGGATTGCTGTTGATGATCCCAACGCTGTACAAACTCGCGGGTCAACTGACCCCCTTCGTCCTGCACGTCGCGGCGCGTACGGTGGCCACCCACGCACTCTCAATTTTTGGCGATCACTCGGACGTGATGGCCGTGCGCCAGACCGGGTGCGCGATGCTGTGCGCCAGCAGCGTTCAGGAAGCGCAGGACTTTGCCTTAATTTCGCATATCGCCACGCTTAAAAGTCGCGTGCCGTTTATTCACTTCTTTGATGGTTTCCGTACCTCTCACGAAATCAACAAAATCGTCCCGCTGGCGGACGAGACTATCCTGGATCTGCTGCCACAGGCGGAAATTGACGCGCATCGCGCCCGCGCCCTTAACCCGGAACATCCGGTAATTCGCGGGACATCAGCAAACCCGGATACTTATTTCCAGTCACGCGAGGCCACAAACCCGTGGTACAACGCGGTTTATGACCACGTCGAGCAGGCAATGAATGACTTTGCCGCCGCAACCGGACGCGAGTACAAGCCGTTCGAATACTACGGCCATCCGCAGGCCGAGCGCGTGATTGTGCTGATGGGATCTGCTATCGGCACCTGTGAAGAAGTCGTTGACGAGCTGCTGACCCGCGGCGAAAAGGTCGGCGTGCTTAAAGTGCGTCTTTACCGCCCGTTCTCGGCTAAACATCTTCTCTCTGCCCTGCCGGAAAGCGCGCGTACCGTGGCGGTGCTCGATCGAACCAAAGAGCCTGGCGCACACGCGGAACCGCTGTATCTTGACGTGATGACCGCCCTCGCTGAAGCCTTTAATAACGGCGAACGTGAAACGCTACCGCGCGTTATCGGCGGTCGCTATGGCCTGTCTTCCAAAGAGTTTGGCCCGGACTGCGTGCTGGCCGTGTTTAACGAGCTAAGGGAAGCGAAACCCAAGCCGCGTTTCACGGTCGGTATTTATGATGACGTAACGAATCTTTCCCTGCCTTTACCGGAAAATACCCTGCCTGCGACAGCCAAACTTGAAGCGCTGTTCTACGGCCTGGGCAGCGACGGCAGCGTCTCGGCCACCAAAAACAACATCAAAATCATCGGCAATTCAACCCCGTGGTACGCGCAGGGTTACTTCGTCTACGACTCCAAGAAAGCCGGCGGTCTGACCGTTTCTCACCTGCGCGTCAGCGAGCAGCCCATCCGCTCGGCCTACCTTATTTCTCAGGCCGACTTTGTTGGCTGCCATCAGCTGCAGTTTATCGACAAGTACCAGATGGCTGAGCGCCTTAAGCCCGGCGGTATTTTCCTCCTCAATACGCCATACAATGCGGATGAGGTCTGGGCGCGCCTGCCGCAGGAAGTACAGACGGTGCTGAATCAGAAAAAAGCCCAATTCTATGTGGTTAACGCGGCGAAAATCGCCCGCGAATGTGGCCTGGCCGCGCGTATTAATACCGTCATGCAAATGGCCTTCTTCCATCTGACCAATATCCTGCCGGGCGACAGCGCGCTGGTGGAACTTCAGGGCGCCATCGCTAAAAGCTACAGCAGCAAGGGGCAGGAGCTGGTAGAGCGAAACTGGCAGGCGCTGGCGCTGGCGCGCGAGTCCCTGTTCGAGGTGCCGCTGCAGCCGGTCAATGACGCCAGCCCGAATCGCCCTCCGGTGGTCTCGGATTCCGCACCTGATTTCGTGAAGACCGTCACGGCCGCCATGCTGGCCGGGTTGGGTGACGCCCTGCCCGTCTCTGCGCTGCCGCCGGACGGAACCTGGCCGATGGGCACCACCCGCTGGGAAAAACGCAACATCGCCGAAGCGATCCCCATCTGGAAAGAAGAACTCTGTACCCAGTGTAACCACTGCGTCGCGGCCTGCCCGCACTCGGCCATTCGCGCCAAAGTGGTGTCACCGGAAGCAATGGAAGATGCCCCGGCCAGCCTGCACTCTCTGGATGTAAAATCCCGCGACATGCGCGGCCAGAAATACGTTCTGCAGGTCGCACCGGAAGACTGCACCGGGTGTAACCTGTGCGTTGAGGTCTGCCCGGCAAAAGATCGCCAGAACCCGGACATCAAAGCCATCAATATGATGTCGCGCCTTGAACACGTTGAAGAAGAAAAAGTGAATTATGACTTCTTCCTGAACCTGCCGGAAATCGATCGCAGCAAGCTGGAACGCATTGATATTCGTACCTCGCAGCTGATCACGCCGCTGTTCGAGTACTCAGGTGCCTGCTCAGGCTGCGGTGAAACGCCGTACATCAAACTACTTACCCAGCTGTATGGTGACAGGATGCTGATTGCCAACGCCACCGGCTGCTCGTCTATCTATGGCGGTAACCTGCCCTCCACGCCGTACACCACCGATGCGAATGGGCGCGGTCCGGCATGGGCAAACTCCCTGTTCGAGGATAATGCCGAGTTTGGCCTGGGCTTCCGACTCACCGTTGACCAGCACCGCGCGCGTGTGATGCGCCTGCTTGAACAATTTGCCGATAAGATCCCGGCTGAACTTAACGCGGCGCTACACGCAGAAGCCACGCCAGAGGTTCGTCGCGAGCAGGTAGCTGCACTTCGCAGCGCACTCAAGGGAATTGACGGCGCTGAACAGCTTCTGACCGACGCTGACGCCCTGGTCGAAAAATCGATCTGGCTGATTGGCGGTGACGGCTGGGCCTACGACATCGGCTTTGGCGGGCTGGATCATGTGTTAAGCCTGACCGAAAACGTTAACATTCTGGTTCTGGATACGCAATGTTATTCCAATACCGGTGGGCAGGCATCGAAAGCCACGCCGCTGGGCGCCGTCACGAAATTTGGTGAACACGGTAAACGCAAGGCACGTAAGGATCTCGGCGTGAGCATGATGATGTACGGCCACGTTTACGTCGCGCAAATCTCGCTGGGGGCGCAGCTTAACCAGACGGTGAAAGCCATTCAGGAGGCTGAAGCGTATCCGGGGCCGTCGCTGATCATTGCCTACAGCCCGTGCGAAGAGCATGGATACGACCTGGCCCTCAGCCACGATCAGATGCGTCAGCTGACGGCCACCGGCTTCTGGCCGCTCTACCGGTTCGATCCGCGCCGTGCGGACGAGGGCAAATTACCGCTGGCGCTGGATTCACGTCCACCGTCAGATGCCCTGGCAGAGACGCTGATGCAGGAACAGCGCTTCCGCCGTCTGAATGCGCAACAGCCTGAGGTGGCAGAACAGCTCTGGAAAGACGCCACCGAAGATCTGCAAAAACGGTATGACTTCCTGGCACAAATGGCGGGTAAAGCCGAAAAATCAACCAGCGACTAACTCCACTGCCCGGCTTGTCCGGGCATTTTTTTGGCATAAAAAAAGCCCGATGTCTTCACATCGGGCTAATCCAGATAATTAATGAATCTCTCTTTAGTTTCCCAAATGACATTCACGATAATTATGGATAAATAATCTTAAAGGCATATAACGGGGCAGAGATTACCTGATTCAACCGCTGATTAATAATTTTTATTTAATATGAATCATTTTCAATCATTCACCACAACAATGATCATTTCCGCGGATTTATTCATTTGAGATTTTACTCAATTAGTAACAATTATATTTTATTACTCTTTCGCAGGAGTGATTTAGCATGAGACAACTTTCTTATCCGGGAAGTTCAACAGGTAATCAAATAAAAACAACTGCAAAGGAATATCACGATGCAAAGAAAAGTACTGGCTCTGATGATTCCAGCTCTGTTAATGGCTGGCGCCGCGCATGCGGCAGAAATTTATAATAAAGACGGCAACAAATTAGATCTGTACGGAAAAGTAGATGGTCTGCACTATTTCTCCGATGATGCATCAAAAGACGGCGATCAAACCTACATGCGTCTGGGTTTCAAAGGTGAAACGCAGATTAACGACATGATGACCGGCTACGCGCAGTGGGAATATAACATTCAGGCGAATAACACCGAAGGGTCTGATAATCAGTCCTGGACGCGTCTGGCCTTCGCGGGTGTTAAAGTGGGTGACTACGGTTCCTTCGATTATGGTCGTAACTATGGCGTGCTGTACGACGTGGAAGGCTGGACCGATATGCTGCCTGAGTTTGGCGGCGACTCTTACACCTATGCGGATAACTTTATGACCGGCCGCGCCAACGGCGTGGCAACCTACCGCAACACTGACTTCTATGGTCTGGTGCAGGGTCTGAACTTCGCGCTGCAGTATCAGGGCAACAATGAAGATGCCAGCAACAATCAGGAAGGCACCAACAACGGCCGCGACATGCGTTATGAGAATGGCGACGGCTTCGGTATTTCAACCACCTATGATTTCGGCATGGGGTTCAGTGCCGGTGCCGCTTACGCCTCATCTGACCGTACAAATGACCAGGTAAGCGCAGGTACTGGCGCTGCGTCTCAATATGCGGGTGGTGATAAAGCGGATGCCTGGACTGCAGGCCTCAAATATGACGCAAATAATATCTACCTGGCGGCGATGTATTCTGAAACCCGTAATATGACGCCGTACGGTTCAGGTGATAGCAAATCAGGCGGCGGTATTGCCAACAAAACTCAGAACTTCGAAGTGACCGCACAGTACCAGTTCGATTTCGGTCTGCGTCCGGCCATTTCTTACCTGCAGTCTAAAGGGAAAGACCTGGGCAACGGTCAGGGCGATCAGGACCTGGTTAAATATGCGGACGTAGGCGCGACCTACTATTTCAACAAGAACATGTCCACCTACGTTGATTATAAAATCAACCTGCTGGATGAAGATGACAGCTTCTACAAAAACAACGGTATCAGCACCGACGATGTCGTTGCATTAGGCCTGGTTTACCAGTTCTGATGGTCAGAGCCCGCAGCGTCATGCGGGCTCTCCTTTTTTTGATGTTTGTCTCACAACAGCGCTTTATCGCGATATTGTTGAGGATAAGTTGAAAGAAAGCGGGTTAGACTGCGCCGATATCCCCCTCTTCATTAAGGATACCTGCGTTGTTTGGTCGTATATCCGTTACCATTCTGACACTTTTAGCATGCTTGTGGATGGCGTTAATCTTTGATTTTCGAGATATTGTCGGGCATCTCGGCACGCTGCTAAACCATCTGGATCACCATTAACAGTGAATCCCAGAAAAAAGCCACCAGCAGTGCCGGTGGCGGTCATACGCATTTCGAGCGTTATTTTTTCACGGGTTGAGGTTTTTTATCCCCTGATTCCGGGGCCTCACGCGGATCGTCTTTTTCTACACAGAGCATAATTTCTCCTGTTTTAGAAACCCACTTCCCACTATAGCCAGGCTGATAAAAAAAAGGCCAGGCGGTAATTAATCTTGATTGGTCTCTTTTTTGCGAAACGAGAGATAGCCAAAAACGCCGCTTTCGCCGTCGCTCGGATGGTTTACGCCATCCATCACCGTCACTTCTGGGAAATCAAACGGCGACACATTTTTAAAACAGGCCACATTGACGCCGTATTCATTTGGGTTAGAGCGACGCTGATGGAACGTGTAAATCCCGCAGACCGAGCAGAAGAAATGCCGCGCCGTCCCCGTGTTGAACCGGTACTCCGTCAGCTTATCCTCACCTCTGGTCACGGTGATACCCGACAGCGGTGCAGAGACCACAACCGCGCCCCGCATACGGCAAAAAGAGCAACTGCAGCGCCGCGCGGTATTCAAGCCGTCAGTCAGTTCGACGGTAAAAGCCACCGCACCACAGTGGCACTGTGCATGACGAATGTCAGCCATTGGCTATACCCCTTTTCTTACCAGTTCGGCAGCTTTGAGAAAAACCTCATCTTCTACACCATCGCCTTTCTGCCTGCCCAGCCTGACAAGTTCGTTGACAATGCTGTCACGATCGATCGTTTTTTGCGATGAAACCAGCCCTATAACGGCGGCCCCAATCGCCAGCCCCACTAATCCTGTTTGTTCGTCTTTGTTCTTCATACTCATGCTCCTGATACAACAAACAAGCGTAGCAGGATTTTTCAGACCGTTTTCAGGCGTTTTACTATTTCGCCTGGATCGCTGTTATTCCGACACGCTGGCCGTATGAGAGCTCTAAGGTATTACCGTCAGGATCGGCAAAAAATACATAATAACCGACGGGGTCACCCAGATCTTCCGGCGCTTTCCTCAACACCCCTTCTTTAGCGGCCATCGCAGTTTTTCTGTCAATTTCTTCGCGCGTGGCGCAGGCAATCCCAAGGTGGCCAAAATGCCCCAGCGGCGTATCGGTCACGGTGTCCGCCTGCACCAGAACCAGCGCAAAAGGACGCGTATGGTCAGTTAGCCACGCCACTTTACGGGCAGTTGGAAGATCGGGCTCACGCGAATGGATGACGTCCATCCCGGCATATCGGCGATAGAAAGCAAGGCTCTTCTCCAGATCCCTGACCATAAACGCAACATGAGTGAATCCTACATCAATGTCTTTCATTTTAAGATGTTACTCCTGTATCAACATGTCGTAGCCATCTTAAAAGCTCAAGTTAACTTGAGGTCAACGGTGAATTTGTGCGGTCCTGATGATGTTCAAAAAAGAATAAAGGGACAGAAATGATAAAGCGCCGCCGTGGCTGAAATATTCACGACGATGCTCAGCAAAAACCAGGTTTTGAAGGGTTGCTTCTGCGTTTTATGGCGAAAGAGCTGTTGGCCCAATATGGCGCCTGGCCACCCTCCCACAGTACCAAACGTCAGTAAAGTGACTTCCGGTATCCTGCGCATCGCTTTTCGTGCCGCCGTTTTGTCGACACCATAAATCGCTATCGTCAGCATATTAATCAGCAGAAACCACATGGCAAAAGGATACGAGGAAAAAAAGCTGCCGATCGCAGTGAAGATCAGCAGAATAAAACAAAAGCGATTCAATGTCATAGGGTCAGTCACAGAATATGTAAGCGTATGTCGGGAAAGCATTATACGCTATCTTATGCAAGTATCCGGTCAGGTGCTATCAGCCCGCTTTTGCATGCGGCCTCAAAATGAATGACCTCTTCGACGCACCGAATTGCATTTTGTGAAGCTTCGCATACGCGCCATCATGAGCAAGCAGTACCTTATGGCTTCCGCGTTCAACGATAACGCCAGTTTGTTTTGGTCCCCCCTCCCGAATGGCGAACAGAAAGCCGACTACGCTTTATTAGCTATTGCGCAGAGTGTAAAACGTGCTGGCATTCGCCGCCGGAATCCGTACCATACGCGGCATACTTTTGCCTGCTGGCTATTATCTGCCGGCGCTAACCCGTCTTTCGCCGCTACTGGCTCCGAAGGTAGTAATAAATGCAAGAAAATCAACAAAATACAAAGAAAGAGCAATACAACCTGAATAAGCTACGCTGATTTTGACATCCCATTGATGTCATTTAATTTATCATCTAATTCAATTAGTTATAGCATAATAACTTCTCCCTAAAGCTACCCAGAACTACATTTTTTGTGCCCTTTTTTTGCCCCTATTTCACTTTTTTGCCCCTAAATTTGCCCCTAACTTTAGCCAGTGCTCCCCCCTTCTTCTCCCTGCCCTATACTTTAATTCTGACATCTGGCTGGAGGTTTCTATGTGTGGGCGTTTTGCACAAGCTCAAACGCGTGAAGAATACCTGGCTTACCTGTCCGATGAAGCCGATCGCGACATCGCATACGACCCTGAACCTATTGGCCGATACAACGTCGCGCCCGGCACCAAAGTGCTGCTGTTGAGCGAACGCGACGAGCAGCTGTATCTTGATCCGGTTTTCTGGGGTTATGCGCCCGGGTGGTGGGATAAGCCGCCACTGATTAACGCTCGCGTCGAAACCGCGGCCGCAAGCCGAATGTTTAAACCTCTGTGGCAACATGGCCGGGCTATCTGCTTTGCTGATGGCTGGTTCGAATGGAAAAAGAAAGGAGACAAGAAACAGCCTTACTTTATTCATCGGGCCGACGGTCAGCCTATTTTTATGGCGGCGATCGGCAGCACGCCGTTCGAGCGTGGAGATGAAGCAGAAGGTTTTCTCATCGTGACGTCCGCAGCCGACAAAGGACTGGTCGACATTCATGACCGTAGGCCACTAGTTCTGTCGCCTGAAGCGGCCCGGGAGTGGATGCGTCAGAGTATAGGTGGGCAAGAAGCTGAGAAGATAGCGGCCGACGGTGCCGTGCCGGCCGACAAGTTTATCTGGCACGCCGTGTCGCGCGCCGTGGGGAATGTTAAGAATCAAACACCAGAACTGATAAACCCAATTTTAAAATCATAAGAAAAGGATTTTATTGATAAAAGTAATCAACGACCCTTTGCATCTCCAAACATCTCATAATCATGACTAGTTGAAGGAGACCATCCTTTTTTCAAACTATATGTCTCGGTGCCATCTAAATTATAAATTTTAAATAACCACCCTTCGTACATACCACTTTCAACAAGTTTAACAGCATCCCAGGAGTCTATAAAGTAATTATAGAAAACAATCACCACATCTACCTGACCTTTCAAAGGCTCATTTAGATGCAATGTGGTTTTCCCTCTTGAATAATAATCACTATATGTTTGGCCGGTGCTAATGCCATTTGCACTACGATAGTTATTGGCGAAAGCTACAACATCAGCTATCATAGTTAGCTTCTTAGTAGGCTCAATCGCTTTTACTTGAGCTCTAAAATAGTTTTTTGTTTCTTCGTCAAATTTACCAGATTTATCTGCAAGTATATCACCAACAGTGTAACTGTGTGTTTTTGCATATTCATCGATTTTCGAAGAATAGACTTTCAACTTCTCGATATAAGCTGCCTTGTCTTGGTTCTCATTATATATCAAGATGCTATAACCTACCCCACATAAAACCAATATGGCTATAATCATGCTTGCAAAAATCTTCGCAACTCTTTTCCCTGGCTTAAGGAGCTTAACAATCACGATGACAAGTAATAATGCTACTAAAAATAATACTAAGTTTAACATTTTGGCTATTTCCTTATTGAACTATTGTATCTTACCAGTACAACGCAGCTCATGTCATATAGCCCTTATGAAATATCGTGCGAATCACTTTACCCGCAGCAGATCAGATATCCTTGTTGTATAACGCGGAGAAAGCATTTCCCGCTTCATCTGCCACTGCTGCTGAACGCCCTGGCCTGCAAAGTAGAGTGTGCCTTTTCCATCTTTAGCGTTCAGGTGATCGAGTACCTCCATCAGCCGGTCACTTCCTGCGCGCGGTGCGTTTTCATCAAAAAGGTTGAGCTGAGCCACCCCTTGGCTGAAGAAGTCGCCCAGCATAATGCCAGCCTTTTGATAGCGGTGACCATCCTTCCAAATTTTGTCCAGGCACTTGACTGCAGCGTTAATGATGTCGCGGGAATCCTGTGTAGGTGTCAGAAGCTTCATTGACGCACTGTTGCCATAATAGGGCTCGTTAAGCGCAAATGGAGAGGTTTTCACGAAGGCAGAGATAAAACGGCAATACTGATGCTCGCCGCGAAGCTTTTCGGCGCCACGCGCCGCATAGCTGCAAATAGCCTGACGCATCTGTTCGTACTCGGTAACGCGTTCGCCGAATGACCTACTACAGACGATTTCCTGCTTTGCAGGCGCAAATTCCTCCAGCTCGAGACAGGGCTCGCCGCGCAGTTCCCGGACAGTTCGCTCCAGGACGACATTGAAGTGCTTTCGAATAATCCACGTACTCTGCTCTGAGAGGTCGAGAGCCGTTTTGATGCCCATGGCGTTCAGCTTCTTACTGATGCGCCTGCCGACTCCCCAGACGTCCTCCACCGGAACCAGAGCAAGCAGTCGGCGCTGGCGATCGATATTGGATAGGTCCACTACCCCGCCCGTTTGCCGCTGCCATTTTTTGGCGGCATGGTTTGCGAGCTTCGCCAGTGTCTTTGTCTGGGCAATGCCAACACCGACCGTCAGGTGCGTACGCTTCAGAACTGTAGCGCGGATCTCTTTCCCGAAGTCTGTCAGGTCACGACAATTTCGAACACCAGTCAAGTCACAAAAAGCTTCATCGATACTGTAAATTTCGACGCGGGGGCTCATTTCCTCCAACGTTGTCATCACCCGGTTGGACATGTCAGCATAGAGCTCGTAATTACTGCTGAAGCAAACAACACCAGCGCGCCGGAATAAGTCCTTTTGCTTAAAGAACGGCTCGCCCATGGTGATTCCAGCCGCCTTGGCCTCGGCGCTGCGCGCGATTACGCAGCCGTCATTATTCGAGAGAACAACCACAGGCCGCCCTTTCAAATCGGGCCGAAACACCGTCTCGCATGATGCGTAGAACGAATTCACATCACAGAGCGCGAACATGTTCAGCTCGCCGATTTAACAATGAAAGTCACGACGCCGAATACGTCGAGCGTGTCCTCACTCCCGACAATAATCGGCGGGTATGCGCTGTTCATCGGTATGAGTTGGACGGTTGGACGAAGCTGCAGACGTTTAACAGTGAATTCCCCTTCCACTGCGGCGATGACAATGTCACCGTGCTCAGCTGTGCGTGAACTGTCCACCACCAGCAGATCTCCATCGCTGATCCCGGCTTCGATCATTGAATCCCCCGCGGCTTTGACGAAATATGTAGAGCTCGGGTGAGCGACAAGTAACTCATTGAGATCGATACGCTGTTCAACGTAATCAGCTGCGGGGCTTGGGAAACCACACTGTACTAAGTCACTGAAAAGCGGAAGAGCGATAATTTCTCGCAGTTCTGTTGGCCTGATGAATTCCATTGCACACACCTCAAAATACTGTTTTTATATACAGTAGTTTTATTTGTAAGTGTCCGCAAGATACAGGCCCTATCGTCACTGCTTAAAGCTTCACCGTTTCGTTTCTAAGTTTCTATGTCGCTTCGAATTATGAGTTTTGTAAATTTTATGGCAATAGCCCTTTGCGAGCAGATTTTAGCCGCCGCCCATTCTTGCATACTATGGGCAGCGGTTTTCTCATTATGAACCAGCAAAATTATTTCTAAGGTCTGCAAGTTCTTTCTGTGTAGCTTCCAGCTGCTTAATGACGTAATTCAGCGCCAGTATCGCATCAACTAACAGGACGTTGTTATCCAGCGCCAGGGTTGATGGCTTTTGTGTCTCGGTGCCATCATCTTCAATTTCAATCCCTCCTGGCACCTCTTTCACGTAGTCCGGGTCAATCAGCATGATATCCTGGGCGATCACACCACGGCGAACGCGCTCCTTTTCATCGTTTTTGTAGATAAACGTAGTCGGTTTCATGGCTTTGATGTTTTCGACCGACGCTTTGCCGTCTGTGTAAGTGATCTCTTTTTTCAGGTTGGCATCAGATGTCGCTGATTTATTAAACACATAGTCACCAGCGAAACCGCCTGTTCCTGATACGTAGATATCGCCGGACACAAGATTAAATTGCCATGCTCGAGTACCTGCATTACCACCGTCTCCCAGAGTCATCATAACGATACTCGGCCAGGCTGATGTCCCATTCGCTACAGAACCGATTGCAGTCACAGCATGATATCCACCGGATGCACCTGAATGCCAACGCAGAGCAGGAACATATCCAGCGTCGTTGTTCTGTGTCAGGTTAGGACGGCTAAATGAAATATTGGTGTTGTCGGCGTTGGCTATATCCATATACCCCCCGCCACCGCCAACTCCAGGCGCCTGAACTGATTTACCACGGAATCGGCCATCAGCGTACCAACGATAATCGGAATTTGATGAAATGCCGTCGAAGATATTCATCTGTACGCGGTTTAAGTCTGTACCAGCTCCCCGAATAGCGCCTATTCGCCATACGCCCGCGTAATAGTTACCAGAAAGCCAATTAACATAATTCTCGGCCGGACCATCGGAGCCAACGTTTCCTAAAGTAATGGCTTTATTACCCCCACTACCAGTAGCAATACCGACCTCATTACCTGCGGTTGAGATAATGCTTCCTGTAACAGTACCGCCTAACTTTCCTTCAATTGTGTTAAGACGCGAATCATCGCCGGCAGCTACGGTACCAGCTGCCTTTCCGATGTCCTTCGTCGCTGATGTTCCTAAACCGAGGTTTGTGCGACTGCCTTCTGCCGTTGTTGCTCCGGTACCGCCCTGGACCATGGGGATAGCACCATTGGTACCTTTCTGAGCCAGTTTACCGATGCCCGGGATAGTTACGGAGGCGCCATTGATCGTAACGGTAATACTCTGATTGGCTGAGGTGGTGGCGAACGTCTCCCACGCGCCAATGTTCTCGTCATACTCTTTGATGAGCTGCGACATGGCCTGTGCCAGTCCGTCGACAGAGATATTGTCGGACACCAGGATTCCATACTTCTGGCCGCTCAACGCCGGGGAAGCAGCTGGCGTAACCGTCATTGACGTGGCGCTGTTCACGGATGAAATCTGGAACATCTGAACCGGGTTAGACATGACGATAATCGTCTGGCCAGCGCGAACCTGGCTGGCCGGTGCCGTCCAGTTCGTGCCCGTGCCGGTGGCGGTGTTTCCGTTAATGGCGATGGTGCCAGTGTTATAAAGCATATTTTCTCCAGGCAATAAAAAACCCCGCCGAGGCGAGGTTTGCATTCAAAGTCGTGAGTTATTTACATGTCGTGCTTGTGAATGTGTTCGCACTTACCCAACGCCAGTTGAAGGGATATCCGGCCCGGTATTGAGTCTGGTTGTTTTGTTTTCTAACGCCGTAAATCATAACGGTATTCTCATGGTCACCCATATATGCCGTGCCGCTGCAAATAGGTTCCTGTTTCTCAAGTACACCAGCACAACCAGACAGCATTAAAGCGATCGCCATGCTGATAATTAGCCTTTTCATTTTGAAAGTATCCAGAGGAATTCAGTAGGTTCGAAGATATCAATACAAAATCGATGGGTATAATTGATTATGTAGATCAATTATTTGTTATTGATCGCTCAAAACGATCAATCAGTCATAGGCTGCGGTGTTGATGGCCGTCAATGCTATTCCTGTGGTTGTCCCTCCCGCTGCAGAACCAGTAGCTGTTGTCGAAGGCGCGGCATTTATCCTGGTCGACGAACCGTTAAAGCGGCAGCCTGCATAGGCTGTTATATTCACGATTGTTGGAGGCTTGGTATTGTTGTTCTGTACGATTTGTGAGCCCAGAATTGCAGGTGCTACCGCATAACTACCCTGCAACGTAACATCAATGTTAATCCCTCCCGTTGAGGCTCCTGGTGTTCCGACAGTAACGAGGTCAGTAAGCACGCGGCTTTCGTTTGTCAGTACCAGCTTTCCGGCTTCATCCCAGACAGCAAATCCCCAGTCGGGCAACGTTTGTGGAAAGATGGCAAAGATGTACGCCGTCAGAGTGTGTGACTGACCATAAGCGTTGCTTGAACCAACAAGAATGTTTCCTCCTGACCGGGTTGCCCCGACTGTAGTGGGCTGGGCTGTATCACTCGTTTTGCAAAAAACCATCGCCGGATAAGAAGCATCCAGAGCTACCGTCGCAGAAGCACCGTGGTATGCCCCATTTGCCACTGAGTTAACCACTACCTTTCTGTACAGACAAAACGGCGTTGACTGAGGAGTAATAAACGGATTTCCGCTTTCCAGCGCAATCAGTGCACCATAATCTGCCATCATGCATTCTCCACGAAGACCACCAGTTCACATTCCGAGGCCGGATAATTACCAATACCAACTTCGCTGGCAGTGCTGAGAGTGATGGTGTTCCCGTTAGCGATAATGCGTCGACCCACCGAGACCGCGCCTTTATCAAGGGACACCGCAAATCCGACCTTCATCCCCGCCGGAATGGTAAAGGACCAGTTGCCCGAGGTTTGCCCCTCGGAAAGCTGAATACGCCCTACCACTGATACGGGTTTGATACCGTAGTTGTTCGGGATGCCGTTGGCGTCCCAGGTCTGAATACCCCAGGCCATTAAAACACTCCTGTAAGTTTGCCTATCTGAACACGGAGCCTGTTAGCATCCCGAATGCTGATGGTGACGTTAGTCTGCTTCATGCCTCCGGAACTGTCGCTCCCGTAGTTCTGCATCGTTCCGTCTTTACCCCAGCGCCAGCCAGCGCTTCCGGCAACATAATTATTAGACTGCAGAGAATCCGTAATTTTGCCGAACTGGATACTCGCATCACGGAAGAACGCATCATTGATGAATGTCTGCCCGTTCTGGATAACAAATGGCAAAGAAACAGTGCTGCCAGCTTGGGAGGTAACGGCAAAACGGTCGGCCAGGAAGATAACCTGTGACTGCATCCCTGATGGCGTATTCTCCACCCCGATCCCCATTCCTGCAGCGTAATACTGGCCATTACTCGTTACCCCAACTTTGATGTTGTACATCGCGCTGAGCTGGCCGTTTACGTTCGCAATGGCCTGGGCGTTCGTGGTGATAGAGGCAGTATGTCCATTGACTGTCGCCGTAATAGCATTTATCTGCGTGGCTGTAGACTGCTGATAATTCGAAACCGTATCGCTCAGGCTGTTGATGGATGCCGTATTACCGTTGACGTTCGTTTGCAGACTCAGCAATGCGCGTGCCGTTGCCTCCCTGTCATTGACGATCACCTCATCAATGCGGTCTAGCTGCGCGCTGTTACCGGCAACCGAAGCCGACAGGGTTTTACGTGTGGCCACCTGAGCGAGGTTGGCCTGGATTATCGCAATTGCCGAGTTCTTCACGCCTCCTGTCATGCCGTCCATCGAAACAGAAATCTCGTCTATCTTCACTTCGGCCTGCGCCAGCCCGTCAGCGTTCTCCTGGATGTCTTTCGCCTGCTGCTCGAGCTCGTCGGCATGCTTTTTAATGTCATCCGCCATGCCTGCAACTTTTTCGTTGCTGTCCACTGCGTTCTCGATCAGGTCTTTGAAGGTATCAGAGTCTTTCATTCCCTCCAGAATCACATCGGTGATGTCAGAAACATCGATACTTGCCTGTCCTCGCACCCATTCTGTGTACCCTGATTCGTTGCCGCTGCGGTCCACCAGCTGCGCGCGGTACCAGAAAATCTGCCCAGCCTTAAGGCCCATCTGCTGATATTTGCGCTGCGGGTAAGGCACATCGGCCAGCAGCATCGCATCTTCTTCGGTACCAGTCAGGCTGTACTGAATTTCCGTCTTCAGCGTGTCGTCGGTATTCGCCGGGAATCCCCAGTTGAGCTCGATACCGAATACCACGCTTTCAGAAGCGATGAAGCCAACCGGCTTCGGTGGATTGCCCACTTTACCCGTCAGCGTTTTCTCTTCTGAATAGCCCCAGCCTGACGAAATTTCGGCAGCATTGATGGCGCGCACGCGCACCAGGTAGCGCCCGGCATAAATCCCCGGGACGTCGAATGATGTGGTGGAGCTGCGCGGCACGTTAACCCAGTTCCCGTCGTTGCGGCGCCATTGCGCTTCATAGGCGATAGCGTTCTGCGCCTGGTCCCAGCTCACGCGCATCGTTTCGACACTGATATTTTGCTGCACCACAGAAAACGAGCTGATGACGATGTTCGCAGGCGGCGACTGGTTGCCCGGCGGGATCACGCTCACCGGCCGCTGGTCAATGATGGCTCCGGTATCAATGCGATCGAATTTATCCGGATCGTGATTTGCACCGACGATTGTGAACGTGCCGTCATTATTATCAGTTACTGTAATAACGCGATACTGCTGTGCGTAGAGCTCATCAGACTCAATGACCCATACGGCCTCGGCCTGTGGAAGCTCGCTAAAGGCGGTTGTCACGGTAACCATTCCACCTGACAGGGACTGAATCGTCCGGGATTGGGTAATACCCGACGGCAGGTTTACCATTATCCTGTCACCGGCCTTAGCACTTGGCACCCGGTCAAGTTTGAGTACACGACCATTAACCGCGGATAATCGACCGCCTAAATCTCGGCCAGAGAGATTTCGGTCAGCGACAGCAATTATGTAGCCAGGCTGAGGAATATTGCCGTCCAGACCAACGTCAAACGTTACAATCCTATCTTTATTGTTGGTCAGGATCCCCCAGCGCCCTTTCCTGTTAGCCTCAGATTGCCGGGTGCATCCGATAGCGGTGATCTCAAGCTGGTTGAAACCATAGCGCGCCACCAGAGCCTGCTCGAAGACGGGCTCCATTGCGTCAGCATAGCCATTTGCCGGATCCGACCAGGAAACAAGAGCGTTTGTGTAGCGACTTTTGGTTGTGCTGCTGGAATACACAAATTTGCCATCGACTACGTTAGCGTGCGTGTAGGTAAAATCGACATCTCTGGGCATGTCTGCAAGGGCAACAATCTGGTCGTCTCCCCAATAGGTCATGCCTCGAAAAATGGCGGCAAAGTCTCGCAGGACGGTGTAAGCGTCATTTCGATCCTGAATGTATACGTTGCAGGTGTAACGAGGTTCAGTTCCGCTACCACCCTTACCATCCGGTACCGGTTGATCACAATATTGAGCGACCTGATAAAGCGTCCATTTGTCGATATTGGCTGCCGTTAGCCGATTACCAAGGCCGAAGCGGTCTGTGACCACCAGATCGTAAAATATCCACGCAGGGTTATCCGTCCATGCCCACTTAAATGCTCCCGTCCAGGTGCCGCTGTACGTTCGTGTTTCTGGGTCATAGGTATCGGGCACACGAATAACACGCCCGCGGGGCTCGCAAGAAATTTGCGGAATTGAGCCATTGAACTGGCTCGAATCAAATTCGATGTACAGTAGCGCGGTGTTCGGATAGCGCAATTTGGCGTCGATTACTTCTGTGAAGCTTTGCAGCGTCATCGTGTCGCCAATCTTAGCGCTATTTGCGTCTGCGGTAATCTTGCGCAGCTTGATGGTCCAGGTGCTGCCCGCCTGAGGTAAATCAATACGGTGGCTGCGTTCATAACCAGAGGTGGTTTTCCCGGTCACGCTGGTATTTAGCACCGTCTGCCAGGTACCGCCATCTGTCTGCAGGTCAAATGCGTAGTTGACCGAATAGCCAACCAGATCGCCATCGTCCTCCTGTTTGAAGAGAGAAGGCCATTTTAGACGCAGGCGAACAGCTGAAAGCTGCGTATTGGTGAACGTGCGCGTCCACGCTGTAGAGCTGGAAACTTCGGAACCTACATTGATTTCATTTTCGGTACCTGGGATCCCTTGAATGTATTTTTGCGCCTGAGTTCCAGAACGAAACTCCCACGCCACGCCGCTGAAGTTCTGTGAACCATCTGCGTTCTCAAGTGCGGTGCCATCGAGATAAATATCGCGCGCAGTAAGTCCACCAGCAAACTCCCCCTCTCCCAGCGCGAGAAGGATTTTTGCCTTGGCAACTGACTGCAGGTCGTCTGGCTGTTCTGTAGGAGTTCTTGAGCTTGAACTGCCGCCCTTGCGGCCTTTAATAGCGGTTGCTATAGCCATATTGCGCCCATAAAAAAAGCCACCGGGAGGTGGCTTGTTGATAAATCTATTTACTGTTGGTCTTCTACATAGATACCGGCGGAGATGATCGCGCCACCTATACGGCGCCGTCCGTACAAGAGTGGTACCGGATTGCCCTGAGCTGTCGTATTTGTTACTCCACCAAAGGCATAACTGGCCTTGTTGTCTGCCGATTGCTTGCTGGCAAGTCCGGTTGTTTGTGGAGAAAGCATTTGAACGACACCGCCAAGGGCCATCGCAGCGCCAAATTGCATTAGAGGAACGCCGACAGCACCACCGCCAAAGTATGACGCCACAGCACCAACTGCGACCAAAGCCACACCTAAGATGGTCTGGAATACTCCACCACGTTTACTCCCGAGGATAACCGGCGCGATACGGATATCAGCGGTACTCTGATCCATAGAGAGTTCATCATCGTTCAGGTTACGCTTACCGCTGAATACAGCGTAAGTAAGCCCACGCTGCTTGCTGGTATTCAAAAACCGCTCGAAGCCTGGCACTATAACGCACAATGCACGGATGGCTTCTTTAGGCGAAGCAACAGAAAGTTTGAATTCACGACCAAATGTTGAGCCAAGTATTCCATAGAGGCGTATGGTTCTCATCGGCTGACCAGTTAAAAATGTCATACATGCCTCCAAAGTCTCTCTTGACTAAGAGAGACTATTAATGTTGATAGACTTTTTGATGTTTTTAACACGCAATCCAAGAATTCAAATCAACTTACTTATTTTTGGCTGACGGATTAGCAACTTCTGGGTGTTTTTTATTGAATTCTATAAAGCTACTTGGACATTCCTTTGAAAGTAAATAATAATTTACTAAACATGCATCCGCCTTAGCTTCATCGCTCGAATGATACACACCATCTGCCAAAGATAATGTCGGAGCTAAATACCTGGCTTTAATCAACTCTTGCCCCAACGCCAAAGCATCCTTAGAAGTAGCTGCTGAACAAGACGTAACAGCACCGTCAAATAACGTCTTATTACCTTTGCAATTTAAGGACGCATCTAAGAAGGACTCGTGTAAATCGGTGCGCACTTGAATAAATGCAGGATCAGTAATATTTGAACCAGCCAAGATCCCTATCAGACCTAACCCACCTCCGATTGTAGCAATGGCTGAACCATTGGCGAGGTTCAAATCTCCCCATACCAACCATCGCAACAGGAAAAAACTCACTGCTACGGACGTTATCAAATATCCAAACCCAGTCCATAGATTGTGACTGTGCCCGAAGAAACTCAAGCATGCAAGCCCGACCCCAACGACAAATGGAACGCAGACAACGACCATTTTAATATAAAAAGTATTCAAGTTGACAAATGCCACATTAATATCCGTTAATGAAGTACGTTGGGCTCATTATTATATAAACTTCGATTGATGGCGAAGGATTTTGTTTGTCCTCTCACGCCAATACCCACCATAGGGTACTCGCTGGCTAAGATGTCCATATAGATGATGCAGAAGCATGTTCCCCTCCAGTAAGATTCCTGAATGGTTCCACTTATTCGATTCCACCTGCATGATGATCAGATCGCCCGACATCGGTGATCCACTGAATTCACGGAAACCACACTCGTACCAGCAATCCTGATAGAAGTTGTCCGGGTAGTCGTTCTCCCACCAAGGATAATCTACACGGTAATCCTTAAGCTCGATCCCATGCTCCTGCCGGAAATAGCTCATCACTAGGCCCCAACAGTCGTAGTGTCCGAGCACAAACGGGCGCCCGAGCAACGGTAATTCACCGCGGGGAGTAATGGTGCGAAAGTCTCCTTCAGGCCAACTGACAATATGCCAGGGCAGCAACGTTGCATCGCATTGAGCCTTGTCCAGTTCGCTTGGTTGGGTCGTCGCGTCGGGGTGGCTATGTACGATTCCCGTTATCGTCCCCCAGTCTTCAGCAGCAGCGTAATCCTCTGGCGAAAGGTGAAACTGTTCCGTTGGTTCGGCAGCCAGATTACGGCATGGGAAATAGCGTTCCACCCGACTTTTCTGCGCTATTACACCACAGCATTCGCGGGGATATTCTTTCGCGGCATGCACCAGGATGTCCTGAATTGTTTTCTGACGCATGTTAACTCCTGATCAAAGATGTTCCAGGAAAACCACCGAAAGGAAGTTCATTGTGTTCACCAAACCGAAGCTTGCAGGCGGTGAGCGTGCCGTTACATTCATCCAATGAGGGATCGCTTACCGGATTGTTGTTTTTGTCGAAGTAAAGCGTGCCCGTATAATCGCACCCATCGCCGGTGCGGTACTTATTCCGGATGCACCAGGTACACAGGGAATGAAGCTGCCTGGTCGGGATCATCAACCCCTGCAGATCCATCGGGCTGGTAAGAACAAACTCGATACTTTCACCGGAAAGCTCGCTATTTTTACCGTCGATATAGAAAACCCGCTTTCTCACCTGCAAGGGATCTGCTGTTGGATTTCCATCCGGGAAATTGCGCTCATCCAGGTAATGCGCAAAAGTGTCATGAATCGTAACTTTGGCCTGCAGCATATCGTCATAGGCCAGACAGAGCGCAGTGATAGAACTGTCAATGTTGGCAACGGTGAGCGTCGGCTGGGCGCTACTGCCATCGGTTGAAGCTTCCAGTCCCTCGAGCTTATATGGCCAGGCACCATACTCTTCGCCCTGCCACCAGATACTCTTCGCCTTTAACTTTGATTCGTCGCCACCAGCAGCCGCAATCTCTTCTTCAGTATGCGGGAGGTTATAAGCGTGAAAGCGCAGAACGTCGTCCAGACCAAACGCAGAACCGTCTACTTCAAGAAGACGTATTTTTTCACCCGGTTCGAGGCGTTGATAATCTTCAGTAATCATGGTGCGTATGCCTGTTTGAAGGTTGCTTTTATGGTCATCACTTTGCTGGATAGCGGCTGGGCTTTAATGGAATCAGCTTCAATCCGGTATAAACCGGTTTCGCCAACAGGAGACGTCCAGATAAAGGATTTTGTGATGTGCTTGCGGCAAAAACTCAGCGCATCGAGCATCTCAGCTTTTTTTCCCGTTAAGGTCATCGGCCATGACTGTTTTTCAGGGTTGATACCTTCACCGGCGATCTGTTCAAAGCCGTCTCCAAAGGATGCAGAGCGTGTTGTGTAAGTGAACTCCCCTTCCATACCCGCTTGAATCTGGGTTCGCCAGGTAAATGTTTCGATCGTCACTTTTTCTCCGGGCATAAAAAAACCCGCCGAAGCGGGTATAATTCGATTAGTCGCTGAAAGAAATTTCATCTCCAATTGTCGATTCATTACGTATATTTGAATGGCTATTACACAATTTCACTACACAGCGAGTTCTCATGAAAACACTACTAATCGCAGCTCTTTCTTTAGCGCTTGTGGCGCCCTCGATCACTTATGCAAAAGGTTCTCGTGGTCATTACACCAACGGGAAAGGCTCCTCACACAAGGGTGGGACATATACAACCCATAAGTATCTGCCCCGTAAATAATTAATCTTGTGATAGCAGGCTCAAACAAGGGACTGCTATCAGTTTATCAACGGCTTTTCATAGCGTTCCAAATCAACCTTCCGGGTTGCAACTCCTTAGCAATTCCAGCACGAACAGACTGATCGATGGTCTGTTTGTAAGCCTGAGAAATAGCATCGTTATTGCCGGAAGTTTGCTGCTGAGAGTTCTGGTTTTGAACTATCACAGACGTTTGAACTGTTACGCCACCAGCTGCATGCGATTGCAGCCCATACCTTGGGGCAGAGCCAACATAACCGCCGTTAGCATATCCCGGAGCTCCACGCATAAGCGCATACAGATTGCCGACACCCAGTGCACGAGTCGCTTCTTTCGTAAACACAAACTCACCGCCGTGTACAACGCCTTTCGGTTGGTACTTACCCCCATCTCCCGTGTAGCCGCCTCCATCAAAACCGGGGACCAAACCACCACCTGAGAAACCAAAGAACGCACCGATACCAGTTCCACCAAACGCTGACTTCATTCCATTAACCAGAGCCAGTTGGGTCAGCATCTGGGCGATGCCCTTGAGGAAAGTGGAAAGGAAATCTGAGAAGTTAGATTTACCTATTGTGAAGAAATCAGTCAGGGTGCTGGCCATGCCAGTGAACGCGTTACTGGTAACCGTCTGCACCTGGGAGTACACATTGGTCGCGCTGTCTTCGAAATCAGCCCAGCCCTTTTTCGCGCCGGTCAGCCAGTCACCGCGCAGCTGATCTTCAGCATCATAGTAATCATTAGCTGCCTTAAGCTGTTTCTGATATCCGTCATCATCCAGCGAACCACCTGAATTTTTCCAGCCAGCGGCGAGCTGACTTTTCGAGAGTTCACGTTGTGCCTGACGGTCACTCATCCCGGCACCGATCACTAATGCAGCCTGCTTCTCTGCCATCTGTGTGACGTATTTCTGCGAGGTATCCATTCGCTTGTTCAGCTGTTCCTGTGCGGTAATCTGATCACCTAACAGGGCTTTCTGCCGTGCCAACTGAAGCACCTGGTATTTACTCGTCAGCAGGGATTTCTCCTGCTTTGTCAGTGAACGTGAACGCGAGGCCTCCTCCAGCACCTGAAATTTCGCTTCAGTCGTCCACAGATCTTTGCGCTGCTGGCTGATAGTGTCGTTCAGCCCTTTATGCTGCTGCAGCGCGCGTAACTGAGACTGAAGCGCCAGCAACTCGGCCTGGGCAGCATCCGTGCTGAGATCGCCAGCCGATAAAGTGCCCTGCTTTCCGGTTTTGGTTTTTTTGCCAAAAGCAGCGACTCCTTCCCGATCCTTCTGGGTGGTTGCGGCACTTATCTTTCTGGTCGTATCGAGGTATTTACCTGCACTGATATCAGCCGCATCCCAGTCTTTTTTCAGCTGAGAGACGCTGTCACCATATGCGCCGGCCATTTGTTCGTTGTAGTCCTGCCATCCCTGCAAAGTATCTGTTTTCGCCCAGTCAGGAACGAGGTTAATCGCGGCAGCGATAGAGGAAGAAATGATCTGGTTCAGCTTCTGGAAAACGATCGCAACGCTGTAATAAATTGCGTTGAATTCCTTCAGTGTGTTTGATGCCAGCTCAGCTACCCACTGACCGATACTCTGCATGGCCTCAGACGCCCAGCCCTTGATATCCAGCCACAGGCGACCAAACGGTGTCAGCGAGTCGTAAGCCTGCTCTCCACGTTCTGCCATCGTATCGCCAAACAGGTCCATAGCCTGCGTAACGGCCGCTGTCTGGTCCTTTTGCTTCACCAGTTCATCAATGTGCTTAAGCTGTGAAACGGTCAGGAAATTATATTGTTCGTTGAGACTCTGCAGCGCTTTAACAGGGTCTTTTTCGATGTCCTTATAGGCTTTGGTGATGTCCTGCGCCGAGACTATACCGGTCTGAACCGCCAACGCCGTGGAGCCCGCTGCTTTTTCAAGTTGCTGCTGTGTCAGCGATCCCATGCCAACCAGCTCAGTCATCAAGCTCTGAACGGTACCTACAGTAGCGCCAGTAGAGGCAGCAATAGACTGGGAGGAAGCCATGATCTTGAGCGCTGACGTGCCGGCAATGTTGCCAGTCCTGATAATGGCCTTGTTGATTTCGTCGTAGGCGGTGAAGTAGTCCGATCCCGCTTTGGCCGCAATCAGTACAGCACCGGCCAGGCCACCAATGGCCACTCGGGCAGGAGTCACCATCGACAACATCGCTTTCAGAGCATTGCCTACACCGCCAAACGAATCGCGCAGCTGGCCGCCCTGCTGAATGGCTACCATATAAACCGGCATACCGGACGCTAATGAAGTTACGATGTCGGTCATTTGCATTGGAAGATAACGCATCGCGTTGCGGTATTGCCCCGCGCTGATCGCTCCTGACTTCCACGCTTCTTCCTGCTCTTTCAGTCGGGCGATCATCGGTGCAGCACGATCGGACACGCCAAGTTGGGCTGCTTTTAGCTCTAACAGTTCTGCGCGCGTTTTCCCGATTGCTGTGACCTGCTCTTCCAGCGAATCGATAAAGGTTTTGCCCGCTGCAGCTGCCCGCTGCGCTGCCTGTGCCTGTTCAATGCGAGCCCGCCCCTCTGCGGTCTCAGACTCCATGACCTGCGCCAGTTTAGCTCGGGTCGTCTCAAGCACGCTGTTGTAGCGAGTAAAGTCTTCATCCCCTACAAGCCCTTTACCGCGAAACTTCGCCAGGCTCTCCTGGATCGTGTCCAGTTCATCCAGCGCCTTGTTTACGGGGCTGATTTTATTCAGTAGGTTCTGCAGTTCCTGCCGCTGTTGCTTGAGGCTTTCGCTGTTTTTCTTCTGGTTATCGATACCGGTGCGGAACGTACTATTCAGGTCATCCGCTTTACCTGCCGCGGCGGACGCGGTCTCCTGAAAGCGATCCAGTGCCTGATTACCGCGCTCCAGCTCACTGGTATTTACACGCAGGGAAATCGTGGCGATATCGTTACTCATTCCGCCCTCTCTTTATGCATAATTTTTAGCGCAGCACTTTCCATCACCCGGATGTCCGAAAGCGCGGTTGCCTCGTCGTCGACGTTGTGCAAACGCATCACCCAGGGCAAAACGTTATAGTCGAGCCCGGACGCGCCCCCCATTCCCGTTCGCCATTGCGTGCTGACAGTCTGAAACACCAGGAATGAAGTCCATACATCTGGCCAGACGTCGACGTAATGATCGTCGTAATCATCCGGCGTAAGCCCGTATGGTGCCAGGTCTGCCGCTGTGGGTTCAGGCGTATAGAACGCAGAGGCAACCGCTATCAGTTTTTTTCGCGCTGCCCCATCAGCTCGCGGTAGTAGGTTTCCGGGATGGCCTTCATCGCCGCCGGATAGTTTTCCAGCAGCACCGACAGGTTTTCCGCGTTGAATGCATCGGGAAGTGCCCAGCCAGCAATGATTTCCATCAGAAAATCAGTGGCGGTTTTGCCTTCCAGTTTTTCCAGATTAGCCAGCTCTTTGAGTGGCTTATGATTAAACGTGAAGGTCAGCACGCCATCCTCATCGCCGGCGCGCGGGATCGAGACGTTGGCCTTAAATGTAGGTTTTGGCTGAAGGGTGAATTTGGTCGCCATCGATACCTCTTAACGGAAAAAAGCCTCCACAATGAGAGGCATGAAATAGTGAAAGCTCTGACGGCTAGGCGGCAGCGTCAGTCACCTTGTAGAACGTCATCGCCGGTGACTGCAGGTTCAGCACCACACTTACTGTCTCTACCTCGTTAACCGCAGTAGTTGGCGTATCGTCAAAGGACGCCGTGGCCGCCCAGTAACGGTTTTCCTTCGCCTTCGGCACGTACATGTAAGCCGCAACCGTCTCTTCGTCTTCGTCCAGTTGGCGCAGCAACGGATATACCGGGAGAGTTGAGTCGTGAGCGATCGAGTAGGTCTGAGAGACTGCGGATTTATAGGTATTCAGGTTGCGCTGGCGATCATCGCTGAGGAACTGAATCTGCGTGGTGTTCTGATCACCACCGGATTTCGATACCTCTGTGATTTGTGGCAGTTCGGTCCATTCTTCAATTTTGCGAATAGAGCCGGAACCGCCGCCCGCCGCGTATTTGTTTTTGTTGGTGGTATTGATGTTGCGAAGAGTGACAGCATTCTCCGCAATCGCGTCGATTTTCGCGATAACGTTATCAATACCCGACCAGTTGCAGTTCACGTGAACGATATCGCCGACCGCAATATCGTCCGCGGCGCTGACGGTGATCACCGCGTGCTCAGCATTCGTCGCGCCGGTGAAAGTAATGGCCGGGCCGTAGCCCGACGCCAGATAAACATGAGCGCCGTTAGGCAGTGCAAAGCCCATAATGGTTACTCCTTTAGAAACGGGAAAACCGGCTCAAGGCCGGTCAGTTGTGGGACATCACAGAGGGAATCAGCTGGTAATGTCTGTCCGATAATTCAGGCTGACAGGAACGGTGTAGGACACAGGTGTAGGGACGCCGCGGAATATGACAGGCGCGCTGGTAATCCAGCAGGTAAAGTCTTTGCCTGCAATTTCCAGCCCCTCGGGGAACAATTCCGCTACTCTGCCCGCCATGGCAACGACGGAGGTACGGCCGGAGCCGGCTGGCGCTACGACATTAATCTGGTACACGCCTGAATAAGTCCGGCAGCGTAATCCGAGATCGATTGTTCGAGGCGTAACGGGCATATCGTGAACGGCCAGGTACATCTCGTTAGCAGGAGGTGTGAACGGCACGTTCTCCCATGCAACCGAAATGCCCTCGGCATCGGCCCAGGCACCCAGTCTGGCGGCCAGTGCAGATGCAATATCAGGAATCACTTAGTCACCTCCCTGACAGCTTCCTCAAAGAAGCGTTGAAACTCAGCTGCAGTTATGCGGACCATACCGCCCGGAGCCTGTGTGGAATGCCCCATTTCAAGCGGGTAGGCATAGGGCACGTTGTTGCAGAAATAAATGGCCTTCATCCCGACTTTGAAGAGCGACAGCGTGTAGTTCCCGGCCGCTTTTGTCAGGTCGCCGGTCTTGTCTATTCGCCCTGTCTCGTCAGTAGTTGGCGCATCAAAGGACACCTGCCAGTTACCGCGAAAGCGTCCGCCCGTATACCCCGGCGGTGCTTTGATATCCATCCCATCCACCACCTGGGCTTTTTTCTTCAGTCGCCCGGTTTTGGTCAGGTTGTCGGGATTGGCGCGCTGCGCCTCGTTGTGGTCGTAAACAGCGCGATTATAGGAAACGGCTGCCTGGTTGACTTCCCATAACTCCGGGTTGCCCACTGGGGACATCATCACCAGTTGATTAAGGATCCGAATGCCGACTGCGCGTACGACTGCTTCCTGATTCGCTTTGGCTTTGTCCACAAATGCGGTGATGGCAGCCGTGAACGCCTTATTATCGCCCATTTTATGCCCTCAACTGAGCTTTGTAGCAGAGCACCACAGCGCCCGGTTTCACCGGGTTAGGTTTAACAATACGGTAGGCTGTGCCGTCAATATCAACCACATCACCGATTTTAATTTCCTGCTCTGCCGTAAAAACGATCTGCACGTCGCCGTTAACGATGACCGTTCCATCAATTTCACCTGGCGCGTATTCAGTCTTCACGCCCACAGCAGTAAAACGGACCGCTTCAGTTTTATGCTCAACGCCACCAATAACCGCTACCGAACCTTTACGGGTGATGTTGTACGCCACGCCGTTCTGCCTGAGCATGCGGGTCGTTCTGGCCTGCACACGTTGGTAATCAATCGCCATATCAGGCCCTCTCTGCAAATGCATTAATGGCGTAACCACGACCACCAGCGAGGTCGCCCAGCAGCGCCATAACGGCAGGATAGGACGGCGTGAAAACCTCACCATCTGCGACCGCATAGGTCATGGTGACAGCACCTTCCACACGTTCAGTTTTCACAGCGGCTTCGCGCACGCTGGAGAGTAAATCCCCGTCGATTGCCTCTACCGCCAGCATGCACTGCGCGGTTATAACCTGCCGTGGAACTTCATCCGGCGGGAAATCATGTTCATCCAGAATGACATTCGCCCGTGGCCAGGCCAGCGGCTGTCGAGGGTCTGCTTTTGAGCCAACCCAGTCCAGCCCCTCCAGGTAATCCATTGCTTTAATCAGCAAAGGTGTGAGCTTGTCAGATAGTTCAATGCCGCGTATTTCCGCAAATGAGGCAAGATCCTCTTCACTGGCGTAGCTGTTGGCATCTGGAGAGGTGATATCCGTATTAATCATCTGAGCATCCTGTTTATGGGGCTTTCGCCCCATTCGTTATTCTCCGGCAGGTGCAGTGAAGGTGATCTCATCAGTGGTTTTCGCCACTCCTTCAACCGTGCCGGTTACCGTGAAGGTGCCAGCAACGTCTGATGTGAGTTTCACCGTTGCACCACCAGCAGAGCCTGTTTGAGAACTGGCCGTGCTGAGTGTGCCACCTGTGGACGTCCACACGACGGTTTTACCGGATACACCGGAGCCATTCAGCATGTACTTCAGAGAAACAGTTACCGCGTCTGTGCTGTCAGCGGTTGCGGAGGTTTTATCCGCTGACAGCGTTACTCCCCCACTGCGGAGCCCAGCTTAATCAGCACGCCTGCCGTAGATTTGTTGCTGGTGAAGTGTTTCTTCCAGTTGCCCGCAGTGCCGATGGCGGTCAGGTCAGGGTTATCACCTTTGGCGGTATCCCAGCTGTAGCCCAACAGGTCAACGTTCACCACACCTTCAGCACGATAGCCAACCGCAAGGTTTTCCTGATCGTTGATGTCGTAGGAACGGAACCCCGGCGCCTGCGACTCGGTGACGGTAACCGCTCCGGCTACCAGCCCAAGGATCGCATCAGCGTCCATGGTGTCGGTCACAAGCACAGGTTTACCCAACGTACCCGGCTGCCCGCCGTAAACCACCACGCCAGCTTCTTCGTAGATTTTGTTGGCGATCGCCTCATCCACGATGTCGAAGTAAGTAGCGGAGTGCATAACGAAGAGCACGACACGGTTGAACTTGTCGCCGTACTTACGCAGGCCACGTGTCAGGGTCTTCTTACCGTCGGTCTCAATGTCGGCAGTGACCACCATGTCCGCGTTTGCGCCAATAGCAGCCGTAAGCGCTTTCAAGCCATATTTCACATAGCCTTCCAGCGTCGCGTCAGCAACATCAGTGCCGATCACTTCTGAGAACTCGTCAACCGAGCGGCCGCGGCGTTTGAACGCTTCTTCAGTAGTTTCGTATGGACCGTATTTCCACGGCGCTTTGACGGATACGGCTTCACCAGCGCCAATCTTCTTACCCGTCACCTTTTCGGTGGAGTTAACGTCACGCGATTCGATTGAGCCGCCCACCTTGTAGAAGGCACGCTTGCGGAAGTCGCCTTCAATCAGTTCGTTATCCAGCAGGATCGCGCCGTTGGAGGACGCGTTGAAAATTGCCAGGTTGTCCTGGCGACGCTCGAGGAAAGCGGTCTGCGCCAGATCGTCATAAATAATCAGGTCACTATTAATAGTGGTAGACATGGGTTAATCCCTTATTTCGGAAGTTTGAGGAAGGCCTGCTGGCCATGCTTGCGGATGTAGTCCGCTTTGTCGCTGGCGCTCATTTCGGAACGTTTCAGGCTGCCACCGCCGTTTGGTTTGTGTCCGCCCGCGCCGGTGCCTTCTGCGCGTGGAAACAGATGCGGAGCCGTCTCCTTAAGAGACTCCGCCCATTCGAGTGGACTCAGTGGCGTTTTGCCGTCTTTACCGAACAGAACATCGCCATTTGCATCAACTGCTACGGCCTCGCCTTCGTCGTTGAGCTGGAACGTGCCTTTGGCACGCAGAATCAGATCGTCGGATGCTTCCGGCAGCGCGCCAGCTTTTGAGGCTGCTGCACGGATTGCATCGCCCAGAACTCGATCCCGGAATTTGTTGGAGAACGCTTCGGCTTTGTCGGCGCGTTCATTTGCGGCTTTAATCTGCTTATCAACGTCAGCGCGCAGACGCTCGGTGCGCTTATCTAGCACCTCATCAATTTTCCCGGCGGCAATCAGCTTTGCCTCTTCGTCGTCGGAAAAACGTTGGAGGATCCCACGTACAGCATCAGGATCGATACCATCGAAGCGCGACAGGGTTTCTTTTTGCTGCTTGATGGTGCCCAGCAGCTCAGAGTTTTTTGATTTCAAGCCAGTGACTTCGCTGGTCACACGCTCATCAATCAGCTTCTGGATTTCTGGGGTGATTTCGATACCACCGCCACCGCTGCCCTCTCCGCCGCTTTCAGGTGCGTAATATTTCAGAAGCATGTTTCGAATTAACATAATTTCCCCTTGGGATTTTGCCGGGCCTCGCCCATAAAAAAGCCCCGACGGATGCCAGGGCGTGAAGAAAGTAATGGTTGTTAGTAGTCAGTACCTGAGAGCTGTTTCAGACGTTCCAGGCTGATCCATTCGCCTTTGTCAGTGAACATATCCGCCAGGTCGATTTCACCCGCGCGGAACAAACGGCCACGCTCGGCACCCAGAACTTGATCCTGGCGTTGTGCTGGCTGGCGTGCGAGCCATTCCAGATACGAGGTTTTCCCCGGTACCTGTCCATCCATGCTGGCACGAGTCCCCTCGTCCATCTCGTCGATATCGATGCCGAGTTCTCGCCATGACTTGAGGATCAGGGTTTCAGTAGAACGGCAGCAGAAATGAATCTTCCCAGGTCCCTGCAGGTAAGGCACCTTATGCCCAACCGGTTTGTTATCAAGGGTGTAGCGCAGCAGGTCACGAATAATGCAGTCATGACTTGTTTTATTGTCCAGCGTAGACAGCCACTGTTTGCCTTTCACGATATCGCTGTTGGCACTGGTGAAGCTGTTGCGTGCTGTGGCAGCCAGATGATTTACAGCTGTTTTAGCGATGCTGGCGGCATTTGCCCTGCTCATCTGCAGCGCGCCGTCGCGATAGTCTTTGTTGGCGTGGCCGCGAACACTGCGTGCGATTGTTTCTACCGTGTCGCCGGCAAGATAACCCCTGCGGACAGCGTTCACGATACGCGCCAGCCTGTCCGATTCCAGATTCTCCGCCCATTCACTCAAAAGTCGTCCCTGAAAGGGTTGCGCCATTGCTGCTGCATACACCATATCGGCGGTGATGCCCTGCAGCGAATAGTGAGACAGGACCTGTGATGGCAGAAGGGAATCGAACAGGCTCAGCTGATAACTGGCTTCGTTCTTGGCCAGCGCCACCAGCTCACCCTTGAGCCCTGCCTGCATGGTAGCTACGGCCTGATGATTAAGTTCGCGTACGCTGCCCAGTAAACTCTGCAGACGGCTAACGGTGAAGCTCTCAGGAGGCAATCTGTCCAGCGCATCCAGTAGACGTGCCGACAGGTCAGCATCCGTCTCGTTAAGCAACTTCACCATCCGGTTTGCCACGCCGGTGGCGTAGCGGCTTAACCAGACGGAATGTGCGATCGACTCATCGCGCAGGCTTTCGTTTACGGTTGCCATATCAGCCCCCGGTCAACGTGGGTGCCTGATTGCGAAGCGCATCAATAACCTCGTCCGGGCTGTCTGCCGGGTCAATAAGATCGAGCTTCTGCAGCGCGCGAATCATATCGCTGTCGCGCAGCGCACCGGACTGCCAGGCGTTGACGATCGCCGTCACCATGCCCGACTCAGCAACCTTCGCAATGAATTCCTGATTGATGGTGTAACTCGTCGTTTCGCCCTTGATGCCGAGGTATTTCGCACACCAGCCAAGCGCCAGCGTATAGGCTTCAGAAACGTTTGAAACGCAGATACCGAGCACCGATGTTGAGGATGTTTGCTCACCGCTCGCCTGGGTAGCAGTCTTCGCCGTGGCGTTCTGCTCAATCAGCCGGGCGCCAAGCTGCACCATGTAATCGCGCTTGCTGTCCATGGCCTCTTTAGCCAGCATGTTCGGCTGTGCCTGGGCATAACCAAACGAGCCTTCTTTGGGAAGCAAAAGCGGTGATCGGGAACCAATTTTCACGCCCTTCTTCTCGAGGTGATCGCGCCAGCCTGTATCGAGCCCAGTCATGTACGGCTGCACCTGGCCACAGAACCACACGCTGTCCTCATAGTCAGCACTGTTACGATAATGACCGTGATTTATCTCCACCAGCGCAGCTAGCGGTGAATCATCGATAGTGGGATCGTTATTCTGAGCACCGACAAAGGTGAACGGGATTTCGTCCCAGTAGTCCTTTCCTTTCGGCTTAGGGTGGTACTCACTGTCAACGGTGTAGGTACCGCTTGCGGTGCCACCTGCCCGGCGCCATACCCGGCAGATAAACTTCCCTTCCTGCAACGCCAGCTCGCGGTACTGGATTTCATCCTTGTAAGCGTAACCATCCGGCTCTTCTACGCATTCACGCAGTACCACCAGTACCAGCTGATCGCGCCCGTTAATTCGCTTTGTACGCCAGTTGATAATGTTCTCTGCCGGATAGCGAAGGATGATCGCCTCATCGGAGGCTTCTGCGTAATCGACATAAAGCCCCTCTCGCGCCACCTCCAGCACGTTCTCGGTCACCAGTTGCGACTGCTGATAGATGCTGGTTCCGGCCCCGTCAGCATTGTCCAACAGGTAATTGAGCTTTTCAGGGCCGTTAAACGTGGGATCCTTGCGATACGCCATCCCAAGCATGCCGATTTTCGTATTACCGGCAATGGCATAGAACACCGCGCGGCTCAGATAGTCCTCATTGCGCTTGCGATTGCGTGTGGATTTATCGGCTGGGTCGAGATAAGGCAGATACTTATTACCTGCCGCTTTTACGGCCTCAGCTCCTTTGCAAAAGTCCCTGTATTTCCGCCAGGCAGCAGAAGCCGCCCGGTGTTCTGGTCGAACCCAGGTGATGTCGTCGTTTGCCATATCAGAAAGTGGTGTCCATGGTGATTGAGTATGCCGGTTTCACGATCGGGTAATCCTTCACGATGAAGTACCCACCAGCATCATTGGGGTGATCGTTATCTGCTGATTTGTCCGGTTCGCCATTGGCCGCCCAGATTTGCTGCTCGAGGCTCTCGGTGTAAACCGGGCAGTTCTGAACGTTAACCAGATAGCGGCGTTCGCCATTGGCGTTGCAGAACATGGCGTTCATCGAGTTGATGCGGTCCTTAACAGGAGGGTTGGCATCATCAACGATGACGCTGAATCCGGCATCGTTGAGCTGGGCGATGTCGGTCTTGCTGGCGTTCTGCGATTTGCGGGAGTCGCCTGACGCATCCGGATAGATATAAATCTCCCGGCTTTTAACGTATCGGCCATCCTCGTAGCGCCAGAACTCTTCCTGGATGCGCTTAATCATCGCCGGAGTATCGTAAACCTTCACCAGTTCACGTACCGCACGCGGCAGGCCATTACGCTTTACGTGAACGATCGCGGCCATTTTTCCAACGTTGAAGTCCATACCGATAAACAGCGGATCCCCATCCTGAATCTCATCAGAACAATTGTTCAGCTTACGGTTAAAGGTGTGGTAAATGGTCCCGCTGTTGAGGTTCGTGAACTTCCCCCGCAGGTATGCCTGAATCAATTCATCAGGATAAGAACTCAGCAGCGAGGGTATGTAATCCGGGGGAAGGTTCTTCGCGTTGTCGAACGTGCTGGCCTGAATCAGCCCGTACAGAGCAGAAAGCTCAGGTTTTTCACGCACCGCTTTTACGAACTGCTGGTAAACGAATTTGAAGCCTTCCGGCGTTGTCGTGACATCGATGCCGTTACGCAACCCATCGACCTTGTAACGCATACGGGCGATGATTTTTCGCCAGGCCTGCTGTGCTTTAGCAGCCGCCATGACGTCCAGTTCATCCACCATCGCATTACCGATTTTAAAGCCGACTATCGAACCTGGCTTCTCCATCGAGCGGCAGATTGTTGTCCCGCGGTACCGTCGCCCCTCGTAGAAGTGAACCTCTTTATTCCCCTCATTGATTTTGACGCTCAGCCCCCAGTCAAAGGCCACCTCTTCGATCGTCGGATAGAAGATGTCACGAATCTGCGGGTAAGTTGGCGCGAAGTAGCCCTGGTTGATTTTCGGATGCTCCCACATGCCCTTACAGATGCCGCCACAACCCACCCACGTCTTACCGGACCCGAACCCAGCAACGTAGGCTTTGAATTTGTGCTGCATCGCGAGGAAACGCGCCTGAGGAATGTTAAGTGTCGGGCTGATCCCCATCTTCCGCCCTCGCGTCCACTACGTTGATATTGATCTGCACTGGAGTCGGTTCGTCATCATCACCATCACCGGCCAGCTCTTTGCGGAGTTTTTCCACCTCCAGCTGCCGGCGGTCGATTTCGATTTGCTGGAGACGCTGCGCGAATTCGCTATCCGCCAGGCCAAGCCGCTTCATTACCGCTTCGAACATTCGCTCACGGCTGATAGTGGTTATCTCGACGCCATTCTTGCCGATCTTTACGCCGGAGTAAGCGAGCCTGGAAGCAGCCGGGAGTTTGCGCGTATCAGGGAAATAAGGCTGGCCGATTCCGTCACCATTACAGCGCGGACAGCCAGGGTTAGGCTCTCTGGTGTGATCGTAGCCATAGCCGCCTGTATCTTGCGGCAGCCTTGCCCCTTCCCTTCCCTCCGCCTTTGCTGTTTCCTCTTCGAACTCTACAGCGTCACGCCACTGATAGTGGTGGCCGAAGCCCCAGCAGTAACGACACGCACCGCGGCGATACTGCGAAAGTTGGTTTGCATCGAAGGTGGCGAGCTGCCACATCTGCGCGAGAACCTCATCGGCACTGCCAAGCGTGCGCGCAATTGAGGCCTTTTGCTGTTGCGCAATAGCCTGCGCAACTGGAGTTTTCTGAAGGAGTTGATAGCCGATTTGTTCAGCTGATTTTTTACTGTAGCCAGCCCGGATAGTTGCCTGTGTAGCATTGCCATCCTTCAGGTATTCTGCGACAAAGCGTCTTTGCTGTGCCGTTAATCCATCATCATCCACCAGATCATCTGCGCTTTTATCTTTCTGCGCAGTGCGCAATTTTTGCTGCGCAGTTTTTTGCGCAATTTGCGCAGATGGTTTCTTGATGTATCGGCGGGCAGTAGCGTAATTCAGTTCCTGCGCTTCACACCATTCCTTCGGTGATACGCCGGTTGCGGCATGTTCGGACAGGAACCGTTGCTGAAGCGCGCCCCAGTCCGGTTTTGCCATTGTTTACTCCAATAAAAAAGCCACCAGCGAATGCCAGTGACTTAGGATTGTTGTGGTGCCGAGTACTTACTGCAAACCTTATATAAGCTTGATTTTTATACTATAACCCTGGAGGCCAGACATAGTTTCTATAGGAATAAACTCAACATCAGAGACTTCCTTCCCTGTTTTTTTTCTCAACTCAACCATTTTTTTTGAGATGAAAGACGAAATCTCTTTTTCGATTTCACTCTTGATGTTATCAGAATTCATTTTACCTCCTATAAATAACTCATTAACACTCAACCAAACACAAATCGTTAATGAGCGAATCAGATACTTATGTATAGATGATTCATGACACTATGGCAAATATGCACCCTACTATATGTACAGACCCACTAAAACATCATATAGCAAAAGCAACTAAAAACCACTATTTAAGGCATATTAAAGTCTATAAAAGCATTACTTGCACACCTTTACAACTAAATACTTATTTCCTGCTATGATTAATGTACCAAACAATCCCAGGAGTATTTATGTTCACTAAATCCGCAGATAAAAACCAAGAGAAACTTGGTGATATGGAAGGCAGTTTTGGTGGAGCAATTAATCCATCAGAACATCCTGTAATAGAAACCGCAAAAAAATACGCAACACAAACCAACGATGCCATACGAAGCCACTCTGACGATATAAAATCAAAAATAAAATCAAACCCTCGAACATGCATTGCAATATTAACCAGCGCAGCTTTTGCATTAGGTTTTTTATTGGGGCGTAGATAATAATAAGCATTCAGCCCAAACGTCAAAACCTTTTTAAATACGTATTCAATCATTCAATCAAGCGTTGAGATGACCAATAAATAATCATTATATTAAACCGCCCTTAGGCGGTTTAATTATTTTATACTAATTCTGTAAATCTCTTTTATCATCGGGTTCAAGTGGACTTGATGGTTGTCCCTCTCCAGGAAGGTCAAGCGGTTCCTCTTGAGGAGAAGGTTCTAAATCAGGGGCAGGATCATCAAAATCAGGACGTCCGGACATATATACTCCTTAATAATTCACGTGTTTTTTATTTCCGATCTCTTTTGGCCGATTTTTTATCCTGCTCATCATTGTTTCGATCTTTCCCTTTTTCATTTTCTTTCCCATTATTCCTGTCCTGGGACCGCTCATTAGAGATGTTCATATGTTTAGCTTTCATGGGTAACTCCAGTGATAATGACAGCAAATTGCTGTATATTTATTATAGTAGCAATATCGAAAATGAATCACATATTTGATGTTACTAAAAATATCCTGAACCCATATCATTAATTACTGGGCATATTAAATAAAATACTTACAAATAAATTACAAATAGAGCATCCACTCAGGGAGGTAAACTATTGGCCGCCACCTAAAGTTTTGCATCTCCTAAACGAAACAGCATTCAATTGGCCCTAAGAAAGAACCACCATATTTATGTTTTTTCTTAAGACTTCATATGCCTAGCCTTGCCACCAGAAAGTGGGGCGGTTTCCTCATTTTCTTCATCATTCTTATAAACTTCTATGAATTCATCAGCATGAACAGGAGCGCCACCCTCATCTTCCCATTCATTTAACGAGTGTAGCCATTCCTCCTGCGTTATGACTTTACCTGTTTTGGTACTACGTAGATGAATATTCACAACACGCTCCCATTCTTTTACTCAACGAAGAGTATAGCTCAACGCAGTTAATCATCAGTTCGAAAATTCAATTAACCGCGTCTAATATTTGGTTATTTTTTATGGGGATATACCAAAAATCATCTATTATTCGAGAAAATAATTGTCATCGGCAGCCTGAGACTATTCCTATTACAACCGCTTACGCTTGTTGATTACTGGTTAACTGCCAGGCTATCCAAGACTCTGATGCGGAGAATGCCAACTCTAGGGAATCATCGATAAAAAGAGCAAGTGAAACTGAGACTCCTTTAGCTCTCCTTGCGAGGGCTTTTTTTTGGCATCACCCAACCTATCAGATTGCGCTTAAAATATATGCTAATGCTAGTGTCCAAGAGCGAGATAGTGGCAGAACCTTGCGGATGAGGTTCTATTTCAGACACTGCTCTTTGATGTAGTCCTGCAGGTAGCCAATTTGCTTTCTCACTGTGACGATTCGCTTTCTGAGGGTGAAATAATCCCGTTCAGCGGGGTCAGTAAGTCTGGGGCTGGTAGCATCGCCCATGCCGCCGGTGCTGGTCGCTCCGTTCGCGGGACATCTGGCGTTGACGTGCAGCCCACACTTACCAGTGCTAACGCAACGCTGCAGATCTTCAAGCTGAGATTTCGCATCGGCTAATTCCTTCGTGTATTTAGCATCCAGTGCCGCTGCGTCACGCTGGCGGGTCTGCATGTCTTTGATGGTGGCGATCGACAGGCTGAGTTTCTCAGTGGCTTTATCGCGTTGGTCTTTATAAGCGATGGCGTTGTCGCGGTAGTGGTTAATCGCCCAAGCCATGGAAACTAGCAGGCTGATAACGACAGTGAAGATGATGGCTGTTAATCGGCTCATTTCTGGCCCCACTCGCATACTTCCCGCTCAATCTCACGACGGGTTATCAGCCCCTTCCACTGTTTGCCACCGGCATACGTCCAGCGCTGCAGCTCTTTGCATGCTCCCGGAACATCACCGGCATTCAGTTTCTTCAGAAGAGTTGATCTGCTGAATGCGCCAGAGCCAACGTTATAGGTGAAAGAGTAAAGTGCGGCCCGAGTGGTTTCGGGAACATGGACCTTAATCAGCGGGTCGATGGCGTTTGCCACCTTTCGCAGATCAGACTGCAGCAGGTTGTCACACTCTTTGTCGCTGTAACGGTGGCCGCGGCGAATATCAGCGCCGGTGTGCCCATCGCAAACAGTCCAGACACCTACGACATCCTGATAAGCGTAATATCGTCGCCCTTCCAGACCATCAGCATTACCCAGCATGATCGCTGCTATAGAGATTGCACCGGATCCGCCAACAATAATGCCCACCAGCTTATTTCTGAGTGTCGGGTTCATCTCGACTCCTGCTACGGCGGTTGTCTTCGCGGATTTTGAAATAGAGATTTGTCAGGTACGTCATCACTGCAATGATGATGCCCACCAGCACGCCGATAGCGTTCCACTGTTCGGGACTGTAGGCATTCAGCATGCCGTTCAAAATGCTGCCGGCTGAAGCGCCGTATGCAGCGCCGGTGGTTAATTTGTCCATGCGATACATGCTCTCACCTCGCTCTGTGCGGGTGCTAAATTTGGGAATAAAAAAAGCCCGCTCTTTCGAAGCGGGCCAATGAGTTGACTATTTATAAGGTAGGTGTGAGTGAGACCTATGCTCAGGAGTGAAGCTGTATCGGCTGATTCACTATAGGCTCAGGAGAACCACCAGAGAGGTAGGCGCATCTCACAACTCAAAGCGTAGCAGCAGATTACAAAACCATAAAAAAATGGCCTGCTTTTTATTACAGGCTCTCAAGGAATTTGAAACTTGTATTGTTGTTGTCATGGTGCCGGGTGCCTCCCGGTGACTCTACCCCAGTCAGCAAAGACGCGCGCATACCTGCAGACAGCAGTTGACTGGAACGCCCTTTCGCTTAGAAAGTGATTCACCACTGAAATAATTTACGCGCCATCTATTCCTGTGGTCAATGCTTTATCTATGAACAAAAAAAAGCCTACTTAACGAGTAGGCAATCTGAGACTAACAGCATGCACGCTGTTAGTGAAAAGCACTAAGTACAAGCACTTCCATATCCATTCCACCGGATATTTAGAAGAGTAGCTCGAAAAAGATGAAGTGCAAGAAATACAGTACAATATCGTGCGATAAATCTTCTTAACTAATTGGTGGAGAAAGTGGGCCGGAGAGAATTTCTGCTTCTCCGTTATGACAAATATCATCTCCCTGCGTCAGATGCCAGACACCAGTTATAGTCTGGCCAGTTTCAAGATCCTCGGTTACACCATTGGTGTAGTAGGCGACCTGAATCCTGCCGTTGTGCTGTACCCAGTAGAAACCTTCTTTCATTTTCCCTCCTGCTTGGTTGGGAAAATTATAAATCACCGCGGGGTTGGTTGGTTTTAGAAATTCTTAAATCGCTATTAAGCAAAAGCCCCACGGGGTTAACCGCAGGGCTTTAAACGAAGGCAATAACCCATCGTTAGAGCAAAATTACCACAGTTTCGGGAAAAGTAAATAGCTCACGATAAAATAATGCCCTACTTTGTTATCTGCTTCAGCTGCGCATCAGCCCACGCCTCTTCGATATCAAACTTAGTGATTAGCTGATCGTAAAATGGTTTAACAGACTTCTTCCATGTATCGAGACTAATTTCATCCGTAATCTGGCACACCGCGGCGTAAGCCTCAGTTGATGGGATTCGCTCATATCCGCGCCCGCTGCAGCGCTTACAGTCAGCCAGAACCGGCACACCCTGCTGTTCAGTAAGAACCTGATTAACGGCTTTCCCGCGTCCATGGCAATCTCTACAGGCACAACTAACAACCTTCTTACCCTTACACTGAGGGCATAGCACGCGCGCTACCTCCCTGACGTCTCTGCGCACCTCATACTCAGAAGGACGAATATTTTCGACGCCCATATTCAGGGACATCTTCACGAATTTCTTCTCTTTTGCCGGAGTGTGAGACTTCATGCTGAAAACCTCAGCGTCAATAAACCCTGCCCCTTTGCAGCCATCGCACGGCTTCACGCTGGCCGCACTACGGGAATAGTCCTCGAACGCGAAGATGGCCAGCTGATGCATCACTAATGGCTTAACCCTGGCATCCAGTTTGCGAAGCGCAGCGACCCGGTCGCACTTGGTCAGCGCGTAATGGGCCAGCAACTCAATCGCCCTCTTCCGGTCATTGTTGCTGATGCCCATTTTCCCGAGAAAAGCACTGTAACCCAATGCTGCCCGTTCCTGCGTCATACCCATAGCGGCCATGATATCCGTTCCACTTAATGAGTCTGACGCCGTAGAGCGCGGAGAGTCGCTAATCATTGTCGATTTGGCGAAGTGATATTTGAGGATATTTTCAAGATTCATGCGGTCTCCAGCTCGGTAATGGTGAGTTCTAATTTCCCGCCCTCAACGACAGGCATTTTCACAACGCGATAGTCGACAACCTGGCAGTCATCCAGCCAGAATCCCGCCTTGGTTAAAGCGTCGAATGCAGCTTTCTGCAGGTTATCCAGATCGCGGCGCCGGTGGTCGGGCATGTGACATTCAATACGGATTTTGAGTGGTGCGGCCGTGCGGATATTAAGTCGGGCGCTTCGAATGACACTTGCGACCGCATAACGGTACGCGACGCCATCAGCGCTAATGTGTGTCCGCCCGCGGTTGTGCCGGTAATACCGGTTATTGCTCGGCGGCCAGGGCAAAGTGATTTGATATGTCTTCACGTTCACCCCCACATCCGGTTTCGCCAGCGACTGTCCGGGCGCGCTGGTGTATTTGAGGTCGGCAGGTATGCACTGACAGTCCAGGTTACGTAATCCTGGTTTAGGCTGCGCTCAACGCGCACGCCGCGCGCTTTGTAACGCTTGACCAGCTCGTCGGCCTGTTCGGTGCTGCAATCGGTGTGGTGGAACCAGGTCTTCTTCATTCCATCACCCCGCAAAGCCAAGCAGCTGCGCGGCGACGTTTTCGGCCTCGTCACGGCTGCGGAATGAACGGGACAGGACCCAGCGCCAGAGAACATCGAGCGCAGCTTTATAGAGTTGCTGAAACTCGAGTTCGTCCATGTTGGCAAACGAGATGCTGCGAGGATGCTTTTTGAGCGTTCCGTCAGGTAGCTGAATGGCATCAAAGTGCCCTGCCTCGACAATCACCCAGGAGCGGTAGCATCGAAGGACTTGCACAGGCTAATGCCATTCGTGACGCGCCGATAAGCAACCTGTTCCAGGTATAGTTCGGTAGCATCGATCAGAGCCCCCTCGTTCCCGCCATATGAAGCCAGGTACTTGGCGTAGCCGGTGATCAGCTTCCGCTCGTTGCTCGAGATAGCCCCGCCGGTTGGTTCCCAGTATTCAAAACCGAGATTGAGAAGCGCGAAAAAGCGCCGGTGAAATGCCGGGTTTCGTACCCGCCTGAACTCGGCAACAAGAATATCGCCGAGCCGGTTTTTTGATTGCAGGATATCCCTGGTCTCGGGCGTAGCCGGGATCAGTATTCCTGAATGATGTTTGATAAGTTGTAATTCTAGCGCCATGGTTCTCTCCGTGGCGCATCAGGTATAGGTTGTTCAGGCCTATGAAAGAATAATATCAGACGGTGGTGTAACTCGGTACCCCAGTCGTTTTGCAAATTGCATAAACCCGTTGAGAGTGAATATTTCTTCCTCTTCGAGCAACGGTCGTAATGAAACTATTCCATTTACTCGATAAACCAGATATCTGCCCTCAGCCGGGAAGCTATAGATAACTGCTTTATCGGCCCTTCTGACCACGTCGTACCATTGATCATCTGCATTAAAGGCATCTGCACTACACACTATTTCCCCCAGAGCGACTTATTGACGCGGTAAACAGTAATCGGGAACAGCCAGGGGAACGCAAACAGCGATACTCTTTGAAACTGCTCCAGTGAAATTCACGCGATTAATAAAACCACTCGTCGGCGCTTTCCCAGGTCTCCTGCACGATTTGCTCAACCTCTTTCTTGTCGCCCCCGAAAACACTCAGACCATCATTGCTGGCACGCTTAATCGTAAGCTGGCATTCATAAAACTGTTTACTGAGCCTTTTGAGCAGTTCTGACTCGAGTGCAGGTATAGCTCCATCAGGAAGTTTCTTCATGCGATCAATGGCTAACTCGATTTTCACTTTCCCCTCCGCAATGAATTACTGTATGCATGTACAGTATATTTATAAACTTATGTAACGGATTTTGCAACGTTTTCAGAACATCGAATGTGAATCAACCGATTTTTCTTGTAGAAAAAAATCAAGCGTTCAATCCAGGCGGTAACCTAGATAAAACTCATCTTGCGTTGCAAAATAGCATAAGGATTTTTAAAAGGTTGGAATTCATTCGCTTCAAAAACGGACATGAAAGCGATGAGTTAGAAAAGAGAAGAAAACCTCACTTATGTTAAAAAATTGGGTGATTATTAAATTGGTTTAATTTTAGCCAAATGTGATAGAGTGAAATACATTCATTGAGAGGCTAATAATCATGTCCGTTATCGATTACACAATGAAACTTTTTGGAAGCGTATTAACCACAACTGTCACCTGCCCTGTTTGCGGCTTAAAATCCGCTCAGCCTTCCTCTAAACTGCGTCTAAAAAGCCCCATGCTTTGTCCGGGGTGTAAAGCACTTTTTATCTCTCCGCGCTAGCTTCACAGCCGATGTTCTACACTTAATATAATATCAGCAGTTGTCAAATCCCCGATGCCTTACGCCCATCCTGAGAGAACGTTTCTGAACTGATTTCGCATCTGCTCCTGCGCGTTAACGTAGCAAAAGAGCAACCCAATGAAAATGAAACCTATTGCGTGGTTTAAGCGTTCTCGTATTCTGCCCGAAGGCAGCGCACACATATCAGCCCCAGCCAACGATTCGGGAGGAGAAAACTATTTACGTTCGGAACTGTTTTCTACCCCTCAGTTGGAACGCTTTGGAAGAAAACTGGCTCGTACGCACAAATTGTCTCCGGAAATACTCCCGTACTACCTTCTTAAACGACTAACTGACAATGAAACGATAATTACGCGATGTTGCTATCTACTCAATGCAGGAAAAAAAACGAGTATCATGCCAGCAGGTGAGTGGCTGCTGGACAACTATTACCTGATTGAAGAGCAGATTCGCATGGTACGCCAGCACTTACCGAAAAGCTTTGGTAAGGGTCTTCCGGTACTAGCCTATCCACATAGATGTCCCAGAATTTATGACTTAGCCTCAGAGGCCATAGCGCATGGCGACGGACACTGGGACAGCAGCAGCCTTACCAGTTATATTTCCGCCTATCAAGAGGTGACACCTCTGACGTTGGGGGAGATATGGGCTTTGCCAGGAATGCTGCGTCTAGCGCTGATAGAAAACCTGCGTCGTGTGAGCAACGAAGTGACCCAGGCCCAGCAGGAGCGAAATCTTGCAGATATGTGGATAACGCGGATTTTTGATTGTGCAGAGAATGCTCCCGCCGACCTAATTTTGATTGTTGCCGATATGGCGCGTGATCATCCTCCACTGAGCAGTGCCTTTGTTGCTGAAATGGTTCGTCGTCTGCAGGGACATGGCAATGCTCTTGCACTCCCTCTGAATTGGATTGAACAACGTCTTGCAGAGCAAGGTGTTACAACTGAGATCCTGATTCATCGCTTCAATCAGCAGCTTGCCGCCAGCCAGCTTTCCGTCAGTAACAGTATTTCGGGTTTACGTCTGCTGAGTGAAACGAACTGGTCTGATTTTGCAGAGACCATCAGCGTAGTCGAGCAAACTTTACGCCTTGACCCAGCTGGTATATATCCTCGCATGCACTTCGACACCCGAGATCATTATCGCCATGTGATTGAAACGCTTGCCAGGGATGCGAGCTTGAGTGAACCGGAAGTTGCAAACCGCGTGTTGGCAATGTCTTGCGAACCGAGTCTAGATCCTGAGCACCGGCATATCGGTTATTTTCTGCTTGGGGGTGGAAGGCCACAACTCGAACAACTTTTGTCAGTTGAAAGGTCTCTATTGAAATGGCTGCGGCAGAGTATGAATAAATCGCCCCTTCTGTCATGGCTTGGTAGCCTGAGTCTCTTGACCACGGCCGCTACGGCTACCATATTGTATGAAACTGCACTACAGGGTATATTCTGGCTGCTCATCCCCCTAGCACTCCCCCTTATTGTTGCCATTAGTCAACTCGCCAGCGATATGCTTAGCGAAGCAACGACACGCTTTCGTATTCCCAGACCTCTGCCGCGGATGGACTTTTCAAGTGGGATACCAGTTGAATATGCCACAATGGTTGCGATCCCTTGCATGCTGACAAGCTATGAAAGCCTCAGCAAACTTCTCTCTCGCCTGGAAGTCTGCAGCCTTGGCAATCAGGATGAAAATCTCTGCTTTGCACTTCTTACCGATTTTCCGGATTCATCAACTGAGGATACCGAGGAAAACACTGTCCTTTTAAGGCAAGCGATTGCTGAGACGCAGAGACTTAATCGGCGCAACCCTAGCGGCCGATCTCGATTTTATCTACTGCACCGCCGGCCGGTGTGGAACGATTCGCAGAGAATCTGGATGGGATATGAACGCAAGCGGGGCAAACTAGCTCTTCTTAACAGCTGGTTACGCCAACCGGGAGCCCAGTTTTCGAGCGTTGCAGGCTTTCCCTCGCAGGCTTTGCCCGGACGGATTAAATACGTCATCACTCTTGACAGTGATACGCTCCTTCCTCGCGATACCGCCCATAAACTGGTGGCCACAATGGCGCATCCGCTGAATAAACCAGAATATGATCCAACGTTCCAACGAGTCGTTAAAGGGTACGGAATTTTACAGCCAGGCTTAGCAGAGGAAATGCCTCTTTACGGTCAGGGGCACTACGCCGCCATGCGTAGCAGCGTCCCGGGTAATAATCCCTATTCGATGATGTCTTCAGATATATATCAGGATCTTTTTGGCGAGGGATCGTTCGTAGGCAAAGGTATCTATGATGTAGATATTTTTGTCCAGTCCACTGCCAACGTCTGTCCGGAAAATCTTGTACTCAGTCACGACCTGCTCGAAGGATGTTACGCCCGCTCTGGTCTGCTGAGCGACGTTTTACTTTACGAACAATATCCAACTAATTATATCTCAGACGTCGCACGTCGTACGCGCTGGATCCGCGGAGATTGGCAACTGCTCAATTGGTTAAGGGTTCGGGTCAGAAAAGCTGACGGAAGCAGGGAAAAAAATCCATTGTCCATCCTTTCTCGTTGGAAATTATTGGATAATCTCCGACGCAGCCTGGTAGCGCCGTCGATCATGCTGCTTGTATTGAGCACGCTGCTCTGGCTCCCCAACCCTTTATACTGGTTTAGCGTGCTTACGCTAATATGGTTTCTTCCTGCGGCGCTTAGCATAGCATGGGATCTCGGTCATAAACCGCACCGCCGTCCCCTTAAACAACATCTGCAACTGGTCTCAGCTGGAGCCTTGAAGCGCATTTCACGTATCGGTCTCACGATTATGATACTACCCCACGAGGCCGGTTACTCATTATACGCTATTGGAGTTACGCTTTGGCGACTTGGTGTAAGCCAGCGTAACCTCAACCAATGGGTAAGCTATAACCCAGATAACTACCAATCCAGTATATCTGTTTTAGGTTTTTATAGGGAAATGTGGCTTAATGTTGCCTGCGGTCTGAGTCTCACATCACTAGCATTGGTGTTTGATCCGCTGATGCTGTTCATCGCATTGCCCATTAGCGTCGGGTGGTGCATAGCTCCCATTATTATGGCTTGGCTGAGCCGCCAACCCGCGCGTAAGCCCTTTTTGCCAGATCATAAGCAGAAACTTCTGCTGAGACAGACAAGCCGAGAAATATGGTCTTTTTTTGAGACCTTCGCCACAGCGAAAGAAAATTGGCTCCCCCCCGATAATTATCAGGAAATACCGCAGCCGACGATCGCGCACCGTACATCCCCTACCAACATTGGGTTATCACTACTGGCTAACCTTACTGCCTGGGATTTTGGCTATTTGCCAGGCGGCAGCGTCTTACAACGCATAACGCTCACGCTCGACTCTCTTGATAATATGGAACATTTTCGTGGTCATTTATATAACTGGTATGACACTCGAACACTTGCGCCGCTCAGTCCGCGTTACGTATCAAGCGTGGATAGCGGTAATATGGCTGGACATCTATTGACTCTGCGTGAAGGGTTATTAGCCATGCGAAACCAGCCGATTTTGAATGGCGAAAGAATACTTGCAGGGTTAAACGATACATTATTACTTCTTGAAAAACACTGGGGGCCGGAGGCACCGGATACACTTAAAGAGCTTCAAAAGCAGTGTTTCAGCTCAGTGGAACTTCCTTCGGGAGCTCTTTACAGCGAACTTAAAAAAATGCGTACTCAGTGCAAACATCTTACCGCTGCGAGTCAGCAGGAAGGTGATCTTGTGGTGCGCTGGGCCGAGCATCTGGAGCATCAGTTGGTTGAATTATGCCACGAATGGTCACATCTGCTCGCGTGGTTACCCCCTACATACCCAAGCGAGACATTGCCAACACTAAGCTGGTTGGCGCAGAGTACCGATACCGGAGAAGGAACGCCTCCTGCATCAGTTATTACTCACGCCCGTTTGCGGCTGGATATCATCAGCGAACTCGAAAAGAGGTTAAATGACCATGCGCGAATGGATTTTGCCTTTCTCTTCAGCGAAGCTACCAGCCTGCTCAGTGTCGGATATAACTGCGACACAAATACCGCCGATAAAAGCCACTATGACCTTCTGCCCTCTGAAATCAGGCTGACAAGTTATCTCGCTATCGCGACAAATCAGCTTCCGATGAAAAGCTGGTATGCGTTGGGAAGGTTGTTCACCAATATCAACAATGAAACCTCGTTAATGTCATGGAGCGGCTCGATGTTTGAATACCTGATGCCGAATCTAGTGATGCCAAACTGGCGTGGCAGTTTGCTTGATGAAATGGGCAAATCCGCGGTGACACGTCAGATTAACTGGGGCAAGGAACGTGGCGTACCATGGGGCGTTTCTGAGTCCGGCTATCATGCATTTGATCTCCAGCGTAATTATCAGTATCAGGCATTTGGGGTACCTGGACTCGGTCTTCGCCGAGGACTTGCGGACGATATGGTAGTCGCGCCGTATGCAACACTACTAGCTCTGCTCGTTTACCCCCAGAAGGCCTGCGAAAACTTACTTAGACTGGAGCAGAGCGGTGCACATGGCGAATACGGGTTTTATGAAGCGCTGGACTACACGCCATCACGGCTTGCTACCGGGCAACTGTACGCGGTTGTACAGTCCTGGATGGCACACCACCAAGGGATGGGATTCCAGGCGCTAGCGAATATCCTGCTTGATGCCCCAATGATCGAGCGATTTATGGCAAGCCCCACCTTTATGTCGGCGAATCTCCTATTGCAGGAACGCGTCCCGGATGCAGTCGATCTTTATAGCCCTCGCCGTCATTTTGAATCCCATGAAGGAAGGGTTAAACCGGTGCGATATGAACCGAGAGTTTTCAGTCATGTAGACAGCCCTACTCCGCAAATACAGCTGCTCTCAAATGGGCATTACCACTTGATGCTGACGCCAGGTGGTGGAGGATACAGCCGCTGGAATTCGATTTCAGTTACCCGCTGGCGCAGCGATACAACCCGTGATAACTGGGGATCGTTCTGTTATATCCGTGATCCGCATACGAATGAGGTATGGAGCAATACTTGGCAGCCCATGGGCGGAAATGCGAATAGCAGCGATGAGATAATCTTCACCGACGCAGGCGCAGAATTCAGGCGTACCTTCGGAGCCCTTAGCGTTAGGACACAGGTTGTGGTTTCCCCGGAGGATGATATAGAGCTGCGGCGTGTCACCCTGGTACACCATGGCCGTCTACCGCGAACGCTCGAGCTAACAACGTATGCTGAAGTGGTGATTGCTCCAGAAACCAGTGATCTAGCGCATCCGGCATTCAGTAATTTGTTCATCGAAACTGAGATTGATCACAGTCGGGACGCTATTCTTTGCCATCGACGACCGCGTTCTCCAGATGAACCGAGCCCATTTCTGTTTCACATGATGGTGGTGCATAGCAATGATCATAATGAAGCCTCGTTTGAAACAGACCGAGCTAAGTTTATTGGAAGGGGCAGAAGTCCGGCTGATGCCGCTGCTATCTATGCTAACGGGCCGCTCAGCAATACTTCCGGTGCCGTGCTGGATCCTGTCCTAGCGATCCGACAAGTTGTGAGACTCATGCCAGGCATTCCGATAACGATTGATATCGTTTATGGCATCAGTGAGAGCCGTCAGCAAAGCAAGGCATTATTGGAAAAATACCGTGATTACCCAATCGCTGAGCGTGTTTTTGAGCTTGCCTGGTCGCACAGTCTGGTAGTGCTAAGGCAGATAAATGCCAGCGAAGATGACGCAACGCTGTTTAACCGACTCGCTAGTGCTGTGCTCTATCCCTGTCACGAACTACGCGCCGACGATCAAGTCATAAGCCGTAACCGCCGCGGTCAGTCCGGACTGTGGGGCTGGGGTATTTCAGGTGATTTACCGATTGTACTGCATAGCGTGACCAGCGATGAGAGTATGACCTCTATCACTACACTGATTCAGGCTCATCGTTACTGGCGACTAAAAGGGCTTGAAGTGGATCTTGTTATCCTCAATAACAGAGCAGGTGGCTATCAGCAGGCCCTTCAAACACTGATTATGGATTTAATCTATGCCGGTTCAGAAGCCAGCCTGCTGGATAAACCGGGCGGCATTTTTGTCCGTAACGGGGAGCATTTGTCTTCTGAAGATAAGCAATTGTTGATGAGCGTTGCATGTATGTATCTTGACGATCGCGCCGGCGGGCTAAACGAGCAACTTAATCAGCGGCTCCACTCGCCAATTAAACCGCAAAGGCCATTTGTATCTTTTGTCACTGAGGGAAGCAATCGACAGGAAGACTGGACGCCGCATATAGAACATCTGTTCAACTTCAATGGGCATGGAGGGTTTTCAGAGGATGGACGGGAGTATCAGATTATCCTGAAGGAAAATGTTCCAACGCCGGCCCCTTGGTCAAATGTGCTTGCAAACTCCTGTTTTGGTAGCGTCATTTCAGAAGCCGGACAGGCTTACAGTTGGTATGAGAACGCTCATGAATATCGTTTAACCCCCTGGGAAAACGATCCAGTAAGCGACCGTAGCGGTGAGGCTTATTATATTCGTGATGAAGAGAGCGGAACGGTATGGTCACCCACGACGTTACCTGTTCGTGGCCACGGGGATTATATAACCCGTCATGGTTTTGGCTACAGCGTATTCGCGCACCGCGATAGTGGTATAGATAGCGAGTTGACAATACTGGTTGGAGAACACGATCCTGTTAAGTTGGCACTTCTGACGCTTAGTAACAATTCGGGCCGCACGCGCAAATTATCGGTCACAGGGTACGTAGAGTGGACGCTTGGGGAATCACGCTCGCGTTCTGCTCCCCATATCGTTACACATACGGTGGTCGTGCCGGGTGGTAGTGGAGTTACAGCAAATAACTTTTACGGAGCTAACGGCGAAGGACGCATTGCATTTTTCGCTGTCAACGATCCTAATTGTTCGTTGACAGGTGATCGCCGAGAGTTTATTGGCCGCAATGGCTCTTTGCAAAAACCGGCCGCAATGAAGCTTCGCAGTTTATCGGGAAATACGGGCGCTGGTTTGGATCCATGCGGTGCAGTTCAGTCAGTTACCACCCTAATTGACGGTGATCAGAAGACCTTCATTTTTGTACTCGGCAGCGAGGAAAACTCCGCCCGGGCTCAGACTATACTCGATCATTATTTGGATGAAAATATCGTTCGACAGGAGTTGGAAAATGTCCATCGTCACTGGCACCGCATGCTGGATAAGATAGTGGTCAAAACACCAGACCATTCAGTTGATAAGCTAGTTAACGGTTGGCTTCTATATCAGACAATGGCCTGTCGTCTCATGGCGCGCAGTGGTTATTATCAATCGGGTGGCGCATTTGGTTTTCGCGATCAACTCCAGGATACATTAGCACTGACCCACGCTGCACCGGAACGCCTGCGCGACCAAATAGTACTATGTGCGTCAAGACAGTTTATTGAAGGCGATGTGCAGCACTGGTGGCATCCACCTCACGGTAGCGGCGTACGCACGCGATGTTCAGATGATTTTCTCTGGCTCCCGCTCGCCGTCTGTCACTACGTCGACACTTCTGGGGATATCGGAATACTAGAGCAGATGATTCCTTATCTGGAAGGGCGTCAGCTCCAGCCTGGAGAAGAGTCCGTTTACGATACACCACTAATCAGCCACACCGAAGAGACGCTATGGCAACACTGCGTTAAAGCCATTAAGCATGGGCTTCGTTTTGGACAACATGGTCTGCCGCTTATGGGCGCTGGCGACTGGAACGATGGGATGAACCGGGTCGGCATCGAAGGAAAAGGTGAAAGCGTTTGGCTCGGGTTCTTCCTATTCGACATTTTAAAGCGTTTCGCGACGCTCGCTGATCGTCAGCAAGATAAGCTTGTAGCATCGCTGTGTCGCACGGAGGCGGAACACTTGCAAAAAAATCTGAATGCGACAGCCTGGGACGGGGAATGGTTTCGGCGTGGATATTTTGACGATGGAACGCCTTTAGGATCCAAAAGTTCTCAAGACTGCCGGATTGATGCAATAGCTCAAAGTTGGTCCGTTTTATCCGGTGCGACAGACTGTGGACGTGCCGGTAAATCAATGCAGGCACTGGACAAGCATTTGGTAAACTCCGAATCCAGGTTGATAAAGCTACTTTCGCCTCCATTCGATGGACACGGACCGAATCCCGGTTACATTCAGGGTTATGTGCCTGGTGTGCGTGAAAATGGCGGGCAATATACTCATGGTGCTATCTGGGCAGTGATGGCATTTGCCCGAATGGGAAATGCAGAGCGTGCGTGGCAACTCTGGTCACTGATCAATCCAATAAACCACGCGTCTACTGACGAAGAAGTTGCGATTTACAGAGCAGAACCATACGTAATGAGTGCAGATGTTTACAGCATCGCGCCACATACTGGACGTGCAGGTTGGAGTTGGTACACCGGATCAGCGGGTTGGGCCTATCGTCTTCTTACAGAAGAATTGATGGGCATAAAACGTTCCGGTGATGTCTTGACCATACATGCCCTGTTACCAGCAGAGTGGGAGTCTTTTTCTCTGACATATCAACATGACGAAAGTTATTACGAGATTACCATTACACGTGGCAACGGGGAGTACCAGGTCATACTAGATGGTATCGAACTGTCTGATGACCGAATACCTTTAAAGCAGGATGGTCAAAGACACATAGTAGAGATCACTCAGAACTAAGGGATCTTAAAAGCGCATTAACGCCTACCGTTAATGCGCTGATTGTCTCTAAGCACTTCAATCGCAGTCTGCATAGCAACTTTATCATCACGTCTTTTTTGCTTACCTTGTATGACTTGAAGATACTCGAGCAAGGTCCGTGTATTAATCGGCCTTCCCTGTTTACCCACAGCAAGCACTGCTTCACCTAAAATAATTTTTACTGGCGGCAACTGCGCTGGGTACCAGTCAAGAGTGTCTTCTGATTTCATCATAAATTTCTCATGGAAGGATATTGTAACATAAATCAAACTGTTGTTTTCTAAAAGCTCATATTTTATTCAGCAATAAATATTCATAACTTAACCCGACAATTTATATTTTAAAGCGTATAATAAATATTATATTTTCCAGAGGTTAATTTATGTCATTTACAGAAGGACTTAGACATTTTAAAGAAAGACCGGTCCATGTTGCTTGCCCGGTATGCGCATACAGAGCCAATCAGAAAGCAGGTAAACTAAGAAAAAATGCTATTCTGGAATGTCCTGCCTGCGGACTGTTGTTCAGGCCATCAGAATGCTGGTGCATCGGCGGCTGAACAGTTCCTGCAACTTAACTGATATCTGTAAAAGCCAACATTCCTTTTATAGTATAGTGGTAGAGGGCATTATGATGAAAGATAAAAAATCTGTTTTCATTGAAGGAGATATACTTTCGAACAGCTGTCATGGACAGATCGGTCAACATTTCTATATCCACAGAGTGAAATTTAGCAATGGCAAATATGCAATTGTTCGGGAAGCATCAGGGATATGTTTCAAACCAGGCGAAGTTATTCAACGAAATGATTGCAATTGGTTTTATAACTTAATCCCAATTCGTCTTCTATCTTTTGAGTATGTTGGGGAGGATGAATCCAGAAGGCAATTCCTCGAATATCATTAATAACCTACTGAGTATTATAGAAAAAGAATTTTTTCGCCTAACCAAACCATTTAGTAGGCATCCACTCCCACACGCAATCTGCCCCCTGAATTCAGATAAAACTCAATTATCTAAATGAAATGTTCCGCTGAAAAACAAATTCTTCAAATTATCCATGTGCATTACAACCTTCATTAGCTTAGGGAAATTTATGTCACAACTCTTTACATACAAATTACTTCATCCCCGCCACTGGTTTTCCTGGGCAGGCTTGGCACTTCTGTGGGTTATAGTCCTACTTCCTTATCCGGTTTTATATACTCTTGGTTCCGGTCTTGGAAAAATCTCCAGGCCCTTTTTAAAACGTAGAGAAAGTATAGCAGTTAGGAATATTGAACTCTGTTTTCCCGATATGACTCCGATTGCCCGAAGCCAGATGATAAATAATAACTTTGTTTCTCTCGGGCTGGGACTGATGGAAACTGGCATGGCCTGGTTCTGGAGCGATGCGAGAGTCAAAAAGTGGTTTGACGTAGAAGGGATTGAAAACTTGGCTAACGCAACCGGAGGGGTAATGGTTGTCGGGATTCATTTCATGTCCCTTGAACTATGCGGAAGAGTAATGGGGTTATGCCATCCAATGATGGCAACGTATCGGCCGCACAACAATCCATTGATGGAATGGGTTCAGACAAAAGGACGTATGCGTTCAAATAAAGCTATGATTGATCGACGTAATCTATCTCGATTAGTTCATGCACTCAAGGCGGGTGAAGCTGTGTGGTTTGCACCAGATCAGGATTACGGGCCTAAGGGGAGCGTTTTCGCACCCTTTTTCTCGGTAAAAAAAGCAGCCACAACGAACGGAACGTACGCACTTTCAAAACTCGCTGGAGCAAATTTGATCACACTTAGCATGATTCGACGGAGCGATAAAAAAGGTTATCATATGTATATCAGTAATCCATTGTTAGGATATCCTGAGGACGATAATATCGCTGCAGCTGCTTATATGAATAAAATCATCGAGCGTGAAATCCTCCGCGCCCCTGAACAATACCTGTGGATGCATCGAAGGTTCAAAACGCGCCCAGAAGGAGAAGACTCTTTATACAAATGAGTTTTTTACAGAATTATTCAAATGATTGTCCAGTGGACCTTTCTCAACACCACTCGCACCTCATGCTAGCTTTCATCCGTTCATATTCCGTCCTTAGCAATTCAGAGGTGTAGGATCCAATAGAGCGGCCAAAGCTAGGATTTCGTACTGCCTAATCCTCAAGATAAAAAAGGTACCATGGGAAAAGTGATTAATATGATTGAGTTATTAGACAACTATTTCTCCGCGCATCACTCAGTCAGCATCAGTCACTTCAGCTACGCTTTATGTGTTCAGCAATGAGCATGTGGTATAAAAAATCTCTTTCGGCTCAATAGCAGTAGCGCTCACGCTTGCATCCCCTTTCCCCTTGCCAGGTTGATTCTGTCAACGCATTCCCTCAATGCTTTGACTTGCTCCGAAGAGAGTTCAGTTTCATCAATGGTGGCCAGAAGAGCGTTGAGGGAGCGCTCAATATCGTTTTTAATTAGCCGTAAACAGATAGTCTTAACCCAACGTGGCGAGAATTTGCTGAGGCCGATTGCTCTCGTGATTCTTAATCTCATTTTGATACCTCTTTGTCGCCAGAGGAGGCGACTTGTTACTCGGTTATAACACTCGATGGAGATAAAGCCTTTAACTCATTCGTTGTGCGGTACGAGTCTTCAGAATCTTTGCTGGCACACTTACCCCCTCCCACCAGCCTTCATCCGGTCATATTTAGCCTTCAAAAGCTCCGCTGGCGTTGGCCCCTTCTGAACAACTGGCGGGGCCAACGCGCGCCGAACAGGCGGGATTGGCTTCCCGGCCAGCACCCGCTTTTCCCACATACCCAGAATCTCGCCAGCCTCACGCTCGAGCTCTTTATGGCTCAACTGCCCATCAGTTCCCCGGCGCCGCAGTTCGAGGCATATATGGTAATAAACTGGCTTCGGCCACGGATAATGCTCACTGCTCGGGTACCGAAACACCAGCTTGCGCCACTTCCAGTACTCAGCCATAACGTCAGCAGTGGTGATCCCCAGCACGCATCGCCCTTCCCTGCACCACTTGATGAACTGGCCCGGCGAAGGCAGGAATGGGCGTTCCTGACGGCGTACAATGCGCATCCCGGCTTCAACCTGGTCCAAGGTGTTGATCCCGTTTTCTTTGAAGGCCAGCACCCACTGACGGCGGATCTCGTTCACGTCTTCCTGGCTGCGATTAACCAGGCTTGCCGGGAACGCAGCCGTCAGCTGTACGAACAGCCCGTTGATAATCTGCGCCACCTGCTGCGTTTGTTCGCGTTCGGTGTACTGCTCGGGTAGGTTGTGCGCCACGCGGCGAGCCTGTTCCCGGCCAAAATTGCGAATGCTTTCGGCTAGATTTTTCATTCCAGCACTCCGTCAATCCAGTCGGTGTTATGCAGGTCAATGCCACCCCAGGATGGTTTTACCATTCCGGTTGCGCGCAGCCGTTTGGTGGTGAGCTGATCCCAGTGCTTGCGGAGACTTGAAGGGCTCAGGATGTTGTCTTTCCAGAACTCGTCCCGATTAGCCCACTGGAACAGGTCACAGATTTCGTAGTGAGTACGCTTGTCCTGGACACGCATCAGCCTGATGGTGTTTGCCCATTCAACCCAGTTGGGTTCGGATAGCGATGCGTTGACGGTGAGAAGCCTGTCGTAAATCCAGCGAGCGGCCTTGATGTCGTCAGCGGATCCCCATGATTTACCTGCCGGGGTGTATATCCCAGCGGCTGCTTCAGGATGGCGAGAGAGAAACTTTTGAGTTTTCTGGTTTCGGGATTCGTCAGAATTCCGAGACGAGGATATTTTAATATTGTTCTTGTTATAGTCTTGGGTGTCTACCGTTTCAGGGAAGGTTTTTCCCGTTTTCGGTAACACTTTTCCCGATTTCGGGAAGATTTTTCCCGTTTTCGGTTTGTCTAAAATCCAGGCGGAAAGATCAGTATTTATACCAACTATTTTCATCACGCCCTGCTTTTGACTGAAGATAATTTTGCGTTCTGCGAGTGATTTGAGCGCATCAGAAACATGCGAATCACTCAAACCTGTAAGCTCAGCGATCACCGTGTTCGTAACGCGGTCCTGTTTCTTGTTCCAGCCGTAGGTAAGCCAGATCACCGCTTCAAAACACTGCCACTCCCGGCCTGACAATCTCAGGCGTGGCTTAAGCAGCTGGATCTCGTTAGCGACCTTGGTATATCCATTCGACAGGTCGGCCATACGACCTCCCGGTTGTTCGGTTCTGTGGGGGAAATTGATAATTTCAGCTGTGTTTGACATACTTTGCTCCGCAATTACACTCCGTTTTTGCACCTGAAAGCCGTTGGTGTTCGAGCACCGCGGCTTTCGCCTTTTCTGAAGTCTTCACATTACCCCCAGCATGGTTGTGACCATCGCCAGCAGCGGTGCCGTAAGGTCAGGATCGACTCTGAACATTTCGAAAATCCCCTCGCCTAACTCCTTCAGCTTTTCCTTCTTCGGTGCATCGAGCATCAAAGCTTGCTTCGCCTCACTCACCTCTTTTTCCAGCCGGGCCATTCGGTAAGCAAACGAGTCGTTCTTTACGACACGGTCGCGGTATCGAAGCGGTAATACGGACATGATCGCTGGCACCAGCTGTTCAACGTTCTTTCGGTACGATGCGGAGTCTTCTTTGTTGTCGAGCCAGCGGAACAGCTTCACGTTCCAGACATCGGCCTGGCCAGAAAAATCTACGCCATCAAGTTGAAGTTCTTCCGCCGCTTCTTGGATTTGAAGCGCAACAGCTACGCGCCCTTCTGCCGCTGCCCACGCCCTGACTGCAGAACAAATATCTCGATGATCAAGATCCTGCTCTGCCGATTCGCTTTGATGACACGGGAATATCATTGGATTAGAGGAAGCTCTGCTACTCTGTTGAAATGAAACAGTTTGCATAGTTAAGGATCCTGTTTAGGTAAACCGTCTGTTGGGTTTGGGTAGAGATCTGGGCGCAGCTCGTGCGGAGTTACGCCGGTAACCCCATAAATTTGCAAAACTCGATCTGCCGGTACGACGCCCTGATATCGATTTCGCCAATGACTAACAGTCATGGCGCTTACGGTTAGCAGTTGGGCTAAGCGCGTAGCAGTTCCTGCTTTGGTAATTGCTTTATCAATTGCTTTCATAAATAGCTCCTGTAACAACAACGCAATTAAACATATTGTTTATGTTTGTGTCAACATTTTGAATATTGAGCTAATAAACATTTGGTTTAGAATTCGTCCATGAAAGAAAAAACTCATCAAATTAACCACCCCCAAGTTCAGCGGCTTAACGAGGTTCTTGAGCTCAAGAAGTTGACCAAATCAGACATGGCCCGTATATGCGGCGTCAGTGCTCAGTCGGTCAATAACTGGTTCGTTCGTGGGACGATTGGTAAAAGTTCAGCGATTAAGCTGGCGGATGCGCTTGGGGTGAGCCTTGAGTGGCTGCTTGGCCAAGATGTTGGCAAAAAAGATGGACTGAAGCCGGACGAACAACGCCTGTTGGAACTTTACCGTCAGCTTCCCGAAGAAGAGCAACAGAACATGCTTCGCATCTTCGCACTTCGCCTGAAAGAGCTGGACGAACTATATGATAAGTATATGAAAGGCCGGATTCGTTCGCAGGATGATTGAGTAATCCTTTCAGCAATGAATCGTAAAGACCCACCATAAGAAATGGCCATGAAGTGGCCTTTTTTTTATACCCCTCTAATAACTAGCACATCTTTTGTACTAAGCGACCATTCCGCGGACTTCCAGCACGTACCATTTCGTCGAATTTTTTTCCTCCAAAGGACAAAATTTCACTCTCCATAAGCACCACATAAACATTTTGTTTATCTAAAATTACTCATTTTGTTGACTACAACTTAAACTTTGTGTTTAATCTAACTCACCAAGACGCACTACGAACCACCAAGGCAGGACGCCCACGAAGTAGCCGCCGACGGCATACGAATAGTCGGATGAGGTGGAGAGATTAACGCGCATCAGGTGTAAACGTTCCGCTGGCCGGCGATAAGGCAAACGAGGGTGAGAATGATTGATTTCGCACGCAAACCAGGACGGCAGCAGGCCGTAAAGCTGAACTTCTTCGAGGTGATTATTCGCCGCCTGTGCTACCTGCTGGCGCAAAAGGGGAATCCAGATGTGTAACTCAATGAAATGCGGGTACTGCCACAAGCCGGTTGAACCGGAGGAAGTAGTCAAAAGTACCCTTCTCTATCGCAACGGCGCACAGCTGGCGCGCAAAGAGAAAGAATACTGCTCTGAACGTTGTGCTTCGTACGACCAGATGGCACACGAGGCATAACGTAAAAGCCGCGCAAGGCGGCCCGTACGTCCGGTGCTCCCGACCAAAGTTACACCGGAAAACTACTTAAAAAACCAAATTTCACCCAATGGGCGCTATCTCTGGCCCGGGGATCTTACATCCAAAAAAGAGGATCTCACATGGAATTTTTCTATGTAGTTAAGGCTACGCAGAAATCTGGCAAAGAAGACGCAGTGATTTGGTTCACTGCGAAATCTGAAGCCCGTGCCAACCTGCAGCTCGATGTTGAGCTGGAAGATGCTTGTATTGAAACCGGACGCGGGAAGGATTACGCCAAACCGGTTCGCACCGATTTCCCTGTTTACAACGATCTGCCTGAAGAAAGCACCGTGGATTACACCTGGTGCAAACGCTACGAACTGCAGGACGATGGACGCACCTGGCTGCCAAAGGCTGGTGCTCAGTCGACTGGTGACGTGGACAGCACTGCCGCACCGGAAACGACCATTAAAGTCGAAACTTCCGTCGAGAGTGTCCCGCTTGAAAACCGCACTCCAGCGGTCCGTTTTGCCGTCCACCTGGCCAGCGACAAATACCAGTCGCACATCACTAAAGAGCAGCAGCTGGCTGCCAGCGAAATGTCACTGGATGAAGGCAACACCTATCTCCAGAACCTGCTGCTGGCGAAGAACGACATCCCTGAAATTGCCGAACTCAGCCTGAACGCTGAGTGGAAACTCGTTCAGGCGATAAAGCAGGTCTTCGCGCAAGATGAAACGCACGAAGCTGAAGTTATCGCTGCATTCATGGCTGACTGGGCGAGAGCAGATGTCAGCGATCGCAATCAGTTAATTGAAGAGTGGAGAAGCGGAAAGCTTTCTCTTCTCAAATCAGAAAGCACCAGCGACACCGATGTTACAGCCGTTCAGGTTCCAGAACCTGAAAACGGTATTCAGATTGACGAGAATGATGACGAAACCACTCGTTATCCAGTCGTTCGTATGCCCTTCCGCAAGCAGCTACTCGCCCAGTTCACCGCCGACGAACTGCGCCACCACTTAACCCGCGAAGAATACGAAGGTATCTGCGCGCTGGAGATGGACACTGACAACAGCTATGTCCAGAACCTGTTGCTGGCGGCAGAAAACTGCGAAGTGGTTAAGGGTTACGATACCAAAGACCTGTGGCGCTACACCGACGCCATTCGCAAGGTGTTCAGCCAGGAGAAGCGTCATGAACTCGCTTTGGTTCTCCGATTCACCCGAATCTGGGCAGCGACTGATTATATTGACCGCGGCACCCTGGTGCGCGAATGGACGGATGGTAATCGCATTTCTGAAGTAGGCTCTCCTGCACCTTTAAAACCAGCAAAGCCAGAAACTACAGAATCCTATAAACGAGCTGTTGCCCAGAACATGGCGAACCTGAGCATTGAGATCGCGATTGCTCTGCTGTACCCAGATGCAGTACCGGGACAAATCAACCGTACGCAACTCCTGGCCGCCAAAGAACTCGCTGACAAAAAAGATGAGTCGCACACCAAGGCTCTCAAGGTTCTTGGTAAAACTAACGACATCCTCGACTACGACGCCAACAGTATTTTTGGAGTTACCCGCGCTATTTCATGGTCTGGAGAAGAAAGCACAACCGAACTGCGTAGCCAGGTGCGTGAGTGGTTCACGGCGAACGGCATCTATGAAAACGGTGAGCGCTCTAAAGGCTATCCAGAATGGAGCGAAGACTCCCGCGCGGTTCGTCATTCCACAGTGGAAGAACCAAGTACTCCAAGCCAGCCAAAGGTCGCAAGCCTTGGCAGCGGCGTGTTCTCCATCGATGGTCTGATGCTTGGAAATACCGCCCCGGTCATCGATATCCCCTCAAATGAAGTCGAAAAAACGGAAAACACAGCGGAGACCACCAGCGATGTGCAGATGGAAACGACTCAGCCAGAGAAAGTCGAAAATACTGATCCGGTACAACCAGGCGAAGGCGCTGATGCAGCTAATACGCAAGCAGTTACCGTAGCGCCGGAAGAACAGCAGTCAGAGCCAGTAATCGAATACCCGGCTTACTTCGAGCCTGGCCGCTACGAAGGTCTGCCGAATGAGGTTTATCACGCAGCAAACGGTATTAGCTCAACCCAGGTAAAAGATGCCCGCGTCAGCCTGATGTACTTCAACGCGCGCCATGTGGCTAAAACTATCCCGCGCACAGCATCCAAAGTGCTGGACATGGGAAACCTGGTGCACGCCCTTGCATTGCAGCCGGAAAACCTTGAAGCAGAGTTCAGCGTAGAACCTGAGATCCCGGAGGGTGCTTTCACCACCACAGTAACTCTGCGCGAGTTCATAGATGCTTACAACGCCAGCCTGCCGGCGCAGCTGAGTGCAGACGATATTAAAGCGTTGCTTGAAGAACATAACGCATCCCTTCCCGCTCCAGTGCCGCCTGGCGCCAGCCTGGAAGAAACGGCTCAAAGCTATATGGCTCTCCCTGCTGAGTACCAGCGTATTGAAGAAGGCCAGAAGCAGACAGCAACGGCAATGAAGGCTTGCATCAAAGAGTACAACGCCACCCTGCCCGTGCCGGTTAAAACCAGCGGCAGCCGTGATGCGCTACTCGAGCAATTAGCGATCATCAATCCTGATTTGGTAGCACAGGAAGCGCAGAAACCGACGCCGCTGAAAGTGTCCGGCACCAAAGCAGACATGATCCAGGCAGTTAAATCAGTTAAGCCCGATGCCGTGTTCGTAGACGAGCTGTTAGATGCCTGGCGCGACAACCCTGGTGAAAAGATTCTGGTTACTCGCCAGCAGTTGGCCACAGCGCGAGCAATTCAGTCTGCACTCCTGGCGCACCCGACCGCCGGCATGCTGCTGACACATCCAAGCCGCGCCGTTGAAGTGAGCTATTTCGGTTTTGACGACGAAACAGGTTTAGAAGTGCGTGTACGTCCGGACCTCGAAATTGAACTGGACGGCGTGCGCATCGGTGCGGACCTGAAAACCATCAGCATGTGGAATGTGAAGCAAGAAAGCCTGCGCGCAAGACTGCATCGGGAAATCATTGACCGGGACTACCACCTCAGCGCGGCTATGTATTGCGAGACCGCGGCGCTGGACCAGTTCTTCTGGATTTTCGTCAACAAAGACGAGAACTACCACTGGATCGCCATCATTGAGGCATCCACCGAACTGCTGGAACTGGGCATGCTCGAGTACCGCAAAACGATGCGCGCCATCGCCACTGGCTTCGATACGGGCGAGTGGCCAGCGCCGATCACTACCGATTACACCGATGAACTGAACGACTTCGACCTGCGCCGCCTCGAAGCGCTGCGCGCTCAGGCTTAAGGGGGATTTATGCATAACACAAACGTTACCGTTGCTGACCAGAACACCGTTATTAACTCTAATGTGGCTCTGTTTGATTCCCAGTATCTGAATGCAATCAGCACGTTTGCGCAGATCATGGCGCAGGGCACCGCTACAGTTCCTAAGCATCTGCAGGGCAATCAGGCCGACTGCATGGCTGTCGCGATGCAAGCGGCACAGTGGCAGATGAATCCCTTTGCCGTAGCGCAGAAAACGCACCTGATTAACGGTGTGCTCGGGTATGAAGCGCAGCTGGTTAATGCCGTAATTTCACGCAGCGGCGTGCTGGCCAGTCGTTTTGAATATGAGTGGTTTGGGCCATGGGAAAAGGTCGTTGGAAAATTCCACATCCGTAAAAGCGATAAAGGCGAGTACCGCGTCCCGGGCTGGACCCTCGCTGACGAAGCCGGGATTGGCATCATTATCAGCGCAACCCTGAAAGGCGAGGATAAACCGAGAGAACTCGATTTACTGCTGGCTCAGGCCAGAACCCGAAACTCTACCCTATGGGCTGACGACCCTCGCCAGCAGCTGGCGTACTTGGCCGTCAAACGCTGGGCGAGACTGTTCTGCCCGGATGTGATTCTGGGCGTTTACACCCCGGATGAGCTCGATGATCGCCGTGAAGAACGAGAGGTAAACCCCGCACCAGCGCAGCACGTTAGCCTCGCTGATATTTCAGGTGACAACGTCACTACTACTCAAACGGCTCATGAATCGGCACAAAACATCGATGCTCTAGCTGATGATTTCCGCGACCGCATCGAGGCGGCTCAGGATGTGGATAGCGCTAAAGCTCTGCGCGCAGATATTGAAACCGTGAAAGCAACGCTGGGTTCTGCCCTGTTCACTGAGCTGAAAAACAAGGCCGTGAAGCGTTATTACCTGGTTGATGCACGGAACAAAGTCGAAGCAGCCATCAATTCCTTGCCACCTTCAGATGAACCCGATGCAGCTGCGCGGTTCGCAGAGGTAGAGCGCGTTCTTGCGTCGTCTAAACGTCATCTGGGCGATGAATTGCATGGTCAGTTCAGCATCACTCTGGCGGATATGAAACCGGAATACGTGGACTAACGAGATCGGGAGGGGAAACCCTCCCTCAAGGAGAAGAAATGCGACTGATTAATCGAGGCAGTAAGCAATCCCCTTTGGCTCGCCAGGCATGTGAAATCGCACTCGCAGCCCACCAGCAGAGATATGGTGACTACGGGCGCAGCAAGATGAAAGAGACCTATACGGTGAGAGTGGAAGGCGTGAAGGTCTGGGTCGAGGTAGTGAACTGCAAGGCAAGCTACGTGGCCACAGCAATGACTGGCATGCGCCGACTACGCTCCCTGCCCGGCCAGGCAAACTGAAACTGAAATATCAACAACTACGGACCGGCATATCTATACTCATGCCGGTTACCTGAGGTGAACCATGTCGCAGGTAATTTTTAACGAAGAATGGGTTGTTGGCGCAAGACTCACAGAAAAAACAGGCCTGACCGAACGACAGATTGAGAAGTATCGACAGGGCTGTTGGGTGGAAGGTGTCCATTTTAAACGGGTTTCTCCTTCCGGAGAAAAAACCTTGCGTGGCACAACCTGGTACAACTATCCGAGAATTAATCAGTTAATAAGGGATGCGTAAGATGGCAGCTTTGCCTACAGGTGTCGAAATCAGAAACAATAAGATTTGTATCTGGTTTATGTACCGGGGAAAGCGTTGCCGCGAAATTCTCAAAGGTTGGATTAACACCCCGGCGAACATCAAAAAAGCCGGGAACCTTCGGGCTGTGATCGTTAGCGAAATTAACCTTGGAGAGTTTGATTACAACCAGCGCTTTCCTTCATCATCCAGAGCAAAAAAAACCGTAACCACTGTTTCAGTTCAAACCTTTTCAGAGCTGTGTGAACTGTGGACGAGCATTAAAGAAACCGAAATTAGCGCGAATACGATGCGTAAGACACGCTCACAACTCGGTACGTTAATGCACATCATTAACGGAGATACGCCTGTTTCAACTATACGCCACAGCGACATTCTTAAATACAGAAAGGAGCTGTTGAACGGTGAGACACTTTACCTGGCAAATCCCAGAAGTAACAAACAGGGGCGCACTGTGCGTACCGTGAACAACTATATATCGCTTCTTTGCTCGCTTCTTCGGTTTGCACACAAATCTGGCTTTATCAGTGGCAAACCCTTTGAAGGGATCAAGAAACTACATAAAGGGAAAGTAAAACCGGATCCTTTAACGAAGCAGGAGTTTAGTTTGCTTGCCGAATCCGAGCGTGGCCAAAGCCTCAATATGTGGACGTTCGCAGTTTATACTGGTGTCCGTCATGGAGAGCTTGCAGCTCTTGCCTGGGAAGATATCGACTGGGAAAAAGGTACGGCTCATATACAGCGCAACCTTAATGCGCTAGGAATGTTCGTCCCACCAAAAACCGATGCAGGTGATCGAGTTATCACGCTATTAGAGCCAGCACTAGAGGCCTTGAAGGCACAGCGTACGCTGACTTCGTTACAGCCCAAAACCGAGATTGTTTTCCATCACCGCGAGTATGGTGCGATGGAATATCAAAACCTGCGATTTGTTTTCATGCCCAGGATGCGCAAGGGCAAACAGAAAGCCTACTACTCTTTATCGAGTATCGGCTCCAGATTTAACGCAGCTGTAAAACGTGCTGGTATTCGCCGCCGGAATCCGTACCATACGCGGCATACTTTTGCCTGCTGGCTTTTATCTGCCGGCGCTAACCCGTCTTTCATAGCCAGCCAGATGGGGCATGAAAACGCGCAAATGGTTTATGAAGTCTACGGTGCGTGGATTGAAGAAATGAATGGCGAACAGGTGCTGATGCTTAACGATAAGCTGGCACGCTGAAAAATTTTTGCCCCTATTATGCCCCTATTGGCTCCGAAGGTAGTAATAAATGCAAGAAAATCAATCAAATACAAAGAAAGAGCAATACAACCTGAATAAACTGCAAAAGCGCCTGCGCCGTAACGTGGGCGAGGCCATTGCGGACTTCAACATGATTGAAGAAGGCGACCGCATCATGGTTTGCCTGTCAGGGGGTAAAGACAGCTACACAATGCTGGAGATCCTGCGTAATCTTCAGCAAAGCGCGCCAGTGAATTTTTCCCTGGTGGCGGTCAACCTTGACCAGAAACAGCCGGGTTTCCCGGAGCACATTCTGCCGGAATATCTGGAGCAGCTGGGCGTTGAGTACAAAATCGTCGAAGAAAACACCTACGGCATCGTGAAAGAGAAGATCCCGGAAGGGAAAACCACCTGCTCGCTTTGCTCCCGTCTGCGCCGCGGCATTCTCTATCGTACCGCAACGGAACTGGGCGCGACCAAAATTGCGCTGGGCCATCACCGCGATGATATCCTGCAAACGCTGTTCCTGAACATGTTCTACGGCGGCAAGATGAAAGGCATGCCGCCTAAGCTGATGAGCGATGACGGCAAGCATATTGTGATCCGTCCTCTTGCCTACTGCCGGGAAAAAGACATTGAGCGTTTTTCTCAGGCGAAAGGGTTCCCGATCATTCCATGCAATCTGTGCGGCTCACAGCCTAACCTGCAGCGTCAGGTGATCGGCGACATGCTGCGCGACTGGGACAAACGTTATCCGGGCCGTATTGAGACCATGTTCAGCGCGATGCAGAACGTGGTTCCTTCCCACCTCGCGGACGTAGAGCTGTTCGACTTCAAAGGTATCAACCACGGCTCGGAGGTGGTGAATGGTGGCGATTTGGCGTTTGACCGGGAAGAGATCCCAATGCAGCCTGCGGGCTGGCAGCCGGAAGACGAAGACAATCAGTTCGAAGAGTTGCGTCTGAACGTGCTTGAAGTGAAATAAGCGATGGGCGTCTCAGAAAGACCTTCTGAGACGCTTTATGCCTTATTTCAGCAGATGTACGCGGCAGGTTTTGCCTTTAATCTTGCCGTTTTGCAGCTGCTTCCACGCCTTATGCGCAACCGCCTGGCGAACCGCCACGTACACGTGTGCCGGATGAACGGCAATTTTCCCGATATCCGCTCCTTCCAGCCCCACATCTCCGGTCAGTGCGCCCAGCACATCCCCCGGTCGCATCTTGGCTTTTTTGCCGCCATCAATGCACAGCGTCGCCATTTCGGCCTCCAGCGGCACGAGCCTGACGTTCCCCGGCGCGTTCACCCAGTTCAGTTTGATCTGCAACATTTCTGAGAGAATATTGGCGCGCTGCGCCTCTTCCGGCGCGCAGAAGCTGATGGCCAGCCCGCTGTTTCCGGCGCGAGCAGTGCGACCAATACGGTGGACGTGCACTTCGGGATCCCATGCCAGCTCATAGTTGACCACCAGTTCAAGGGATTTGATATCCAGGCCGCGTGCGGCCACGTCGGTCGCCACCAGCACGCGCGCGCTGCCGTTAGCAAAGCGCACCAGCGTCCGATCGCGATCGCGCTGTTCAAGGTCGCCGTGCAGCGACAGCGCGCTCTGCCCCGCCGCATTCAGGGCATCACAAACCGCCTGGCAGTCTTTTTTGGTATTACAGAACACCACGCATGACGCAGGCTGGTGCTGGCTCAGCAGTTTCTGCAGGAGCGGGATTTTTCCCTGCTGCGAGGTTTCAAAGAACTGCTGTTCGATGGCCGGCAGAGCATCGACGCTGTCGATCTCAATGGTGAGCGGATTATTCTGCACGCGACCGCTGATCGCGGCGATGGCTTCAGGCCAGGTCGCAGAGAACAGCAGCGTCTGCCTCCCGGCCGGCGCGAAGCGGATCACTTCATCAATGGCATCGCTGAAGCCCATATCCAGCATCCTGTCCGCCTCGTCCATCACCAGCGTGCTTAAGGCATCGAGCGAAACGGTGCCTTTTTGCAGGTGATCAAGCAGGCGGCCGGGCGTGGCGACAATAATGTGCGGCGCGTGCTGGAGCGAATCGCGCTGTGCGCCAAACGGCTGCCCACCGCAGAGGGTTAAGATCTTGGTATTGGGCAGGAAGCGCGCCAGGCGACGCAGTTCACCCGCGACCTGGTCTGCCAGCTCGCGGGTCGGGCACAGGACAAGTGACTGGGTCTGAAACAGCGACGCGTCAATATGCTGCAGCAGACCAAGACCGAAAGCGGCCGTTTTCCCACTGCCCGTTTTCGCCTGCACACGCACGTCCCGGCCTTCAAGGATAGCGGGCAGCGCGGCCGCCTGAACAGGCGTCATCGTGAGGTATCCCAACTCGTTGAGGTTGTCGAGTTGGGCGGCAGGCAGAACATTCAGGGTAGAAAAAGCGGTCACAATAATCTCTCGTGGTCATCTTTACGGTCAGATGGCGCGTATCCTCGCAGATCTCGGGGTTCGATGCGACAATTTAATCGGTTCTTCGTCCGGCGGCGGGTCTGGCATCGGCTGCGGACGCGGAATGGGATCGGGCATCGGCACGGGATCGGTGGGGACAGGATCGGACTGACGCGCATGTTGCAGTAGCAGAGCGAGTGAAATGCTCATCTTTCCCTCCAGGATTTGCTGTCATCCCTTTTAGGGTAGACGCTGAGAAACAGGAGGCAAAAAAAAGCCGACTATAAAGTCGGCGTCGTACGAATCAATTGTGCTATGCAGTAATTCAAAAAAGGAAGTAAGACAATATGGAGCGCAACGCCCATCGCTTGACGTTGCATTCACCTGCGGGAGTAATATTGCACCTTACGGGGGTGATGTTTATTGACTTCGCTCAATTAAAAGAGCGTTTTAATCCTCGAAAAAGGTGAAAAAAACGTAAATTTACAGCCATTTACTACGATGCAACCACCATGCAACACCACCAATCAAAACAACTAACATGACGCAAAACGCGGTGAAGCCGTACCGATATTCGCCGCCGGGTATACCGCCCAGATTGACGCCAAAAAGCCCTGTCAGAAATGTGCTGGGTAAAAAGACCATCGCCATCAGGGACATCGTGTAGGTTCTTCTCGCCAGCGACTCCTGCATCACCTGCGCGATTTCATCCGCCATCACCGCCGTTCGGGCGATACAGGAATCAATCTCATCCAGCCCACGGCCCAGCCTGTCAGCAATGTCCTGCATCCGGCGGCGCTGATCGTCATTCATCCAGTTGAGTCTTTCACTGGCCAAACGGGCATACACATCCCGTTGTGGCGTCATATACCGACGCATCACGATCAGCTGCTTGCGCAATAGCGCCAGAAAGCCGCGCGGCGGGATCTGCAGATCGAGCAGATTATCTTCCAGGTCGATGATTTTATCGTGCAGCTCTTCAATAAATTCGCTCGCATGATCGGTCAGGGCGTCACAGACGTCCACCAGCCAGCTGCCGCAGTCAACCGGTCCGGTCCCCTCTTTGAGGTCGTTCACAATGTCATCCAGCGCCAGAACCTTACGCTGACGTGTGGAAACAATCAGCCCATCGTCCATATAAACGCGCATCGCAACCAGCTGATCGGGACGTTCATCCGTGCTGCCGTTTATACAGCGCAGGGTGATAAGCGTCCCGTCACCCATCCTGCTTACGCGAGGCCGCAGGCTTTCCCCCGCCAGCGCATCACGTACATTGTTAGGCAACAGCGGAGTCGAGGCCAGCCAGTCAGCGCTGTCCGGGTGGGTATAGTTCAGATGTAGCCAGCAGGGATGCTCTTTATCAATGACATCATCATCTTCCAGCGGTCGGGCGCCGCCGCGACCGTCCAGCACCCACGCAAAAACTGCGTCAGGAACGTTAAGTTCGGATCCTTTAATGCTCTCCACAGCGCCTCCCCTGTTTGGCTCTTTCGATGTCAGTCTAGCTTCCATCAGGGGTTAAGCAACAACTATGTTTCGCATCGCGCTGAAATCGCTCAGGAATTGTACACGCTATATTTTGAGAATAAAAAAGCCTGGCATGCCAGGCTTCGGGAAGCTGTCAATGAGAGTGCTCGGGGAGCTGATGGTACGAAACAGGGCTGGCTACTGGTGACGGGGGGTGCCCCTGGTCCAGCCTGAAATTTCGGGTCCGCGTCTGCAGTTCGATCACCTGATTACGCAGCACATCAGAGGAACCGTTGAGCTCCTCCGCCATCGCCACGTTGCTTTGCGTGACCCGCTCCAGTTCGGACAGCGCCAGCGTGATCTGGGAAATGCCCTTCTCCTGCTCTGCGGTTGAGGTAGAAATTTCGTCCATTAACCGGCTGACGTTGCCGGAGCCGGTCACGATGTCACGCATATTCTTCTCCGCTTCCGACACAACGCTGGCACCCTGGGTGACATTACTGCTGGTAACGTCAATCAGCGTTTTGATGTTTTTCGCCGCCTCAGCGCTGCGGTGAGCCAGGTTTCGGACTTCCTCTGCGACCACGGAGAACCCTTTCCCGTGATCGCCCGCCCGCGCGGCCTCGACGGCCGCGTTAAGCGCCAGAATATTCGTCTGGAATGCAATCCCGTCGATCAGGGAGATAATTTCCGTCATCTGCTTCGCGCACTCGGTAATGGATTGCATATTGCTGGCAACCTGTTCCATCAGATCTCCGCCCTTGCGCGCCTGCAACGTCGCGGCATTCGCCTGCTCGCTCGCCAGCCGGGTATTATCGGCATTGTTTCGGGTACTTGCCGCCATCTGCTCCATGCTTGCCGCAGTTTGCACCAGAGACGCAGACTGCTGCTCTGTTTTCACCGAGAGCTGGGCACTGCGGGAAGAGAGCTGATCCGACAAGGCCATGGCGTTTTGTGATGATGCCCTGATCTCACGCACCAGCGTAGCGATGTTGCTGGAAAGAGTATTAATCCCGGGAATTAATCGCCCCGCGCAGTTATTGCCAAACTCGGGGATAGAGACGCCTAAGTTGCCTGCGGTCACTTCTTCAATACTTTTTTTCACAGTATTGATCGGCGTCACAAGAAACTTCGTCATATAACTCCAGAGCAAAAATAATCCAACGAAATTGACCAGATTAATCGAAACGAAAAGAGGAAGATTGCTGGAAAATAGAACAACGATGCCTGCATTCACTAAAAACAGGCACAGCAAGAACCAGGCAATGAAGGTCCTGACACTAATATTTCTTAGCATGATTTTACCCACAACTTATATTTTGGTCGGCATTTAGATTTATAGCATTCACTTTTGCGTTTGTCCTCACATAATACGCTGGTTTCTCGTTTCGCCGTTACCAACCCTGTATTTAACTTAAGTCAGATAAAAAAGAGGTTTTAGTAGAAATGTCATGCCCCATCTGCTGTATTGCTGGTCCAAAGCCTCCTGAAGCGATACCATTATCTGCGGTAAAACGGTCCATATGCACACATATTTAAGACGCTTTGCTACAATCTATCGACTATGTTTAGCAGTACTTAATGCATTAACATAAAGAATATATTTTATATTGCGGGTAAGTTTGACCTTTTATATTAGTGGCTATTTTCCACGATAAATAACTAATATGGTTTGAATGCGCATGTTCGTTGCCAGATAAAGACGTGCCGGCAGGCAAAATCGGTAACCCTCTCAGGCGTGGGATTGCATAATGCTCAATATATCGTGGGACCCTGTGTTGATCGCTGTCTCTTATCTGGTGGCGTTTATCGCCTCCTTTGTGGCCCTGGACAGCGCCGGGAAAATTCCCCTTTCCAGCCGTAAAGCGGCTCTGTTCTGGCGCATTGCCGGCGGGATCACGCTGGGCATCGGGATCTGGTCAATGCACTTCATCGGTATGCTGTCGATGCAAATGCCGATGATGATGAGCTATGACCTATGGCTAACCCTTGCGTCTCTCGGCGTGGCGATCGTTGCCTCCACGATAGCAATAAATATTGCCGTTACGGGCAAACACCTCTCTCCCTCTCGGCTGTTCTTCGCCACGGTTATCCTCAGCGCTGGCGTGGTCGCTATGCACTATATCGGCATGGCCGCGTTGATGCTGGAAGGAAGCATCCTCTGGGATCGGCGCATTGTGGGTGTGTCCGTGATGATTGCCGTGGTCGCCTCCGGTGTGGCGCTGTGGCTGGCTTTTCGCCTTAGAGATAAGCACAAAGGGGTCTTTGTGACTCGCATTCTCGCCGCGTTAGTCATGGGCGCCGCCATTTGCGCGATGCACTATACAGGCATGAGCGCCGCGCATTTCAATGAGATGGCGCATACGCTCCCCGGCGGGGTCAGCGAGCTGGGGTTATCCATCTGGGTTTCCGTCACCACGCTCGCCCTGCTCGGCATGATGTTAATTATTTCGCTTATCGATTCGCACTGGCGGACCAGCCGGCTGACGGACAATCTGCGCCAACTCAACCGTCAGCTTGAGCTACAGGTTCGCTTTGACGCTCTCACCGGCCTCGCAAACCGCCAGCAGATGGATATCCGAATGCAGGATTGTCTGCACAGCGCCTTGTTGAGTAACAAACAATTTGCCGTGATTTTTCTGAATGTCGATCGCTTCAGACGCGTGAATGATACCTGGGGTCACAGCGTCGGTGATGAGTTATTAATTACCATTGCCCAACGCATCACCTCCCTACTTACCCGTGAGATGACGCTGGCCAGGCTGGGTGGGGATGCCTTTATCCTGCTGGTTCCCGAATGCGACGAAGAAAAGCTCACTACCCTGCTCACGACGCTGCTCGCGGATATGCGCCGTCCGCTATCCCTTTGCGGACATACGCTGAGTACCACCCTCAGCGCGGGTGTAAGCCTTTATCCTCAGGATGGCGAAACGCTGCATGAACTGAAGTTTAAGGCGGATGCCGCCTTACACCACGTTAAGCAAGATGGTCGTAACGGCTGGGCGTTTTACCGCCCTGAGATGTCAACGGCGGTTCCGGCGCAGCCGGGTTTTCTGCAGGAACTTTATCAGTCGCTGGAAAGCGATCGGTTTGAACTGTGGTATCAGCCAACCTGGCATGCTAAAGATAAGACGATCCACGGTTTTGAGGCTCTTCTGCGCTGGCGGCATCCGGAGCAAGGCGTTTTGCTGCCAGGTCTGTTTTTACCCACTCTGGAACAAACGGGTTTGATTATTCCGGTTGGCAACTGGGCTATTGAAGCCGCGTGTCGGCAGCTTCATTTCTGGACTGAACAAGGTTTCAGCCAGTGGACATTATCGCTCAATTTATCCCCTATTCAGTTCGAACAGCCGGATATCTTTCACATCGTGTCGTCCATGCTGGATAAATATAAACTGTCGCCCTCAAGGCTGATCCTGGAGGTCACGGAGAGTACCGCGCTAAAAAATCTCGACCGCAGCATCGAGCTGCTCAACGCCTTTAACCATGCGGGGATCACCGTCTCTATTGATGATTTTGGCACGGGCTATTCCAACCTGCTGATGCTGAGCGTTCTTCCGGCAAAAGAGCTTAAAATCGACAAGAGTTTTGTATCCTCTATGCTGGGAAATGAAAAAAGCCGCAAGCTGGTGGAAACCATTATTAATATTGCCCGCACCATGGAGATGACTGTCGTTGCCGAGGGGATTGAAACGGACGAACAGCAGGCAATACTGACCAGCCTCGGCTGTGACTATCTCCAGGGCTACCTTTTCTCCCGCCCCTTGCCCGCTGAACAGGTTCCGTGGCTGCTGCTACAAAAAAACTCAAACAAACAAATTACACCCTTAAGTAAAATTCAAACGGACCCCGAATTTATTTCACAAAAAAATCATGCCTGACGGGATTGAGTAGAGTATGTTTCAAGGGAGTACATGCGGGTCAGTTCTGCCATGATTGCCAGGCGTATCGTGCCGATGAACAGGAAAATACTATGTCGCAAAATAGTTTTGATGCGCTTAATGCAATTAAAACGCCCGTGTGGCTCATTTCTCCTGTTTCGGAACAGATTATTTTTGCAAATGTGGCCGCAATACAGCTAACGGGTAATAAAACGCTGAATGACCTGCGTAAAGGGTCCTGTTCTGCAAGTGCACAAACCGTACTGTCGATGTATGTTCCCGAACTGAGGAACGATCACGATATTGTCGAGATCTGGACAGTTAGCCGGGGCGGGCAGGACGTACCGATAAGCTGTCGCCTCTCCCTCACCCACGTCACGCCGGATGGTGATGTTATCGTTTTCGAAGGAATCTCTTCGCACGCCCCCTCAGGCCTGAAAGCCAGCCGTTCCGCAACCTATCAACGCAAAAAACAGGGGTTTTACGCCCGCTTTTTCCTGACCAACAGCGCACCAATGTTGCTAATCGATCCTGCCCGTGACGGGCAAATTGTCGATGCAAACCTGGCCGCGCTCAGCTTTTACGGTTATTCACATGATGAGATGTGCCGGAAGCACACCTGGGAAATTAATACGCTTGGCAGAGGCGTCATGCCCATCATGACGGAGATCGCCGCGCTGCCCGGCGGACATAAGCCCCTCAATTTTATTCACCGCCTTGCCGATGGCACCACCCGCCACGTCCAGACCTACGCGGGGCCCATTGAGATCTACGGCGACAAACTGATGCTGTGCATAATCCATGATATTACTGAGCAAAAGAGGCTTGAGCAGGAGCTGGAAAATGCTGCATTACGTGACTCGATGACGGGGTTACTCAACCGACGTCAGTTTTATAACGTTATCGACCAAACCAACCTGAGCCACCTCTCCGCCCAGCAGCAATTTAGCCTGCTGCTGGTGGATACCGATCATTTTAAAAATATTAACGACCTCTTTGGTCACCTGAAGGGTGATGAGGTGCTCATCGCCCTCTCCCGAACGCTGGAAGCCTGCAGCAGACAAGATGACCTGGTGTTTCGCTGGGGCGGTGAAGAGTTTGTCATCCTGTTGCCGCGTACGTCTCTCGAAACGGCGCTGAAGATTGCCGAATCCGTCCGGGCGGCGGTCGCCCATATTACCCTCCCAGGCTTACCGCGCTTTACCGTCAGTATTGGCGTGGCTCGGCATGACCCGGAAGAGAGTATTGACGCGCTGTTTAAACGTGTCGACGATGCGCTCTATCGCGCCAAAAACGATGGGCGTAATAAAGTCCTTGCGGCATGAAACTGGAGTATCGTGAAAAGCCCCGCTACAATGCCCAGCTTAAGTAAATTAACGACGGGTGGGTTGTGGCAACAATGGGAAAGACAGAAATAATACTCACCTTAATTATTTTATTGCTTATTATATTTGGCTTATGGTTTATTTTCAGCGGTGAGATTTGGTTTTTCGTTGAATATCTGGAAAATAGTCTCTACCCCACTTTTGACGCACTGTAGTGCACGTTTAATTTATTGTTTCACCTACCGAATTTGTCAGGTATCTGCATTGCCCTCAGCCACGTAAGATACGCGGCGTTATCCTCCAACAATGTTGATAACGAATCACTAAATCATTTGCTTATTTCGCCCGTTCTCTGACGGGCTTTTTTTATTTCCGGCTATTAAGCAAAATCAGGTTTTTCGCCCGTCAGTCACCATGTTGGTGTAGCACCGCTCTGCTCCAGTCATAAAAGGCGCGTACCGAAGGTGGGAGATAGCGGTTTTGTGGATAGACAAGCGAAAGCGGTAAATCGAAAGAGACGTCCTCCATACAGCGGACCAACGCCCCGCTCTTCAGATACGGTTCAGCCAGATAGCTGGCCACGCGAATTAATCCGAGCCCTTGAATTCCGGCCTGGATATAGGCGTCGGTGTCATCGACGATCAGCGTCTCTTTCATGCGGATTGCACAATCGCCGTCATCACGGGTAAAAAACCAGTCAATGGTACGCCCGGTGCGGTGGTTCAGGTAGCCGACTGCGTAATGCTTTTCCAGTTGGTCGAGATTTTCCGGTTTACCACAGGTGGCTATATAGCCCGGAGAAGCCAGAACAACCCATCTGAAGTTCGCCAGAGGGCGCGCGACCAGCGTCGTTGAATCTTCTATCCTCCCGGTGCGGATCACGCAGTCATACCCTTCCTGAATAATGTCCTCCACGTTATCGCTGGAACAGAGTATCAGCTCCAGCTCGGGATACTGGTGGAGAAATTCAGGGAGACTGGGAAGGATGCAATGTCGGGCGAGAGACTGCGGCATCCCGACTTTAAAACGGCCTCTTGGCTGCGCGGATCTGCCGGGAAAGGAAGACTCCATTGTCGCAATATCCGTCAGCAGCCGTTTGCTCTCGTCATAGTAACGTCGGCCTTCTGCGGTCACGCTGAGTTTCCGGGTGGTGCGCTGTAAAAGCTGAATGCCCAGGTATGTCTCCAGCTCCTTAACGACCCGCGATACGGTTGAGCGCGGTAGCCCCAGCACTTCTGCCGCCCTGGCGAAGCTATGGGTTTCGACCACACAAACGTATACCCGCATTGATTCCAGTTTATCCATATTCCCACCGCGCCTGAAAAGATCGATTATCCCATTTTTACGAACAGTCTAACTTATGCTTGTCGTCTTATCGAATGCAGCCATCTGACATAACCTTGCTCAAGTTGAAGTAATCAAGCGATTTAACAAAGAGAGGCTCAGTATGAAAGAACGTCATATCACGACAGGCGAAAAAGTATTAGTGCTTGGTGCAGGACAATTGGGCGCTGCCGTGCTGGAGTATCTGGTTCCGGCAGTCACGCAGCGCGACGGCGCTGTCTCCGTTATCGTATCGCCCGGCTCCAGGGACAGCCGGGGTAAGCTTCAGTCCGAAACGCATCAAAAACTGGCTGATGCAGGGGCCAAATTTATCTCTGTCGATGTCGCTGCCAGCACGATTGACGCGTTAAAAAACCACTTCGCGGATTTTGATACTGTTATCAACTGCATGGGGTTTGTCGCTGGCGCAGGAACACAGATAAAGATTACTCGCGCGGTACTGGAGGCTGGCGTTAAACGCTATTTTCCCTGGCAGTTTGGCGTGAATTACGATGTGGTAGGCAAAGGGAGCGGTCAGCCCGTCTGGGACGAGCAGTATGATGTCAGGACGCTACTGCGGGAACAGAACGCGACGGAATGGGTGATTGTTTCAACCGGTATGTTTACCAGCTTTCTCTTCGAACCGGCATTTGATGTGGTGAATTTATCCGAAAAAACCATTAATGCGCTCGGGGGATGGGAAACACAGGTTACCGTGACATCACCTGCGGATATTGGCCGACTCACCACCGAAATTTATTTGCATCAGCCGCGGATCGTAAATGAAGTGATATTTGTCGCAGGTGAAACAACCTCATACGGAAAACTGGCAGAAACCGTTGAACGTGTGACCGGCCAAACGTTCACTAAAGACGTATTACCCCTCTCTGCGTTACTGGATGAGCTGCGTTTGAAACCGGATGATACGATGACAGGCTATCGCACGGCCTTCGCCAGGGGAGACGGTGTATGGTGGCCGATGAAAGATACCTGGAATGTACAGAATAACCTGCCGACCCAGGATATAGCGTCATGGCTAAAAACCGTCATTTGAGGACATCTCTTTTCAGGACGCTAATGAAAACTGGCGCTGTCGGCCGCGCCAGCTCTGGTTTATCCGTGGTTACCTTGCATTAACAGGAAGCCAGTACCGATTAGTGCTTTTCAATATATATCGTCCGGCTATATGCCACGTCTTCCGGGTTATTGATGGGGTAGCCCTTCACCCAGGGCTTAATCAGGCGACCGTTAGTGTACTGATAAATTGGCGCGATGGGCGCCTTCTCCATAAGGATTTTCTCCGCCATGTTGTAGTCCGCATTTCGCGCCTTCGCGGTGGTTTCCAGCGTCGCCTGCTGGACGATCTTATCGTAGGCAGGGTCATTAAAGCGGGAGATATTGCCGCTGTGAGTGGAGGTCAGCAATGACAGGAACGTTGATGGCTCGTTGTAATCGCCCACCCATGAGGCGCGGATCACATCAAAGTTACCGGTGTTACGGCTATCAATGTAGGTTTTCCACTCCTGGTTTTGCAGTTTGACATCCACACCGAGATTTTTCTTCCACATGGAGGCCACCGCAATCGCGATTTTCTGGTGGTTTTCCGAAGTGTTATACAGCAGGTTCAGCTTTAGCGGGCGCTGAGGACCGTATCCTGCAGCCTGCAGCAAGGTTTTGGCCTGGGCGTTCAGCTCCTGCTGCGACATCTGCTCAAACGGCGAGGCGTCCGGAGTGAACCCTGCCGTCACGTCTGGGGTGAAGTGCCAGGCGGGCTTCTCCCCCGTCCCTAACACCTTTTCTGCCATGATACGACGGTCGATGCTCATACTCAGCGCCAGACGAACCCGTGCATCCGCCGTCGGGCCTTTTTGGGTGTTAAAGGCATAGTAATACGTTCCCAACTGAGGCGGCGTATAAACCTGCCCCGGAATGTCCTTCATGAGCTTCTGATACATGTTTTTTGGGAACGATTCGGTAATATCAATATCCCCTGCCAGGTAGCGTTTGGTCGCCGACGATTCCTGATTAATCGGCACGAAGGTCACCTTCTGCAGTACCGTTTTGGCATTGTCCCAGTAGTGCGTATTGGGCACCACAACCAGTTTTTCATTCACCACGCGGTCCTTCAGAACGTAAGCCCCGTTCCCCACCAGCGCGCCCGGTCGCGTCCACTCTTTACCGCTTTCGACGTTAGTTTTTTGTACTGGATAGAAGGCAAAGTTCGCCGTCAGGTTGCTGAACCACGGCAGCGGTTTGTCCAGCTGAACGCGTAACGTTCTGGCGTCCACCGCCGTCACACCCAGCGTATCGGGCGCGGCTTTGCCGTCAATAATGGCCTGCGCGTTATTAATTCCCGCCAGCGCGGCAAACCAGGCAAACGGAGAGGTGGTTTTCGGGTCAACCAGACGCTGCCAGCTGTAGACAAAATCCTGGGCGGTGACAGGGGAGCCGTCGGACCATTTCGCGTCATCGCGTAAGGTAAACGTCCAGACGCGGTTATCGTTGCTCTGCCAGCGTGTCGCCACGCCCGGCGTCAGCTCCCCTTTCTCATTCTGATTAACCAGGCCTTCAAAGAGATCGCGAATCACCTGAATCTCTGGCAACCCCACGGCTTTCGCCGGGTCCAGCGAAGCCGGCTCGTCTTTAATATGCCTGACCAGCTCCTGTTTTTGCGCCAGCGCAGTGCCCTGCGGCACGTCAGCTGCGAAAGAAAGTGAAGAGAGCCCGCACAGGCACAGTGCGGCAAAAAGACGCGAAACAGGATGCTTCATAAGATCCCCTTTAATGAATTCAGGTATTAAGCAGATGCGTAATTATTTGTTTCGACAAAGAGAAATGCAAATAACTTACGCCTGAATAGTGATTTAAGGCAATTCTTTGCCATTACGGAAACTATTTGATTAACAGCGGGTTTTGCACAACACTGCCAGTAGTGACTTCTTTATCAGGATTTCGTATGGTAACCACCCGACCGAGAGCGGAACGCGGCGCCTTTCCGCCGGGCGCTGAGCAATATGGCCGCTCCTTTTTAGGCGCATCGCTGATCTGGTTCCCCGCCCCCGACGCAGACCGCGAAAGCGGCTTGATTCTTGCCGGCACGCACGGGGATGAAAACTCCTCCATCGTGACGCTTTCATGTGCGCTGCGGACGCTGACGCCGTCATTACGGCGTCATCACGTGATTCTGGCGGTTAACCCGGACGGCTGCCAGCTGGGTCTTCGCGCCAATGCGCGAGGCGTTGACTTAAACCGTAATTTTCCATCAGCAAACTGGCGCGCCGGGGAAACGGTGTATCGCTGGAACAGCTCCGCCGAGGAGCGTGATGTGGTTCTGCTAACGGGAGATAAGCCGGGCTCAGAGCCGGAAACCCAGGCGCTGTGCCAGCTTATCCATAAGATCCACCCCGCGTGGGTGGTCTCCTTCCACGATCCGCTGGCCTGTATTGAAGATCCGCGTCACTCCGAGCTTGGCGCGTGGCTGGCAGACGCTTTCGCCCTGCCGCTCGTGACCAGCGTGGGCTATGAAACGCCAGGCTCCTTCGGTAGCTGGTGCGCCGATTTGAGCCTGCCCTGCATAACCGCTGAATTCCCGCCGATCTCCTCCGACGAGGCCAGCGAAAAATACTTAAAAGCCATGGTGGATCTTTTACGCTGGCAGCCTCAGAGATGAAGCACGCCGCTGGTAAAATGGAGCGCGGGAGAGACGTCAACCGCCAGCCACGTCGGGCCGTCCAGATCGGCGAAACGGACCTGATTGACCAGCGGTAGCGCCGCGCCGATTGCCCGGGACGTACAGAGCATACAGCCCAGCATCAGTGAAAAACCTTGCGCCCGGGCTTCTGCCGCCAGGGCCAGCGCCTCTGTCAGCCCGCCGGTCTTGTCGAGCTTAATATTAATCATCTCGTAGCGGCCCTGCAGCTCGCTCAAGCTCGCGCGGGTATGACAGCTTTCATCCGCACAAACGGGCAACGGATGGATAAAGTTCTTCAGCGCCGCGTCATCTTTTGCTGGCAGAGGCTGCTCCAGCATGGCCACCCCCAGGTCGGCCAGCAGCTGACAGCGGGCGGCCAGCCCTTCTGGATGCCATGATTCATTTGCATCAACAATCAGCGTGGCTGAGGGTACCGCCGCGCGAATGGCGACCATCCGCTCGCTAATCAGTCGATCGTCGAGCTTCACCTTCAGCAGCCGGGCCCCGGCGTCATAAAGCGCTTTGGCGCTGGCGGCCATCTGTTCCGGCTCGCCAATCACTACCGTTTGCGCGGTAGCCACCGATTCCGGCAGCGCCACGCCCAGTAATGCTGTCAGGGTTTGCTGCTGTTTCGCCGCCTCGAGACTCCAGAGCGCACTATCAATGGCGTTACGTGCGGCCCCGGCGGGCAAACGATGCTGTAATGCCTCGCGCATGAGCCCGGTTTGCAGGTCTGGCACCAGCGTCATGATATGCGCCATCACTGACGCGAGGCTTTCACCATAGCGCGGGTAAGGCGTACACTCCCCTACGCCTTTAAAACCGTCCTCTTCGATTTCAACGACCACCACGCTGGCTTCGCTTCGGCTGCCGCGGGAGATCACAAACGGGGTATGCAATGGCCAGGCTTCTTCATAGACCTTAACGCTTCTCATCACTGACTCCTTGCAGCCCGGAAAGGCGAAAAAATTTGGTTTGCCGTGTTATCCGCGGATGGCATACACTAGCCCCGACGTTAACTATATGTAAACAGGAAGATATCTATGTCACAACTCGTTCATTTCCAGGGCAACCCGGTTGCTGTTGCAGGTTCCATTCCGCAGGCTGGCAGCAAAGCGCAGGCTTTTACTCTGGTGGCTAAAGATCTGTCTGACGTCACACTGGCTCAGTTTGCGGGCAAACGCAAAGTGCTGAACATTTTCCCGAGCATTGATACCGGTGTTTGCGCCGCATCCGTGCGTAAGTTCAACCAGCTGGCAACTGAAATGGATAACACCGTTGTGCTGTGCATTTCTGCTGACCTGCCGTTCGCCCAGTCTCGCTTCTGCGGTGCTGAAGGCCTGAGCAACGTTATCACCCTCTCCACCCTGCGCAGCCCGGATTTCCTCGAAAACTACGGCGTCAGCATCGCTGAAGGCCCTCTGAAAGGCCTGGCAGCACGCGCGGTACTGGTTCTTGATGAAAACGACACTGTCGTCTTCAGCGAACTGGTTAATGAAATCACTACCGAGCCGGATTACACCGCCGCGCTGGAAAAGCTGAAAGCATAATCATTACTTAGCATTCTATACCGCTTTTTCAAAACCTCGCTATGGCGGGGTTTTTTATTAATTACTCGCTGAATCGTTAAATCAACAATGAGCTTGCGTCACAAAATTAACGCAATTCAGTTTCAATAATTCAGCAAAATAGCGATCAGACCCGCATATTGATCGTTAAACCACCCTGAATTTACCCTCAGTGAGGCGCATCACATTTCCCTTATCGCCAAAACATTAGATTTGCTTACGAAGTTAAATAATCGTTTCAGCAAAAAGGGATAAATATGAAAATAAAACTGGCTTTAACGCTCCTTACGATACTGTTTTCGGGCCATGCCGCAGCAAAAACCTGGGTGCTGACAAGCACTGAAAGCAGCGTGGAAAAAGGAAACTGGAAGATATCCAGCGATGAGCTGAAAATTAACGATCGAACGTTCAGCATCGAGCAAAAAGTGTTGCACGGCGGCAAGCAGGAAGGTAGTAAAGTGATCGTTATTAGCAGTAAAAACGGCCTGACCATCACCTTAAGCCCGACGCGCGGGATGAACCTTCTGCATGTGGAGGGCTTTGGCACCAGGCTGGGCTGGAACTCCCCCGTTAAAGAGGTCGTTAATCCGGCGTATATCAATCTGGAAAGCCGAAACGGGCTTGGCTGGCTGGAAGGTTTCAACGAGATGATGGTCCGCTGTGGCTACGAATGGACGGGGCACCCGGTCACCGCTGACGGCCAGATTTACACCCTGCATGGCAAGGCGGGGAATACGCCGGCTTCCCAGGTGGAGGTAGAAATTGCGGATGCTGCCCCGCATGAAATTCGTATTCGCGGTCTCATCAAAGAAAGCACCTTTAAAAAAGCGGATCTGCAAACCATGACCGAACTGCGTTACGTTCCAGGAACCAACCAGTTCAGCCTGCATGACGTTCTGACGAACCATACCGATTACCCTCATGACTATCAGATCATCTACCATAGCAACTTCGGGGCGCCTGTCCTCGAAGAAGGCGCGCGCTTCCTTGCCCCGGCGGCAAGCGTGAGCCCGTTCAATGATTACGCGAAAGCGGGCGTTAACGACTGGCAAACCTACGCCGGGCCGACAAAAGGCTTTGATGAGATGGTCTTTAACATCAAACCGCTTGCGGACAGCAACCATGAAACCCTCGCGGCGGTGGTGAATAAAGCCGGTGACAAAGGCGCGTCAATTCAGTTTGATACCCGCCAGCTGCCCGTGCTGACCCTGTGGAAAAATACCGATACGCCAAAACAGGGCTATGTCACGGGGATTGAGCCAGGCACCAGCTACGCCTACCCCGTCACCATTGAACGCGAGCAGAAGCGGGTTAAGCAGCTGCAACCAGGCGCCAGCGCTCAATTTGACCTGACCTATACCCTGCTACACAGCGCGCAGCAGGTGAAGGACGTCGAAAGCAGGATTGCGTCGATTCAGGGCGAGACAAAAACAGAGATCGTGACCACGCCGCTGGCGAAGGAATAAGCATTAAAAAAGCCTCTTTACAGAGGCTTTTTGTTATTCGTCACCTTTCTTATGATTCAATCCATACTCACGTAGCTTATTCGCAATCGCGGTATGCGAGACGCCAAGCCGTTTTGCCAGTTTGCGGGTGCTGGGGTAGCTGCGGTACAGCTGCGTCAGCACGGAGCGCTCGAAGCGGCTGGTGATATCATCCAGCGAGCCTTCCATCGCTTCTTCGCCTACCGATACCGTCCCGGCGTCGTAATCCGGCAACAGAATGTCCTGAGGGCGCAGTTCATACCCTTCCAGCTGGGTCAGCGCGCGATAAACGGCGTTTTTAAGCTGACGAATGTTGCCCGGCCAGCCGTAGCGCATTAACACCGTGCCGAGATCTGCAGACAGTTTCGGACGTGGAACACCCTGCTCGTCGGCAAAGCGGGCCACAAACAGTTCCGTTAGCGGCATGATGTCCTGCGGACAATCGCGCAGCGGTGGAATGTTCAGCGTCAGGACGTTGAGACGGTAGTAGAGATCTTCGCGGAAAATCCCCTTTTGCACCAGCTCCACCAGGTTTTTCTGGGTGGCGCAAATGACGCGCACGTCCACATGCACTTCGTGATCCTCACCGACGCGGCGGAAGGTGCCGTCGTTCAGGAAACGCAGCAGTTTAGCCTGCATACGCGGCGACATTTCGCCGATCTCGTCCAGCAGCACGGAGCCGCCGTTGGCCTGCTCGAAGAACCCTTTCTTGCCTTCCGGCGCGTGTCCAAACAGCTCGCTTTCGACGGCATCTTCTGGAATTGAAGCGCAGTTAAGCGCCAGATACGGTTTTGCCGCACGCGGGCTTGCCAGGTGCACGGCGTGCGCCAGCAGATCTTTCCCGGTACCGGTATCGCCGGTAATCAGCAGCGGCGCGGTCAGGCTGGCAAGCTTGCGCGCCTGGTCAACCACGTGGCGCATTTTCGGGCTGACGGCAATAATCTGGCTGAATGCGCCAACGTCCTGGCTGGAGAGGTTTTGCAGCTGGCGCCCCATGCGTAGCGTCGAGCGCAGCATGATCACCGCCCCGGTCAATACGCGACTATTTCCTTCTCCTTTCAGATAGACCGGCGTGATCTCCATCAGGAAATTCTGCCCGTTAATCACCACATGCTCGCTGTGCGTATTCTGCGGGTTGCTGTCCAGCCAGCGCTGGAAGTTAAAACCGGGGATCAGCTGCGCGGCGTGGTGGCTGCTGAGCTTCTCCTGGCTCTGCGCGAAAAGCTGGCAGCTCGCATGGTTAACGCGCTCGACTTTACTTTTCAGATCCAAAGAGAGGAACGGTTCGGGCATCGCTTCAAGCAGCGCACTCAGGGCAAGGTGCTCACGTTCGGAGGGCATCCAGGGGATGGTGCGTACATCCGTAACGCCAGCGATACGGCGGATTTCCGCCATCAGGCTGCTGAAGGTGTTAAATTCAATTTCGGCAAAATTGAGGTAAATTCGCCCGACAGGATCGATCTCAATGCCACGTAAATCAATGCTACGTAAAACAAGAAGATCGAGTAATTCGCGGGTAAGACCGAGGCGGTCTTCACAGAAGACTTCAAGACGCATGGGAAATTCACCGTTTTAAGCCAATAACGTTAAAATGATATGTCAGAACTCGGTGAACCGGAAGATGGCTGTCAACAAATATTGACAGCCAGCACGATTAGTGAACAAAGCCTCAAGGAGACGGTTTTTTATTGAGCGTTTCTTTCATCTGACCGATCAGTTCACGCCTGAAATCCCCCAGCCGCGGCTTATCGCCATCAATCCACGGCAGCGGACGGCACACCTCCATCGCTTTGATACCCAATCGCGCCGTCAGCAAGCCCGCGCCAATGCCCTGGGCTGCACGGGCTGAAAGACGCGCCGCCAGATCCTGCGACATCCAGTCCATTCCTACTTCGCGCACCAGTTCGCTCGCGCCCGCAAACGCGATATTGAGCAGGACCAGTTTGAACAGCCTGAGCCGGCTGTAGTAACCCAGCTCTATGCCGTAAAGGTTCGCGATACGGTTGATGAGGCGCAGGTTACGCCAGGCGATAAAGGCCATATCCACCAGCGCCAGCGGGCTGACGGCAATCATCAGCGTGGATTCCGCCGCCGAGCGGCTAATCTCACGCCGCGCCTGGGCATCCAGCACCGGCTGAACCATATGGGAATAGAGCGTGACCACCTCCCGGTCGTTCTGGGTTTCATGGATGGCGGCATACCAGCGCTGGAGCGCCGGATGCGACTGATCGATACCGGCCTGGCTGGCCAGTTTTTCACAGAAGGCACGGCCTTTGCCGGTGCCGTGGCTGTGGAGGAGATCCCGCGCTTCATCGCGCTCGTGCGCGCGCTGTCGCAAACGCCAGAGGCGGCGCCACTCGGTGGCAACCGACCCGACGCCCGCTCCCACGATGAGCGCGCCCGCGGCACATCCTCCCAGCGCAACCCAGTCCTGGGTTTGCCAGGCGTTCATCGCCCACTGCACGCCCTGCCCGACCACGCTGACGCCAAACAGCGCCAGACCAGCGGTGACCATCTTGCGCCACAGGCTGCGTTTAGGACGCAGAGCGGCTTCCACGACCGCCTCCGCCGGACCGTCTTCGACGGTGGGATCCTCCGGCAGCGCCGGGGCGAAGTTCTCCGCCTGCGCGCCGCTGAACGTCTGCGCCGTTTTAAAGGCGTCCTGACGCTCGGGCTCAAGCGTTCCGGTAAAGTCTATGCGCGGTTTTAAGGGTTCCGTCATCGCAGTTTATCTCCAATCAAAAACTCCAGCGCCGCATCCAGACGGATGTGCGGTAACGGCCGATCGACGCTCATGGTCTGAGGGCGGAAGGCTTCAAACTGGAAGCCCTGACTCTGCCAGAAGGCCTGACCCGGCAGCCGCGCGGGGACTTCGCCGGGATAGACGGTAAGCGGCTCGCCGTCACTGAGTCGATTCCCGCGTAATGCTGGTATTTTCTCGCCGTTAAGGTCAATCAGGCCGCTTTGGGTCGCCTGCACCGATGCGAGCCCAAGACAATCCATACTGATGCCTTCAAACGCGGCGTTTTGCCAGGCGTCCTGCACCAGCTGCTGCAGCAGAGAAACCATGTTGGCGTGCTGATCGACCGTAACGTGATCGGCTTTTGTGGCCGCAAACAGTAGCTTGTCGATCACCGGTGAGAACAGACGACGAAACAGCGTCCGCTGCCCGTAGTGGAAACTCTGCATCAGCTGCGTCAGCGCGAGGCGCATATCGTTAAATGCCTGCGGCCCGCTGTTGAGCGGCTGCAGGCAATCCACCAGCACAATCTGGCGGTCGAAACGTAAAAAGTGGTTTTTATAAAAACCTTTGACCACCTTTTCGCAGTAGTAATTGTAACGCTCGCGCAGCATGCCGGCATTCGTGTGTTTGTCGGCCTGTGCCAGCTTCGACTCGCCTGCGCCGTCCACATCCGGCCACGGGAAGAACTGCAGCGCGGGCGCGCCTGCTAAATCACCCGGCAAGACAAAACGGCCCGGCTGGATGAAGTGTAGCCCTTCCTGTTTGCACTGATGCAGATAGTCCGTCCAGGCTTCAGCAATGGTCGCCAGACGGTTTTCGTCCGCAGGCGCCAGCGGATCAAGGCCCTCGCACAGCTGTCGCCATTTCGTTGACCACTCTGCGCGTTGCCCTTGCAACAAGCCCGTCATCTGGCGGGACCAGCTGAGGTAGTCCTGCGCCAGCATCGGCAGGTCAAGCAGCCATTCGCCTGGATAATCGACGATTTCCAGATACAGGGTTGAGGTATCCTTAAAGTGACGTATCAACGATTCATTAGAACGAAAGCGCAGCGCAAGGCGAATTTCACTGACGCCTCGCGTTGGCGTCGGCCACGCGGGCGGATCGCCGTAAAGCTGCGCCAGCCCTTCGTCGTAGGTAAAACGCGGTATGCCAAAATCACGCTGAGGGACGCGCTTAACGCCCAGCAGACGCTCTTCGCGCACGGCGCTGAGCAACGGCAGCCGCGCGCCGGCGTGCAGGTTCAGCAACTGGTTTACCATCGCGGTGATGAACGCCGTCTTACCGCTGCGGCTCAGGCCGGTGACGGCCAGACGCAGATGTCGATCAACGCCGCGGTTCACCAGTGAATTGAGTTCGTTCTTAAATCGCTTCATCGCCATCCTTCATTGCCCGGAAGCCAGGAATGTATGGCTTCAGAATACAATAAATGGGGGCAGATCGTTGATTATCAATTCTTATTTATTGCTATTGCCGTTTTCTCTCCAGTAAGATGAACGACATTGCTGTCAGTCCGGAGTGAGTAAGGTGTATGTCACCCACCATCTATGATATCGCACGGGTTGCGGGCGTATCGAAATCAACCGTTTCCCGCGTTCTGAATAAACAAACGAATATTTCCCCTGAAGCGCGAGACAAAGTGCTTAAGGCGATAGACGAATTAAATTATCAGCCCAACAAACTGGCCCGTGCCCTGACCTCTTCTGGCTTTGATGCCATTATGGTTATTTCGACCCGCTCGACCAAAACTACTGCCGGTAACCCTTTTTTCTCCGATGTTCTTCACGCCATTACGGCAAAAGCGGAAGAGGAAGGGTTTGACGTTATTTTACAAACCTCGAAAAGCAGTGAGGACGATCTGCAGAAGTGCGTGGGAAAAATAAAGCAGAAGATGATCAAAGGGATCATCATGCTGAGTTCACCCGCAAACGAATCTTTTTTTACCACGCTGGACGAATACGGTGTGCCCGTAGTGGTTATTGGAAAAGTAGAAGGTAAATTCCAGAATATTTATTCTGTTGATACGGACAATTTTCACGACAGCGCTATTCTGGTCGATTCGTTTATTAAACATGGGCGAACTAAAATTGCCTGTCTGCATGCCCCGCTCGATTATCACGTTTCTATCGATCGCCTTGCGGGTTATAAATCCAGCCTTGAGAAGCAGGGTATCGCCATTAACCCGGACTGGGTCATTGATGGCGGATATACCCATGAAAGCGCGCTCCAGGCAGCCTGCAAATTACTCTCGTCTGACAACCCGCCCAATGCCGTTTTTGCTACTGACAGTATGAAATTGTTGGGTCTTTATCGTGCTGCGGATGAGTTAAATCTGATGGTTCCCGAGCAGGTTGTTATGGCAGGCTACAGCGATCCGATGCTGTCTCTCGTTTTAACCCCTGCGCCAGGCGGGTTTGATATTCCGACGAGAAAGCTCGGTGAAGAGAGCTGCAACGTGTTGTTTAAGCGTATTGCGGGTAAACCTGCGCCGCATAAGATTTTGGTTGATACGCATTTTTCGGATGCGGCGTCCTTGCGCTAATAACCAGGGGCAATCGCCCCTGGTAAATCATGATCAGAACGCGTAGTTCACGCCGACACCCGCATAGTGGAAGCGATCGCTCTCACCTTCGTCATGGTTTTCCCATTCGTAGGCATATTCCAGCGTCATGGATAAACCGTTGTTAAAATCATAGGCGTACAGCATACCCAGACGGTTGAAATCATGTCCTTCACGCGTCGGATCGTCCTGCCAGTCCCAGTTTGACCAGCGATCGAGTCCCAGACGGGTATAAGGCGTTAACGTCGTCTGGCCTAACGAAATCGGCAGGTAGGCACGAATTTCCTGGGTAGAAAACTCGCCGTTATTACGTGAGCTGTCCATATTGAAGCCGCGCTCTAAATAATAATTTACTTTCGCAGAGAACGTTTCGTTGATGGTCCAGGTAAAACCGGTTTCGGTCTCGACGCGGCTGTCAGAATAACCGGTTTTTTCCAGATCGTTGGCAAACTGATACATGGCAAACCAGCCGCCAAAGCGCCAGTCGTCGGTTAATTTAATATCCCAGTCAGGCTGAACTTTATAGCGCTGCATATTAGCGCTGCCGTCTTTGGCACCGTGTTCATCTTTAAAATGATAACCATAATTGCGGAAGCCACCGGTCAGACCGAACGTAAAATCATCGGTGCCGATAAAGCGATAGCGCAATTCAAATTCCGGGCGATCGAAATAGGTGCCACGCGTCATGCTGCTATAATCAACCGGCCCTTCCTGATACATTGCCAGAGAGATTGTCCAGGCATCCCATGTTGCATTAAACCATACGGAGGGTTCATATAATCCATCTTTATCGTCGCTCTGACCTTCAACGTTTTCAATTTCATACATGGCACCGATATTAAACGCCCACTGCTTTGCGGATTCTGTTGCTTGCGCGCAGCTAACCCCTGCGCACAGAACGAGCGCAGCACTTCTTAGTAGAGTACTCATAAAATATTCCCTTTATAATTAACAAACAAAAAAAACCGGAAATTTGCATTTCCGGCAAACACCTTTCTTATCTAATAGCCGCTTCGGTATCGGCGTCGAAGAAATGGCACTTATTCATATCGAACTGAATGCCGATAGTATCTCCGGCTACGTAGTCATTGGCCGCGCCTGCGCGGACAACCAGTTCATGTCCGCCCACGGTGGCATAAAGCATAAATTCGGCACCGGTAAGCTCAGCGACGCTGACTTTCGCCGCGATATCTTCTCCGCTGCTCTGCAGGGTAAGAATGTCTTCCGGACGGATCCCGAAGACGACCGCTTTACGCTGGTAACCTTGCGCATTCAACTCGGCCAGCTTGTCCTCAGGGATCTCCAGACGCAGCGTTTCCGTTACGAAATAGCGATCGTCGATAGCGCCACGAATGAAGTTCATTGCCGGAGAGCCAATGAACCCTGCGACAAACATATTGGCCGGCTCGTTGTATACCTGCTTCGGCGCACCCACCTGCTGAATGATGCCGTCTTTCAGGATCACGATGCGGGTCGCCATCGTCATGGCTTCCGTCTGGTCGTGCGTAACATAGATCATGGTGGTGTTAAGCTTCTGGTGAAGCTTGCTGATTTCGGCACGCATCTGCACGCGAAGCTTGGCATCGAGGTTGGATAACGGCTCATCCATCAGGAAGACACCCGCTTCGCGAACGATCGCCCTGCCCAGCGCCACGCGCTGGCGCTGACCACCCGATAAAGCGCCAGGTTTACGCTTCAGATATTCGCGTAACCCTAAAATCTGAGCCGCCCAGTTCACGCGTTCTTCAATCACCGCGGGCGCTATTTTTTGCATTTTCAGGCCAAAGGCCATGTTGTCGTAGACCGTCATATGCGGATAAAGCGCATAGTTCTGGAATACCATCGCGATATCACGCGATTTGGCAGGCACGTCATTCATGCACACGCCGTCGATAATCAGTTCACCCGCGCTGATCTCCTCAAGACCGGCAATCATTCGCAGCGTCGTGGATTTACCGCAGCCCGACGGACCGACGAAAACAATAAACTCTTTGTCTTCAATTTCGAGGTTGAAATCCTTAACCACGTGGACCTGGTTATCATAGATTTTCTGAATATGTTTCAGAGAAAGTTGAGCCATAATTTATTCCTTATCAATACGCCCGGGACGCCCAGAATTCTGTCAGGCATTTCCAGGTCAGTTCCCGCGTTGAATGAAGTTGTAATCCCGCATGGTTAAGGCCAGGCCCAATCCCGACCGACAGCATTCCTGCGGCGTTGATTGCTTCAACACCCGCAGCGGCATCTTCAATGCCAATCGCCTCTTCAGGACGCACGTTCAGCCCCGCACAGGCCGCAAGGAAGATCTCCGGGTCCGGCTTTGAACGGCAAATGCGGGAAGCATCAGCGCAAAAATCGAAGGCCTGATGAATGCCCAGCGCGTGCAAAATACCTGGGGCATTGAGCGATACGGATGCCAGCCCAATCTTGACCTTCGCGGCACGGATCTCCGCCAGCACGTCGCGGATCCCCGGCAGCAGAGAATCCTGCGTCAGTGATGCCAGCGACTGGACGTAAAGCGCATTTTTTTTCGTCGCAAACACCAGGCACTGCTCCTCACTAAACATCCCCTCTTTTCCGCCGTGCTTCAGAATGCGCTGGAGGGAATCCATGCGGCTTATCCCCTTAAGCTGTTCGTTAAACACTTCGTCGAAGGTAATGCCAATTTCCTCCGCCACGGCACGCCAGGCCAGAAAGTGAAGATGCGCGGTATCGGTGATCACACCGTCCAAATCGAATACAACAGCCTTAAGCGTCATGTTGCCCCTCCGTGGTAGCGGTCCCATTCACGGACGCAAGAAAATCCTTATACGCGAAGACTTCTCGCTCCGGGATATGTAGCGTTTTGCCCCACAGCGTCAGCGTGGCAGGCGCCGTGGTTTCAATGGTTAACACCTCGTTTTCATACGTGAAGTGCATTGCTGCGTTCCGCCACCGCAGCGGGAAAGCGAGTTTCTGCCAGTGAGCAGGCAGTTTTGGCGCGAGATGCAGTTCCCCTTCAATGATTTGCAGGCCAGCAAATCCCTGAATTGCGCCAGACCAGATCGCACCGGTTGCCGCGGCATGAATGCCCTCATCGCTGCTGTGCGGATCCTCGCCCAAATCAATGGCGATGCCATCGCGCCAGAAGGCATAGGCCCCCTGCGTATCACCGCAGCGCGCGAGCACAATCCCGTGAATGGCCTTGCTCAGGGACGAATCATGGATCGTGCGTGGCTCATAGAACGCCAGATTGGCGGCGCATTGCTGTGGCGTAAACCGTTCTGGCAGCAGGTAGTTAAGCATCACCACATCGGCCTGCTTCAGGATCTGCATCTCGTTCACTTCCGCGCGGGAATAATCGAGCAGAATCGTCTGTTTACCCGCTTTGGCTTTGTAGCGGCTCAGATCGATGGCAGGTTTTGCCATGAAGGAATCATCCTGCGGGATCACACCGTCTGCATCGGCCTCCGGTAGCCATAAGCGCGCCAGGAACTGCGCGGCATTCTCCGTAAAACGCTCATCCTCACGCCCAAACATCGCCATAAACTGGCGCGCGCAGGCAACGTTGTGCCAGGCCAGATAGTTGGTGTAGGCGTTGTTGTTCACGTGCTCGGTATATTCGTCCGGTCCGATCACATCATGGATTTCCAGACGACCATTGACGTCCGTTGCGCGTCCCATCCAGAACAAAGCCGTTTCCATCAGCAGCGTCAGGCCTTCGTTACGCATAAAGGCGTCATCATGCGTCGCCTGCCAGTACGCAACGACGGCCCAGGCAATATCAGCCACGATGTGATGCTCAGCAAGTGCGGAAGCCACCTTCTGGCGTACCCCGGTGCGGATGTTGATTGCCGCGAACTCCGGCGTCTCTTCCTCTCCGCTTGCGGCGCTTTCCCATGGGAACAACGCGCCCGGCCAGCCGTTACGACGGGCTTTTTCCCGTGCGCCAGCCAGATTAAGCCAGCGATAACGCAGCAGGCTGCGGGCAACCTGCGGGCGGGTAAACAGATGGAAAGGCAGCAGGAAAATTTCGGTATCCCAGAAGACGTGGCCTTTATACCCCTCTCCCGTCAGCCCCTTCGCAGCGATACTGCTTCGCTCATCATGGGCAGGCGTCATCGTGGTGAGATGCCAGACGGCATAATCCAGCGCCATCTGATCCTGTTGCTCTGCGGAAGTCACTTCCACCCGGGCATCACGCCAGACCTCTTTCCAGGCATACGCTGAGCTTTCAAGCAATGCGTCGTAACCTCTTGCGGCAGAAACTTTGAGATCGGCCAGCGCGTTGCGCGCAAAAGACTCCTGCGACAGCGCTTTATCGCTGCGATGTGTCACCCAGACGATCTTTTCAAGCGTGACAGTGTCACCCTGAGCAATGGTCAGTGAATGATGTACGCTGAGACGCCGATTTTTGGCGGTGAAACAGCTGTCGCTCTTAGCGGAGAGCTGACAAAACGCCGAAACAACAACTTCAGACGCTCGGTCCTGCGTTTCATACACGCCCTGCATGTAGTGCTGGTCAAAGACCCTGACCGAGATTTCATCCAGATGCTGTCTGCCGCTGTTCGTTTGCGTTGCATCAATGCCGGTTTTCATCACGGCATGCGTGGCGGCATCAAGAGGCGTGATCGCGAGCTGCATAGCCACTAATGGCAACTGGTCCAGCGACACAAAACGACGACTCTCCAGCCGATAGCGCTTGCCGTCGGGCGAACGCCAGACAACGTTACGATGCAGTTCGCCGTTAGCGAAGGCCAGCTCGCGCTGCCACTCAAGAATTTCCCCGGCCAGGAGGGTGAAATTGACGCCGTCCAGCTCTACATCAATACCGGTGATATCCGGCAGATTGACCAGCTCGGTGGTCTCGTTGCGCCCCGCGCGATGATACAGCCCAGCGAGATACATGCCTCTGGTCTGCTGGGTGTACTCTTCTTCATGCGCGGCGCGAATGCCCATGTTGCCATTGCCGCATGCCATGATGGAGGCGTATTTATTCAGGCTGTGTGGACAAAAGCCCGGATCGGTTAATACAGAGACGTTCAGCATAGTGTTACGCTTTCCCCTGTTTCTGCGGATTCATAAAGCGCGCCAACAAGCTGCTGAATTACCAGTCCCTGTTCTGCATCGGCAATCATCACGGGCTCTCCCAGCACGTGACGTACGAAGGCATCCATGCTGCGCAGATGGCGCTGATCGTCCGCCTCTTCGCGCTGGGTAAGGGTTTCTAAAACACCGGCTTCGTCGTTGTAGATGTGCGCCGGGAACAGCGTTGCCCCCGCCTTTTCACCGCAGAAAGAGACGTTCATGATTGACTGCTCGCGAATGTTAAGCGCAAAGGAGGTGTCCAGACGCAAAATGCCGCCGTTGCAGAATTCAATCGTGCCAAACAGCGCATCTTCCACGGTAAATTGCGCAGGATCCCACTCGCCAAACTGACCGGTGCTTTTACGGTTTCCCAGCCTCTGGAAGCTGTGCGCAGTCACCCGTTTTACCGCCGGGAAACCCAGGACATACATTGCGGCGTCGAGCATATGAATGCCGATATCAATAAGCGGTCCACCGCCCTGTAGCGATTTGTTGGTAAAAACGCCCCACCCCGGCACACCGCAGCGACGCAGCGCCTGCGCTGAGGTAAAGTAAACTTCACCGAGCGTTCCGTTCATTACCGCATCGCGCAGGAGTTGGGTATCCAGGGCAAAGCGATGGTGAAAATCATAGGCCAGGACTTTTCCTGCCTTGCGCGCCGCGATGCGCATCTCATCAGCCTGCTGCGGCGTCATCGCCGGGGGCTTTTCGCACATCACATGGCAACCCGCCTCGAGCGACGCCATCACGTGTTCAAAATGGAACCGGTTGGGCGAACAGACGCTCACCACATCCGGTTTTACTGCCTGCAACATCTCGTGAGCGTCCTGCCATGCCGATGGAATAGCATAACGTTCCGCGAACGCCTGTGCCTGCTCAAGGCGGCTGTCCATGACAGCCACCATTTGAACATCACTGCGCGTGGCGTAATACGAGGCATGCACTTTGTCCGCGACCTGCCCGGCGCCAATAATGGCGACGCGCAGAGGCGAAGGTGTAGAAGCACTCATCACGCTCGTCATCCTTAGCATTCACGCAAATAAGTGAGAGAGTCCTGATAAGCCTTAGCCGGATCCTCGGCGCGAACACGGCATTCATACACCACGTATCCCTGATAGTTATCGGCACGCAGCTGATCGAACAGGCTGGCGAAATCGAGGCTGCCGCTGCCCGGCTGATAGCGGTGGTTATCTGCAATGTGAACATGACCCAGCAGATCGCGGTTCTGATGCAGCGCGTCCGTCAGTGAGTCTTCTTCAATGTTCATGTGATAGAAATCACCGATGATCTGCACGTGCTTCAGGCCGTTCTCTTCGATATAACGACGCGCGTCTGCCAGGGTGTTGATCATATGATCCTGGTAACGGTTCAGCGGCTCCAGGTAGACGGTGGTGCCGGTGCGCGCGGCCACCTCATCCAGCCAGCGCAGCGAGGCGCTTACGGCTTTGCGGTCACCGTCCAGGCTGCGTGGAGAGGTCATTGGCGGCAGACGGAAGGTAAACATGCCCCAGGCCGCAGGCACGATAATGCCCTTTCCGCCAACTTCCGCCAGCGCTTCCAGAATGCGTTCGATCTGCTGTAATCCGTTCAGACGGCGTTCTTCGATGAAATCACCGATCCAGCCATCGTACCCGCCACATGCTGTCGTCACCGGCAGGCCCGTGGCTTTGATAGCAGCTTTCACTTCGTCGAGATTTTCCACCAGCAGACGGCCGTCAATTTCGTAGCCATCAAAACCCATCGCTTTGATGTACTCGAATTTTTCCATGATGTTGGTCGGGAAAAAGGCCTGGTTTTGTGTTGCGATCTTCATGATTTGCTGTCCTTAGCTTAAAAAGTGACGCCCATTTTGATACTGAGTTCCGGATGCTGATCGACATACTTCATATAGCTTTCCGGGCTGGTGGTGAAGGTGACGACCGGGTCGATCAGATCTTCACAGTTCAGATAACCGTTCATCAGCAATTCCCAGCAGGTCTCTTCGATACGCTTGCGGCTCCAGCGCGGATAGTCCGGGTTCGGTTCACTGCAGGCGCGGGAGAAGACAATCTTCGCGTTGTTAAAGTGCGCTTCGCGGCCCAGGTTGAAGCCTGCCGCAAACGGTTTGGCGAAGGCCACGTAGGAGATGGTGCCGCCGTAGGCGAGCCCGCGCAGCGCGGACTGCAATGCATCTGCAAAGCCGCTGGTTTCTATGATCACGTCCGCGCCCTGCTTGCCGGTCAGCTTTTTAATTTCCAGACCGACATCGGTACCGATTGGATTCAGGCAGTGGTCCGCGCCGTGACGGCGAGCGATCTCACAGCGGTGTTCAATCGGATCAACGCCGATAACCACTGACGCACCGGCTTTTTTCGCCAGCTGAATCGCAATCTGTCCGATGGCTCCCAGACCGACCACGACAACAAAGTCACCCACACGGACGTTGGCATCTCGCACGCCGCTCATGGCGAACTGCGCCGGATCGTAGCAAACGGCATTCTTCCAGGACGCGCCCTGCGGCATTTTACGCAGCTTATAGTTGTTCACCGCGTTAACGATGACCGTCTCCTGCAGCGGGCCGTAGCAGCAGACGCTGTCGCCGATCTGGTATTCCGTTACGTCTGCACCGCATTCAATAATGTCGCCAACGATCATGTTGCCCAGCTGGAACTTACCGAATTCGATACCGCGTGCAGCGCCCTCTTCACGCGGCGTGAACATCTGCCACTCTGCGTTGAACTCTTCATCAATAAACGGGCTTGCCGCGCGGAAATCCACGACTTCCGTTCCGTGCTTCGGGGCGCCAAAGCGGGCGCGAATTTTCACTTCATGTGCTTCCACAGCACGGTCTTCATACTCCACCAGCGCCGCTACGCGTGGCGCTGTCGCAACTAACTTCTTCATAACTTGCTCCTGATAAAAAATTGGCCGCCTTAGCCCTTGACGCCACCGGCGGTCAAACCACTTTTAATAAAACGTTCAGAGAGTGCGTACATGATGACCACCGGAAGCGCCGTCACCAGCGATGCCGCCATCATGCGACCCCAGATATAATCTGGCGTACTAAAGAGCGTGTTCAGCCCGACCGGCAGGGTAAAGTTGCTGGCGCTGGACAGGAAAATGGAGGCAAACAGGTAGTCGTTCCATGCCACCATGAAGCAGTAAACAAACACCGACACGAGACCGGAAATGGCCAGCGGCACGGTAATGCGGAAGATGATTTGCAGGCGGTTCAGACCATCCATCATCGCGGCCTCTTCTATTTCGTCCGGAATGGTGTCGAAATAGCTGCGCAGCATGAATACCGCCGTAGGCAACGTCTGGGTCACCATGGTGATGATCAGCGCCAGTTCAGTGTCGTAAATGCCGAGCGCAGTGATGATTTTGAACAGCGGCACCACCAGCAAAATCCCGGAGAACATATAGACGGTGTAGAAGCTCGCGTTGATCGTCGCGCGTCCTTTAAAACGCAGCTTGGACAAGGCGTAAGCGCCCAGCGTGCCGAGAAACACCGCAATTACCGATGACGTCAGCGACACCACCATGCTGTTGCGGAAATAATCCACGAAAGGGAAAATTAGCGGGTTAAAGATGTCAACGTAATGCTGAAGCGTCCACGCCTGCGGCAGAATAGTCGGATTCAGCGATATGGCCTCTTTCGCGCTCTTGAATGACGTCATCAGCATCACGAAGAACGGGAACAGCGTGATAATCAGAAATACCACCAGCCCCAGATAGAAACCAATACGGCCCAGTATGCGTTTATTTGTTGCCATTGAGGTTTACCCTTTTTCTGGTCAGCAGAATGACGGCGAAGATGATCACAAACAGCACAACAGAAATGGCGGCTGCTTTGCCCAGATCGTTGAATGCAAAGGCAGTTTTATAGAGATACACGCCCAGAATATCGACCTTCGTGGTCAGCAGATAAACATCCGCAAACATGTAGAACATCCAGATGGTTCGCAGCGTCACCACCGTTGCCAGTACAGGCATGATGGCGGGCAACGTGACGATACGGAAACGCTGCCAGGCGTTGGCTCCGTCCATCTCTGCCGCTTCATACAGCGATTTATCAATGGTCTGCAAAATTGCCAGGAATGAGATAAAGGCATACGGGAAGTAGCGCCAGATGGCGAACAGCACCACCAGCACGAAGCTGCTGCCAGGGTTGTCGAACCAGAGCGGCGCCTGGTCATACAGATGCAGCAGATCGACGCCCAGATAGTTCACAATGCCGTAGCCGTTGTTGAACATGTATTTCCAGGCAAATACCAGGGAAATAGAGGGCGTCACGTAGGATAAAATCACCAGCGAACGCGCCGTCTTCCGGAGACGAAACTCACGGTTAAAGAAGATGGCGACGGCAAGCCCCAGCCCGGTGCTGCCGAGCACGACCAGCGCCGTATACCAGAACGTCATCCACAGCGAGTGCCAGAACGCAGCATCCCCCAGAATGCGGATGTAGTTATCCAGGCCAACAAACACCGCATCAATACGCGGGTTAAGCGGCAGACGTAAGAAACTGATTTCAATATTGGAAATCATTGGCCAGGCCACCAGGCCCCCCAGCAAAATCAGGCTGGGGGCCAACAGCAGCATGGCGAAAGGCATATCTGAACGACCAGAAAACAACGTCTTCATAATTTCCTTCCGCAGAGCGCTCCTATCGTTGTGAAATCAGGTCAGTCAGTCGCGTCTGGCTCTTGCTAAGCGTTGCGCTGAGATCTTGTTTACCCACGGTGACGTTATGCACCATGGAGCTGATAATGCCGGACCCTGTCACATCGCCCATGCGCGTGAAGTTTTTGTCGCCGACAGCACCAAACACCTGTACGTTCGGGAATTGGGCGATCAGTTCATAAGGCAGTTGCCCAAACGCTTTAATCACCTCGTTGTTTTTCCAGGTATCCGTTCCTACGACCAGCGTGTTCACCGGCAGCGCCGCGCCCGGCGACATCATGACCCAGTCGGTTGCGTTTTGAGCCTGCTCCATCCACGTCACAAACTTTTCAGCCGCTTGCGTTTCTTCTTCGGTTTGTCCGCTGGTGATCGTCAACGAGGTGACCATGCCATAAACGGCAGAGGACTTTTCTGTCGGGACAACGAAGCCAAGGTTGGCAGGGTTACCATCCTGGAATACCGCCGGCAGGATGTAGGTGGAATAGACGGCCATCGGTGCAGAACCGTTCATGAAGGCATCTTTGATCTCCATGACGTCGTTCGAGCCCGGCATGGTGGTCGCGGCCAGCGCTTTATAGAACTCAAGCGCTTTCGCCATTTCAGGGGTGTCAATTTCAACGTTTCCGTTGGCATCAAAAACGTTCGCGCCGCCGGAAAGCGCAAACTGGGAGAACGCCTGCTCGGTCATGACGCTTTCCGCGGTGGGCAGCGCAATACCGTAATGTTTGTTGGCCGGGTCGTTAAGCTTCTGGCTGGCTTTCAGCAGCTGTTCCCAGTTATGCGGTTCCTGAATACCCGCAGCGGCAAGCACATCTTTGTGATACCAGACGCCGGACAGCCAGGCGCTCATCGGCACCCCTGTCCAGGCTGTGCCGTCTTCAGTACGCACAACGCGCAGGATCCCATCATAGAAGGTCTTTTCGCCTACCGCTTCAATGGCTTCACCGATAGCCTTGCGATCCAGCAGTTGTTCCTTATCCATGACTTTCGCGTAATCATGGCTGACTTCAATCACTTCAGGCAGCGCGCCCGTTCTGGCGAGCGTAATCACTTTGGTGTTGTAGGCATCTTCTTCCACCGGCACCTGCTTCACCGTAATGCCGGGGTTTTCTTTCTCGAATTTTTCGATCAGTTTCGTAATAACCGCCTGGCGCTCCTGCTCTACTGACGAGTGCATGAACTCAATGGTCACAGCAGACGCTTTATCATCTTTACAGCCTGATAACAGGGCGCACGAAACCAGTGCTGATAACAGCACAATTTTGGGCATTTTCATTTTAGGGTCCTTTTATTTTTCTTTAATCCACATAACCTGCCATGGATTGAGGGTCAGCTCTTTAGCGCTAACAGCTTGTCCTGATAGTAATTCCATACCAGTAAGCGTGTCCCCATAAACGGTATGAACGTTATTACTAAAATTAAACAGGGCTGTAATTCTCTCACCGTTTTCAGCCACGCGAACAATTTTAAGAATTTGTTCATCCAGTGATTCAAAAAATGCCTGGGCATCAGGGTGAAACGCACTTTCCCCACGACGAATCGCAATAAACTCGCTTAAACGGGAATAAATTTTATGACGAATGCTATTTTTATTATTAAGTTCGAGATCAACCTGACCTGCGGTATATTTCTTGCGGTTTATCGCGCGGTTATAGCCGAGGCGCTCGACCCCTTCATAATCGTTACGGGAGCCAAGAATACTTTGAATATACACGGCAGGTACACCTGGGAAACTTAACAGCACCGCATGCGCCAGAATAAAGCGCGCAATGCGCTCATCATCTGAACTGTTTTGCGCGCTTAACGCGTCAAGATAGGTCACATTAATTTCGTAAGGACTGCGCGTACCGTCAGGATTATTTTTCCAGTTGACCAGCGCCCCTTCCTGCTGAAGTTTCTCAACCAGTGCGAGGATTTCTGATTCCGGCAGAATGCCGCGCAGTGGGTTCAGACCGATACCGTCATGAGACGCCAGGAAATTGAACCAGGTTGTTTTTGTTGAAGGCAGCGCCAGCGATCCCGCCCACTGACAGAGAGCGTTAACATCCTGACGGTGCACTGCATGCAGCACCAGCGGCGGCAAGGAGAACTGGTAGACCATCTGGGCTTCATTTTCACCGTCACCGAAATAAGAGATATTGTCCTTATGCGGAACGTTCGTCTCAGTAATGATCACGGTACCCGGCGCCACGGCCTCGGTAATAGCACGGAAAAGCTGGATAAGGCAGTGAGTCTGTTCCAGATGGATACAGCTTGTTCCAGGGATCTTCCACATAAATCCGACGGCGTCCAGACGGATATAACGCGCCCCTTTCGCCAGGTAATGGAGCAGCACGTCAACCATCGCAATCAGCACCTGAGGCGAGGCGAAGTTGAGATCGATCTGGTCATCGCTGAAGGTGGTCCAAAGATGACGCACGCTGCCATCATGCAGCGTAAACGGCGTCAACAACGGTAATGCGCGAGGACGCGTCACCGCAGATAAATCAGTTTCAGGATCGACAGCAATAAAGAAATCTTCGTAGCCAGGTTTCTGCGCAAGATAATTAGCAAACCATTCACTTTTTGCTGACATATGGTTGCAGACGAAATCAAACATTAAGCTGGCAGACTGTTTTAAATCACCAACGTCTTGCCAGGTCCCGGTTTCAGGCGCAACGTTGTGGTAATCAATAACGGAAAATCCGTCATCAGAGGACCACGGATAAAAAGGTAAAAGGTGGACATGGGAAAACGTGCGAGCAAGCCACTCATTATAAAAGCGGGTAAATACCGGCAACGCTTTCTCCCCTTTCGCGGAGAACTGATCGGCGTAAGTGATCAGAACGACATCTTTTTCATCCCATCCTGATTTACGCTTTTCTGTAATATCAACAGCAGCTTGTTCAAGCTTTGTTAATAACACTTTAAAATGTGCTTCAGAAAATGATTCACCGTAAATATGATTGATAAGTTTTTTAATTTTTGCGTTCACATTATTTTCCATGGTAGCGGTCCCACGAAGGGCAATCTACTCCCCTGAAAAATATCTGTCAACGAACCGGGAGGCTGAAAAACGCAATTACAAAGCAGCTCTGTGCAGTAATGTGAGCTGCCGCAAAGAAAGTGAGGGAAAGGGATGAAATGTCGTTAGCCCTTCCGGGGAGAGAAAGGGCTAACGCGAGCGTGAATTATCGGGATAAGTAACGGCGTGACAGCCGCTTTGCCGCTTTTTGCAACAGAGGTTCAAGCGCCACGGCCAGCAACATTCTGACCGGCTTACGGGCAACAGATTTGATCGCCCAGCCCGCCACACCTGCCGGGCCGTAACGTAACGCCGTCATCAGAACCAGTTTACCTGCGATTTTCAGGCCGGGTTTTACCTTCTGACCGGCCTGTTGCCAGTTTTTCTTCATGTATATTCTCTCTTAAAGCTGACGAAAACGACTTCTCAGCGTAAAGGTATCGGATGTGACATAGCGTTCCATTTCACGTAACCGCTTCTCCCCTTCAGCCAGCCGATCGTCAACCGCATTGAGAAGATCGTTACTGGTAGGCGCGCCTTCCGCAGCCAGTTCGCCTTCCGGCATCGGGTCAAGTACAAACGACAGCACGATGTAGGCCACGAAAGTGATAAACGCCAGGCCGAAAAATATCGACAGCACCGTGACCACACGAACCAGCTTTACCGGAACGTCGAGATAATGGGCCAGCCCGGCGCAAACGCCGCGCACCATGCCCTGCTGTGGAATTCGCCACAATTTTTTGTTCAGATTCAGTCCTGACATTAACGGTCCCTCCAGTTAGGATGTTCTGCATCCAGGATTGCTTCCAGCGCCTGAATGCGATCGCGCATCTTGTTAGCCTGGTCGGTAAGCTGCGCAAGACGTTGTTGTTCACTCTGGGATAAATCGTTCCCTGAAGAACGGTTGCTGTAGTGCAGCCATAGCCAAATCGGCAAAACAAACAGCACGAAAATCGTCAGGGGAATGGCCAGGAAAAGCGCGCTCATGTGTACTCCTTGTCGTCGGATGCTTAGCGGCACGCTCAGGTGCCGCAACATTATTATTGGTTATCTTGCTTCATTTTGGCTTTCAATGCCGCCAGCTGCTCGCTGATTTCATCGTCCGCTTTCAGATCGGCAAACTGTTGATCCAGCGACTTTTGCTTACCGATGCCGTGGCTCTCTGCTTCCGCTTCCATCTGGTCGATACGACGCTCGAATGACTCAAAACGCGCCATGGCCTCATCCAGCTTGCCACTGTCCAGCTGACGACGCACGTCGCGGGAAGAGCTTGCCGCCTGATGACGCAGGGTTAGCGCCTGCTGACGCGCGCGGGTTTCGCTCAGTTTATTTTCGAGCTCACCAATCTCTTTTTTCATGCGGGTGAGCGTGTCTTCCACCAGCGTGACTTCATGCTCCAGCGTAGCGATCATGTCCGCCAGCTTCTGCTTTTCAATTAACGCTGCGCGAGCAAGATCTTCTTTATCTTTGCGTAGGGCGAGTTCCGCCTTTTCCTGCCATTCATTGAGCTGAGCGGTGGCCTGCTCGATACGGCGCGTTAACTGCTTTTTCTCAGCCAGCGCACGGGCGGAGGTAGAACGCACTTCAACCAGCGTGTCTTCCATCTCCTGAATCATCAGGCGCACCAGCTTCTGCGGATCTTCTGCTTTCTCCAGCAGTGAGTTGATGTTGGCGTTCACGATGTCGGCAAAACGAGAAAAAATACCCATAATCAAATCCTCATAGTTCTGTTATCGGGCTATGCCCTGCTGTACTGATAATACAATTCCCGTGCCAGTTTTTTATCTTATTGATTTTACACGATGTGATTGATTTTTATTCACCACAGAACTATGCTGACCTGGTGAATATCGCTAAGGAGTGGTTAATTTCATCATGGCTCAATACAAAGATAACTTACTCGGCGAAGCCAACAGCTTTCTTGAGGTACTGGAACAGGTTTCTCGCCTTGCGCCGCTCAACAAACCGGTACTCATTATCGGCGAGCGCGGCACGGGTAAGGAACTGATTGCTAACCGTCTGCACTATTTATCCGGACGCTGGGACGGCCCCTTCATTTCTCTAAACTGTGCGGCGCTGAATGAAAACCTGCTCGATACCGAGCTGTTCGGCCACGAGGCGGGCGCGTTTACCGGCGCTCAGAAGCGCCATCCGGGACGTTTTGAGCGCGCCGACGGCGGCACCCTGTTCCTTGATGAACTCGCCACCGCGCCGATGCTGGTGCAGGAAAAGCTGCTACGCGTGATTGAGTATGGTGAACTGGAGCGCGTCGGCGGCAGCCAGCCGCTGCAGGTTAACGTGCGCCTGGTCTGCGCCACCAACGCCAATCTGCCGGAGATGGTCGCGGAGGAGAAATTCCGTGCCGATCTGCTTGACCGCCTGGCCTTTGACGTCGTTCAGCTTCCGCCCCTGCGCGACAGGAGAAGCGACATCATGTTGCTTGCTCAACAATTTGCGATTCAGATGTGCCGCGAGCTCGGTCTCCCTCTTTTCCCCGGCTTCAGCGATCATGCGCGGGAGACGCTTCTGGCCTACCGCTGGCCGGGAAATATCCGCGAACTGAAGAACGTTGTGGAGCGTTCTGTTTACCGCCACGGCAGCAGCGAGACGGAGCTGGATAATATCATTATCGATCCTTTTCAGCGCAATGCGCCGCCGGTTTCCTCCCCGTCATCGTCAGGCGATACTCCCGCGCTGCCCCTTGATTTGCGCCAGTTCCAGCACGAGCAGGAGCAACAGCTGCTGGAGCAAAGCCTGAAGGCGGCGAAATATAACCAGAAACGCGCGGCCGAACTCCTGGGCCTGACCTACCATCAGTTACGGGCATTGCTTAAAAAACATCAAATGCGCTGACAATATCGGCACTTACCCGCAGACATTTTTACGAAGCAGGCGTAAGTGCGATACACTTTGCAGATCGAACCTAAAAACCTTAAAAATTATGCGTCTGGTTTTATCGTCCTTTTTTGCACTCGGTCTGTTCAGCGGCCTGGCGTTTGCTGCGCCCGGGCAGTCAACGCAGCCTGACATTCGTGACAGCGGCTTCGTCTATTGCGTCAGTGGCCAGGTGGACACCTTCAACCCGCAAAAAGCGGGCAGCGGCCTGATTGTGGATACGCTCGCCGCGCAGCTTTACGACCGTCTGCTTGATGTCGACCCGTACACCTATCGCCTGGTGCCTGAACTTGCGGAAAGCTGGGAAGTCCTGGATAACGGTGCAACCTACCGTTTTCGCCTGCGCGATGATGTCGCGTTTCAGCGTACGCCGTGGTTTACCCCTACGCGCAAGCTGAACGCGGATGACGTGGTCTTCACCTTCCAGCGTATCTTTAACCGTAACCACCCGTGGCATAACGTTAACGGGGATAATTTCCCCTATTTCGACAGCCTGCAGTTTGCCGACACCGTTAAAAGCGTGCGCAAGCTGGACAGCCGGACGGTTGAATTTACGCTGACGCGCCCGGATGCCTCCTTCCTCTGGCACCTGGCGACCCACTATGCGTCCGTTATGTCCGCCGAATACGCGGCGAAGCTGACGAAAAAAGATCGTCAGGAGCTGCTCGACCGCCAGCCGGTGGGTACCGGTCCATTCCAGCTGGCCGAATACCGCGCGGGGCAATATATTCGCCTGCAGCGCCACGAACATTTCTGGCGCGGTACGCCGCTGATGCCGCAGGTGGTGGTCGATCTCGGGTCTGGCGGAACGGGACGGCTCTCGAAACTGCTCACAGGGGAATGCGACGTGCTCGCCTGGCCCGCTGCCAGCCAGCTCACCATTTTGCGCGACGATCCGCGTCTGCGTCTGACGTTACGCCCGGGGATGAACATCGCTTATCTGGCCTTTAACACCGATAAGCCGCCGCTGAACAACCCTGCCGTACGTCACGCTCTGGCGCTGGCGATCAACAACCAGCGTCTGATGCAGTCGATCTACTACGGCACGGCGGAAACCGCCGCCTCAATTTTACCGCGCGCCTCGTGGGCCTACGACGGTGAGGCTAAAATTACGGAATACAATCCGGCAAAAGCGCGTGAACAACTGAAAGCGCTGGGCGCGGAAAACCTGACGCTCCAGCTTTGGGTGCCCACCAGCTCCCAGGCGTGGAACCCGAGCCCGCTGAAAACCGCTGAACTGCTGCAGGCGGATATGGCGCAGGTGGGCGTCAAGGTGATCATCGTACCGGTTGAGGGCCGTTTCCAGGAGGCGCGCCTGATGGATATGAATCACGACCTCACCCTGACAGGCTGGGCTACCGACAGTAACGATCCGGACAGCTTCTTCCGGCCACTGCTGAGCTGTGCTGCGATAAATTCGCAGACCAACTACGCCCACTGGTGTAACCGGGAGTTCGACGCCGTGCTGCAAAAAGCGCTCTCTTCCCAACAGCTGGCCTCGCGCATTGACGCTTACGATGAAGCGCAAAAGATACTCGCTCAGGAACTGCCGGTGCTTCCGCTGGCCTCTTCCCTGCGCCTTCAGGCCTACCGCTATGATATTAAAGGCCTGGTGCTGAGCCCGTTCGGCAACGCCTCGTTCGCCGGCGTATCGCGTGAAAAAGAACAAGAGGTGAAAAAACCATGATTATTTTTACCTTGCGTCGGCTCCTTTTACTGCTGGTGACGCTCTTTTTCCTGAACTTTGTCGGCTTCAGCCTGAGCTATTTCACGCCGCATGCCCCGCTACAGGGCTCATCGCTGTGGGATGCCTGGCTGTTCTGGTTTAACGGTCTGCTGCACTGGGATTTCGGCGTGTCGAGCATAAACGGGCAGCTTATCTCCGAGCAGCTGAAGGAGGTTTTCCCGGCCACGATGGAGCTGTGCATTCTGGCCTTCGGCTTTGCCCTGATGGTAGGTATTCCCGTGGGCATGCTGGCCGGGATCTACCGCAACAAATGGCAGGATAAGTTTATCAGCGCCCTTGCCCTGCTCGGCTTCTCTATCCCGGTATTCTGGCTGGCGCTGCTACTGACGCTGTTCTTCTCGCTGACGATGGGTTGGCTACCGGTCTCTGGCCGTTTTGACCTGCTCTATACGGTTAAAACGGTAACGGGTTTTGCCATCATTGACGCCTGGCTGTCCGATTCCGTCTGGCGCCATGAGATGATCGTCAGCGCCCTGCGTCATATGGTACTGCCGGTGCTGACGCTGGCGGTTGCGCCGACAACCGAGGTGATCCGCCTGATGCGCCTGAGCACCATCGAGGTGTTTGAGCAGAACTATGTCAAAGCTGCCGCCACGCGCGGATTGTCGCGCCTGACCATATTGCGCCGCAACGTCCTGCACAACGCTCTGCCGCCGGTAATTCCGCGCCTGGGGCTGCAGTTTTCCACCATGCTTACGCTGGCTATGATCACCGAGATGGTCTTTAGCTGGCCCGGGCTGGGACGCTGGCTGATTAACGCCATCCGTCAGCAGGATTATGCTGCTATCTCAGCGGGTGTGATGGTGATTGGTTCGCTGGTCATTATTGTTAACGTGTTGTCCGATATTTTGGGTGCGATGGCTAACCCATTGAAGCATAAGGAATGGTATGCCTTACGATAACGTTTACAGTGAAAAGCGCACGCCCGGTGCGCTGCGTACCGTGTGGCGTAAGTTCTATGGTGACACCACGGCAATGATCGGCCTTTATGGCTGCGCCGGTCTGGTATTGCTTTGCCTCTTTGGTTCGTGGTTTGCGCCTTATGGCATCGATCAGCAGTTCCTTGGCTATCAGCTGCTGCCGCCTTCCTGGTCACGCTACGGCGAAGTCTCATTCTTCCTCGGCACTGACGATCTCGGACGCGACGTATTGAGCCGTCTGTTAAGCGGGGCTGCCCCGACGGTGGGCGGCGCGTTTGTCGTGACGCTCGCGGCGACGCTCTGTGGACTGGCGCTCGGTATTTTCGCGGGCTCCACGCATGGCCTGCGCTCGGCGGTGCTGAACCACATTCTGGACACGCTGCTGTCGATTCCGTCCCTGCTGCTGGCAATCATTGTGGTTGCCTTTGCCGGTCCGCATCTGTCGCATGCCATGTTCGCCGTCTGGCTGGCTATCCTCCCCCGCATCGTGCGCTCGGTTTACAGCATGGTGCATGACGAGCTGGAAAAAGAGTATGTCGTTGCGGCCCGTCTGGACGGCGCGACGACCTTCAATATTCTGTGGTTTGCCGTTCTGCCAAACATCGCCGCCGGGCTGGTCACCGAGATCACCCGTGCGCTGTCGATGGCGATCCTGGACATCGCTGCGCTCGGGTTCCTCGACCTCGGTGCGCAGCTGCCGTCCCCTGAATGGGGTGCGATGCTCGGTGACGCGCTGGAATTGATCTACGTGGCGCCGTGGACGGTTATGCTGCCGGGGGCGGCGATTATGGTAAGCGTGTTGCTGATCAACCTGCTGGGCGATGGTATTCGCCGTGCAATTAACGCGGGGGTGCAATAATGCCGCTTCTTGATATTCGCAACCTCACCATTGAATTCAAAACCGGTGAAGGCTGGGTTAAAGCCGTCGATCGCATCAGCATTACTCTCGCCGAGGGCGAGATTCGCGGGCTGGTGGGTGAATCTGGTTCAGGAAAAAGCCTGATCGCCAAAGCGATCTGCGGCGTGGCGAAAGACAACTGGCGCGTGACCGCTGACCGCATGCGGTTCGACGATATAGACCTGCTGCGCCTCTCTCCGCGCGAGCGTCGCAAGCTGGTCGGCCATAACGTCTCGATGATTTTCCAGGAGCCACAGTCCTGCCTCGATCCGTCCGAGCGCGTAGGCAAACAGCTGATGCAGAACATTCCCGGCTGGACTTATAAAGGCCGCTGGTGGCAGCGTTTCGGCTGGCGCAAGCGCCGCGCCATTGAGCTATTACACCGCGTCGGGATCAAAGACCATAAAGACGCGATGCGCAGCTTCCCGTATGAGCTGACCGACGGTGAATGCCAGAAGGTGATGATTGCCATCGCCCTGGCTAATCAGCCGCGTTTGCTGATTGCGGATGAACCCACCAACGCGATGGAGCCGACCACCCAGGCACAAATTTTCCGCCTGCTGTCGCGCCTGAACCAGAACAATAACACCACCATTTTGCTGATCAGCCATGACCTGCAAATGCTCAGCAAATGGGCGGATAAAATTGACGTAATGTACTGCGGGCAAACGGTCGAAACTGCCCCGAGTGAGGAGCTGATCGCCGCGCCGCACCATCCATATACGCAGGCGCTTATCCGCGCCATTCCTGATTTTGGCAGCGCCATGCCGCACAAGAGCCGTCTGAATACCCTGCCCGGAGCGATTCCGCTGCTGGAATCGTTGCCGATAGGCTGTCGTCTGGGGCCGCGTTGTCCGTATGCTCAGCGTAAATGTATCGAGACGCCGCGCCTGACCGGCGCCAAAAATCATCTTTACGCCTGTCATTTCCCGCTGAACATGGAGAGAGAGTGAAATGGTCGAAACCTTGCTGGAAGTCCGCAATCTGAGTAAGACCTTTCGCTATCGCACGGGGCTGTTTCATCGTCAGACTGTCGAAGCGGTTAAGCCGCTGAGTTTTACCCTGCGTGAAAAACAGACGCTGGCGATCATCGGCGAAAACGGCTCCGGTAAATCCACGCTGGCGAAAATGCTTGCCGGCATGGTCGAGCCCACTGCTGGAGAAGTGTTGATTGACGATCATCCTCTGCAGTTTGGCGATTACTCTTTCCGCAGCCAGCGCATCCGCATGATCTTTCAGGATCCGTCTACCTCGCTTAATCCACGCCAGCGCATTTCGCAGATCCTTGATTTCCCTCTGCGTCTGAATACCGAACTGGAGCCAGAGGCGCGCCGCAAGCGTATCTTCGAAACGCTGCGTATGGTTGGGTTGTTACCGGATCACGAAAGCTACTACCCGCATATGCTGGCTCCCGGTCAGAAACAGCGTCTGGGTCTGGCCCGCGCGTTGATTCTGCGCCCGAAAGTGATCGTTGCAGACGAAGCGCTTGCCTCGCTGGATATGTCGATGCGCTCGCAGCTGATTAACCTGATGCTCGAATTACAGGAAAAGCAGGGTATCTCCTACATCTACGTCACCCAGCATCTGGGGATGATGAAGCACATCAGCGATCAGGTAATGGTCATGCACCAGGGGGAAGTCGTCGAGCGCGGCAGCACGGCGGATGTGATGGCCTCCCCGCTTCATGAGCTGACGAAAAGGCTGATTGCCGGGCATTTCGGTGAAGCATTGACCGCCGATGCGTGGAGAAAAGACCGTTAAGCGCGGCGGTAAACACGGATTGCTCCGCTCAAATAAGGATTAAATAGCCTGCGTGCGCTATTTAATCCTTTTATTTTTTGTCTCCATCCCTGCTCCATATTTTTAGCAATATCCATCAATAGTTCTTCTCCAGAATAACGGAACATTACGGAGGAGAAGAAATGAACACCACCACATATGTTCTAAAATATACGGAGTATCTCATCAGAAAATGCCGTTCATATTTCATGACGGACCTCAATTTTCATACTGCAAAACTCAAAAAGACATCAGGCATAACCCCTGACATTAAATCACCCACTACGTTGAGTGAAAAAATATGTCATCGCCTGGTCTATGACCATAATAATCTCTACACAATGCTTGCCGATAAACTCGCCGTCCGCGAATACGTTGCGTCCAGAACAACGCGAGTAAAGGTGGTGCCTTTGATTGGTGTATACCGCAGGTTTTCGCATATCGATTTTTCAATACTGCCCGATCAATTCGTCCTTAAGTGCAATCATGACAGTGGAAGCACAATAATCTGTACAAACAAAAACCAGTTCAATTACCGACAGGCCCGTAAAAAGCTCACTCTCGCATTAAAGAAGAATTTGTATTACACCACGCGCGAGTGGCAGTACAAAAATATTACACCCGTTATACTGTGTGAGCCCTATGTCGATCTTTTCAATAATGCGGACAGGAACAGCACGCCGGAAATGCTGCGAATTCACTGTTTTCACGGCGTCGCACACTATGTTGAGGCCGATTTTACAGATGACCGCGGCAGAGAATTTATCAACGTTTACGACCGACACTGGAATTTACAGCCCTTCCAGATGGAATATCCTAATACGCCGGTCGCGCCCGGCGAGCCGAAATTGTTCCGTGAGGCTCTGCTGGCCGCTCAGGAGCTGGCGAAGGGTCTTGACTACTGCCGCGTTGACCTTATGTTGAAAAGCGATGAAATTTACTTCAGTGAAATAACCTTAAGCCCAAAACGGGGCAAACTGCGAATTACCCCTCTGGAATGGGATACAAAGTTAGGCGATATATGGCAGTTGCCGCTATCGGCGGGCAGGCCAGGCTGACCTGCCGCCAGGGCTCAGGCATCGGGCCAGGTCAGTTTGAACAGGGAGTGGTTTTGCTTCGATAAGGTATACGTTACATCGCCACCATGAGCCAGCATGATGGCTTTTACCACCGATAAGCCTAAACCACATCCTTCAGGATTCACATCTCTGGCACCATTATCCCGCTGGAAGGGTTGAAATAAGAAATCATGAAATTCCCTGGGGATGCCCGGCCCGCCATCCTCAATAAGGATATAATTGCCTTTATCAGAGATGCCATTTTTTACGATGAGTTTCCGCGAAGTTGAATAATGTAATGCGTTGTCAAACAGAACGGCCAGACACTGATTGATGCGCAACGGATCGAACACGCATCGCTGTTCCCTCAACTCTGTTTTAATTACAAACTGATTGTGCTTGAACTCGGGCATGAAAGTATCAAGCGCATCCTGGATTGTGCGTTTGAGGTCCGTTCTGGATTTATACAGCGTATAACCCGCCCCGCCGTCAGAGCTGATCACCCGAAGATCTTCAATCAAACGGGTTAACCCCTCAGTCTGCTTGAGAAGATTATTAAAAAGCAGCGGATCCGGCTCAAAAACGCCGTCAACCAGCCCCTGAAGCCGCCCGCGTAAAATCGTGACCGGGGTTCTCAGCTCATGGGCAATCGCGGCGTTCCAGGATTTCCTCTGAATATCCAGCGTCTGGAGTTTTTCCGCCATTTCATTGAAATCCGTGACCAGATGATTGACCTCTCCCAGACGGGAGCTGGCGCAATAAGCACGGGCATCCAGCTGGCCCTGAGAAATTTTTCTCAGGCTGGACGCTACCGCATTTAACGGGGTGAGTATTCGTGAAGAAAGTTTTATCGTTAAAAATATCGCGATTATCAGACTGATTGTTGTCGCGGTCCCGATCCACACCCAGTCCCACATCGTCATTTGCTCGTCATCGCCCTCAACGGCACCGCCGGGGAGGTGATCGAGAATAAAAGAGTAAAAAAACCAGGAGCCCAGTACCGCAATGGCAATGATCATAAACGTCAGCAGCAGCATATACGTTAAGATCTGCCGACTCAGGACAGAATCTCTGTTCATTTTTTCTCCCCGAGTCGATAGCCCATCCCCCTGATGCTCTCAGGAACGCCATAAAGGCCTGCAAGCTCCAGCTTTTTACGCAGCTTGCTCATATGGCTGTCTACCGTTCTGTCGAGCGTATCGCCTTCCGGCAGACACGCGTTAAGTAACTCTTCCCGGGAACAGACCTTTCGCGGGTATCTCACCAGGTAAGTAAGAAGTTTAAATTCCGTCGTCGTTAATACTGGGGAGACTACCTCTTCGCCCACGGTGACCTCAACGTAGAAATCGTCCGGGTAGACCGTAATAAAAGGCGTCCTGAGAGGCACGGCACCCGCCTGCTGAAGAGCGGGTCTGGTTCTGCGCAGCACGGCTTCAACCCGCGCGACCACTTCGGAAGGGTTGAAAGGTTTGATGACGTAATCATCCGCGCCAAGCCTAAGCCCCATCAGCTTATCCACGTCCTGATCGAGTGCGGACACCATAATGACGGGCACAGAACTTTCCTGACGGAGCGTCGTGAGTACGCTCCAGCCATCGCATACGGGCAGATGGATATCCAGCAAGATAAGATCCGGTTTATGGAGCCGATTAAGCGCTATCGCCTGCTCGCCCTGCCGGGCTCTCAGCGTTTTCATCCCAGAACGCTCTAAGTAACTCATCAGTATATCGGCAATTTCGTTTTCATCTTCAACAACAAGGATTAGAGTATTTTTGTTCATTTTATCTCCGCGGGTGAAATCCCTTTGAGCACGCTATCAGATATCTTTAGCACAATAAGACACAGGCTCCGGGAAAAAGTGCCGTGGCCGCGAAAATTTCCTGGGTTAATTTAAGTTCCCGGCAATTTCTCCATACAGCCTACACATTCAGTCAATAAAGACTCGACAATGTCAGTCCACAATAGTTATTCGGAGTTAAACCGTCTTTCGTTTAACGTGGTAAATACCCCTGTCGCTTAAAGGCTTTCTGAATTTGGCTGAGATAATGAGCATGGAACTTTCGAAATACTTCTCTCCTAAAAAAATCGGCATATTTTCTCTCTTCCTGCTGCTATCGTGGGGATTACTTTATACCTGGCTGGTATTGATGCATATAATGGATGAGAAAGTCGCCGCAACGCTACTCTCTTCCCCCATGATCTATGGCTGCATTGCCTTGTCGGTTGTCTCTCTGATAATACAAAACAAAGCAGGCGCGTTTACTGAATTACTTCTCATCGCCTTCTGGCTAATGGTGATTTTTGTTTATCTCATTATTACGTTCACTGTGCTGCTGAACGCTACGCCAGATTTTAACGATTTGGTGTTTTACTATGAGTGTTATTTAATTCTCTTTTTTGGCGGTTCACCGTTGTACCTCATCGTGAGAATGATTTAAACAACCGCGTTGTTTCGCTCCATATTCTCTCCATAAACCGCCCATGTCCGCTAAACAGGCGAGTTGTAGACTCTCTATCACACCATCTTGAACAAAATAACTCACTGAAATAGTCACGTATCTGGAAGTTAAATTAATGCCTCATTTCTTTATTGAACGTCCCATTTTCGCCTGGGTCGTGGCGCTTTTTATCGTCCTGGCGGGTGTATTGTCTATCCCCCGGCTGCCGGTTGCGCAGTATCCGGCGGTGGCACCGCCTGGGATTATTATTTCTGTCACCTACCCGGGCGCCAGCCCCGATATTATGAATACGTCGGTGGTGTCGTTACTTGAGCGCGAAATATCTGGCGTCGATAATTTGCTTTACTTCGAATCATCCAGTGACACAACCGGTTCTGCGTCTATTACCGTGACGTTTAAGCCCGGCACGGACATCAAGCTGGCGCAGATGGACCTTCAGAACCAGATTAAAATTGTGGAGCCGCGTTTGCCACAGGCGGTCAGGCAAAATGGCATCAACGTCGAGGCGGCCAATTCCGGTTTTTTAATGATGGTGGGGCTGAAGTCCGCAACCGGTAAATTTGAGGAAGCCGATTTAAGCGATTACTTTGCCCGGCATGTCAGCGACGAGCTTCGCCGCGTACCTGGAGTAGGGAAAATTCAGCTGTTTGGTGGCGAAAAAGCGCTGCGCATCTGGCTGGACCCGATGAAGCTTCATAGCTACGGACTTTCGGTGAGCGATGTGCTTACCGCCGTTGGCCAGCAAAATGCCCTGGTTTCGCCCGGAAAAACGGGAGATGAACCGGCATCTGAAGGGCAAGGCGTAACGTATCCGATCACCGTGAAGGGGCAACTCACTTCCGTAGAGGCTTTCAGTAATATAACTCTGAAATCAGAGGCGTCCGGCGCAAGGCTGAAGCTGTCCGACGTCGCGCGCATTGAGTCCGGCCTGCAAAGCTACGCTTTCGGTATCCGCGAAAATGGAGTTCCCGCAACGGCTGCGGCGGTCCAGCTATCGCCTGGCGCCAATGCGATGAGCACGGCTGCAGGCGTACGCGCACGCATCGACGAACTTTCTCAGGTGTTGCCGGAAGGAATGACGTTTACGGTTCCCTTCGATACCGCGCCTTTTGTGAAGCTCTCCATCATGAAGGTGGTGCAGACATTTGTGGAAGCGATGGTTCTGGTCTTCCTCGTAATGCTGCTGTTTCTGCATAAGATACGCTGTACGCTTATCCCGGCGATTGTTGCCCCCGTCGCACTGCTTGGCACCTTCACGGTGATGCTATTGAGTGGATACTCCATCAATATTCTGACCATGTTCGGCATGGTTCTGGCGATAGGGATTATCGTAGATGACGCTATTGTGGTCGTGGAGAACGTTGAGCGCCTGATGGAAGAAAAACAACTCTCTCCGCGCGACGCGACCCGGGAGGCCATGAAAGAAATCACGCCGGCAATTATCGGGATCACGCTGGTGCTTACCGCCGTCTTTATTCCCATGGGTTTCGCCGAAGGATCCGTCGGGATTATTTATCGACAATTTTGTATTTCCATGGCGGTATCCATACTGTTGTCGGCATTTCTTGCCCTCACGCTTACCCCCGCGCTATGCGCAACGCTACTTAAGCCTCACAGCGCAGCAAAGCACGTTGGTGGCAGGTTCGCGGCAGGGTTTAACGCCCGCTTTCGTACCCTCACGACGTGGTACGAATCCTGGCTGGGCGCGGTGCTGAGACGTACCGGGCGAATGCTGCTGTTGTATGTTGCGCTATGTGCTGCCCTATGTTTGGGGCTTTCTTCGCTGCCCTCGTCCTTTCTTCCGGATGAAGATCAGGGCTATTTTATGTCCTCAATTCAGCTGCCTTCCGATGCCACAATGCAGCGCACCCTGAGAGTGGTTAAAAAATTTGAAGAGGAAATTGCGGCCCGGCCGGATATTGAAAGCAACATTATGATTCTGGGATTTGGGTTTTCAGGCTCGGGACCGAATTCGGCCATGGCCTTCACCACGCTGAAGGACTGGAAAGATCGGCAGGGTACGACCGCACAGAATGAAGCCGACCATATACAGGCCAGCATGGCTAACGTCTCTGATGCCGTCACGATGAGCCTTCTCCCGCCGGCCATTTCGAATATGGGCACCTCCTCGGGCTTCACCTGGTACGTGCAGGACAGGGCGGGACTGGGCTACGAGGCGTTAAAGAGAGCGGCCGATGCGCTGGTTATGAAAGCTAATCAACGTCCTGAACTGAGTGACGTGTATATAGACGGTCTGCCGGAAGGAACAAGCCTGGCCCTTCAAATTGACCGGGAAAAAGCGGAAGCGCTGGGCGTTTCATTTGATGAAATCAACCAGACGCTCTCGGTCACCATGGGGTCGAACTACGTTAATGACTACACGAACAAGGGCCGCGTTCAGCAGGTCATTATTCAGGCCGACGCCCCTTACCGCATGCAGCCTGAGCAGATCCTGAAATTATCGGTAAAAAACCGTATGGGGCAGATGGTGCCAGTATCTACGTTTGCGACGCTTTCCTGGAACGTTGCGCCGCAGCAGTTGACGCGTTATCAGGGATATTCTGCTATCCGCATTACCGGCAGTGCGGCCCCGGGCAAATCCAGCGGCACTGCAATGAAAGCCATGGAGATGTTGTCACGGGATTTACCGCAGGGGATGGCCGGCGAGTGGGCCGGGAGCTCATTGCAGGAGAGAAAATCCGAATCTCAGCTCCCGGGTCTGATCGTTCTGTCGATACTGGTCGTGTTCATGGTGCTCGCCGCCCTGTATGAGAGCTGGTCAATTCCCTTTGCGGTCATGCTGGTCGTTCCCCTGGGGCTTATCGGTGCGGTGGTTGCCGTCTCCGTTGCGGGCATGACGAATGATGTTTTCTTTAAGGTCGGTCTTATCACCCTGATAGGCCTTTCCGCCAAGAACGCCATTCTGATTGTCGAGTTTGCAAGGCAACTCCACCGGGAAGGACAACCCCTGCTGGCGGCAACAATACAGGCCGCAAGCCAGCGTCTGCGCCCTATTCTGATGACATCGTTAGCCTTTACGTTAGGCGTGGTGCCACTGATGCTGGCGCGTGGCGCGAGTGACAGCACGCAGCACGCTATCGGCACCGGGGTGTTTGGCGGCATGATCAGCGGCACGCTTCTCGCGATCTTTTTCGTCCCGGTATTCTTTATTGTCGTTGCGCGTTTCGTTGAAAACGCCAGGAAAGTGTGAATACCGCTGATGGATCGCGGAACCTTGCTGGTTGGATGAGGCGAAGCTGCTGCCGGGTGATATACTGGACGAATGCTGAAATTTTGAGCCCCCGCCAGCCCGCGCCTCGCCTTTTGGGGCATTCCTCTTCGGAGATCGACGAGAAATATCGTGACACAAGGGGCCGTGAGTGGGCTATAATTTCGAGCTAATTTCGAATGATTTTGAAATACTGCCTGTAACGCTATGAATTACAAGGCAAAATAAGCAATGAATATAAGGATTAAAGCTATGGGTTTTCTTTCCGGTAAGCGCATTCTGGTGACTGGCGTTGCCAGCAAACTGTCCATCGCATACGGCATCGCACAGGCAATGCATCGCGAAGGCGCTGAGCTGGCGTTCACCTACCAGAACGACAAGCTGAAAGGCCGTGTTGAAGAGTTTGCCGCGCAGCTGGGTTCCAGCATTGTTCTGGAATGTGACGTTGCACAAGACGAAAGCATCGACGGCATGTTTGCTGAACTGGCAAAAGCATGGCCGAAATTCGACGGTTTCGTTCACTCCATCGGCTTCGCTCCTGGCGACCAGCTGGACGGCGACTACGTGAACGCGGTAACCCGTGATGGCTTTAAAATCGCGCACGACATCAGCTCCTACAGCTTCGTTGCAATGGCGAAATCTTGCCGCGCAATGCTGAACCCGGGCGCAGCGCTGCTGACCCTGTCCTACCTGGGCGCAGAGCGTGCTATCCCTAACTACAACGTTATGGGCCTGGCGAAAGCATCTCTGGAAGCCAACGTCCGCTACATGGCGAACGCAATGGGTCCAGAAGGCGTGCGCGTTAACGCCATCTCTGCTGGCCCTATCCGCACCCTGGCGGCGTCCGGCATCAAAGATTTCCGTAAAATGCTGGCACACTGCGAAGCGGTTACCCCGATTCGTCGTACCGTTACCATTGAAGATGTGGGTAACTCTGCTGCATTCCTGTGCTCTGACCTTTCCGCAGGTATCTCCGGCGAAGTGGTTCACGTTGACGGCGGCTTCAACATCGCTGCAATGAACGAGCTGGAAATTAAATAAGCTGTGGCTCTCTTCCCGCACGGGAAGAGAGCTTTCCCCCTCCGCACTCCCCTTCGTTATTCCGTTCTGCTATTTGTTATCACCTAACAATATTTTTCCCTTTATCTGCCTTACGCCAGGATATTGATCGCCATTTTGAGATCAAGGAACGCCCATGGAACAACGCCGTTTTTCCGGCAAAGGCCACTGGTATCACGAAACCCAGTCAAACCACGCGCAGCCGGATGTGCTGCCCCTGGTGCCCGAAGCCGCTAACGTCGACGATCGTTTTTTGCTCGATTTAGCCCTGCCAGATGAGATTGTCGCCGCCTGTACCGGCTGGCTTGCTCCTGCCAGATCCTTATGTCACCAGCTGTTCCCGCTCTCACTTCCCGTAAACCGCCTGCGAACGCTTAGCGCCTACGATCGGTTAAGTACCGCGCTGACGGTGGCGCAGGCCTGCGGCGTTCAGCGGCTGTGCAACCACTACGCCGCCCTCCTCGCCCCGCTGCCGGGCCCTGACTCCTCCCGCGAAAGTAACCGACGGCTGGCGCAAATCACGCAGTACGCCCGCCAGCTCGCCAGCTCACCTGACGTCATTGATGATAAGGCGCGAAACCAGCTTGATGAGGTAGGTCTGTCTATCTATGACGTTGTGGTAATTAACCAGATAATCGGCTTTATCGGTTTTCAGGCGCGCGTGGTCGCCGTCTTTCAGGCACTGCTCGGCCATCCCGTCCGCTGGCTGCCGGGCCATCATATTCAGCCGCACACCCTGCCAACGTCCTCCGACGCGTGGATCTCGCTTCTGCCCGTGGTCGAGCTTCGCTATGCCAGTGCACATCAGCTTGAGTCCCTCTCCCGCTGGCAGGCAGAGCCCACGCTTGAGGCACTGACGCCGGTCCTGTGCCATGAACCGACCTTGCTCGATCTGATGGGGGAGATCCTGATAAACAGCCGGGAAACGGTTTCGCTGCCTCCTCCGGCGCTTTCGGCAGCAGCCGAATTGCTGACACGCTCGCCGGACCGCTTCAGCGCCGCACAATTTACCCCGCTCACGGAAGAAGGACTTACTGCCGTTCAGGCGATCAACCTGCTCAGCCAATGCGCGCTGGAGGGCTGGCTCAATCGACTAAAAGTCGCGTCCGGCAAAGCGGAATAACCACACTCTTTCCCCAAAGAGCGCTTGCTGTAGCAGTGAGAATCGCGTAAAACTGTCAGCCGCTCAATGGCTACGAAAATAGAACATTATGTTTCAGGACAACCCGCTGCTAGCGCAGCTTAAACAGCAACTGCATTCCCAGACGCCGCGTGCAGAAGGGGTCGTGAAAGCCACGGAAAAGGGCTTTGGCTTCCTTGAAGTTGACGCGCAGAAAAGCTACTTCATTCCGCCACCGCAGATGAAGAAAGTGATGCATGGCGATCGCGTCATGGCCGTCATCCATACCGAGAAGGAACGTGAATCCGCCGAGCCGGAAGAACTGATCGAGCCGTTCCTGACCCGCTTTGTGGGCAAAGTGCAGAGAAAGGACGATCGTCTTTCTGTCGTGCCGGATCACCCCCTGCTGAAAGATGCCATTCCCTGCCGCGCCGCCCGCGGCGTTGAGCATGATTTTAAAGAAGGTGACTGGGCCGTGGCAGAAATGCGCCGTCATCCTCTGAAAGGCGACCGCGGTTTCTATGCTGAACTGACCCAGTTCATCACCTTTGGCGACGACCATTTCGTCCCGTGGTGGGTCACGCTGGCGCGCCATAATCTTGAAAAAGAAGCGCCGAACGGCGTGGCAACTGAGATGCAGGATGAAGGCCTGGCGCGCCGCGATCTTACCGCGCTGGAGTTTGTCACCATCGACAGCGCCAGCACAGAAGATATGGACGATGCGCTCTACGCTGAAGAGAGCGCCGATGGCAAACTGCATTTGACCGTCGCCATTGCCGATCCAACCGCCTGGATTGTGGAAGGCAGCAAGCTGGACGAAACGGCGAAAATCCGCGCGTTCACCAACTACCTGCCGGGCTTTAACATCCCGATGCTGCCGCGCGAACTGTCTGACGACCTCTGCTCGCTGCGCCCAAATGAGGTGCGCCCGGTTCTCGCCTGCCGCATGACCATTGCCGCAGATGGCACGATTGAAGACGATATCGAATTCTTTGCCGCCACCATCGAATCCAAAGCCAAGCTGGCCTATGACAATGTCTCCGACTGGCTGGAAAACACCGGCAGCTGGAAACCTGAATCCGATGCTATCGCGGCACAGATTCGTCTGCTGCACCGCATCTGCCTGAACCGCGGCGAGTGGCGTAAGACTCACGCCCTGGTCTTCAAAGATCGTCCGGATTATCGTTTTGTTCTCGGTGAAAAAGGCGAAGTGCTGGATATCGTGGCCGAGCCGCGACGCATTGCTAACCGCATCGTCGAAGAAGCGATGATTTCCGCCAACATCTGTGCCGCGCGCGTGCTGCGCGACAGGCTGGGCTTCGGTATTTACAACGTTCATACCGGATTCGATCCGGCCAATACCGAAGCGCTCGCGGCCCTGCTGAAGAATCACGATGTGCATGTTGATCCGGAAGAAGTGCTGACACTGCCGGGCTTCTGCAAGCTTCGCCGCGAGCTGGACGCTCAGCCGTCCGGTTTCCTGGATAGCCGTATTCGCCGCTTCCAGTCCTTCGCGGAAATCAGCACCGAGCCAGGCCCGCACTTTGGCCTCGGTCTGGAAGCCTACGCCACCTGGACCTCCCCGATCCGTAAGTATGGCGATATGGTTAACCACCGCCTGCTGAAAGCGATTATTAAGGGCGAAACCATTGCCCGTCCTCAGGACGACACGACCCTACAGATGGCCGAGCGACGCCGTCTGAACCGCATGGCGGAACGTGACGTCGGAGACTGGCTATACGCGCGCTTCCTGCAGGATAAAGCCGGTACCGATACCCGCTTCGCGGCAGAAATTATTGATATCAGCCGCGGGGGAATGCGCGTACGTCTGGTGGATAACGGTGCGGTCGCCTTTATCCCTGCCCCGTTCCTGCACGCCGTTCGTGACGAACTGGTCTGCAGTCAGGAAAGCGGCACCGTGCAAATTAAAGGCGAGACGGTTTACAAAGTCACTGACGTGATTGATGTAACTATCGCTGAAGTTCGCATGGAAACCCGCAGTATTATTGCGCGCCCTGTCGCCTGATAACCTGCTCAATTGTCGGTCATTTCCGTTCAGAAAGGCCGACAATTTTCTCCCTGTCTTTCCCCTCGCAAAAGCATCATTTTTCTTACTTTTTCGGCCCCAGCCCGCCCAAAACAGCCATAATTATCTACAGTTAAAGAGTGCTGTCCTGTTCGGGCACGTGGATTTTATACGCTCAGCATTTTTATCTGCCTGATGCGTTTTATTATAAAAAAGCTCAGAAAAACAATACTTTCACTGCGGCTTTGCCGCTATTTTCAACGGAAAAGTCGACGACTAATGAATAATTTGTTCGCTAATGCGTCGCGGCGGGAGAAATCATGATCGACGAACTTGAGCAAAATTTGCTGTTTCGTTACATGGGTACTCACAGCCCGTGGTGGCGATTGTCGGCTGACAGCAACGCTCTGCACCTTGCCGCCAGCGAAAATGCTGACGTGACTCAGGAGATCGTACTGGATGATGAACAGGCCGCACAGATCCGTCAGCTAACGGTAATGACCACCAGCATTTCCCTGAACCTCTCTCTTTACGGCGAGCAAGTTCCCGTCCATCTTGTCGGACGCAAAATCACCCGAAACGAGTGGGCCGGAACGGCTTCCGCCTGGAACGATACGCCCTCCGTGGCACGCGATCTGGCTCAGGGACTCTCCTTTGCGGAACAGGTAGTTTCTGAAGCGAATTCCGTCATTGTCATTCTCGATCAAAACGGCAATATCCAGCGCTTTAACCGCCTGAGCGAAGAGTATACCGGTCTGAAAGAACATGAAGTCATTGGTCAAAACGTGTTTGAACTGTTCATGAGCCGCAGCGAAGCGGCAGCCTCGAAGCGCAACATTGCGGGTTTCTTTCGCAACGGCAGCTCCTACGAAGTCGAACGCTGGATTAAAACGCGAAAAGGGCAACGCTTGTTTCTGTTCAGAAATAAATTCGTTCACAGCGGCAGCGGTAAAAATGAAATTTTCCTTATCTGCTCCGGGACCGACATTACCGAAGAACGACGGGCACAGGAGCGCCTGCGCGTGCTGGCCAATACCGATACCATCACCGGCCTGCCCAACCGCAATGCGATCCATGAGCTGATTTCAGACGCCATCAATAGCCGCGGCGATACGCAGGTTGGCGTGGTTTACCTCGACCTCGATAACTTTAAAAAGGTTAACGATGCCTACGGGCATATGTTCGGCGATCAGCTCCTGCAGGCGGTTGCACTTGCCCTTCTGAGTTGTCTGGATGAAGGGCAGGTTTTAGCGCGGCTCGGCGGCGATGAGTTTATCGTTATGGCCACCAATACCTCTCAGGGCTCGCTGGAAGCGATGGCGTCGCGTATTCTGACCCGCCTGCGCCAGCCGTTCAGAATCGGTCTCATTGAGGTTTACACCGGTTGCTCCCTGGGGATCGCCCTCGCGCCGCAGCATGGGAACGATCGGGAAAGCGTGATTCGCAATGCCGACATCGCCATGTACACCGCCAAGGAGAATGGCCGTGGCAAATTCTGCGTCTTCTCCCCCGAGATGAACCAGCGCGTGTTTGAGTACCTGTGGCTGGACACCAACCTGCGTAAAGCGCTGGATAACGATCAGCTCCTGATCCACTACCAGCCGAAAATGACCTGGCGCGGCGAAGTCCGAAGCCTTGAAGCGCTGGTCCGCTGGCAGTCGCCCGAGCGCGGGCTGATCCCCCCTCTGGAATTTATCTCTTATGCCGAGGAGTCCGGTTTGATTGTGCCGCTGGGTCGCTGGGTGATGCTTGATGTGGTTCGCCAGGTGGCAAAATGGCGTGACAAGGGAATTAACCTGCGCGTGGCCGTGAACGTCTCTGCACGTCAGCTGGCCGACCAGACGATTTTCAGCGAGCTAAAGCAGGCGCTTAAGGATCTGCATTTTGAGTACTGCCCTATCGACGTTGAGTTAACCGAAAGCTGTCTTATCGAAAACGAAGAGCTGGCGCTCTCGGTGATCCAGCAATTCAGTCGGCTCGGGGCACAAATTCATCTGGACGATTTCGGTACCGGCTACTCCTCCCTTTCCCAGCTGGCGCGTTTTCCTATTGATGCCATTAAACTCGATCAGGCTTTTGTCAGAGATATTCACAAGCACTCTGTCTCCCAGTCTCTGGTACGCGCCATTGTCGCAGTGGCGCAGGCGTTAAACCTGCAGGTGATTGCCGAAGGGGTGGAGAACGCAAAAGAAGATGCCTTTCTGACCAAAAACGGCGTCAACGAACGGCAGGGTTTTCTTTTCGCTAAGCCGATGCCCGCTGCCGCATTCGAGCGCTGGCTAAAACGATATCAAGCGCGACAACAGCGTTAACGTCATACAGAGGTTCACTTTCGTATAGGTAATTTCGTTATGGCGTTTTTTCCCTTCTCTTTTGAACCTATTTTCTGCATCATTGAAATTATTAACTTTTCGCTCCTGGGGAGAGATGATGTCTACTATTGATCCACAAGCTGTAGCACAACGTATTGATACCGTGCTGGATATCCTGGTGGCGGGTGATTATCACTCTGCAATCCGTAATCTCGAGATCCTGAAGTCTGAACTTCTCGCTCAGGATGGCGCTGACAATGCCCCCGAAAACCGACAGCCTAAAGCGCCGTGGGAAGTCTAAACCCACTGTCTCAGACCTCGTTTCGCTTTATTAATTGGATGCTATGAATTCCCGACAACAACTCATTTTGCAGATGGTCATCGATCAGGGGCGCGTAAGCGTCGTTGAGCTGGCTAAAACCACCGGCGTTTCAGAAGTGACCATCCGTCAGGATCTTAATCTGCTGGAAAAACAGAGCTACCTGCGCCGTGCGCATGGCTATGCCGTGCCGCTGGACAGCGACGACGTTGAGACGCGCATGATGAATAACTACGCGCTCAAACGAGAACTGGCAGAATTTGCCGCATCGCTGGTAAACCCTGGCGAGACGGTCTTTATTGAAAACGGCAGCAGCAACGCCCTTCTGGCACGTACGCTCGCCGAACAAAAAGACGTTACCATCATCACCGTCAGCAGCTATATCGCCCATTTGCTCAAAGAGACGCGCTGTGAGGTGATTTTGCTGGGCGGCATTTACCAGAAAAAAAGTGAGAGCATGGTAGGCCCGCTAACCCGGCAGTATGTCCAGCAGGTTCATTTCAGTAAGGCGTTTATCGGTATTGACGGCTGGCAGCCGGAGACAGGCTTCACCGGCCGGGATATGATGCGATCTGACGTTGTGAATGCCGTTCTGGAAAAAGAGTGTGAAGCCATTGTGCTGACCGACAGCTCTAAATTTGGCGCCGTTCATCCTTACACCATGGGTCCAGCCTCACGCTTTAGCCGCGTAATTACCGACGAAAGGTTAAGCGACGAACATCGTAATAAACTGGAAGATGACGGTCTCATTGTCGATATTATTAAAACGCCCGCCTGAGTCCATTTGCGCCCGTATTCCGGGCGCATATGCCCCCTTCGTCTGAGAGGATTCCTATCCATCCTTTAAGAGTTTTTACCTGTTTAACCTGCCGTAAAGTCGTAAAATTAATGTTAGCGATATAACAGGAAGTGACTATCACCTGCGTGATTACGTAACGCCTGCGCGACCAGCTTTCACGGAAAAAAGAATTGAGTATTCATTTTGACTATACTTAATGTGTACATCTTTCCGTGAATCGATAATTCAGGAGAAAGTATTATGACCTTAACCAGCAAAAAATTAGCCGCCGCTGTTCTGGCAATCACTGTAGCAATGTCCCTGAGCGCGTGCTCTAACTGGTCTAAACGTGACCGTAACACCGCAATTGGCGCCGGTGCTGGTGCGCTCGGTGGTGCAGTATTAACGGATGGTAGTACGCTGGGTACATTAGGCGGCGCTGCTGTCGGTGGTATTATCGGTCACCAGGTTGGCAAATAATTATTCTATCAGCCTTCCCGTTAAGGCGATTTAGCATCGCATTTCAGGTCTGACTAACGCACGTATATAGCACGAGCCACGGCATTTGCCGTGGCTTATTTATTTTAGCCGCCTGCCAGTTTAACTTTCATGCCTTTGGCTTCAAGGAGCGATTTAATTAAATCGCGTTTATCACCCTGAATTTCGATAATGCCGTCCTTCACGGCACCGCCGCAGCCACATTTTTTCTTCAACTCTGCTGCCAGCTTGTTCAGCTCCGCATCATCCAGATCAATCCCGGAGATCAGGCAGACCCCCTTTCCTTTTCGCCCGCTGGTCTGACGCTTGATACGAACAATACCGTCACCTTTCGGACGTTCTGCTTTCGTTTTCGGTTCGTCTATGCGCCCGCTTTCCGTCGAGTAGACCAGCCGACTGTTGGAATCAGTCATTGCGCCCCCTTTTTCAGTGATGCGTTGATAGCCTTAAGCGTCTCCGCCGGGTTCGCAGACTGCGTCACCGGCCGGCCGATAACCATGTAGTCAACGCCTGCTGCCAACGCCTGCTCAGGCGTCATAATGCGTCGCTGATCGCCCACGTCGCTGCCAGCAGGACGAATGCCTGGCGTGACCAGTTTAAAATCTTTGCCCAATTCTGACTTAAAGCGTACCGCTTCCTGCGCGGAGCAAACGACGCCATCGAGACCACAACTCTGCGTCAGACGCGCGAGTCGCTCGGCGTGCCCGGCAGGTGACAACGTCACGCCAAGGTCGCGCAAGTCGCTGTCGTCCATGCTGGTCAGCACGGTAACCGCAATCAGTAATGGCGCATCGTTGCCGAACGGCAGGAGTGCTTCGCGAGCGGCTGTCATCATTCTCGCCCCGCCCGACGCGTGGACGTTGACCATCCATACCCCCAGTTCCGCAGCGGCGGCAACCGCGTGCGCCGTGGTGTTCGGGATATCATGGAATTTGAGATCGAGGAAGACATCGAAACCGCGCTGCTGCAGATCGCGGACAATTTGCGGTCCAAACAGCGTGAACATCTCTTTACCAACTTTCAGACGACAATCGCGAGGATCGATGCCGTCGACAAAGGCCAGCGCTGCGTCACGCTTATTGTAATCAAGCGCAACAACAACAGGAGAATCCGTAATAACGCGGGAAGTGGAGGAAGTAACAGACGTCATGACCAGCCCTTTTCGTCTATGGGCGCGCAGCGGCGCGGAACAGATAAACGGCCTGCATTCTACCTGCCGTCGCCGCAAAATGACAGAATCCATTTATGCCCCTGCCAGGCCAGCAAGCCGCACGGTGTTGAGAAAGCAGTAAAAGCCGTCAGTATGTTGTAACTAAAATGAAGGCTTTTAAAAAAATTACTGCCCATCCAGGCCGCGAATTGGCTTGATGGTAGACCAGGCCCGGCAGGACGGACAATGCCAGTAGAGCGTGTAGGCGGTAAAACCACACTTCTGGCAACGGTAGCGCGGCTTGCTGCGCACCTGCTCGCCAACCATGTCGCGCAGCACCATCAGGCTCTCTTTCGCGCGCCCTTCTTCCGCATCGTTCAGATGGTAGTCCATCAGCTTGTGGAATACGCGCATCGTGGGATGACGCTGCAGCTGACGGGTAATATAAACCTGTGCGGTGTCGCTCCCCTCATACTGCTCAACCACGTCAGAGAGCATCAGCTCAGCGGTCGCGCCGGTATTCTCTTCCACGCAACGGCGCAGAAATGCCACCCACTCTTCCTGCTTGTCCAGCTGTTGATAGCAGGTTTGCAGCATTTCAAGCGTTTCGCTGACCAGCTCTTTGTCCTGGTCAATCACCCGCATCAGGCTTTCAACGGCTTTAGCATAGTCGCCGCTGGCCATAAAAACGCGCCCCATCATGATAGAGATACGCGCGCTATTGCGGTCCGCGGCGGCACCTTTCTTCAGCAACGCCATGGCTTTGTCCATGTCGTCGTTGCCCATCTGCTGAAGGGCAAGCTCGCAGTAGAAATGCGCAATTTCAACGCGCTGCTTGTCTTTGCCCAGCTTCACCAGACGCTCGGCCGTATCAATGGCTTTCTGCCAGTCGCTGGTGGCCTGGTAAATCTGCAGTAACTGCTGCAACGCGCCGATACGGAAATCCGTTTCATCCACCAGCTGTGTGAACATATCTTCAGCGCGATCGTACAGCCCCGCGGCCATATAGTCTCGGCCCAGCTGTTGTACCGCCAGGAGACGTTGTTCGTAGGTCAGGGAGGCGCTTTCCATCAGAGTCTGGTGGATACGGATAGCGCGGTCAACCTCGCCGCGCGAGCGGAACAGGTTACCGAGAGTGAGGTGGGCTTCGACGGTCCCCGTATCCTCTTTCAGCATATCGAGGAACAGGTCTACCGCTTTGTCCTGCTGATTGCTCAGGAGGAAGTTCACCCCCGCAACGTAGTCGCGGGAGAGTCGGTTAGCCTCATCCTGTTTCGTTTGTTGCGCACTTCTGCGGCCCATATACCAGCCATAGGCTGCGGCTACAGGCAAAAGCAGAAACAACAACTCCAGCATAGTCGATTATTCCTTCACGACCGGCACACCTGAACTTTCCGGCATGTCGGACGCAGGCGCAATGTGCTGTTCAAGTCGTTTAATTTTACGTTCAGCGCGCGCAAGAGAAACACGAACTTTCAACCAGAAAAGACCGCAAACCAGCCAGCCGATGGCAAAGCCTGAAGCAAATAAGACCGCCAGCAGGCTGGAGACCCGATACTCACCCTGCGCCAGCAGATAGTTAAACGTCACCTGTTGATCGTTTTGTGCACCCAATGTGACTGAAATGACAAAAATCGCCAATACCAGTAAGAAAATGAGTAAATATTTCACATTACTTCCCGTTATGTGGTTCAAGCGAATAAAGTGTGTTCAACTCACCGCAATCAGCCTTATAAACTACCATTTTAGCGACGGGCGCGAAACGGAAAAAGTAACGCGCACGTCATGGATTTATGGGCAAAATGCACAATATCAACCGTCAGGCGTCGCTTTGCTCCCTTTCGGCGATCTCTTCTTTCTCTTCAGGTGGTGGCGTGAGCGGGCCGCAGAACCGTTCTGCAAGCCAGGTTGCCAGCGTCACCAGCATCCAGGAGATCAGCGTAGCGACCACCAGATCCCGCGGCCAGTGCATTCCCAGCAGCAAGCGGCTGCCCATCACCCCTGTCGCCCAAACCAGTAAAATCGCGATGGTCATGGTGCGACGTCGAGGCCAAAGCAGCCCAACGCCCAGCAACGCCCAGCTGGCTGCAAACATCGTATGGCCGGAAGGAAACGCGAATCCCGTCTCTTTTTGCCAGTGCTTACGCAGGAACTTTGGAATATCTTCCTGTTCTGAAAGCTGTTCTTTCACCAGCGCGCCGCGATCTTTACGCTTTAAATTGTAGAACTCATCCACCGGAACATGGTGCGCTTTTTCCAGCCAGACGACAAAAGGTCTGGGCTCCTGAACATGATCCTTCACCCAGGACTTCACGCCCTGTCCAATAACGATCGCGCCACCGAGGATAGCAAAGAGCATCAACGCCGCGCGCAGTCGAAAGCGCAGGCACCACAAGAACCAGCCGCAGAGGATAACGTGGGTAATAATTCCCCATGGCTGCGTGACCGTCTCCGTTACCCAGTATAACGTTTTCAGCCACGTGGCATTCTGCCCCGGCTGCCACATCCAGCCGGAGACCCACACGGCCAAAGGCATAATCAGTAAAATGGCCGCGCCTGCTGCCGTACGTCTGGCGATTGAAAGCATGTCTTCTCCTTTTTCGCTAAGCCTCACAATCATAACTGAAATTCATTCGATGGGTGGATATGTCGGATCGTGCGTTTAACGTTCATATAGCATGGCGCCCATTAGGCGAACGTGCTGAGCTTGTGGCAAAATGGACAAATACAGAAAGCAAAACAGGCGCAAGGCACGAAACGTGTCAGCCTACTCTGGAGAATCACATGCAGCTTAAACGTGTGGCAGAAGCCAAACTGCCAACCCCATGGGGCGATTTCCTGATGGTGGGGTTTGAAGAACTGGCAACCGGACAGGATCATGTCGCGCTGGTCTACGGCGACATTTCAGGGCAGACGCCGGTGCTGTCCCGTGTCCATTCGGAGTGTCTGACCGGCGACGCGTTGTTCAGCCTGCGCTGTGATTGCGGTTTCCAGCTCGAAGCTGCCCTTACCCATATTGCCGAAGAAGGCCGCGGCGTGCTGCTCTATCACCGTCAGGAAGGTCGTAACATTGGTCTGCTGAATAAAATCCGCGCTTACGCGCTGCAGGACCAGGGCTACGATACGGTGGAAGCCAACCACCAGCTCGGTTTTGCCGCCGATGAACGTGATTTCACCCTCTGCGCCGATATGTTCAAGCTGCTGGGCGTGGACGAGGTTCGCCTGCTGACCAATAATCCCAAAAAGGTGGAAATCCTCACCGAAGCCGGGATCAACATCGTCGAGCGCGTACCGCTGATTGTCGGCCGCAACCCGAAAAATGCCCACTATCTCGATACCAAGGCGGCTAAAATGGGACATCTTCTGAAAGAGTGAAAGTAAAAAGCCCGGCACAGATGCCGGGCTTTTTTTATCAATCCAGCATTTTACGAATCACATAATGTAAAATGCCGTCGTTCTGGTAATAGGTCAGTTCGGTTGCCGTATCAATACGACACCGGCATTCCAGTACCTCGCTTTTCCCGTCTCCTCGCGTAAGCTTCACCGGCACCGTTTTGCCCGGCTGCAGATTTTGCAGGCCGCTAATATCAATCTGCTCTTCCCCCGTCAGGCCCAGCGTTTTGCGCGTGACGCCCTGTGGGAACTCAAGCGGCAGGATCCCCATACCAATCAGGTTCGAGCGGTGAATACGTTCAAACGACTCGGCGATAACCACGCGAACGCCAAGCAGTCGCGGACCTTTCGCCGCCCAGTCACGACTGGAGCCGGAACCGTACTCTTTCCCGGCGATCACCGCCAGCGGCGTACCTTCCTGCTGATATTTGACGGCTGCGTCATAAATCGACACGACTTCCGTCCCCGGAAGATGGCGCGTCATCCCCCCTTCCACGCCCGGAACCATTTCGTTACGAATGCGGATGTTGGCAAACGTCCCGCGCATCATTACTTCATGGTTACCGCGGCGCGATCCGTAGGAGTTAAAATCGCGGCGCTCCACGCCCCGGCTTTGCAGATAACGGCCCGCCGGGCTGTCGGCTTTGATGCTCCCCGCCGGAGAAATATGGTCAGTGGTGACGGAATCCCCCAGCATCGCCAGTATGCGCGCCCCGTGAATATCCTGAAGCGGTGCAGGCTCGGCCAGCATTTCATCAAAGAACGGCGACAGGCGGATATAGGTGGAATCGTCCTGCCAGTCATAGGTGTCCGAGCCCACAACGTTGATGGCTTTCCATTCCGGCGTGCCTTCAAACACTTCCGCATACTCTTTGCGGAACATCTCGGTGGAGACCTTTTCAACGGCCATCGCAATTTCACGTGAGGACGGCCAGATATCTTTCAGATAGACCGGCTCATTCTTGCGGTCGTGACCAATAGGATCGGTAGCCAGGTTGATATTCATGTTCCCGGCGAGCGCGTAGGCCACCACCAGCGGCGGCGAAGCGAGCCAGTTGGTTTTCACCAGCGGATGAATACGTCCTTCAAAGTTACGGTTACCGGAAAGGACTGCGCCAACCGTCAGATCGCCCTGCTTGATCGCCGTTTCAATAGGTTCAGGCAGCGGGCCGGAGTTACCGATGCAGGTGGTACAGCCATAGCCCACGAGGTTAAAGCCCAGCTCATCAAGATACGGCGTTAGCCTGGCCTGCGCCAGGTAATCCGAGACCACTTTGGAGCCCGGTGCCAGGGAGGCTTTGACCCAGGGCTGTGGTTTCAGTCCCAGCTCAACCGCTTTTTTAGCCAGCAGGCCGGCAGCCATTAATACGCTGGGGTTTGAGGTGTTGGTGCAGGAGGTAATGGCGGCTATGACAACCGCGCCGTCCGGGAGCTGATACTGATGTCCGTTCAGAACATAGTCGATTGGGCGATGGTCCTTCTTCGCCACGTTAACTTCCAGCTCGTTGCTTGCGGCAAACGTTTTTGGCACGTCGCTTAACGCTACGCGATCCTGCGGACGTTTCGGACCGGCGAGGCTCGCCTCAACGCTTCCCATGTCAAGCGCAAGCGTGCTGGTAAATACCGGCTCATCCCCCGGATTGCGCCACATGCCCTGCGCTTTGGTATACGCCTCCACCAGCGCCACCTGCTCTTCGCTGCGTCCGCTCAGGCGCATGTACTCCAGCGTGACGTCATCAATGGGGAAAAATCCGCAGGTTGCACCATATTCTGGCGCCATGTTGGCGATGGTCGCGCGGTCAGCCAGCGGCAGCGAATCCAGCCCGTCACCGTAAAATTCAACAAATTTTCCCACCACACCATGCTTACGCAGCATCTGGGTTACGGTGAGCACCAGATCGGTGGCGGTAATGCCTTCAGACAGCTTCCCGGTGAGCTTAAAGCCCACAACATCAGGGATAAGCATGGAGACCGGCTGACCGAGCATGGCGGCTTCCGCTTCAATACCGCCGACACCCCAGCCCAGCACGCCGAGGCCGTTAATCATGGTGGTGTGGGAATCTGTACCCACCAGCGTGTCCGGATAAGCCACCCACTCTTTGTCCTGCAATTCACTCCAGACGGCTTTACCGAGATATTCAAGGTTAACCTGGTGACAAATACCGGTGCCGGGTGGAACCACGCTAAAGCGGCTGAACGCCTGCTGACCCCACTTCAGGAAGACGTAACGCTCGTGATTTCGCTCCATCTCGAGACGCACGTTCTCGCCAAAGGCATCGTCATCACCGAAGTGGTCAACGGTTACGGAGTGGTCAATCACGAGGTCGACGGGTGAAAGCGGGTTCACTTTAGCCGTATCGCCGCCGAGGCGTTTAACCGCCTCACGCATGGCGGCGAGATCCACCACGGCAGGAACGCCGGTGAAGTCCTGCATCAGGACCCTTGCCGGGCGGTAGGCAATTTCTCTGTCGGCATGGGCATTCTTAAGCCACCCTGCCAGCGCCTGAATATCGTCGAGGGTAACGGAGTCACCGTCCTGCCAGCGCAATAGATTTTCCAGCAAAACTTTCAAGGACTTGGGTAAACGCGAAATGTCCCCAAGCGTTCTGGCAGCCAGCGGCAGGCTATAGTAGTGCCAGGTTTTATTTTCTGCCTGTAACGTGTCCTTACTGGCTTCGCGTAGGGTTAACGACATAAGCTCCTCCTTAATTACAGAGATGTCCTGACAATCATCAGGGCCGTAATTAAAGATAACACAAAGATGTCGTAACGTTTTGATAACAACCCAAATTGATAAATTTAGGAATGGTCCAGAGGAGGGTAAAACAAAAAACCCCGCCGCAGCGAGGTTTTATGATTTAGTGGACGGCCAGCCAGATGAGCTGACTCCAGAACAGAATCGACAGGGTAAAAACGCCGATCCATGACCAGTATTTTTGAGACATCATGTTATTCATCATAGGGACACCAGGCATTATTTATTAAACATTCCGAGGCAGGTCCTCGTGCTATATTGCTGATGTGTATTTATTAAAGAGTACAAAGGCGCATAGTCATTATTCAGACTAACTGCATCATTACGCAATAAACTAAATTATTGTTTTTTGGGTTCGTCTTCCGCGAACACATCAATAAAAGCCTGCTGCTGCGGCGTCAGTTTCCAGGATGCTGGCACTGCTGTTGCAGGCGCTTTGCGTCCCTTGTGAACAGTGTCATGATGCTGACACATCCGCTTTGCCGTTTCTGTACGTACCGTCACTGCCATATTCAACCCCAATATTTCCAGGCCAGGAGAGCAACCATCACCCAGAACAGGGCGGAAACGAGAAAGACCGCCAGCCAGGCTTTACGCTTGAGCGCAGGATCCCTTTGCGGTTCTTCACTTCCTGAAGGCATTGCTAACCTCATACAATCGATATCGCTTATCATTTAGGACCAAACAATTGGTACAATTAATCATCTGTTGAGATAAATCCTAAAGAAACTTTAGCCGAAAAGCCAGTGAATTTACGCATCAAGAGGCATGAAATATTCAATCTTTTGACCAGAAATAAATATTTGAAAAGAAAAATTTGCGTAGCCGTTAATTAGTTTCTATTTTTGTCGCCAATTCACGACATTAAAGCCACACAAATTAAAAGGATAATGACAATATATGGCAGGGGAAGTGCAGATGATGATAATTCTAATTTAGCTTTAAGCCGATATTTCGGTATCTTTCCCTCAGGGAAAGATACCGGGTGTGATTATTTTTCGGGGAGTTTGATATCTTTAAACATCTCTTCGATATCTTCATTTGATCGTAATGCCACGGCGGTATCCACCACGTCACGCGTTAAATGCGGTGCAAAGCGCTGAATAAAATCATACATATAGCTTCGCAGGAAGGTACTGCGGCGGAAGCCAATTTTTGTCGTGCTGTGGCTGAAAATATCATGCGCATCAAGACGCACCAGGTCAGGATCTGACACCGGGTCGACCGCCATGCTGGCGATCACCCCTACCCCCAGGCCAAGCCGTACATAGGTCTTTATGACGTCTGCATCGGTGGCGGTAAAGACAATCCGCGGCGTTAACCCGGCCCGGTTGAAGGCGGTATCAAGCTCAGATCGTCCGGTGAAGCCAAACGTGTAGGTGACCAGAGGATATTGCGCCAGCTCTTCGATTGACACCGACCCTTTGCCCGCCAGCGGATGATCCGGGGTCACCACAATGGAGCGGTTCCAGTGATAGCACGGCAGCATGACCAGATCGTCATACAGATGGAGCGCTTCCGTCGCGATGGCAAAATCTGCATTGCCCTTCGACACCGCCTCCGCAATTTGCGTCGGCGATCCCTGGTGCATATGCAGGGAGACGCGCGGATAACGCTCGATAAAGCCCTTGATAACGCCCGGTAGCGCATAGCGCGCCTGGGTGTGCGTCGTGGCAATATACAGCGAGCCTTTATCCGGCCAGGTATGTTCCCCCGCCACAGACTTAATCGCATCGACTTTGGAAAGGACTTCCCGCGCAATACGGATGATTTCCTGCCCCGCTGGCGTCACCTGGGTAAGGTGCTTACCACTGCGGGCGAAAATCTGAATACCTAATTCATCCTCCAGCATGCGAACCTGCTTGCTGATGCCCGGTTGCGAGGTATATAGCCCCTCGGCGGTAGAAGAGACATTAAGGTTGTGATTCACCACCTCAACGATATAACGAAGCTGTTGTAATTTCATGCCAGACCATCCGATTTAGCGCACGCGGTCAATCGCTTAAGACTATTTGATAATAAAAAAAGGGTTAACTATAACCACTATATCACTTATAGCCTGACTGTATAGTACGGAACAAAAAATAATAATAAGGTAATAAAAAAGGGCCGGAAGTCCGGCCCTTTCACGGGTAAGCTACAGTTAAGAAAGATTATTTCTTGCCTTCAACCCATTTGCCATCGACAAAGAAGGCGGACCATCCGGTCGCTTTACCCTCTTTCTCTGCCGCAACGTACTGCTGCTTCGTTTTACGGCTAAAACGGACCACCGTCTTATTGCCTTCAGGATCCTGCTGTGGCGCATCGGCCAGATAACGCAGCTTCTCAGGCAGACGATCGCGGAAGCGATGCAGCTCTTCCACCAGCGGGGCGCGCGTTTCACGCGATTTCGGGAAGGTGTTGGCGGCCAGGAAGACACCTGCGGCACCATCACGCAGCACGAAGTACGCGTCGGATTTTTCACACGGCAATTCTGGCAGCGGAACCGGATCTTCCTTCGGCGGAGCAACCTCACCATTGCGCAGAATTTTGCGCGTGTTCTTACACTCGTCGTTGGTGCAGGCCATGTACTTACCGAAACGCCCCATTTTCAGGTGCATCTCAGAGCCACACTTCTCGCACTCCACAATCGGGCCGTCATAGCCTTTAATGCGGAACTCACCCTCTTCGATCTCATACCCGTCGCACGTTGGGTTGTTACCACACACGTGCAGCTTACGTTTAGGATCGATCAGATAGCTGTCCATCGCCGTGCCGCATTTTTTGCAGCGGCGTTTCGCGCGCAGGGCGTTGGTTTCCGCATCATCACCTTCCAGCACGTTGAGAACTTCGTTCTCCGGAACCAGGTTGATGGTTGTTTTGCAGCGCTCTTTTGGTGGCAGCGCATAGCCTGAACAGCCAAGGAACACGCCCGTTGTCGCAGTACGGATCCCCATCTTGCGGCCGCAGGTCGGGCAGTCGATGCTGGTCAGAACCATCTGGTTAGGCAGCATGCCGCCCTCTTCAGGATCTTTCTCCGCTTTCTCAAGCTGGTTGGTAAAGTCGCTGAAGAAGCTATCGAGAACCTTCTTCCACTCCGCCTTGTGACTGGCCACTTCGTCGAGGCTGTCTTCCATCTGCGCGGTGAAGTCGTAGTTCATCAATTCGCGGAAGTTAGCTTCCAGACGGTCAGTGACAATCTCACCCATTTTTTCGGCATAGAAACGGCGGTTCTCTACGCGAACGTAACCGCGGTCCTGAATGGTCGAGATGATTGACGCGTAGGTTGACGGACGGCCAATCCCGCGTTTTTCCAGCTCTTTAACCAACGACGCTTCACTAAAGCGCGCAGGCGGCTTGGTGAAGTGCTGGGCCGGAACCAGGTCGACAAGCGACAACTCGTCGCCTTTGTTTACCGCAGGCAGCGTACGGTCTTCATCACCTTTACGCAGTGCAGGCATCACTTTCGTCCAGCCGTCGAAGCGCAGGATACGACCGCGTGCTTTCAAACGGAAATCGCCCGCACCGACGGTCAGCGTAGTGGAATCATATTTCGCTGGCGTCATCTGACACGCGACAAACTGACGCCAGATCAGCTGATACAGCTTCTGGGCGTCGGCTTCCATATCCTTCAGCGACTCGGCTAAAACAGAGACATCAGAGGGACGAATCGCTTCGTGCGCTTCCTGAGAATTCTCTTTGCTGGCGAACTGGTTGGCGCTTTCCGGCAGGTATTTTTTACCGAAGTTATCGCTGATGTAGCCGCGCACCATGTTCACCGCGTCCTGGCTCAGGTTCGTTGAGTCAGTACGCATGTAGGTGATGTAACCCGCTTCATACAAGCGCTGGGCCATCATCATGGTTTTCTTCACGCCGTAACCCAGACGGGTGCTCGCCGCCTGTTGCAGTGTGGACGTGATAAACGGCGCGCCAGGCTTGCTGCTGGTCGGCTTATCTTCGCGTTCCAGTACCTGATAGCGCGCTTTTTCCAGCAGCGCCACGGCGGCCATGGTCTGATCGCGGTTTTCAGGACGGAAAGGCTTATCGTTGTGATGGCTTACCTGCAGCGGCAGCGCATCACCGCCCGGGGTGGTGACATTGGCGTCAACTTCCCAGAACTCTTCCGGCACGAAGGCTTTAATTTCGCGTTCACGCTCAACGACAAGACGCACGGCTACAGACTGCACGCGTCCTGCAGACAGGCCGCGGGCAATCTTTTTCCACAGCAGTGGAGAAACCATGTAGCCCACAACGCGGTCCATAAACCGACGCGCCTGCTGGGCGTTCACACGGTCGATATTCAGCTCGCCCGGCTTCTCAAACGCCTGACGAATCGCATTCTTTGTAATTTCGTTAAACACTACGCGGCTGTAGCGTTTGTCATCCCCTCCGATCACTTCCCGCAGGTGCCAAGCAATGGCTTCCCCTTCGCGGTCAAGGTCGGTTGCGAGATAGATGTGGTCTGCTTTTTCAGCCAGCTGCTTCAGCTCGTTAACGACTTTTTCTTTCCCGGGCAGCACTTCATATTGTGCATCCCAGTTGTGCCATGGGTTAACACCCATGCGGTTGACAAGCGCGCTACGTTCATCCTTTTTAGGCTTTTTAGCCCCTTTGGTGGAGGTAGAGTCTGCGCTCTTTTTGCTGGCTGAGCCACTGGTCGGCAAATCGCGGATGTGACCAACGCTGGACTTAACCACGTAGTCATTACCCAGATACTTATTGATCGTTTTGGCTTTTGCCGGGGACTCAACGATGACGAGAGCTTTACCCATATTCACCTTTACCTAATTTAATTCTTCCAGGAATACGCCGCACGTTGATTTCCCTTCCGCTGACGACGAGCCAATGATATTGCGACTGCGTCAGGGGATATCAACCCCTATGTCTTACCGAACGTCAGAATGGCGACATCCAGGTCATTGAGTTTTCGGGTATTTTTCTCACATCTCGTATAATTCGTGACGAATTCCCGGTCGAATGTCAAGCAATTCTGTTGCCAGAATGACGAAAGCGCACACTCTACCTGATAAAATTCGTTACGCAACTTTATTAGCATGCAAAAGCAAATCCCGCCAACCTGCCCTCTGCATCTTATCCCCTCACATTACAGGGAAAATTTGCCCCCAAAGCGCCCCCGGCGTAGACTATTGTCACTGTTTAAGGAGTGGATTATGCAGAATACGACCCAACCCATTGACCGAGCCTCTCTGCTTATCGAAGCAAACAAGCTTATTCGTGACCATGAAGATACGCTGGCAGGCATTGAAGCCACCGGCGTTGAGCAACGTAATGGCGTGCTGGTTTTCAGCGGCGAATACTTCCTTGACGAGCAGGGGTTACCGACCCCGAAAAGCACTGCCGTGTTTAATATGTTTAAATACCTGGCGCATACGCTTTCAGAGAAATATCACCTGGTCGATTAATGCAAAACGCGAGGCATATGCCTCGCGTTTTTGTTTACAGCAGCGGTTTTTGTCCGCGCTGTAGCCAGCGAAGCAGCAGGCGGTCCGCGCTTTCCGCTGCACTGTTGGTAAAGCGGTCCATCAGCCGTTTGCGCTGTGTAAAGCGCACGCCTACCAGTTCCCGGCCTTCCATCAGGTTGAGCAGCAGGTCATCACTGGTGCCCACTTCATCCACCAGCCCTTTTTCCTGCGCCTGGATGCCGTACCAGTGCTCACCGGTCGCCACCTGTTCAATATCCAGCGTTGGGCGCATGCGATGTACGAAGTCTTTAAAGAGATGGTGAGTTTCATTCAGATCTTCACGGAATTTTTGGCGCCCCTCTTCCGTGTTTTCCCCCAGCAGCGTCAGGGTGCGTTTGTACTGACCCGCCGTGTGAAGTTCGATATCAATCTCTTTATTTTTCAGGAAGCGGTTAAAGTTAGGGATCTGTGCGACCACGCCAATGGAACCTATGATGGAAAACGGCGCCGCAACGATTTTGTCCGCCACGCAGGCCATCATATAGCCGCCGCTCGCCGCGACTTTATCTACCGCCACGGTAAGTGGGATCTGCTTCTCGCGCAGGCGCTGCAGCTGTGAAGCGGCCAGCCCGTAACCGTGTACCACCCCGCCCGGGCTCTCAAGACGCACCACCACCTGATCCTGCGGCGTTGCCACGGCCAGAACCGCAGTCACCTCTTCGCGCAGCGAAGCGACTTCATGCGCATCCATGCTGCCTTTAAAATCGAGCACATAGACGCGGGGTTTTGCGTCGCCCTGCGGCGTCTCGAGCTTTGCCTTCGCCTTCGCGGCTTTGGCTTCCTGCTTGTGTTTTTTCTTCTGGGCTTTCAGCCACAGCTTCTGCTGATGGCTATCGAGCAGCGAGAGGGACATCTCTTCCTGCATCTCTTTATACTGCTCGCTCAGGCGGGTGATGCGTAACTCCCCACGCTGACGCTTGCGCTGCGTCAGGTTGACAATCAGAACGGCAACCATGGCAATGGCAATCACCACCGTCGCGATTTTGGCCAAAAACAACCCATATTGAGAAAGTAATTCCACGCGTTCCACCTTGATTTAACCACGAATCTTTCACGGCAGTGTACAACAGCCCTGCCCCTGCGTCTCGCCCGTGACATTACCTCTGCGAGCCGTCTTCAGGAATCCCCGCGCTGCGGTTTAAATATTTGCAAATTGTTAATTTTGCAGCAATGCGTCCTGTAGACTGATTGAATTCTCACGCTAATTCGGGCATAAAGCCGAAAAGTCATTATGAAGGCGTGATTGAGACACCGTGCGCCTGAGGAGTCACCGTGCATTATCAACCGCAAAAAAACCTGCTGCAGAACCGAATCATTCTTGTCACCGGCGCCAGCGATGGTATTGGTCGCGAAGCGGCCCTGACGTACGCTGAATATGGCGCAAGCGTTATTCTGATTGGGCGTAACGAAGAAAAGCTCAAAGGGGTCGCTCAGGAAATTGAGGCCGCAGGCGGGACACCTGCCCCCTGGTACACGCTCGATTTGATGACATGCACCCCAGCGCTCTGCCAGGAGCTTGCTCACCGTATCAGTACCCACTACCCACGTCTTGACGGCGTACTGCACAACGCCGGTTTGTTAGGTGAAGTGCGTCCAATGGATGAACAGGATCCTGAAATCTGGCAGCAGGTGATGCAGGTTAACGTTAATGGTACTTTTTTCCTCACGCAGGCCTTGCTTCCTTTATTACTCAAATCCGAGTCTGGATCTCTGGTCTTCACCTCTTCCAGCGTAGGCCGCGAGGGACGCGCAAACTGGGGGGCTTATGCTGTCTCAAAATTCGCGACCGAGGGCATGATGCAGGTGCTGGCGGATGAGTATCAGAGCCGCCATCTGCGCGTAAACTGCATTAATCCGGGGGGTACGCGCACCAGCATGCGCGCCAGCGCGTTCCCGACGGAAGATCCGCTGAAGCTGAAAACCCCGGCAGACATTATGCCGCTCTATCTCTGGCTGATGGGCGACGACAGCCGCCGCAAAACCGGAATGACCTTTGATGCCCAGCCGGGCCGCAAACCGGGAATTTCGCAATGAGTGAAGAACGTCATCAGCAGCGACAGCAGCGTCTGAAGGAACAGGTTGACGCGCGCGTCGCGGCAGCCCAGGACGAGCGAGGGATCGTCATCGTTTTTACCGGTAATGGTAAAGGCAAAACTACTGCCGCGTTTGGCACCGCTACGCGCGCCGTCGGCCACGGGCAAAAAGTGGGGGTCATCCAGTTTATCAAAGGGGAATGGCCCAACGGTGAGCGTAATTTGCTTGAACCTCACGGCGTTGAGTTTCAGGTGATGGCGACCGGGTTTACGTGGGATACGCAGAACCGGGAAACCGATACCATAGCCTGTCTGGCCGTCTGGGAGCACGCTAAAAGAATGCTGGCCGATCCCTCGCTGAATATGGTGCTACTGGATGAGATCACCTATATGGTCGCCTACGACTACCTGCCGCTGGAGGAGGTGCTGGATGCACTGAAGAGCCGCCCTGCGCACCAGACGGTTATCGTTACAGGTCGTGGGTGTCATCGTGAGATTCTGGAGCTGGCAGATACCGTCAGCGAGTTGCGTCCGGTCAAGCATGCGTTTGATGCAGGCATCAAAGCACAAATTGGCATTGATTACTAAAGAAAAAGCCCGGTGAGTTCACCGGGCTTTTTCGATTAAGCGTTGTTATTCCGGCTGCCAGAGCGACGATTGCTGTTCACCTGGCTGTGGCGTTTCACCGCACGACGGATCTGATTCGCCTTCATACGACGACGATCTTTCTCCACCGCCACTTTAGAAGTGGTTTCCGGCGTCAGGCCAACCAGCTCGCGCAGGTAGTTAGTCTGGGTAAGATCCAGCTCGGTATAACCACCGCGTGGCAGACCTTTCGGCAGCAGAATGTCGCCGTAGCGAACGCGGATCAGGCGGCTAACCTGCACGCCTACCGCTTCCCACAGACGACGCACCTCGCGGTTACGGCCTTCGGTCAGGGTCACGTTGTACCACTGGTTAATCCCTTCACCACCGGTAAATTTGATGGTTTTGAACGCCGCAGGGCCGTCTTCCAGCTGCACGCCACGCGACAGATCGCGCAGTTTATTTTCATCGACCTGGCCGAAGACGCGAACGGCGTATTCACGCTCAACTTCACGGCTTGGGTGCATCAGACGGTTTGCCAGTTCACCATCGGTGGTGAACAGCAGCAGACCGCAGGTGTTCACGTCCAGACGCCCCACCGCAATCCAGCGGGCGCCGCGCAGTTTTGGCAGACGGTCAAACACCGTTGGACGACCTTCCGGGTCGTTGCGCGTACACAGCTCGCCTTCCGGCTTGTAATACGCCAGCACGCGGCAGATCTGTTCCGCGGACTCTTTCACGGAGATAAGATGACCGTCAATGCGGATCTTGAGCCCCGGTACGATTTCTACGCGGTCACCCAGCGTGGCGATTTTACCGTCCACACTCACGCGGCCCGCTTCAATAATGGCTTCGATTTCACGGCGTGAACCGTGGCCGGCACGCGCCAGCACTTTCTGTAACTTCTCGCTCATTGAGCTTCCTCAGGTGTCGCCTTCACAGGCGTCTGGTGTACTTTCTAAAACAATGAGTTAGCGCCAACAATAACTTAACTCACTGATATGTAACTCTTTCAGGGTACACAGCATGGCAAACAATCTGTCACACAAGCTGTCACACAAGCTGTCACACATATGATTCGTGGGCGCACATACTACACTAACTTTAGACTAAATGATTCAACAAGTTTTGTGCATCTGAGTCTAGGTACTGACAGCCAAATACAAGCGAAAGTGGTTATGGGCCAGATCCGCCCATACACCCCATTCGTTCAGAATGGGACAAAGGACAGTTAGGAGTTCAAAATGAAGATTCTGGGTTACGGAACACAGTTTTGCTTAAGCCTAATACTTGTTGTGCATGTGGTTATTGTTTGTAAAATGACCGCTGTAATTATTTCTATAATAAGCAAAGGGACTTATGCAGCAATATAGTAATGAGATCACGCCTGGATTCCGAGATTCCACCTCTCTGCCACCCTACGATGAAGATTTCTTAGCGAGCTATGACAGCAAGACATGCGAACAATTTGAAGATTTTAACAAGCATGTTAGTCGCCCAGTAACTTATATTTTTCGATTCACTGTTGTGGGAATCGTTACCCGCAACGGGGGAGTGACCCGCAATGCTTCGGGAGGCAGTACGGATGGAGGGGAATGGATGGCACGAGTTGGAGATAAAGTTGTCTACGCTGAGGGCAGTGAAGCCACTATTATTTCCTGTGCAGGTGGAGTGCGTATTATGCAGGGCGCATCTGCGGCACTGTCTGGAAGTATGCTTGATAATGGCGACGAAATAATCTCAACACCACAATCCGGCAGCAGACTGGTTTTCTGTAAAGGCGACACATTCCCGAAAGAATTCTTAACCATGCCAGGGAGTGAGCGCTAATGGTAGCCAAAGGTTACTTTCTGTTCAGGGGTGATAAAACAGTATGCGGCGGTCGAATTATTGAAGGATGGAGTGATAACCAGTTTTTCGGTAAAGACATGGCCTGTGAAGGCCATCAAGTGACCTGTGGTAAACATCCTGGTCGTTACCGTATCTGTGGCGGTCTTGATACTGACAATATACATGGCAAAAGGATTGCCGGAACGTTGCACAGCTATAGCTCCTGCCCCTGCAAATCGAAATTCATTCCATCAAACTGGGATGATGATTACGAACTTGGTGGGGAAGTAACAGTGACCCATACCGATCTATCTCACCTCGTCGAGATGCCTGTACTCCCTGGGCCGATTGAGTCAGAACCGGAACAATACGCCCAGACAGCGAAGAAGCAAAACAGTTTTGCTGACATTTGCAAACCAGAAAATAACCCGCTATTGAACGGCGTCTACATCTGGACTGAAACCACCGAAACCGGACACACTTTTGTTTCCGTGCATGAAAACAATACTGTATACCTTTACACCTATGGCAGATACGGAAGAACTGGTGGGCCATTTGGAATGACAGGTGATGGCATTCTCGATTTTATGAAAGGTGATGATGCCCGAGACTATTACAGAAAAGAACTTTACGAAAACAACGCCCGAGTTTTTAAAATCAATGATGCTGTCATACCAGAAACCCGTGCTTTCTTTGAAAATTTGTGGCAAGAGGGGCGAAAGCCAATAGGGATAGAGGAAAACAGTGCTACAGCTCGAACTGGTCACTCTATTGACTCCTACGATGTAACGGGAAGCAACTGCACAACGCACACTGTTGCTGGCATAAAAGCCGCAGGCTCATCGATCTTTGATACAAGCTACAGATCAACAAGCACTCAGCTTCCTATTGAATCAGAAGAGCATTTTACCATACCAATATCACTGCAAAGTTATCTTCTCAGCAAAAGCTGTAGCCTACAGTCAATGGCTGTTGTAGAAGTTACTGACGAGTTTAAAAACCTCTATTCGAACGCGAACGGACAACACGTATCCCCGGAAGGAATGGCAGGCAAAGCCAAACGATACGCCGCAGAAACAATGTCTTCAATAGGTTCGATTTCTCCATACTCAGGCGAAAATGTTGGCGGTATTCTTGGAGATTATGATGAGTAGTTTAACTAAAACCATTCTTAGATGGGCTGGAATAGTCGCTGTATCACTTTGCTACCTTATTACTCTGATAGCATCAACATTCACATTTAGTGCATTCATGGAAAGAGAAAGTATGCGTTTTTCTGGCCCAATCTCATTAAAAGCTTACCATGCTTCGATAGACTCGATTATGCAAGCCACTGATGGCGTTTTTAATGTCGCCTTTTTTGGATTTGCGATCTGCGTGCCTCTTATTCTGCTTATCTTTAAAAAGGTGAGATGATGAATAAGAATTTTTGTATCAAATGGGTCAGTATCGCGCTGATCTGCGTAGCCTATTACGTTATCGTCCTTTACTTCGATCTGGTCTTCGCCGTTAACTTTTCAGAGACAGTGAGCCAAGGATGGGATTTTACCCCCTCTCAGCTAACGTCGTTTGTTATGGAGCTATCGCAAAATCATTCTGATTCGGCGTTAGCCTCTATCATTGGTTTCACTGTCTGCGTCCCTCTGATCCTGCTCATTTTCAAGAAGGTGAGATGACAGACAAAGGCTGGAGAAATCCAGCCTCCGCTCTTCCCTTAATTTCAGGCATTAAACACCTTATTTACAAGAAAGGCTTTACGTCACCCACGCCTTCACGAATCACTTCCGAGGTGTCTTCAGTTAAATCGACCACCGTAGTCGGCTGCTGGCCGAGATAACCGCCGTGAATAATCAACTCCACCACCTTCTCCAGACGATCCTTGATCTCTTCCGGATCGGACTCGGTAAACTCGCTGCCCGCCAGCATCAGCGAGGTAGAGAGCATCGGCTCGCCGAGGGTTTCCATCGTGATGAGTAATGCTTCTCGCGTTATCAAGAATATCTGTTGCTGCCGCTGTGCTTGCCAACACATCTGCCTAAGATTTATCAAAAAATAACCATTACTAGTTTAACGATAACCTTTTGTAACGAAACGCAGTTTCGCTTAAGCCTGATATATGTTGCGCATCTAAACATTGCTTGTAAAATAATCACCACGGTTATTTCCATAATAATTAAAGGGATTTATGCAACAATACACCAACGAAATCACTACTGAAATCCGTGGTTCCTCTTCGCAGCCAGCCTACGACGTAGATTTTTTAGCAAACTTTTACAACAAGACAAGGGAGGCGTTTGACGAATTTAACAAACCAGTTAGTCGCCCATTAACTCACATTCTTCGATTCGCTATGGTGGGAAGCGTTACCGGCAACGGTGGAGTGATCCGTAATGCTTCAGGGACCAGCACGGCTGGCGGTTATAAGATGGCACTAGTTGGAGATAAAGTTGTATACGCTGGGAGCGGTGAAGCCACTATTATTTCCGGTGCAGGTGGAGTGCGTATTATACAAGACACATCTGCGGCACTGTCTGGAAGTATGCTTGATAATGGCGACGAAATAATCTCAACCCTACAATCCGGCAAAAGACTGCTTTTCCGTGAAGGCGACACATTCCAGAAAGAATTCTTAACGATGCCAGGGAGTAAGCACTAATGGCAGGTAAAGGTTATTTTTTGTTCAGGGGTGATAAGACGGTATGCGGCGGTCGGATTATTGAAGGATGGAGTGATCACCAGTTTTTCGGCAAAGACATGGCCTGTGAAGGCCATCAAGTAACCTGTGGTAAACATCCTGGTCGTTACCGTATCTGTGGCGGTCTTGATACTGACAATATACATGGTAAAAGGATTGCCGGAACGCTGCACAGATATAGCTCCTGCCCCTGCAAATCGAAATTCGTTCCATCAAACTGGGATGATGATTACGAACTTGGTGGCGAAGCAACAGTAACCCATACCGATCTAGCTCACCTCGTCGAGATGCCTGTACTCCCTGGGCCGATTGAGTCAGAACCGGAACAACACGCCCAGACCGCGAAGAAGCAAAACAGCTTTGCTGACACCTGCAAACCCGAAGATAACCCGTTATTGAACGGCGTTTACATCTGGACTGAAATCACCGATGCAGGACACGCTTTCGTTTCGGTACATGAAAATAACTCGATCTACGTATACACCTACGGGCGCTTTGGTAGGAAAGGCCCCGCTACATTAACGGGTGATGGGATTCTTAACTTCCTAACTGGCGATGATGCTTGTCTTTACTACCGCGAAGAACTCTACAAATACCAAGCGAGAGTATTCCTGATCGATGATGTCACACCTGAGGAAACCCGCAGAATTTTTGAATCTCTATGGAACTCCGGTAAAAAACCAGTTTTCACGGATGCGATGGGAGATCGTACCAAACGACGCGGCAAGGTGATTGACGTTTACGATCTGACTGGCAGCAACTGCACAACTCACACTGTGCAAATGATCAAAGAAGCAGGGACTAAAATCTTCGATACCAGTTTTACATCAACAACAACGCAACTTCGTATCAAAAATGAAGAAGATTTCACTATCCCCGTATCTTTACAACGTTATTTGACGGAGAAGAGTGGCGCTCTGTCCTCAATGAACGTTTTGGAGGTAACCAGCGCGTTTAAAGAACAGTATCCGAACATCGAACACTTCAGACCAATCTCTGAAAGCTTCACAGGGCAAGTGGAAGAAGGGCTTGCTAACAGTGCATCAGCGGTTGGATCATCTTCGGGTTATTCTGGTGGCACAATTGGCGGCGTTTTAGGTGGTTCGTATGACATTGACGAATAGAGCAAAGACTATTCTTCGATGGGGAGGCATTTCTTTAGTATTCGCCATCTACTCTATCGCCTTGATGATACCAGTGCTTGATTTTGGGCTAACTCGGAAATACAACGCACCCCCTTTAACAGATGAGATGGAAGCCCGTTTATGTGAGGCGATCATAGATGACTTATCGCGTTCAGTGGATAACCTCCTAATCACAGCATTTTACGGGAGTGCTATCTGCCTTGTTTTGGTCTTGCTCATCTTTAAGAAAGTAAGATGACCGGCAAAGGCTGGAGATGACAGACAAAGGCTGGAGAAATCCAGCCTCCGCTCTTTCCTTAATTTCAGGCATTAAACACCTTATTTACAAGAAAGGCTTTACGTCACCCACCCCTTCACGAATCACTTCCGGTGCATCCTCGGTTAAATCGACAACCGTAGTCGGCTGCTGACCGAGATAACCGCCGTGAATAATCAGCTCCACCACCTTCTCCAGACGATCTTTTATCTCCTCCGGATCGGACTCGGTAAACTCGCTGCCCGGCAGCATCAGCGAGGTGGAGAGCATCGGCTCGCCGAGGGTTTCCAGCAGCGCCTGGGCAATCGGGTTCGACGGCACGCGCATGCCGATAGTCTTACGCTTTTCCTGCAGCAGGCGACGCGGCACCTCCTTCGTCCCTTTCAGGATGAACGTGTAGTTGCCCGGCGTATTGTTCTTAATCAGGCGAAACGCCACGTTGTCGACATACGCATAGGTCGACAGCTCAGAGAGATCGCGGCACATCAGGGTAAAGTTATGGCCGTCCGGCAGCTGACGAATACGGCAAATGCGTTCCATCGCTCCTTTATCTTCAATTTTACAGCCCAGCGCGTAGCCGGAATCGGTCGGGTAGACTATCACGCCGCCTTTGCGGACGATCTCCACGGCCTGGTTAATCAGACGTGGCTGCGGATTGTCCGGATGGATATAGAAAAACTGACTCATACTTCCCTCTCTTCAATTTGCTGCGGCTGCTCCCAGAGCTGCCAGACCGGCTCAACGCCAGCGGGTAGCCAGAGCTTGCGTCCCAGCTCGATCCACGCGCAGGGCTGGTGGAAATCAGAGCCCTGTGACCCTAGCAGGCCAAACTGGCGGGCGTAAGTCGCGAGCTGCGCGCGCTCGTTGGGCGCCTGCTGACACTGGGCGACTTCCATCGCCTCGCCACCGCATTCGGCAAAGTGCGCCAGCAGCCGTTTCAGCCATTTAGCAGAAAGATTATACCGTCCCGGATGGGCCAGCACGGCCTTACCGCCAGAATGATGAATGACATCAATAGCTTGTTTTATTGTACACCACTGTGGCGGAACGTATCCGGTTTTCCCGCGCGCCAGATACTTTTTAAAGACATCCGCCATGGTCGTCGCTTTGCCCGCTTCAACCAGAAAGCGGGCGAAATGACCGCGGGTGACCGCCCCGCCGTTCGCCAGCTTTTGCGCACCTTCCAGCGCGCCCGGAATATGCGCCTTCTCCAGACGCTCGCCGATCATCTCCGCGCGCTGGTTGCGGCGCGTTTTTTGTTCTTGCAAAAAGGCAAGAAGTGCCGGATGTTCTATATCAATGTTCAGGCCAACGATATGAATCTCATGGTTTTCCCAGACGGTCGAGATCTCGACGCCGGGCACCAGATTCAGCGCCAGCCCGCTGCGGGCAATCTCGGCGCGCGCTGCCGGAATGGCGTCGGTGGTATCGTGATCGGTTATCGCCAGCGTGCCGACACGCATTTCAACCGCGCGATGAACCAGGGCTTCGGGTGTCAGCAGGCCATCAGAGGCCTGAGTATGGCTGTGTAAATCATAAATAATCGCGTAGGTGGTATCGCTCAAAGCACTTCCCATAACAGGTTGGAGACATCCGAAAACGCCATGATACCGACTTAACGTGAAATTCTGAAATCAAGGGTTGACAATACGCCATCGAACTAGTTAACTAGTACGCAAGTTCACACGAGAAAGGTATCTGAAAATGACAGCACATTTCACTCTGCACGGTTGGTGGCGCACTTCCTGATCTTCGGGCAGTGTCACGCATCTGCGAAATGCAAACAGATACCCGCCCGCTACCCAGCGGGCTTTTTTTTGAACAGAATAAATGAGAATCACAACATGCAAACAGCCAAACCTCATCTCGAACTGTTGACCTGCGAGGCGGTCTATCGCCACAACCCGACGGCGCTGTTTCATCAGGTGTGCGGCGCGCGTCCGGCGACGCTGCTGCTGGAGTCTGCGGATATCGACAGCAAGGACGATCTGAAAAGCCTGCTGCTGGTCGACAGCGCGCTGCGCATTACCGCGTTAGGTGACACCGTCACCATTAAGGCGCTCTCTGATAATGGCGCATCGCTGCTGCCGCTGCTGGATGCGGCTCTGCCCGCGGGCATCGACAATGAACGTCACCCGGACCTGCGAATTCTGCATTTCCCGCCGGTAAGCCAGCTGCTCGACGAAGATGCGCGCCTCTGCTCGCTGTCCGTGTTCGATGCCTTCCGCCTGCTGCAAAATCTTGTCACCGTGCCGCAAGATGAGCGCGAAGCAATGTTCTTCGGCGGGCTGTTTGCTTACGACCTGGTCGCCGGTTTTGAAGATTTGCCGGAAACCGAGCAGGGCAACCGCTGCCCGGACTACTGTTTCTACCTGGCCGAAACCCTGCTGGTGATCGACCATCAGAAAAAATATACCCGCATCCAGGCAAGCCTGTTCACGCCGTCTGCGTTTGAGAAAAACCGCCTTGAGCATCGCATCGCTCAGCTCCAGCAGCAGATGACGGAAGCGCCGCCTGCGCTGCCGGTACAGCACGTGGAAAAAATGACATGCGACGTTAACCAGACCGACGATCAATACGGGGCCGTGGTTCGCCAGATGCAAAAGGCTATTCGCGCCGGGGAGATTTTCCAGGTTGTGCCGTCCCGCCGTTTCTCGCTGCCCTGCCCGTCACCGCTGGCGGCTTATGACGTGCTGAAGAAGAGCAACCCGAGCCCATATATGTTCTTTATGCAGGACAATGATTTCACGCTGTTCGGCGCCTCGCCGGAAAGCTCGCTGAAGTACGACGCCACCAGCCGCCAGATTGAGATCTACCCGATTGCGGGCACCCGTCCGCGTGGCCGTCGTGCCGATGGCTCGCTGGACCGCGATCTGGACAGCCGCATCGAACTTGAAATGCGAACCGACCACAAGGAGCTCTCCGAACACCTGATGCTGGTTGACCTGGCGCGTAACGACCTGGCGCGCATTTGCACCCCGGGCAGCCGCTACGTGGCAGACCTGACCAAAGTTGACCGTTACTCCTTCGTGATGCACCTGGTCTCCCGCGTGGTGGGTGAACTGCGCAGCGACCTCGACGTGCTGCACGCCTACCGCGCCTGCATGAATATGGGCACGCTGAGCGGCGCGCCGAAGGTGCGCGCCATGCAGCTTATCGCCGAAGCGGAAGGACGTCGGCGCGGGAGCTACGGCGGCGCGGTGGGTTACTTCACCGCCCACGGCGACCTCGATACCTGCATCGTGATCCGCTCCGCCTACGTCGAAGACGGTATTGCCACCGTTCAGGCCGGCGCCGGGATTGTTCTTGACTCTGTTCCGCAGTCTGAAGCTGACGAAACCCGCAGTAAAGCACGCGCGGTATTGCGCGCCATCGCTACCGCACACCACGCACAGGAGATTTTCTGATGGCTGACATTCTGCTGCTCGATAACATCGACTCCTTTACCTACAACCTGGCAGATCAGCTGCGTGCGAATGGTCACAACGTCGTTATCTACCGCAACCACGTTCCGGCTCAGACCCTGATTGACCGTCTGGCGACCATGCAAAACCCAGTGCTGATGCTCTCCCCGGGGCCGGGCGCGCCGAGCGAAGCGGGCTGTATGCCCGAACTGCTGACCCGCATGCGCGGCAAGCTGCCGATTATCGGTATCTGCCTTGGTCACCAGGCAATCGTGGAAGCCTACGGCGGTTACGTCGGCCAGGCGGGCGAGATCCTGCACGGTAAAGCCTCCAGCATTGAACATGACGGCCAGGCAATGTTTGCCGGGCTGCCGAATCCGCTCCCGGTCGCGCGCTATCATTCGCTGGTCGGCAGCAACATTCCGGCCGGGCTGACCATCAACGCTTCGTTTGAAGGAATGGTGATGGCGGTACGCCACGATGCGGATCGCGTCTGCGGGATGCAGTTCCACCCGGAATCTATTTTGACCTCCAATGGCGCCCGCCTGCTGGAGCAGACCCTTGACTGGGCGTTGCAGAAGCTGGAGCAGACCAACACCCTGCAGCCGATTCTGGAAAAACTGTATCAGGCCCAGACCCTGAGCCAACAGGAGAGCCACCAGCTTTTTTCCGCCGTGGTGCGCGGCGAGCTGAAGCCTGAGCAGCTGGCCGCTGCGCTGGTGAGCATGAAAGTGCGCGGCGAAAGCCCGCAGGAGATCGCCGGTGCGGCAACCGCGCTGCTGGAAAATGCCGCTCCGTTCCCGCGCCCGGACTATCAGTTTGCCGATATCGTGGGGACCGGCGGTGACGGCAGCAACAGTATCAATATTTCGACCGCCAGCGCCTTTGTGGCGGCGGCCTGCGGCCTTAAGGTGGCCAAGCACGGTAACCGCAGCGTCTCCAGCCGTTCAGGCTCGTCCGATCTGCTGGCCGCGTTTGGCATCAATCTGGAGATGAATGCCGAACGTTCGCGTGAAGCGCTGGACGATTTGGGCGTTTGCTTCCTGTTTGCACCGAAGTACCACACCGGTTTCCGCCACGCGATGCCGGTTCGCCAGCAGCTTAAAACCCGCACGCTGTTTAACGTGCTCGGCCCGCTGATCAACCCGGCCCATCCGCCGCTGGCATTAATTGGTGTTTACAGCCCTGAGCTGGTCCTGCCGATTGCCGAGACGCTGCGCGTGCTGGGTTACAAACGCGCCGCCGTGGTGCACAGCGGCGGAATGGATGAAGTTTCGCTGCATGCGCCGACGCTGGTGGCCGAGCTTAACGATGGTGAAGTACTCAGCTATCAGCTTGAGGCGTCTGATTTCGGCTTAACGCCGTACCATCAGGAAGCGCTGGCAGGCGGTACGCCGGAAGAAAACCGTGACATTCTGACGCGCTTACTACAAGGTAAAGGTGAGGCCGCTCATGAGGCCGCCGTGGCTGCCAACGTCGCCATGCTGATGCGTTTGCACGGTGAGGAAGACCTGAAGGCCAATGCTCAAAAAGTTCTGGATGTACTGCGCTCCGGTGCAGCTTACGATCGCGTTACCGCACTTGCGGCAAGAGGGTAAAGAATGCAGACCGTTTTAGCGAAAATCGTTGCCGATAAGGCCATCTGGGTGGAAGCACGCAAAGCAGAGCAGCCGCTTGCCAGTTTCCAGAATGACGTCGTCCCAAGCAGCCGTCGTTTCTATGACGCCCTGCAGGGTGCACGTACCGCCTTTATTCTGGAGTGCAAAAAGGCCTCTCCCTCAAAAGGCGTTATTCGTGACGATTTCGACCCGGCGCGTATCGCCGGTATTTATAAGCATCATGCGTCGGCAATCTCCGTGCTGACGGATGAGAAATATTTCCAGGGCAGCTTCGATTTTCTGCCGATCGTCAGCGGCATCGCACCGCAGCCGATCCTGTGCAAAGACTTTATTATCGACCCGTATCAGATCTGGCTGGCGCGTTTCTACCAGGCCGATGCCTGCCTGCTGATGCTCTCGGTACTGGATGACGAACAGTATCGCCAGCTTGCTGCCGTGGCGCACAGCCTGAAAATGGGCGTGCTGACCGAAGTGAGTAACGAAGAAGAGCTTGAGCGCGCCATCGCGCTGGAAGCCAAAGTGGTCGGCATCAACAACCGCGATCTTCGCGACTTGTCGATTGACCTGAACCGCACCCGCCAGCTGGCGCCACGTCTGGGTGCGGGCGTCACGGTGATCAGCGAGTCCGGCATTAACAGCTACGCCCAGGTGCGCGAGCTGAGCCACTTCGCCAACGGTTTCCTTATTGGCTCCGCCATGATGGAACATGACGACCTCAATGCGGCGGTGCGTCGCGTGCTGCTGGGTGAAAACAAAGTCTGCGGCCTGACCCGCGAACAGGATGCGCTGGCCGCGTATGAGGCTGGAGCAATCTATGGCGGTTTAATCTTCGTCGACACCTCTCCTCGTGCAGTCAATGAGGAACAGGCCCGCAAGGTAATCGCGGCGGCCCCGCTGAGCTATGTTGGCGTGTTCCGCAATGCGGATGTCGCGGACGTTGTGGCAAAAGCCGACGCGTTATCCCTGCGTGCCGTTCAGCTTCATGGAGATGAAGATCAGGCGTACATCAATGCCCTGCGCGACGCGCTGGCACCGCAGGTTCAAATCTGGAAAGCACAAAGCGTGGGCACCACCCTGCCCGCACGTAATCTTCACCACGTTGACAAATACGTGCTCGACAACGGCCAGGGCGGCACCGGACAACGTTTTGACTGGTCGCTGCTGAACGGCGAAACGCTGGACAACGTCCTGCTGGCGGGCGGACTAAGCCCGGATAACTGTGTGGAAGCCGCGAAAACCGGCTGCGCAGGCCTCGATTTCAATTCAGGCGTAGAGTCGCAACCGGGTATCAAAGATGCCAGCAAGCTGGCCTCGGTGTTTAAAACTCTGCGTGCATATTAAGGAAGAGAAGATGACGACATTACTTAACCCGTATTTTGGTGAATTCGGCGGGATGTACGTTCCGCAAATCCTGATGCCCGCGCTGCGCCAGCTGGAAGAAGCGTTCGTGAGCGCGCAGAAAGATCCGGCGTTTCAGGCGGAGTTTACCGACCTGCTGAAAAACTACGCCGGGCGTCCAACCGCGCTGACCAAATGCCGCAACCTGACCGAAGGCACCAAAACCACGCTGTATCTTAAGCGTGAAGATCTGCTGCACGGCGGCGCGCATAAAACTAACCAGGTGCTGGGCCAGGCGCTGCTCGCGAAGCGTATGGGTAAAACCGAAATCATCGCCGAAACCGGCGCGGGCCAGCACGGCGTGGCTTCTGCGCTCGCCAGCGCCCTGCTCGGCCTGAAGTGCCGCATCTATATGGGTGCTAAAGACGTTGAGCGTCAGTCGCCGAACGTGTTCCGTATGCGCCTGATGGGTGCGGAAGTGATCCCGGTGCACAGCGGTTCTGCGACGCTGAAAGATGCCTGTAACGAAGCGCTGCGCGACTGGTCCGGCAGCTACGAAACCGCGCACTATATGCTCGGCACCGCGGCAGGTCCTCACCCGTTCCCGACCATCGTGCGCGAATTCCAGCGCATGATCGGTGAAGAGACCAAAGCGCAGATCCTTGAAAAAGAGGGTCGCCTGCCGGATGCAGTCATTGCCTGCGTCGGCGGCGGGTCTAACGCCATCGGCATGTTTGCCGATTTTATCGACGAAACCCGCGTAGGGCTGATTGGCGTCGAGCCTGCCGGTCATGGGATTGAAACCGGCGAGCACGGCGCGCCGCTGAAGCATGGCCGCGTGGGGATCTACTTCGGCATGAAAGCCCCGATGATGCAGACCGATGAAGGGCAGATTGAAGAGTCTTACTCAATTTCTGCCGGACTGGACTTCCCGTCCGTTGGGCCACAGCACGCGTTCCTGAACAGCACGGGGCGCGCGGACTATGTCTCCATTACCGATGACGAAGCGCTGGAAGCCTTCAAAACGCTGTGCCGCAGCGAAGGGATCATCCCGGCGCTGGAGTCTTCTCACGCGCTGGCGCACGCGCTGAAAATGATGAAAGAGAACCCGGAAAAAGAGCAACTGCTGGTGGTGAACCTTTCCGGTCGCGGTGACAAAGATATCTTCACCGTTCACGATATTTTGAAAGCACGAGGGGAAATCTGATGGAACGCTACGATAACGTATTTGCTGAACTGAAATCCCGCCAGGAAGGCGCGTTCGTCCCCTTCGTTACCCTGGGCGACCCCGGCCCTGAGCAGTCTCTGAAGATTATCGACGCCCTGATTGAAGCCGGCGCCGACGCGCTGGAGCTGGGTATTCCGTTCTCCGATCCGCTGGCGGATGGCCCGACCATCCAGAACGCCACCCTGCGCGCCTTTGCGGCAGGCGTGACCCCAACCCAGTGCTTTGAAATGCTGGCGGCGATCCGCCAGAAGCACCCGACCATTCCGATTGGTCTGCTGATGTACGCCAACCTGGTGTTCAACCGTGGTGTTGACGAGTTCTATGCAGAATGCGCGCGCGTGGGTGTCGACTCGGTCCTGGTAGCAGACGTGCCCGTGGAAGAGTCCGCGCCGTTCCGCCAGGCTGCGATGCGTCACAATGTCGCCCCTATTTTCATCTGTCCGCCAAACGCCGATGATGAACTGCTGCGCCAGATAGCCTCTTACGGGCGCGGGTATACCTATCTGCTTTCGCGCGCGGGCGTGACCGGCGCCGAAAATAAAGCTGCACTGCCGCTGCATCATCTGGTGGAAAAGCTGGCCGAGTACCATGCCGCGCCGCCGCTGCAGGGCTTCGGGATCTCCTCTCCGGATCAGGTCACCGCGGCGATTGACGCGAAGGCAGCGGGTGCCATTTCCGGCTCTGCGATTGTGAAGATCATCGAGAAGAACGTGGACAAACCCGAGCAGATGCTGAGCGAATTGAAAGCGTTCGTGACCGCAATGAAAGCAGCGACGCGTAAAGCATAATCCCTCTACCGTCTGGCAACCCTGCCAGACGGTTACTCCTCCTTCTCCATCCTCTCCAAAGGATTACGTCAAAATTGATCCCGTCGATATTTTCGGTGTGAATAGCTTTTCAAACTTTCGCGTAAGCGTATGATCTGGACTCTTTTTAGCACTAATCCTTCTGAGTTCAGAGGCTTATTCATGTCATGGCAATCCTTCAAACAGACTTACCTGGTTAAGTTCTGGTCACCTGTTCCGGCCGTCATCGCGGCAGGCATTCTCTCTACTTATTATTTCGGCATTACCGGCACCTTCTGGGCCGTCACCGGTGAATTCACCCGCTGGGGTGGGCAACTGCTGCAGCTCGCAGGCGTACACACCGAAGAGTGGGGATACTTCAAACTTATTCACCTGGACGGCACCCCGCTTACCCGCATCGACGGAATGATGATTATTGGCATGTTCGGCGGCTGCTTCGCTGCGGCGCTGTGGGCAAACAACGTTAAGCTGCGCATGCCAAAAAGCCGCGTTCGCATCATACAGGCGGTAGTCGGGGGTATGATTGCCGGGTTTGGCGCCCGCCTGGCGATGGGCTGTAATCTGGCCGCGTTCTTTACGGGGATTCCGCAGTTCTCCCTTCATGCCTGGTTTTTTGCCGTGGCCACGGCGATTGGCTCTTACTTCGGAGCAAAATTCACCCTTCTGCCGCTGTTCCGCATTCCGGTGAAAATGACAAAAGTCAGCGCGGCGTCCCCGCTAACCCAAAAACCGGAGCAGGCAAAGCGCCGTTTCCGCCTGGGTATGCTGGTCTTTTTTGCTATGATCGCATGGGCCATTTGCACGGCGATGAATCAGCCGAAGCTTGGCCTGGCGATGTTGTTCGGCGTCGGCTTTGGCCTGCTGATCGAACGCGCGCAGATCTGCTTTACCTCTGCGTTTCGCGATATGTGGATCACCGGAAGGACGATGATGGCGAAGGCAATCATTGCCGGCATGGCGGTGAGCGCTATCGGCATTTTCAGCTATGTTCAGCTCGGTGTTGAACCGAAGATCATGTGGGCTGGCCCGAACGCGGTGATTGGCGGTCTGCTGTTTGGCTTCGGGATTGTGCTGGCGGGCGGGTGTGAAACCGGCTGGATGTACCGCGCGGTTGAGGGACAGGTGCACTACTGGTGGGTCGGGCTTGGGAATGTCCTTGGATCCACACTCCTCGCATACTTCTGGGACGACATGTCCCCGGTGCTTGCCACAAACTGGGACAAGGTTAACCTGCTGAGCGCTTTCGGCCCTCTCGGCGGCCTGCTGGTGACTTATGCCCTGCTGCTGGTCGCTTTTTTACTGGTTGTCGCGCAGGAGAAACGCTTCTTCCGCCGTGCCGTCGTCAAAACTGAAACGCAGGAGAACGCTGCATGAAAGAGATCGTCCCCGACTATCGTCTGGATATGGTCGGTGAACCCTGCCCGTATCCGGCGGTTGCCACGCTTGAGGCACTGCCGCAGCTGGAAAAAGGTGAAATTCTGGAGGTGGTGAGCGATTGTCCGCAATCCATCAACAACATTCCGCTGGATGCAAAAAACCACGGTTATACGGTGCTGGATATCCAGCAGGACGGGCCAACCATTCGCTATTTGATTCAGAAGTAATAGACGAAATGCGCCCCCTCGGGGGCGCATTAAACATACAGAATTAGAAACGATAACCCGCAGAGAACATGAACACCCACGGATCCAGACGCGTATTGATGCTTTGCTGCTCGCCGCCCGCCTTGAAGCGTACGTCCGTATCAATATCCATATACCAGACCGAGGCGTTGATCAGCCAGTCGCGGTTAATCAGATAGTCCAGACCAACCTGCCCAGCCATACCCCACGAGTCTTTCAGACTGAGATCGGAGAGTCCTGCTTCTTTGCCGGTATCGTTGAATTTCTCATCGAAGAAGGTGGTGTAGTTCACACCCGCGCCAATATATGGACGCACCTTACTGCTGGCATCGCCAAAGTACCATTGCGCCATCAGCGTTGGCGGTAAATGGTGAACCGTGGCGATATCACCGGTCGCACCAAGACCGACACGGTGACGGAACGGTGTTGCCGCCAGAAGCTCAACCCCAACGTTATCCGTCGCCATCCAGGTGAATGTTAAACCTAACTGGGTGTTGTTACTGACGTTAAAACCGCCCATACCCAGCACGTTATCCGATCCTTCAGTTGGGCGAACCGTAGCCGAACCGGCACGAATAAAGAATTCGCCTGCTTCATGCGCATACGCGCCGCCAGAGAGACTGCTTAATACAAGGGCTGCCACCGCTAATTTTTTCATATCCGCTCCATCGTTGTGGTTTTAATCGCGGATGAGAATATACTCACAAAAGAGTAATAAGTGATCTGCCACAGATCACATTAAAACCAGTAAGTTAACATTCATTGATCTGGGTTAATTTTTTGTGGCGCCTTGAAAAGCAATAAGTTGTTTCTATGTCAATTTTTGGCATTTCACAGTTACAAAATTTTCTCTTTTCCCCCTCTTGCTCTTCCTCTGTCGGCTGGATAATTTATCGCTCTCACAAGTTGATTTGATGCGTTCTTTTTTGCAGGTGTGCTATGAGTGAAGTTAACCCGTGCATGACGTGCGGAGCCTGTTGTGCGTATTTTCGAGTCTCTTTCTACTGGGCTGAAGCCAGCGATGGCGGCGGTACCGTTCCGGTTCATCTTACTGAGCCGTTAACCCCCTTTCTGCGCTGCATGAGCGGCACCAATCAAAAGCAGGCCCGCTGCGCGGCCTTACAAGGGGAGCCCGGGGTTTCGACCCGGTGCGCAATCTATGAGGATCGCCCCAGCCCGTGCCGGGAATTTGCCATGTCGGGGGAAGATGGGCAGGTCAACGAAGCCTGTAATCGCGCACGCGCGCGCTTTGGATTACCGCCGCTTTACAAAGATATGCTTTTCCATACAAGCCTTGATGCTGCCACAGCAGGTTCATCCGGTGTACAATTGCCGGCTAATTAACACCTGCAATACGCAAGGAGAGTGCATGTCTATCACGGCGAAGTCTGTCTACCGTGACACGGGAAATTTTTTCCGCAATCAGTTCATTACCTTTTTACTGATCGCGTTGCTTTGCGCCTTTATCACTGTGGTGCTGGGTCATGCGTTCTCACCGAGTGAAGAACAGATTGCCAGCCTGAGCCAGGGCGACCATCTTGCAGGAAGCGTGGGGCTATTTGAACTGGTGCAAAACATGACGCCAGAGCAGCAACAAATTCTGCTGCGGGCGTCTGCCGCATCCACGTTTTCTGGCCTGATTGGTAACGCCATTCTGGCGGGCGGCGCTTTGCTGATGATCCAACTGGTGTCGGCGGGCCACCGGGTCAGCGCCTTGCGGGCGATAGGCGCCAGCGCGCCGGTCTTACCTAAGCTGTTTATCCTGATCTTTTTAACCACAATGCTGGTGCAGATGGGAATTATGCTGGTTGTGGTGCCGGGCGTGTTACTGGCTATTGTGCTTGCTTTTGCCCCAGTAATGGTCGTGCAGGATAAAATGGGAATTTTTACCGCGATGCGCAGCAGCATCCGACTCGCATGGGCTAATATGCGTCTGGTGGCTCCCGCAGTCATTGCCTGGCTGCTGGCAAAAACGCTCCTGCTCCTGTTTGCTCCGAATTTTGCGGTATTAACCCCGAACGTCGGCGCGGTGGTCGCGAATACATTGAGCAACCTGATTTCAGCGGTGCTGCTTGTCTATCTGTTCCGCCTGTATATGTTAATTCGTCAGTAACCCTGATGCCGGGTGCATGACAGGGTCCGGCTCAACAAAGAAGATGGAATCACAGAATGAAGCAGTTTCTTGATTTTTTACCGCTGGTGGTCTTTTTCGCGTTTTACAAACTGTATGACATTTATGCTGCCACCACAGCGCTGATTATTGCGACAGCGGTTGTGCTGATCTACAGCTGGGTGCGCTACCGTAAAGTTGAGAAAATGGCGCTGGTAACGTTCGTCCTGGTCGCCGTATTCGGTGGGCTAACCCTCTTCTTCCACAATGATGAATTTATCAAGTGGAAAGTGACGGTGATCTACGCGCTGTTTGCGGGTGCGCTGCTCATCAGCCAGTGGGTGATGAAAAAGCCGCTGATCCAGCGCATGCTCGGCAAAGAGCTGACGCTGCCTCAGGAAGTCTGGTCGCGCCTGAATATCGCCTGGGCGGTGTTCTTTATACTTTGCGGTCTTGCCAATATCTATATCGCTTTCTGGCTGCCACAGAATATCTGGGTCAACTTTAAGGTCTTCGGCCTGACGGCCCTGACGCTGATATTCACCCTGCTAAGCGGCATTTATATCTATCGCCACATGCCGCAGGACGACAAGCACTGATTGCTGGCTGACCAGAACGTGTTCGACAGGCGTTCTGGTCTATTCTCTCCGCTGTGAAATCATAGTAGCATCCCGCCTGAAGTCTTCCGTTATGAGTTAAAACAATGACAACAAATAACGCCCCTCAGGGCGAACTGGTTTTACGCACACTGGCAATGCCCGCTGACACCAATGCCAATGGCGATATTTTTGGCGGCTGGCTGATGTCGCAGATGGATATGGGCGGCGCAATTCTTGCAAAAGAGATTGCTCACGGACGCGTGGTGACCGTGCGGGTGGATGGAATGACCTTCCTGCGTCCGGTTGCGGTAGGTGATGTGGTTTGCTGTTACGCCCGCTGCGTAAAGCGCGGCAATACATCCATCTCCATCAACATTGAAGTCTGGGTGAAGAAAGTCTCTTCTGAACCGATTGGACAGCGCTATAAAGCAACTGAAGCGCTGTTTATTTATGTCGCTGTCGATAGCGACGGTAAACCTCGTCAGCTTCCGCCAGCCTGAATGGCAGGCAAAAAAAGCCTCCTTTCGGAGGCTTTTCTTATTCCATCTGCGCCCCGCCATTCAGGCGGAAAACAATGTTCACGATCAGTCCGCTTCCCGGTTTACCGGGTTCGTAGCGCCATCTGCGCATCGCCGACTTCACTTCGCGCTCAAACATATTTGAAGGTTGCGCAGACAGAATTTCCACGTTATCCACGCGGCCATCCGCAGTCACGTCAAATTTCACCCGTACGCGACCTTCAATACGCAAGGCCTGAGCCCGCGCCGGATACTGAGGCTGATTACGGCTCAACGCACGTGGGCCCGCTGGTGCGGCAACCGTCGGCTTTGCCGCCGGTGCGCTGTTATTCATGACCGGACGCGAAGGCGCTGTATTCTCGACCGGCTGGGTCGCGCGCGGTTCAACCGGGCGTTCTTCACGTTTCGGACGCTCCTCGACCTTCTTCACCGGCTTTGGCTTCGGCTTAGGTTTTGGCTTCGGTTCAGGTTTGTGGATCACCACCGGTGCCTCCTTCGGTGGCTCCGGTACAGGCTCGGGTTCCGGTTCAGGCTCAGCAACCGGCTGTGGCGGTGGTGGCGCAACCTGCGGCGGTTCGAGATCCGCTGGCGAGACCATGGTTACCGAGATCGGCTGGGCGGGTGCGGGCATTTCAATAACCTGATGAACCGAGGTGTAGAGCAAACCCGCCACGACGGCACCGTGAATCACGACGGACAACAGCGTCGGCCAGGGAAAGCGGCGAGGTAAATCAAGGGTCATCGAAGTCATAATCATCAACGTTAAAAAACCGGACCCTGATTTTAAATGCAAATAGCAATCATATTCAATAAGACACTTTGTTCTGGCGCAATTTAAGCGCAGGAGTGGTCAAAAAAAGGACATCCAGATCGGGGTATTAACGTTGTTTTTATCTTTACATTGCAGTCAATTGCCCTTTCACATAACGTAACTGACACTTTATAACGCTTAAGGAGCTTCACCGTGCTTTACGTGATTTACTCTGAAGATGTCGCTGATTCCCTCGAAAAACGTCTCTCTGTTCGCCCTGCCCATCTGGCTCGCCTGCAGCTGCTCCAGGACGAAGGCCGTTTGCTGACCGCGGGTCCAATGCCTGCTGTTGACAGCAATGACCCGGGAGCCGCCGGTTTTTCTGGCTCCACGGTTATTGCTGAGTTTGAGTCTATTGAAGCGGCGCAGGCCTGGGCTGACGCAGACCCATACGTTGCGGCGGGTGTGTATGCAAAAGTGACGGTGCGACCGTATAAGAAAGTGTTCTGAGGTAAAAAGGCTCCCGCAGGAGCCTTTCTTCACATCAATGCAGTGACGCTAACCGCGCCGCAAACCCGACAAACAGCAGCCCTATCAGCCCGTTCCCCAGCTTTGCCAGTTTCTTTTTGGTTTTCAGATAACGCGTAACAAACGCCCCAGAGAAGATCAGGAAGCTCATGTACATAAAGCTAATCAGCTCAAGCGTGGTAGCGAGGATCAGGAAAGAGGTCCCGGTATTTTGCGCATTCACGTCGATAAACTGCACAAAGAACGAAACGTAGAACAGAATCGCTTTTGGATTGGTCAGGCTCAGGACGAGGGAGCGTTTCATGATCGTGCTGGCAGGCTCGGTTCCGCTCTCTTGAGCGTTATTCTGACGTGTGATCACCGACCAGAGCATTTTTCCGCCCAACCACAGCAGATAGAAAGCCCCGAGATAGCGCACGATATTAAAGAGTACGGGGGTCGTCTGGATCAATGCCGCAACACCCGCCCAGGCCAGGAACATCAATACCGCATCACCGATAAACACGCCGGTCGCGGCAAGATACCCTTTTTTCACACCGTGACCGATCCCCGTTTTCAGCACAAACAGGGTGTTTGGCCCGGGAACCAGCACGATAAAAAATGCGCCAACAACATACGTCCAGAAATTCAGTACACCAAACTCCGCAAACACCTCTCCCTCCTTTTGCTAAAAATAACCGGAATATCGCCGCAATAACGATATTCGCAAAATAAGACACAATATAATCAGCGGGCACCTTGCGGTGCCCTCATGGGTTTCAGATATCCTGGACTGCGAACAGCAACGCATTGCGGTGCCGGGTCAATCCACATTTTCTGATGGCGTGGATACGCATATTGCGGCGGGATTGTGCTTCCAGCCAACGAGCCTTGCGACGACTCACCTGTCGCAACATACGCCAGCGCCCTACTTCTGTTCTACTGCGCTTCATGTCTACAACTCTTTCTCAAACAGAGCCGCCATTATAAACCCAACCCGACAGCAAACCAGCGCTTTTACCTGGCGTTTTTATTTGCCAGATGAATCCTGATGCGTACACTCATAACAATACGCTTTCAAAAGGATTTTTTTATCTATGACAACCTTCTACACCGTGGTGAGTTGGCTGGTCATTCTGGGATACTGGCTGTTAATCGCGGGTGTGACGTTACGCATCCTGATGAAGCGCAGAGCCGTACCCTCTGCCATGGCCTGGCTTCTGATCATTTATATCCTCCCACTGGTGGGAATTATTGCCTATCTCTCTTTCGGTGAGCTTCATCTGGGTAAACGCCGTGCCGAGCGCGCGCGCGCAATGTGGCCTTCTACCGCGAAGTGGCTTAACGATCTCAAAGCCTGCAAGCATATCTTTGCAGAGGAGAACAGCAGCGTCGCCTCCTCGCTGTTTAAGCTCTGCGAGCGCCGCCAGGGGATTGGCGGCGTTAAGGGCAATCAGCTCCAGCTTCTGACGTCGTCCGATGATGTCATGCAGGCGTTAATCCGCGATATTCAGCTGGCTCGCCATAATATTGAGATGGTGTTTTATATCTGGCAGCCCGGCGGCATGGCTGACCAGGTCGCTGAATCCTTGATGGCGGCCGCACGCAGGGGGATCCACTGCCGTCTGATGCTGGACTCCGCGGGCAGCGTGGCATTTTTCCGTAGCCCTTGGGCGGGCATGATGCGTAACGCCGGTATCGAGGTGGTTGAGGCACTGAAGGTGAATCTGCTGCGCGTGTTTCTGCGCCGGATGGACCTTCGCCAGCACCGTAAAATGGTCATGATCGATAACTATATTGCCTACACCGGCAGTATGAACATGGTTGACCCGCGCTTCTTTAAACAGGACTCCGGCGTCGGGCAATGGGTGGATCTGATGGCGCGAATGGAGGGGCCGATTGCCACCTCGATGGGCATCGTTTACTCCTGCGACTGGGAGATAGAGACCGGCAAGCGTATCCTGCCGCCACCGCCGGATGGCAATATTATGCCGTTTGAAGAGGCCAGCGGTCATACAATTCATACTATCGCCTCCGGACCGGGCTTCCCGGAGGACTTGATTCACCAGGCGCTGCTGACGGCAACCTACTCCGCGCGTGAATATCTGATCATGACGACGCCCTACTTTGTCCCCAGCGATGATCTGCTGCACGCGATTTGTACCGCAGCGCAGCGCGGCGTCGATGTCAGTATCATTCTGCCACGCAAAAATGACTCCCTTCTGGTGGGCTGGGCCAGCCGTGCCTTTTTTAGCGAACTGCTTGCCGCCGGGGTGAAAATTTACCAATTTGAAGGCGGGCTCCTGCATACCAAGAGCGTGCTGGTCGACGGCGAATTAAGCCTGGTGGGCACGGTTAACCTTGATATGCGCAGCCTGTGGCTAAACTTTGAAATCACCCTGGTGATTGATGACGCCGGCTTTGGCGGTGACCTGGCGGCGGTTCAGGATGACTATATATCCCGCTCGCGGCTGCTGGATGCCAGGCTGTGGGTAAAACGTCCGTTATGGCAGCGAATAGCTGAACGACTGTTTTACTTCTTTAGTCCGTTGCTGTAAAACGTGCCCAACGATGTTAAACAGGTAGTCATCATGGAAATGGATCTGAACAATCGCCTGACCGAAGACGAAACGCTCGAGCAGGCCTATGACATTTTTCTCGAACTGGCGGTTGATAACCTCGATCCCGCAGACGTGATCCTCTTTAATCTGCAGTTCGAAGAGCGCGGCGGTGCCGAATTGTTCGACCCTTCAGAGGACTGGGCCGAACATGTAGATTTCGACCTGAACCCTGACTTCTTTGCCGAAGTGGTTATTGGGCTGGCTGATGAAGACGGCGGTGAAATTAACGACATTTTTGCGCGCGTCCTGCTGTGTCGTGAGAAAGACCACAAGCTGTGTCACATACTCTGGCGCGAATAATAAAAAAGGCTGCGATAGCAGCCTTTTTTATTTAATCCGGTAACGCGCTTCCGCAGCGGTTGCAAAACCGCGCGCTGTGTTCATGATCGGCCTGGTGGCAGTTCGGACATTTGCGCCGCTGTTTATGGTTCTGAAACGCGCTGCTCATGTGCGTGGTAATAAGCCCCGTCGGAATGGCAATTACCGAATACCCAATCAGAATCAGCACGGATGCCACAATCCGTCCCAGCGGCGTATGGGGCGTGATATCGCCATACCCCACGGTCGTAACGGTCACTATCGCCCAGTAGACGGAAGCGTTGAGCGTCGTGAAGCCATATTTCGGCCCTTCGATCAAATACATCAGCGCGCCAAAAACAATCATCACAATGGCAATGAACGAATAGAACAGAATAAGCTGATGGCGTGCGCTGACGATCGCGCTCCAGAATACGCGCAGCGACGGCATAAAGCGCAGTAACTTCAGAATACGCAAGACCCGAATAACGCGCATCGCTCGCCAGGCGAAAACATAGTTGAGGCTGATCTCCGGCCACAGCCACATCACATAGAGCGGCAGGATCGTCGCTAAATCAATAAAGCCCCAGAAGCTAAAGACGTACTTTGCCGGGTTGGGCCAGCAAACAACACGCAGAATATACTCTGCGGTAAAGACCAGGGTAATAATAAGTTCCAGCCAGACAAACGCATGCCATTCCTCAAATGTCAGGTGATATTGCGTCCCCACACCCGATTCAATAAAGATGACCACTACGCTCAGTAGCGCAAACAGCGCACACAGACCTTCAAAACGGCGTCCCGATACCGTTTCAGGATCGAATAAAAGATGATAGAGCCGCCGACGGGCTGAAGTGAATAAACGCGACACGGTAACCTCGCAAAAAAATAAGGGCTGACATCATGTCAGCCCTTGCGATTATAGCGGGTCTACTTTCAGGCAGGAAACCGCATGTCGGAAACTGCCCTCCAGCACCGGTCGCGTTTTCGCGCATTCCGGCCCGGCCATTGGGCATCGCGTGCGGAACACGCAGCCCGACGGCGGATTGATCGGCGACGGCAATTCCCCTTCCAGAAGCTGAATCGTTTTATTCTTTTCCAGATCCGGATCGGGGATCGGCACAGCCGACATCAGCGCTTTGGTATAAGGGTGCAGCGGGTTATGGTACACCTCGTCATAGGTTCCCAGTTCCACGGCATGGCCCAGATACATCACCAGCACGCGGTCGGAGATGTGTTTTACCACCGCCAGGTCGTGCGCAATGAAGATTAGCGACAGCCCCATTTCGCGCTGTAGTTTCTGAAGCAGGTTAACCACCTGCGCCTGAATCGACACGTCCAGCGCGGAGACCGGTTCATCACAAATAATCAGTTTCGGCTCAAGGATAAGCGCACGCGCAATGCCAATACGCTGACACTGGCCGCCTGAAAATTCATGCGGGTAACGGTTAATGAGGTTAGGCAACAACCCGACTTTGAGCATCATCGCCTTCACGCGGTCGCGGACTTCCTGACGCGGCATCTTTGGATGATAGGTGCGCAGCGGTTCGGCGATAATCTCACCGATGGTCATACGCGGGTTTAATGACGCCAGCGGATCCTGGAAAATCATCTGGATATCGCTGCGCACGTCGCGCCACTCGTCAGGCTTCATGCCCAGCAGATCTTTACCCAGCCAGGCCACTTTGCCGCCGGTGGCTTTCACCAGACCGATAATCGCACGCGCAAAGGTGGATTTACCGCAGCCGGATTCGCCCACCACGCCCAGGGTTTCCCCCTCGTACAGACGCAAGGTGACGCCATCTACCGCTTTCAGGGTCTTCGGCGGCTGCCAGAACCACTGCTTGCCATCTTTGATGTCGAAATGCACCTTGAGGTCGGCGATTTCGAGCAGCACGTTGCGTTTTTCATCTACTGCGTTCATACCAGCTCCTCCTGCGGCTTAAAGCAGGCGCGCAGACGGCCTGGGGCAAATTCTTCCAGCGGCGGCGCGCTGTTACAGATTTCCATCGCGTGCGGGCAGCGCGGCTGGAACGGACAGCCTTTCGGCAGTCGCAGCAGGTTTGGCGGGTTGCCCGGAATGGTGAGCAGGGATTCCCCTTCCGCATCAAGACGCGGTACCGCGTTCAGCAGGCCAATCGAGTACGGATGGGCTGGCTGATAGAACACGTCGCGCGCTTTGCCGTATTCCATGGTGCGCCCGGCGTACATCACCAGCACTTTGTCACAGATACCGGCAACCACGCCCAGATCGTGGGTGATCATGATAATCGCCGTGTTGAACTCACGCTTAAGCTCGTTCAGCAGGGTCATGATTTGCGCCTGCACGGTGACGTCCAGCGCGGTAGTCGGTTCATCGGCAATCAGCAGTTTTGGCCGGCACAGCAGCGCCATGGCAATCATCACGCGCTGACGCATACCGCCAGAGAACTCGTGCGGGAACATGCGCATGCGCTTGCGCGCTTCCGGCATTTTTACCGCATCCAGCATTTTAACGGACTCCTCAAAAGCTTCCGCTTTGCCCAGACCTTTGTGCAGCATCAGGACTTCCATCAGCTGCTCACCGACGCGCATATACGGGTTCAGGGAGGTCATCGGATCCTGGAAAATCATTGAGATCTGTTCGGCGCGAAGCTTGTTCAGCTCGAGCTCCGGCAGGTTAAGAATTTCGCGACCGTTGAATTTCGCCGAACCGCCAATCACGCCGTTAGCGGCCAGCAGGCCCATTAACGCAAATGCCGTCTGGGATTTTCCGGAGCCGGATTCACCCACGATCCCCAGCGTTTCCCCTTTGCTCAGGTTAAAGTTGAGATCGTTGACCGCAGTAACATCGCCGTCCGGGGTTTTAAAGGTCACGCGGAGGTCTTTAACATCCAGCAGAAGATTGCTCTGCTGCTGCGCCTGTGGCGCGGTGGCCGTTTCAATAATTGTCATGACGGCGCTCCTTAACGGTCTTTCGGGTCGAGGGCATCACGCAGGCCATCGCCGATAAAGTTAAAACAAAACAGGGTAACGACCAGGAAACCCGCCGGATAAAGCAGCAGCCACGGTGAAACTTCCATCGAGTTTGCGCCGTCGCTCAGCAGCGCACCCCAGCTGCTCAGTGGCTCCTGCGTGCCCAGCCCCAGGAAGCTGAGGAAGGATTCAAACAGAATCATGCTTGGCACCAGCAGTGAGGCATAGACCACCACCACGCCCAGCACGTTAGGCACGATATGACGAACCACGATATTACTGGTTGATACGCCCCCTACCTGCGCCGCTTCGATAAACTCTTTGCGTTTGAGGCTCAGCGTCTGGCCGCGCACGATACGCGCCATATCCAGCCAGGAAACCATCCCGATGGCCACGAAGATCAACAGGATGTTCTGGCCGAAGAAGGTCACCAGCAAAATCACGAAGAACATAAACGGGAAGGAATTCAGGATTTCCAGGAGACGCATCATCACCGAGTCTACTTTGCCGCCAAGGTAGCCGGAAAGCGCGCCGTAAAGCGTCCCCACGATCACCGCCACCAGCGCGGCGGCGATACCGACCATCAGAGAAATACGGCCACCAATCGCCACGCGCACCAGCAAATCACGGCCGGATGAATCGGTACCGAAATAGTGGCCGGACTCCATATCAGGCGCGCTGGACATCATGCCCCAGTCCGTATCGAAATAGGTAAATTGCGACAGCATCGGCGCCAGGGTGACAAACAGCGCGATGATCACCAGCACAACCAGGCTGGCGACCGCCGCACGGTTATGCATAAAGCGACGGCGCGCGTCCTGCCAGAGGCTACGACCTTCTACTTCCAGTTTTTCACTGAAGTTTTCCAGCGCCTCGCTGTTTTTCTTACTCAACATCATGGCGTGCTCCAGCGTTAGTAACGAATTTTCGGGTCGATAACGGCATAAAGCACATCGACAACGGCGTTAAAGAGAATGGTCAGTGCGCCCACGAGGATCGTGAGGCTCAGAACGAGCGAGTAGTCACGGTTAAGCGCTCCGTTTACGAACAGTTGACCAATACCCGGCAGGCCGTAAATTGTTTCGATAACCATTGAACCCGTAATGATGCCGACGAATGCCGGTCCCATATAGGAGAGCACAGGCAGCAGCGCCGGCTTGAGCGCGTGGCGGAAGATGATCCGGCGCATCGGCAGCCCTTTCGCGCGCGCGGTGCGGATGAAGTTTGAGTGCAGCACTTCGATCATTGAACCACGGGTAATACGCGCGATACTGGCGATGTAGGCCAGCGATAATGCCACCATCGGCAAAATCATGAACTTCAATGCCCCGCCGTTCCAGCCGCCCCCGGGCAGCCATTTCAGCGTGATGGCAAATATCATCACCAGCAATGGCGCGACAACGAAGCTGGGTATGACTACCCCGGTCATTGCCACCCCCATTACGGCATAATCCCATTTGGTATTTTGTCTGAGCGCGGCGATAACGCCTGCGGTGACCCCGAGAACGACGGCCAGAATGAATGCTGCAGCACCCAGTTTTGCCGAGACCGGGAAGCTGGAGGCCACCAGATCGTTAACGGAATAGTCTTTATATTTAAATGACGGTCCAAAATCACCGTGCGCCAGCTGCTTCAGATAGTTGAAGTATTGGGTGGTGATGGGATCGTTTAAGTGATACTTCGCCTCGATGTTGGCCATGACTTCTGGCGGCAACGTACGTTCACCGGTAAATGGACTTCCCGGCGCGAGACGCATCATAAAGAAGGAAATCGTAATTAGAATAAATAACGTTGGTATCGCTTCTAGACAGCGACGCAGGATAAATTTCAACATTGCCCGTACCTTCTGGCGTGTGCCTGATGAATGTTACAAAGTAGACACAGTGGGGCAAGCCAGGCTCGCCCCACGTATTGCCATTAATGCTTGATAATATAAAGATTCTTAACGGAAATATTATCCAACGGGTCTTTACCGGTATAACCCCCTACCCACGGTTTCACCAGACGGGCGTTAACGTAGTAGTAAACCGGTACAATTGCAGAGTCTTTATCGAGCTGTTCTTCTGATTTCGCGTACAGCTCTGCGCGCTGCGCATCGTCAGACACTTTCAGGGTTTCAGCGATGATCTTGTCAAACGCCGGGCTCTTATAGTGCGCCGTGTTGTTTGAACTGTCGCTGAGCATGGTGTTCAGGAATGATGTCGGTTCGTTATAGTCCGCACACCAGCCCGCACGCGCCACGTCGAAGGTCCCCTGATGACGCGTATCGAGGAAGGTTTTCCACTCCTGGTTTTCCAGCTTAACGTTCACGCCCAGGTTTTTCTTCCAGATAGACGCGACGGCAATCGCCAGTTTTTTATGCAGATCTGATGTGTTATACAGCAGGTTGAACGTCAGCGGCTTGTCTGCGGTGTATCCTGCTTCCGCCAGCAGTTTTTTCGCTTCTTCGTTACGTTTTTCCTGCGACCATTTGAACCACTCAGGCTCAACCAGTTTCATCCCATCGGTATACGGAGGCGTGTAGCTGTACGCCGGCAGATCGCCCTGGTTTTTCACTTTGTTCACGATGATATCGCGATCCAGTGCCAGCTTCAGCGCGGTACGAACGCGCACGTCGGTGAACGGTGCTTTCTGGTTGTTGATTTCGTAATAATAGGTGCACAGATATGGATCGACGTGAACTTCTTTCGGGATCTCTTTCTTCAGCTTCTGGAACAGTTCAATCGGCATGTTGTTATAGGTCATGTCGATTTCACCGCTGCGGTAGCGGTTAACGTCGGTCACTTCGGAAGAGATTGGCAGGTAGGTGACCTGATTAATCACGGTCTTCGCGTTATCCCAGTACTGCGGGTTACGCTCCAGCACCATACGTTCGTTGACCACCCAGTCTTTAAGCTTATAGGCACCATTGGTCACGATATTGGCAGGCTGCGTCCATTTTTCACCAAATTTTTCCACGGCGGATTTTGGTACCGGCGAGACGGATGGGTGAACCAGCAGCTTATAGAAGTACGGAACAGGTTCGCTCAACGTCACTTCAAAGGTATTAGCATCGATCGCCTTCACGCCCAGGTCGGTGACCGGCTTTTTACCGGCGATAATGTCATCGATATTGGCGATGTGGCCATACTGCAGATAGCTCGCATACGGAGAGGCGGTATTTGGATTCGCCAGGCGCTGCCAGCTATATACGAAATCTTCGGCGGTAACCGGTGTACCGTCGGACCATTTGGCATCTTTACGCAGATGGAAGGTCCAGACTTTGAAATCTTTATTTTCCCACTTTTCTGCCACACCCGGTGCCGGGTGGCCGTCTACGTCAGTCACCAGCAGACCTTCGAACAGGTCGCGGTTAACGTTTGACTCAGGAACGCCTTCAATTTTATGCGGATCGAGAGACTGCACTTCCGCACCGTTGTTACGCACCAGCGTCTGTTTTTCCGCCAGTTGAACACCTGCAGGAACGTCCGCAGCCATTGCAGCGTTTCCCGCGATTAGCGCAGTTAAAATCCCCGCCGCTACCAGATTTTTTTTTGTGATGATGGACATTGTGTTGGTACTCCACTCATTATAATTACTGGCTTTCGCCAGCTGTCTAATCCCCTGTTGGGGCCTGTACAGCGCAGGAGTTTTTTTTGCTGCTGTCAGGTTCTTTTTTTACTGCTTGCTATCACCGACTTTTTTATTACTGACCGCTCGTATGGCCGTCTTGCGTCGATTCTTGCCAGGCCTCCCCTGTTTGAGACCTGTGCTGGATATCTGAGAAGAGGATTATATGAAAATAATTCTCATCTACTTGTTTTAGGCTGCAAAATAGTAGGCCGGAAAGTATCAAATGGCGTAAACACGCGCCAATACATTTTGCAAATTTGTTAAGCAATTCTCTTTTACGGCCCAGGTCGTATCGTCCTGCCCAGCCCTTCCATACTTTAATCATCCTAAAAAATACTTAAAATTCAAACCAATATGGAAGATATTCCGTTCAGGCGCGTCGCTGCATTTTCATCGCGTAGTTTTGTACGAAAATTTAACAATTGATTATTATTTAGCACATTCATCTAACGAAATGTTGAAATTACTAATATCATTTCGGTTATCCCGCAGCAAGCCCAAGACTATCGTGTGAGTAAAATAACAGTGCGTTCGAAGATTTTCTGTGCAGGCAGGCTTGAGATGAATTCATAACTCTATGAAATATATGAGATGAACATTATTAGTAGAATTTATTATGACAGGTAAGCTTTTCAACTTTATTTATATGATTTGCTGATATTGATACAAAAAAAACGGCGCCGAAGCGCCGTTCTTTCATATGAAATATCAATGTAACAAGCCGGGGAAAATGCTTTTAATACCCGTGACAATGAATTCGATCCCGAGTGCCATTAACAGCAGCCCCATGATACGCGTAATAACGTTGATGCCGGTCTGCCCCAGCAGGCGTACCAGCCACGGCGCCATGCGGAATACGCCCCAGCAACAGAGTGCGAAAACGGCAATCGCGACAGAAAAACCAATCAAATGCATGAGGCTATGGTAACGCGTGCCCCAGACAATAGTTGAACTGATGGCACCCGGCCCGGCCATAAGGGGCAATGCCAACGGAACCACGCCGATACTTTCGCGGATGGCGGTTTCTGACTTTTCCTGCTTGTTCTGCTTATCCTCACCCAGCTTACCGCTGATCATGGACATGGCAATGGTCACCACCAGGATCCCGCCTGCAATGCGGAAGGAGTCAATCGAAATGCCAAAGAGCTGGAGAATGGCATCACCCAGGAAAAGCGAGGTGAGCAAAATGATTGCCACAGACAGGTTAGCGGTAAGATTGGTTTTGTTCCGGGCCGCCGCCGTCTGGTAACTGGTCATACTAATGAAGACAGGAATGATACCCACCGGGTTGACCAGGGCAAACAGACCAATAAAAAATTTGAAATACGTTGGAAAATCAAAGAGCGTTTGGATCACGTTTTGCTCCGCTTTTGCGCATGCCCGGGACAGTTACATTGTTAGGAAAAATCGCGCTGAAGATACGCTTTTTATTAGCATACTTCACCAGAAATCTGTGCCAAAACGTTAGCATTTCAGAATGTTAAACATATGTTGAGACAATGATAGCGTCACTTCCAATAGTTACTTAATTAATTAACAGTGGAAATATATCCATTAAATAACCCTGCTGAAAGGTATCAGCTTGGTGGAAAATTGATGCAGATCATGATTTCCGTACTCAGAAGTGAGTAATCTTGATTACGCCCCCAGGGAGGTCACCTGACAAAAAGGGATGATGCTAAGGTAAGGCTCTTTTAGTAAATTAGTGTACTGGAGCATAAAGTAACCCTTTGTTTTACTTTATGTAACGCAAGTCGTATTGGCACTGTCTATACTGTCTGACGTATCGAGCGCTGGTTTACTAAAAGAGTTTAAACATTATCAGGAGAGCATTATGGCTGTTACTAATATCGCTGAACTGAACGCCCTCGTCGAGCGCGTTAAAAAAGCCCAGCGTGAATATGCCAATTTCACCCAAGAACAGGTTGATAAAATCTTCCGCGCGGCCGCTCTGGCTGCTGCAGATGCTCGAATCCCTCTCGCTAAAATGGCCGTTGCCGAATCTGGCATGGGTATCGTTGAAGATAAAGTGATCAAAAACCACTTTGCTTCTGAGTATATCTACAACGCCTATAAAGATGAGAAAACCTGTGGCGTTCTGTCTGAAGACGACACCTTCGGGACGATCACCATCGCCGAACCTATCGGCATCATTTGCGGTATTGTTCCAACGACTAACCCTACTTCAACGGCTATCTTCAAATCGCTGATCAGCCTGAAGACCCGTAACGCAATCATCTTCTCTCCACATCCACGTGCGAAAGACGCAACAAATAAAGCAGCAGACATCGTTCTGCAGGCAGCAATTGCTGCGGGCGCACCAAAAGATCTGATTGGCTGGATCGACCAACCTTCTGTTGAGCTGTCTAACGCGCTGATGCATCACCCGGACATTAACCTGATTCTGGCGACCGGTGGTCCTGGTATGGTTAAAGCAGCATACAGCTCCGGTAAACCAGCAATCGGTGTAGGCGCAGGTAACACCCCCGTTGTTATCGATGAAACCGCTGACATCAAACGTGCTGTTGCGTCTGTGCTGATGTCTAAAACCTTCGATAACGGCGTTATCTGTGCATCTGAACAGTCTGTAGTTGTTGTTGATTCCGTGTACGACGCAGTACGCGAGCGTTTCGCCAGCCACGGCGGCTACCTGCTGCAGGGCAAAGAGCTGAAAGCGGTTCAGGACATCATCCTCAAAAATGGCGCGCTGAACGCTGCTATCGTAGGTCAGCCAGCCTATAAAATCGCTGAACTCGCAGGCTTTACCGTTCCGGCGACCACCAAGATCCTGATCGGTGAAGTTAAAGTTGTTGACGAAAGCGAGCCGTTTGCTCACGAAAAACTGTCTCCTACGCTTGCTATGTACCGTGCGAAAGATTTCGAAGACGCGGTAGAAAAAGCCGAGAAGCTGGTTGCCATGGGCGGTATCGGTCATACCTCATGTCTATACACCGACCAGGATAACCAGCCAGAGCGTGTTGCCCACTTCGGTCAGATGATGAAAACTGCCCGTATCCTGATTAACACCCCTGCTTCTCAGGGTGGTATCGGTGACCTGTATAACTTCAAACTCGCACCTTCCCTGACTCTGGGTTGTGGTTCCTGGGGTGGTAACTCCATCTCTGAAAACGTTGGTCCAAAACACCTGATCAACAAGAAAACCGTTGCTAAGCGAGCTGAAAACATGTTGTGGCACAAACTTCCGAAATCTATCTACTTCCGCCGTGGCTCTCTGCCAATCGCGCTGGATGAAGTGATTACTGATGGCCACAAACGTGCGCTCATCGTGACTGACCGTTTCCTGTTCAACAACGGCTACGCTGACCAGATCACCTCTGTGCTGAAAGCGGCTGGCGTCGAAACTGAAGTGTTCTTCGAAGTTGAAGCTGACCCAACCCTGAGCGTTGTACGCAAAGGTGCTGAACTGGCGAACTCCTTCAAACCAGATGTGATTATCGCACTGGGTGGTGGTTCCCCAATGGACGCCGCGAAAATCATGTGGGTTATGTACGAACATCCGGAAACCCACTTCGAAGAGCTGGCGCTGCGCTTTATGGACATCCGTAAACGTATCTACAAGTTCCCGAAAATGGGCGTGAAAGCGAAAATGATCGCCGTCACCACTACTTCCGGTACCGGCTCAGAAGTGACGCCATTCGCGGTAGTAACAGATGACGCAACAGGTCAGAAATACCCGCTGGCTGACTACGCGCTGACGCCAGATATGGCTATCGTTGATGCCAACCTGGTCATGGAAATGCCGAAGTCTCTGTGTGCGTTCGGTGGTCTGGATGCCGTGACTCACGCGCTGGAAGCCTACGTTTCTGTACTGGCGTCTGAGTTCTCTGACGGTCAGGCTCTGCAGGCTCTGAAACTGCTGAAAGAAAACCTGCCAGCGTCCTACAACGAAGGTTCTAAAAACCCTGTAGCACGTGAACGTGTCCACAGTGCAGCAACCATCGCCGGTATCGCGTTTGCGAACGCCTTCCTGGGTGTTTGCCACTCTATGGCGCACAAGCTGGGTTCACAGTTCCACATTCCTCACGGTCTGGCAAACGCCTTGTTGATCAGCAACGTTATCCGCTATAACGCCAACGACAACCCAACCAAGCAGACTGCGTTCAGCCAGTATGACCGTCCGCAAGCGCGCCGTCGTTATGCTGAAATCGCTGACCACCTTGGTCTGAGCGCACCGGGCGACCGTACTGCTGCGAAGATTGAGAAACTGCTGGCATGGCTGGAAAGTCTGAAAGCTGAACTGGGTATTCCTAAATCTATCCGTGAAGCAGGCGTTCAGGAAGCTGACTTCCTCGCTCACGTAGACAAGCTGTCTGAAGATGCCTTCGATGACCAGTGTACTGGTGCTAACCCGCGCTACCCACTGATCTCCGAGCTGAAACAGATTCTGCTGGATACCTACTACGGTCGTGAGTTCAAAGAAGGTGACGTTGCTGCTGTGAAAACAGAAGCTCCGGTCATTAAAGCTGACAAGAAAGCGAAGAAAAGCGCTTAACTGACAGCCTGAGGAAAAAACCCGCCTGTATGGCGGGTTTTTTTATGTCTGAATAACGGCGGATATTATTTTCTGTTGTCGTGCTGGATCGCCGTCAGCGAGCCTACGGACAACGCTTCCTTATAATGCTTACGACAGACCGACACATAGCGTTCATTGCCACCAATCACCACCTGCTCACCGTCCGCATAAGGTTTTCCAGCCTGGTCGAGACGAAGCACCATGCTGGCCTTGCGTCCGCAGAAACAAATAGTTTTCAGTTCAACCAGCTTATCTGACCAGGCAAGCAAATACTGGCTTCCGGCAAACAGCTCCCCGCGGAAGTCCGTACGCAGCCCGTAGCACAGAACGGGGATATCGAGCTCATCAACCACTTCAGAGAGCGCGTGCACCTGTTCACGCGTCAGGAACTGGCTCTCATCAACCAGCACGCAGTGAATGGGCTCTGACGCATGCGCAGCGCGGATATCCTCCAGCAGGTCAGTTTGCGGGTTAAACAGCCTGGCTGGCGAAGAGAGGCCTATTCTGGAACTCACCTTCCCTGCACCGAAGCGATCGTCGATTTCAGCGGTATAAACAACGGTACGCATTCCTCGTTCCTGGTAATTGTATGAGGATTGCAGCAGTGCGGTGGATTTCCCGGCATTCATTGCCGAATAGTAGAAATAAAGTTGTGCCATTGGCCGTAAAACCCTAATCAATGTGTAATATTCCCGATGATTCATTGTACCATATTTTGTCTGGTCATCAGCGACACGCCGCACAAACGATGCCGTGCTGAAAGGTGTAAAACGCCGTCTTTTCGCAAAAATAATCCGCTAAAACAGAGAGTAATGACGGTCATGCTGGTGAATTGGTTATATGGTTAACCAAACATAACACTTCTTTTTATAGTGGGATCTGCGTTCATTAAAATTCACTATTTATTAACTATTCCTGCCTTAACACCGTCGCCTGGAACTAATACAAAAGGCTGATATTTATCCGCCGAAACTATAATTCCTGCGGCAAATGTCACAAAAAAAAGATGCAAGTGGCGGGGTTAAGCAGGTTATCGTGATAACAAGCGAGACTGCCAAAGAGGAAATTTAAGTTAGCGTAATTAATAATAGCGGCTTTATTTAGTATTTTTTGAATTCCTTACATTCCTGGCTATTGCACATCTGAATTTATGGCTCTATTATTAGGTCAACAAACCACCCCCCATTATAAGTTTGAGATTACTACAATGAGCGAAGCACTTAAAATTCTGAACAACATCCGTACTCTTCGTGCGCAGGCAAGAGAATGTACCCTTGAAACGCTCGAAGAAATGCTGGAAAAATTAGAAGTTGTAGTTAATGAACGTCGCGAAGAAGAAAGCGCTGCTGCAGCTGAAATCGAAGAGCGTACGCGTAAACTGCAGCAATATCGTGAAATGCTGATTGCTGATGGTATCGATCCTAATGAATTGCTGAACAGCATTGCTGCTGCAAAAACCGGTACCAAAGCAAAACGCGCTGCCCGTCCTGCTAAATATAGCTATGTTGATGAGAACGGCGAAACTAAAACCTGGACCGGCCAGGGCCGTACTCCTGCTGTAATCAAGAAAGCTATGGATGAGCAAGGTAAACAGCTGGATGACTTCCTGATCAAGGATTAATCAAGCCGAATTCAGAAAAATCCCGCCTCTGGTGGGATTTTTTTTTGCCCGCAATTTATCACTAACATCCTCTTACACTCCGTCATAAAGCGTTATTCGGCTATTTAGTTTCGCTTACAAACAGGCTGATCATGGCGTTTTATGGGCATAAAAAAACCGGTGGGCAGCGCCACACCGGTTTCATAGATTTACGCCTGGATTATTTCTTAATACCCATACTCTCTTTGAGCCAGCCTTTAAATTCTTCACCCAGCGTATTATGGCGAATGCCGTATTCAACGAACGCCTGCATATAACCGAGCTTATTACCGCAGTCATGGCTCTTACCTTTCATGTGGTAAGCCTCAACGGTCTCTTTCTCGATCAGCATATCAATGGCATCCGTCAGCTGGATTTCATCCCCTGCTCCTGGAGGCGTTTTCGCCAGCAGTGGCCAGATTTCAGCACTCAGGACATAGCGACCCACCACTGCAAGATTAGACGGCGCTACGTCGGCTTTAGGCTTCTCTACGACACCAACCATTGGCACGCTTTCGCCTGGCTCAAGGTTCACGCCCTTGCAGTCAACCACACCGTAAGCGGTCACGTCTTCAACTGGCTCAACCATAATCTGGCTGCAGCCCGTTTCGTCAAAGCGGTGGATCATCTCAGCCAGGTTGTCCTGGGAAAGATCGGATTCGTATTCATCCAGAATCACGTCAGGCAGAATAACCGCGACGGGCTCATCACCCACAACCGGGTGTGCACACATAACCGCGTGGCCCAGGCCTTTAGCCAGCCCCTGACGAACCTGCATAATGGTGACGTGCGGAGGGCAAATAGACTGAACTTCTTCTAACAGTTGACGCTTAACGCGTTTTTCCAGCATGGCTTCGAGTTCAAAACTTGTATCGAAGTGGTTTTCGATAGAGTTTTTAGATGAATGCGTAACCAGCACAATTTCAGTAATGCCGGCCGCGATACACTCATTAACGACATACTGGATTAATGGCTTATCAACCAGAGGCAGCATCTCTTTAGGAATCGCCTTAGTTGCTGGTAACATCCTGGTCCCCAATCCCGCTACCGGGATGACGGCCTTTCTGACTTTCGAATTTAGGGCAGCCATTCAAATTCTCCTGAGCTGTTCAAGTTTTGAACTTTTATGCAATAAATAACGCGTTGAGTATATCAGCCTCGCCCCGCAGTCCGGGTCTGAAAAGAACGCGTTGCCGATGAATTAGGACAAATACGCATGAATCTGGGCAGCGATAGTAGCACTCCCGAGAAAACACAGGTAAAGCAATCTTAAAATTAAGATCCAATTGCTTATTCCGTGGACAACATTAAGCGAAGCCTTCCCCCGGCACCCCAAATTTGGCACTGCCAGGAAGAACAGCGATGGCTAATTTGATTTAGATACGCCGTTCCCAGTGTTCCAAGCGGCACCCCGTTACTCACCTGAATATGGTGTTCCCCGGTATTCAGTGACGCGTTGAGACCTGCAGAAACGAGGATAAGATTCTTTAAACCGCTATGGTAATAACCAACCAGCAGCGGGAACTGTCCGGGTAAATTGGCCTGACGAAAAAGCTGGTTTACCTGTTTGAGTAAACTGCCTAACTCTGGGAGCCGTTGTCCCTGATGTGATAACTGTTCCTGCAATAATCCATTAAAGAGTGCGCGAAGTAACAATGCAGCTAATACGCCATTATCCCCTGCACGGGTTACGTCCAGAGAATAAAATGCGAGGTCGGAATCAGACAGAGGTGCAATATCCAGCACCAGCCCAGGCTGATCGGCCGCCACCAGCTGGCGATAGTTTACGCGGCAGTGGGAAATAGTTTGCTGAACGGGAGGCTGAAGTTCTTGCAACAATTTCGCCGCCGCTGGCGGATTACTCACCAGCGCGTCCCAGTCCTGAAAAAGGCGTTCCTCTTCCTCAACGCGGGAATTAAACATATTTGGATAAAGGCACGCTAATACCGTCTCACGTAACCGGTTCAGATCTTTGACGGGTTTTAGCAGAATATCCTGAACGCCAAGACGTAATGCTTTGGCAATATCCGCCATATTTTCTGTCGCGGAGATCACCAGAATGGGCATCTGGTCACCCTCGTTGCGCAGATGTTCAACCAGTTTCAGCCCATTCATTCGCGGCATCGCGATGTCGCAAATCATCAGATCGGGCGTAATACCGGTCATTTTTTCCAGCGCGTCGACACCATCTTCAGCCAGTAAAGTGTTTGCTCCCAGCGAGGATAACCACGAATCCAGTAGCGATCGGAAAACGGGCTCGTCTTCAACAATCAAAATGTGTTTTCCGGCCAATGGCTGCGTCATGGTTCCTCCCCTGGCTGACAGTTACTAAATAGTGGCATGCTATCGGCACTATCGCCTGTCAGATTTTGCTGAAGTAGTCAAAAAAAGGTGCTTAACGTGCTGTTCGCACAAACGGCAGCAACTCGTCTATTTTCTTTTCGACGGCTAGCGAGCCCGCTGCGATGGCGGCCTCAGCCCGATGGAAATCAAGGGTAGAGATTTGCGGACAGTAAGGCTGAATAAGAATATCCGGAGGATCGCCAGCCATACGGTTACGTTTAAGGCGATTCTCAAGAACCTGAATTGAGGTGGTCATGATCTCCATGGCCGTCGGTGCGGCAACCGAGCGTCGTGCGGCCAGGCGACCAATTCTTCCGCGCAGGCGTTCATGCCAGGCAAGCTTTTCGACGTCGGCATCTTCGCTCTGCAGATTGATCGGCATAAGGTCTTGCTGCATCAGATGAGCGTCGTGCTGCAAATCAACGGCGATGACGATGTCCGCCCCCATGGCGCGCGTCAGAGAGATGGGAACCGGGTTCACGACACCACCATCGACAAGCCAGTAACCGTTATGGGGCACGGGCGCCATAAGCCCAGGAATACTGCATGAAGCACGCACCGCAAGGTGAATATCCCCTTCGGTCAGCCAGAGTTCACGGCCTGTGCTGAGATTGGTTGCGACGGCACCGAAAGGCATCCGGCAGTCAGTAAAGTCTTCGAGAGGCATCACCCGGCGGAACTGGTTAAAGACGCGTTCACCGCGCAACAGCCCACCGCGCTGCCAGGAGAGATCCATCAGACGCAGCACGTCCCAATAGCTGAAGGAGCGCACCCAGGTTTCGAGATCTGGAAGCTTGCCGCACGCGTAGGCGGAGCCGACAAGCGATCCGATTGAACATCCTGCTACGATATCGACGTCAACGCCCATCTTGTTTAAGGCATTAATCACGCCGATATGAGACCATCCCCGGGCTGCACCTGATCCCAGCGCCAGTCCAATTTTAACCTTTCTCATTAGCCCTGTTTTACTTCCCCTGGATTCCTGACATAGCGTCAACGCAACTGCTCAGTTAACATAGTGCTACCCGAGGCGTTTTACGCCCTTATTTTTTGTTCCAGGAAGAGAATCGTGTCTCAACTCTGCCCCTGTGGTAGCGCTCTGGAGTATAGCCTATGTTGCCAGCGATATCTTTCTGGCAATCAGGTTGCACCGGATCCGTCACACCTCATGCGTTCACGGTATACTGCTTTTGTGATCAAAGACGCAGACTACCTGATAAAAACCTGGCACCCGTCCTGCCACGCCGCCGATTTCCGACAGGAGATCGAAGCCGGGTTCGCCAACACCCACTGGCTTGGGCTTACCGTGTTTGAATCGTCACCCGGTAGCCACCACGACGAAGGCTTTGTCAGCTTTGTTGCCCGTTTTACCGAGAACGCCAGGCCTGGCGCCATTATCGAGCGTTCCCGGTTCTTAAAGGAAAGCGGGCAGTGGTATTATATTGACGGTACGCGCCCACAGTTTGGTCGTAACGATACCTGCCCTTGTGGTTCAGGAAAAAAATTCAAAAAGTGTTGCGGGCAGTAACGCCTGACAACCCAGACTTCGCAAATACAAACAGGATTTCCCGGCGATGCAATCATTACAACGTAAAGTTCTGCGCACTATCTGTCCCGATCAAAAAGGGCTGATCGCACGAATCACCAATATTTGCTACAAGCATGAACTGAATATCGTGCAGAACAACGAGTTCGTTGACCACCGTACCGGTCGCTTCTTCATGCGTACCGAACTGGAAGGCATTTTCAACGACACCACCCTGCTGGCCGATCTGGACAGCGCGCTGCCGGACGGTTCCGTGCGTGAGCTGAATCCTGCGGGCCGTCGTCGCATTGTGATTCTGGTGACGAAAGAAGCTCACTGCCTGGGCGATCTGTTGATGAAGGCCAACTACGGCGGCCTGGACGTAGAAATTGCCGCTGTTATCGGCAACCACGAAACCCTGCGCACGCTGGTTGAACGTTTTGATATTCCGTTTGAGCTGGTAAGCCATGAAGGCCATACCCGTGAAGAGCACGACAACCTGATGGCTGCTGCCATTGAAGCGCATAACCCGGACTACGTGGTGCTGGCGAAATATATGCGCGTGCTGACGCCTTCCTTCGTCGCCCGCTTCCCGAACAAGATTATCAACATTCACCACTCGTTCCTGCCGGCCTTTATTGGCGCGCGGCCTTATCACCAGGCGTACGAGCGCGGCGTGAAGATCATCGGCGCAACCGCGCACTACGTGAATGACAATCTGGACGAAGGTCCCATCATCATGCAGGACGTGATTCACGTGGATCACACCTACACCGCAGAAGATATGATGCGCGCCGGACGTGACGTTGAGAAGAACGTGTTGAGTCGTGCCCTGTATCAGGTGCTGGCGCAGCGTGTCTTTGTCTACGGTAACAGAACCATCATTCTTTAATCTTTCGGAAAATGAATTGATTAGCTTTGCGCCTTTACGGATAAAAAGCAGGCAAACAGCTTCTTTTCCCTAAAGGAATGCTTTACAGGGGCGTCTCATTTGATATGATGCGCCCCGCTTCCAGCAGGAAGCAGGCCAGTAAAAACGCATTACCCCGTGGTGGGGTTCCCGAGCGGCCAAAGGGAGCAGACTGTAAATCTGCCGTCATCGACTTCGAAGGTTCGAATCCTTCCCCCACCACCATCACTTCCAGCAAAATCCCAAGTCATATTAAAACCAAACACTCAACCGAATCCGCCTCTGTAGGCCTGGTAAGGCGCATCCGCCACCCGGCGACAGACGACTACATTGGCGGCAAACGACGCTTCACCGGCGAACTTTTCACAATCGACGTATTACATTGTGCATGCTCCGCCAGCCCGTCCAGCAGCGCATCCAGTTGTTCTATCGATCGCACCACCAGCCTAATCACAAAGCAGTCTTCCCCGGTCACCTTGTCGCTCTCAATACACTCCGGCATCGCCTGAATGTACTTATCCACCTTATGCAACAGCCCCGGCAAAGGCCGCACGCGTACCAGCGCCTGCAGCGTATACCCCAGCGCCGCGAGATTCACACGTGCGCCATACCCCTGAATCACACCGCGCTCCTCCAGCCGCTTCAGACGCTCTGCCGTGCTGGGTGAGGTCAGGCCAATGCGGCCGCTCAGCACCTTCAACGACATGCGCGCATCCTCAACCAGGCAGGCTAAAATTTGCCGATCGATATCATCAATAAGGTATTCCACTCATTTCACCTAATTTAAAAATGCAATTAACACCTTCAACCTTATCTCATCCCTGTAAAACCCAACAGCGATTTCCGACAATAGCGTTATTAATCAGGAGGTGAATAATGCGTGATTTACATAAAGGCGTCTGGCAGATGAGTCTGGCGATGTTAATTTCCGGCTCTATCGGCGCGTTTGTTTTGCTCAGCGGTCTGCCGGTGACGGAAGTGGTGTTCTGGCGCTGCCTTATTGGGGCAATAGCGCTTTTCATTTTTATCCGGGTAAGTCAAAAGCCCTTTAGCCCCCTCACCCGCACCACGCTGCTGCTGGCGATTCTCGGCGGTGTGGCATTAGTGGTGAACTGGCTACTGCTCTTCGCAGCCTATGAGCGGATCTCTATTGGTCTTTCGACCGTGGTCTATAACACTCAGCCGTTTATGCTGGTCCTGATGGGGATGTTTTTAGGCGAGCGCGTCAGCGTGGTGAAATGGGGCTGGCTGTTCCTCGCCTTCGGCGGCGTGGTGATACTGCTCTCCAGCGAGCTGACCGGCACCCACGACACTGAATGGCTGGCGGGTATTGGTCTGGCAATGGCCGCGGCCTTCTTCTACGCGCTGACGGCAATCATTGCGCGCAAACTGAAAACTATCGCACCGCAGCATATTGCCTTTATTCAGGTGCTGACGGGCGTCGTGATGCTTCTGCCGTTTGCCAGCCGGCCGTCATTTTCCGGTGATTTTCCCTGGCCGATCCTGCTGACGCTCGGCATCGTCCATACCGGCATTATGTACCAGCTGCTCTACAGCGCGATTCAGAAGCTACCTACCCCCATTACCGGCTCCCTGTCGTTTATCTATCCGGTAGTGGCGATCGTTGTCGATAACCTGGTGTTCGGACACTCGCTGAACCTGACGCAGCTGGCGGGCGGCGCGTTGATCCTGTTTGCTGCAGCGGGCAACAACCTGGGCTGGGGCGAAAAAAACCCCGCGAATGCGGGGTTGGTATCAAGACGCTGAATTAGCGACGGGCACGCACAATCTGGTATTTGCGCGTCAGGTACTCCACCGGCGCGCTCCAGATGTGCACCAGACGGGAGAACGGGAACAGCACAAACAGCGTCATCCCCAGCACAAGGTGAACGCGGAAGATAAACGCCACGCCGTCCAGGTGCTCAGACGCTCCGCCGTGGAAGGTCACGACGGACTGCGCCCACCCCACCAGCTTCATCATTTCACTGCCGTCCATATGCTGCGCAGAGAATGGAATAGTCAGCAGACCCAGCGCGCACTGTACCATCAGCAGGGAGAGGATCAGGATATCCGCTGCAGTGGTGGTTGCACGCACGCGCGGGCTGAACAGACGACGTTTCAGCAGCAGCAGGCCACCCACCAGGGTCATCACACCGCAGGCACCACCGGCGATCATCGCCATCTTCTGCTTCACTTCAATCGGCAGCCACGCTTCGTACATCCAGTGCGGCGTCAGCATCCCAAGGAAGTGACCGGCGAAAATCCCCAAAATACCGATGTGGAACAGGTTAGACGCGACGTGCATCCCTTTGCGATCCAGCATCTGGCTGGAGGCAGCACGCCAGGTGTACTGGCCGTAGTCATAGCGCAGCCAGCTTCCTACCAGGAATACGGTGCCCGCGATATACGGGTAAATGTCAAAGAAGAACATATTCAGGAAGTGCATTAGTGCCGTCCTCCGTTAGAGATATTCAAATATTGCGGGGCAACCGCGCCGGCAAAACGACGCTGGTGAGCGGAGATTTCAGACTCGCCGCAGTTCTGGTCAGCAAAGAATTTCACCTGTTCTTCTTCCCAGACGGCATCCAGCGCTTGCGGGGTATCGTCGCGGGCTTCATCCGCGATTTTCTCCGCCACTTTTTCACTGTCTACAGAGGCGTTCGCCAGCTTCACCAGCAGATCGAACAGTACGGCATAGCGGCTCTCGCGCTGCTGTAGACGCGCGCCGAGCAGCGCAAGAATCGGGGCGATATCCTGCAGACCGCCCAGCGCCTCTTCTTTCGGCAGCTGCGCCAGATACTCCAGGTACAGCGGCAGATGATCCGGCAGCTCGCGGCTGTCGAGCTGCAGGCCGTGCTGCTCGTACTGGGCCATCAGGTCCACCATCGCCTGACCGCGGTCGCGGGATTCCCCGTGAACGTGTTCAAACAGCAGCAGCGACGTCGCGCGCCCGCGGTCAAACAGCTGGCTGTAGTCCGCCTGCGCGTCGAGCAGATCGCGTGCCAGCAGATCGCGGAGGAAAACGCCAAGCCGCTGGGCATCCTCTTTATCCAGGTTTTCAGATGACGCGAGTGCATCAAAGAGTTCCTGTTGATGCTGCGCAAGCGCAGCATCCGGGTACTCAAGCAGACGCGAAACAATGACGAGTTCAATCATTGGTGCGGCTCCGTTTTACTGGTCACATCCATGGCGTCGATGCGGCGGCTGTTGAACAGGTTGAATTTACTGTCTGACCCGTGGCAACCGTCGCCAAAGGTGAAGCCACACGCGCTTTTCTCCGGGAAGGCCTCGCGCGCCAGCTCGCGGTGGCTGCTCGGCACCACGAAACGATCTTCGTAGTTAGCAATCGCCAGATAGCGGTACATCTCCTGCGCCTGCGCTTCGGTCAGGCCGACCTCTTCCAGCGCGCGGGTATCGTTCACGCCGTCAACGGTTTCCGCACGTTTGAAGTGACGCATTGCCAGCATACGCTTCAGCGCCAGCAGCACCGGCTGGGTATCTCCGGCGGTCAGCAGGTTGGCCAGGTACTGAACCGGGATACGCAGGCTTTCCACGTCCGGCAGAATACCGTTGCTGCCCAGCTCGCCCGCGTCCGCCGCAGACTGAATCGGAGACAGCGGCGGCACGTACCAGACCATCGGCAGGGTGCGGTATTCCGGGTGCAGCGGCAGAGCCAGCTTCCAGTCCATCGCCATTTTGTACACCGGCGACTGCTGTGCGGCGTCAATCACGCTCTGTGGAATACCGTCCTTCAGGGCCTGCTCAATCACCTTCGGATCGTTCGGATCGAGGAAGACGTCCAGTTGACGCTGATAGAGATCTTTCTCATTCTCGGTGCTTGCGGCATTCTCAATCGCGTCCGCGTCGTACAGCAGCACGCCGAGGTAACGAATACGACCTACGCAGCTCTCGGAGCAGACGGTCGGCATACCGGCTTCGATACGCGGATAGCAGAAGATGCACTTCTCAGACTTACCGCTCTTCCAGTTGAAGTAGATTTTTTTGTACGGGCAGCCGGTGATGCACATGCGCCAGCCGCGGCACTTGTCCTGGTCGATCAGTACGATGCCGTCTTCTTCACGCTTGTAGATGGCACCGCTCGGGCAGGTCGCGACGCACGCCGGGTTCAGGCAGTGTTCGCACAGGCGCGGCAGATACATCATGAAGGTGTTTTCGAACTGGCCGTACATCGCCTTCTGCATGTTCTCGAAGTTCTGGTCTTTGGCGCGCTTTTCGAACTCGCCGCCCAGAATTTCTTCCCAGTTTGGACCGCTGGTAATTTTGTCCATGCGCTGACCAGTGATCAGCGAGCGAGGGCGGGCGATCGGCTGGTGTTTGCTTTCCGGCGCGTTGTGCAGGTTCTGGTAGTCGTAATCAAACGGCTCGTAATAATCCTCAATGCCCGGCAGATGCGGGTTAGCGAAGATTTTCCCCAGCAGCATCGCACGGTTACCCATGCGCGGCTGCAGCTTGCCGTTGATTTTGCGGATCCAGCCGCCCTTCCACTTCTCCTGGTTTTCCCAGTCGGTCGGGAAGCCGGTGCCCGGCTTGCTTTCCACGTTGTTGAACCAGGCGTACTCCATACCTTCGCGGCTGGTCCAGACGTTTTTACAGGTCACTGAACAGGTGTGGCAGCCGATGCACTTATCCAGATTCAGCACCATGCCGACTTGTGAACGAATTTTCATTTTACGCTCTCCTGTACCTGGTCATTACCTTCGGCGTCTAACCAGTTAATATTCTTCATCTTACGTACCACCACGAACTCATCGCGGTTCGATCCTACGGTGCCGTAGTAGTTAAAGCCGTAGGCCAGCTGCGCATAGCCACCGATCATGTGGGTCGGCTTCGGCGTAATACGGGTCACGGAGTTGTGAATACCGCCGCGCTGCTCGGTGATCTCTGAACCCGGCAGGTTCACGATACGTTCCTGCGCGTGGTACATCATGGTCATCCCGGCCGGTACGCGCTGGCTCACCACCGCACGCGCCGTCAGGGCGCCGTTGCTGTTGAACACTTCGATCCAGTCGTTATCTTCGATACCCAAGTCTTTGGCGTCCGCTTCGCTCATCCAGACAATCGGCCCCCCGCGCGACAGGGTCAGCATCAGCAGGTTGTCGCTGTAGGTGGAGTGGATACCCCACTTCTGGTGCGGCGTCAGGAAGTTCAGCGCCTTCTCAGGGTTACCGTTCGATTTCGCGCCCATCACCGCTTTCACGGAGCGGGTGTCGATTGGCGGACGGTACACCAGCAGGCTTTCACCGAAGTCGCGCATCCACTGGTGGTCTTGATACAGAGACTGACGGCCGGAAAGCGTGCGCCATGGGATCAGCTCGTGAACGTTGGTATAACCAGCGTTATAGGACACATGCTCATCTTCCAGACCAGACCAGGTCGGGCTGGAGATAATCTTGCGCGGCTGGGCCTGGATATCGCGGAAGCGGATTTTCTCTTCCTCTTTATTCTTCGCCAGATGCGTGTGGTCGCGACCGGTAAATTCACTCAGGGCCGCCCACGCTTTCACCGCCACGTGGCCGTTGGTTTCCGGTGCCAGGGTCAGGATCATCTCCGCCGCATCAATTGCCGTGTTGAGCATTGGCTGGCCTTTGGCCGGGCCGTCTGCTTTGGTGTAATTGAGCTTGCGCAGCAGGTCCATTTCGCTCTGGGTGTTCCAGGCGATGCCTTTGCCGCCGTTACCGATTTTCTCCATCAGCGGGCCGATGGAGGTAAAGCGCTCGTAGGTTGCCGGGTAATCACGTTCAACCGGAATGATGTGAGGCGCGGTCACGCCCGGGATCAGGTCGCATTCGCCTTTTTTCCAGTCCTTCACGTCAAGCGGCTGCGCCAGTTCGGCAGCGGAGTCGTGCTGGATTGGCAGCGTCACCACGTCGGTCTCTTTGCCCAGGTGACCTACGCAGACTTCGGAGAATTTCTTCGCGATGTCTTTGTAGATATCCCAGTCGCTTTTCGATTCCCACGCCGGGTCAACGGCGGCAGACAGCGGATGAATAAACGGATGCATGTCCGAGGTATTCATGTCGTCTTTTTCGTACCAGGTGGCGGTTGGCAGCACGATATCGGAGTACAGGCAGGTGCTGGACAGACGGAAGTCCAGCGTCACCACCAGATCCAGCTTGCCGTCCAGACCGTTGTCTTTCCACTCCACTTCTTCTGGCTTCACGCCGCCCTGCTTGCCGAGGTCTTTACCCTGAATACCGTTCTCGGTGCCCAGCAGGTATTTCAGCATGTACTCGTGGCCTTTACCGGACGAGCCCAGCAGGTTGGAGCGCCAGATGAACAGGTTGCGCGGATGGTTTTTGCCGTTCTCAGGCTGTTCTGCCGCGAAGCGGATGGAGCCTTCCTTGAGCGATTTCACGGTGTAATCCACCGGCGACATGCCCGCTTGCTTCGCCTCTTGTGCAATGCGCAGCGGGTTAGTGCCCAGCTGCGGCGCAGACGGCAGCCAGCCCATGCGTTCAGCGCGCACGTTGAAATCAATCAGGTGGCCGCTGTAGCGGGATTTATCCGCCATCGGCGACAGCAGTTCCTGCGCAGTAACCGTCTCGTAGCGCCACTGGCTGGAGTGGTTATAGAAGTAGGAGGTGCTGTTCATGTGACGTGCCGGACGCTGCCAGTCAAGGGCAAACGCCAGCGGCTGCCAGCCGGTCTGCGGACGCAGTTTTTCCTGGCCCACGTAGTGCGCCCAGCCGCCGCCGCTCTGACCGACGCAGCCGCAGAAGATCAGCATGTTGATCAGACCGCGATAGTTCATATCGAGGTGATACCAGTGGTTCAGACCGGCACCCACGATGATCATCGAGCGACCGTGGGTCTTGTCGGCGTTTTCCGCAAACTCGCGGGCGATACGAACGATCTGCGCGCGCGGTACGCCGGTGATCTGCTCCGCCCAGGCCGGGGTGTAGGCCTTAACGTCGTCATAGCTGGTTGCGCAGTTTTCGTCGTTCAGACCGCGCTCCAGGCCGTAGTTCGCCATGGTCAGGTCATAGACGGTGGTGACCAGCGCGGTAGAACCGTCGGCCAGCTGCAGGCGTTTAACCGGCAGCTTGTGCATCAGCACGTTTTTTAGTTCGACCTTGTTGAAGTGCTCGGAACCTTCACCACCAAAGTATGGGAAGCCAACCTCGGCGATCTCGTCCTGGCTGCCCAACATGCTGAGGCGCAGCTCCGTCTCTTCACCGGTGGTGCCGTTACGCTGCTCAAGGTTCCACTTGCCCTTCTCGCCCCAGCGGAAGCCGATAGAGCCGTTTGGCGCCACCAGCTCGCCGTTGCTGTTATAGGCAACGGTTTTCCACTCAGGGTTGTTTTCCTGGCCCAGCGCATCCACCAGATCGGCGGCGCGCAGCGTGCGGCCCGCGGCATAGTAGCCCTCACGCTCTTCCAGCATCACCAGCATCGGCATGTCGGTGTAGCGGCGAACGTAGTCGGTAAAGTACTGGCTTGGTTTGTCGAGGTGGAATTCGCGCAGCATGACGTGGCCCATCGCCATCGCCATCGCGGCATCGGTACCCTGTTTCGGTGCCAGCCACAGGTCGCACAGCTTGGCGATTTCCGCGTAGTCCGGGGTGACCGCAACGGTTTTGGTCCCTTTGTAGCGGACTTCGGTAAAGAAGTGCGCGTCCGGGGTACGGGTCTGCGGAACATTAGAGCCCCAGGCGATAATGTAGCTGGAGTTGTACCAGTCGGCGGATTCCGGTACGTCGGTCTGCTCACCCCAGGTCTGCGGTGACGCTGGCGGCAGGTCACAGTACCAGTCGTAGAAGCTCAGGCAGGTCCCGCCGATAAGCGACAGGTAGCGCGCGCCGGAAGCGTAAGAGACCATCGACATCGCCGGGATTGGCGAGAAGCCCGCCACGCGGTCAGGACCGTAGGTTTTTACGGTATAGACGTTGGAGGCGGCAATCAGCTCGTTCACCTCTTTCCAGGAAGAACGAACGAAACCACCGCGACCGCGCGCCTGCTTGAAGCTTTTCGCTTTGTCGGCATCTTCAATGATAGAGGCCCACGCATCAACCGGGTCGCTGTGCTGCACTTTCGCTTCACGCCACATTTTCATCAGGCGTTTGCGCATCAGCGGGTATTTCAGACGGTTGGCGCTATAGAGATACCAGGAGTAGCTGGCCCCGCGCGGGCAGCCGCGCGGTTCATGGTTCGGCATATCCGGACGGGTGCGCGGATAGTCGGTCTGCTGCATTTCCCAGGTCACCAGACCGTTTTTAACGAAAATCTTCCAGCTACATGAGCCAGTGCAGTTTACGCCGTGGGTAGAACGGACGACTTTGTCATGCTGCCAGCGCTGGCGGTAACCGTCTTCCCAGTCCCGGTTGGTATCCAGAACCTGGCCGTGCCCATCGGCAAAAGTTTCACCCTTCTGTTTGAAGTAGCGAAACCGGTCCAAAAATTTGCTCATCGGGTATCTCCTGTATGGAGCCTGTGGCTCTCTAAATCGACATTGCTGATTTGCAGCGAAGGTAACGCCCTGAAAGAGGGGGAGAATTGATAACGATCAAGACGAAGAGGGACTGTAAAAGGAGGGGTTAGACCAAATACCACCAAAGCGGTATATTTTTAAAACAAATAAATAAATGATTTATAAAGATATTTATTATTCATCGTACAATAACCCCGGCAAAATTTAACATCTCAGGTATTAAGGGGTAGACATCCCTGCAAAGCGATGGCGATCACAGTGTTACCCGCAGATGACTGCTGCAAAAGCTTTCAGTATGTTGTAACTATTATTCAGTCGAAAAAAAACGCGGCACGAAGGCCGCGTTAACGGATAATCACACTTACTTATTTTTCTTGGTATTACGGCCATATACCAGCCACGTAATCACGACGCAGGCGATATAGAAGACGAGGAAGACTTTCATGGCGCCAGCCGGAGAGCCGGTCAGGTCAAGCGAGATGCCGAACGCTTTCGGAATAAAGAAGCCGCCAATTGCGCCAATAGCCGAGATAAAGCCCAGGGCCGCAGCCGTATCCGTCGCCGCTTCACGCATGGCCTGCTCTTCGCTTCCGCCCTGCGCTTTCACGCGATCCATCGTCAGCTTGCGGAAGATCACGGAGATCATCTGGAAGGTAGACGCACTCCCCAACCCGGCCGTCAGGAACAGCACCATAAACACGCCGAAGAAGGCAAAGAAGTTACCGCCCTGCCCGTCAGAAGGCAGCGTCAGGAACAGCAGCGCGCAGAAGACTGCCATCACAATAAAGTTCACCAGCGTAACGCGAGTCCCGCCCAGACGGTCGGAGATCATGCCCCCCAGCGAACGCGCCAGTGCGCCAATGAACGGACCGAAGAAGGCGAATTGCAGGATCTGCACGTCCGGGAACTGGGTTTTCGACAGCATGGCAAAGCCCGCTGAGAAGCCGATAAACGAACCGAAGGTAGCCAGATACAGCAGCGCCATCACCCACAGGTGTCCACGCTTCAGCACCGGAAGCTGCTCGCTCAGGGATGCTTTCGACGCGCTCAGATCGTTCATAAAGAACCACGCAGCGAGGGTGAACACCACCAGGAACGGAACCCAAATCCAGGCCGCGTTCTGCAGGTAGAGGGAAGAACCATCCGCCTGCTCAACGCCGCCGCCACCGAAGGCGGCAAAAATAGAAACAGAGATCGCCAGCGGCGCAATCAACTGCATCACGCTTACGCCCATGTTGCCCAGACCGCCGTTAATACCCAGCGCGCCGCCCTGCTTCGCTTTCGGGAAGAAGAAGCTGATGTTCGCCATGCTGGAGGCGAAGTTAGCGCCGGCGAAACCGCACAGCAGGGAGATAATCACGAACACGCTGAACGGCGTGGAGGTATCCTGCACCGCGAAACCTAGCCACACGCAAGGGACGATCATGATGCCCGTACTGAACGCCGTCCAGCGACGTCCACCGAATACCGGGACCATAAACGCGTAAGGGACACGCAGCAGCGCGCCAGACAGCGACGGCAATGCGGTAAGCATAAACAGCTGATCGGTCGTGAACGTAAACCCTACTTTCGGCAGGTTTACCGCGACCGCGCTAAACAACATCCATACGCAAAACGCTAAAAGCAGACACGGAACGGAAATCCACAGATTCCGGCTTGCTACACGATGGCCGCGCTGTTGCCAGAACGCCGGATCCTCTGGACGCCAGTCTGTAATAACGGCACCATTTTCCCTTTCGGGAGCGGATGAGTGACTCATAGACACCTCTGATTCTCGAATGATGCTGCAAACATTAGGGTTTTAGGGCGGCGGTAAGTTGATATAAATCAAAGGAAAAGTGCGGGGATTTGCGGCGCAAAAAAAGGGGTTATCCTTAGTGAGTAGGATAATTCGGTAAAAAAGACGTGGTTTTTCACTGCACTGAAGGTTCCTTGCTACCACCGCTTCTTCACCTATACTCCGTTGGCAATTTAGGGGTAATCCTTTATTGGTATGGGTATACTCCAGGGTATGCACCAGAATAGCGCCATTCCTGCAAGCAGGCCACGTCAGGAGCCCGGCAACTCTATGTTAAAAAGATGTTTATCACCGCTGACTCTCGTCAATCAGCTAGCCCTGATTGTTTTGCTGTCTACCGCCCTTGGCGTGGCCGGCATGGCGATTTCCGGCTGGCTGGTACAAGGGGTACAGGGTAATGCACATGCCATCAACGAGGCAGGTTCTCTACGCATGCAGAGTTATCGTCTGCTGGCGTCGGTCCCCCTGACGCAGGACGATCGGCCCTTAATTGATGAAATGGAGCGCACGGCCTTCAGCCCCGAACTGGAAAACGCCGCCATTCGCGCCGGCCAGCAGTCCCAGCTGAAAGCCCTGCAGGGCTACTGGCACACCCAGCTGGAACCCGGTCTGAAACAGGCGCGCAGCACCGAAACCGTTGCGCAGGACGTAGCGGGTTTCGTCTCCCGCATTGACGCGCTGGTCTCCTCTTTCGACCAAACCACCGAATTACGCATCGACCGGGTGGTAATGGTACACCGTGCCATGGCGCTGTTTATGGGCCTGCTGCTGATCTTCACCATTATCTGGCTCCGGGCGCGGCTGCTGAATCCCTGGAAACAGCTGCTGGCGATGGCGCGCGCCGTAACGAACAGAGATTTTACCCAGCGCACGCACATCAGCGGCCGCAACGAGATGGCCATGCTCGGCCAGGCGCTGAACACCATGTCGGCGGAGCTCTCCGAAAGCTACGCGGTGCTGGAGCAGCGCGTGCAGGAAAAAACCGCCGGGCTGGAGCAGAAAAATGAGATCCTCTCCTTCCTGTGGCAAGCCAACCGTCGGCTGCACATGCAAGTGCCGCTATGTGAACGCCTTTCGCCGGTGCTGAACGGCCTGCAAAATCTGACCCTGCTGCATGACCTGGAGCTGCGGGTTTACGATGTGGAAGATGAAGATAATCATCAGGAGTTTACCTGTCAGTCCGACATGTCCTGCGATGATAAAGGCTGCCACCTGTGCCCGCGCGGCCTGCCGCTGCAGGCTTCTGGCGGCACTACCCTGAAGTGGCGGCTGACGGACAGCCACACCCAGTACGGTATTCTGCTGGCCACCCTGCCAGCCGGACGTCATCTGAGCCACGACCAGCAGCAGCTGGTGGACACCCTGGTTGAACAGCTAACGGCCACACTGGCGCTCGACAGGCACCAGGAAAAACAGCAGCAGCTGATCGTCATGGAAGAGCGCGCGACCATCGCCCGCGAGCTCCACGACTCTATCGCCCAGTCGCTCTCCTGTATGAAAATGCAGGTGAGCTGCCTGCAGATGCAGGACGCGGAAATGCCGGAAAGCAACAAACAGCTGCTGAGCCAGATCCGCAACGAGCTGAACACCTCCTGGATACAGCTGCGCGAGCTGCTGACCACCTTCCGCCTGCAGCTGACCGAGCCGGGGCTGCGCCCGGCGCTGGAATCCAGCTGCCAGGAATTTAGTGCCCGGCTTGGCTTCCCGGTGAAGCTGGATTACCAGCTGCCGCCGCGGTTTGTCCCTTCCCATCAGGCGATTCATCTGCTGCAGATCGCCCGCGAAGCGCTGAGCAACGTGCTCAAACACGCTGAAGCGACGGCGGTTACGGTTACCGTCAGCCAGCACGCTAATCAGGTCAGGCTGACGGTTCACGACAACGGTCGCGGCGTGCCGGAAAATGCCGAACGCACTAACCACTATGGTTTAATCATTATGCGAGACCGCGCCCAAAGCCTGCGCGGTGATTGCCAGGTTCGACGGAGAGAGACGGGTGGCACGGAAGTTGTGGTCACCTTTATTCCCGAAAAACCGCTTACAACTGCTCAAGGAGAAACCCATGACTAATCAGGAACCGGCATCCATCCTGTTGATCGACGACCATCCGATGCTGCGTACTGGCGTAAAACAGCTGGTCAGCATGGCACCCGACATTACCGTGGTGGGCGAAGCCAGCAACGGTGAACAGGGTATTGAGCTGGCCGAATCCCTCGATCCGGATCTGATCCTGCTCGATCTCAACATGCCCGGCATGAACGGTCTGGAAACCCTCGACAAGTTGCGCGAGAAATCCCTTTCCGGTCGCGTGGTGGTCTTTAGCGTCTCCAACCACGAAGAGGATGTGGTCACGGCGCTGAAGCGCGGCGCGGATGGCTATCTGCTGAAGGATATGGAGCCAGAAGACCTGCTGAAGGCGCTGCAGCAGGCCGCCGCAGGCGAGATGGTGCTGAGCGAGGCCCTGACGCCGGTGCTGGCCGCCAGCCTGCGGGCGAACCGCGCCACCTCTGACCGCGACGTCAGCCAGTTAACCCCGCGCGAACGCGATATTCTGAAGCTGATTGCCCAGGGCCTGCCGAACAAAATGATCGCCCGCCGCCTGGATATCACCGAAAGCACGGTTAAAGTGCACGTGAAGCATATGCTCAAGAAAATGAAGCTAAAATCCCGCGTTGAAGCCGCGGTGTGGGTCCATCAGGAACGTATTTTTTAAGCATTACTCATCCGGCAGCAGCTTCCAGCGCGGGTCGTCGTCAGGTAATGCGACCAGCGGCTGCACCACAGCGAGCGTGATCTCATTGGATGAGACGCGCTGGCCCTTCGCATCTTCCACCACCGCCGAGAGATGCCAGCGGTTTGTCGCCCCTTCAGCGTCATTCCAGGCAGGCATGATCACGCTCCAGCCGTCGGTGCTGTCACTTTTACCCGGGGACGTCAGGCTCAATGCCTGGGTATCACCCTGCCAGTGGATCTGACGAATTCCGTGAGTGCTGCGAACCTGCAGCTTCAGCATGACGGTTTCGCCCCCTTTGAGATCCCACGGCGGGGTTGCCAGCCAGACGGAGAGCGTTTTACGCTGGCGGAACTCCATCACCGGCAGGCTGTTACGCTCCGGCGAGTCATAGCGGCTTCCGCGCAGGGATCGCGTGGCCGCGACCTCTCCGGCGGAGAGCTGCTTAACCAGCGGCACGCCGAAGCGATAGTTGAGCTTCAGCCCGAGGTTATTCTGGCTCTCTCCGCTTTCGCCCTGCTTATGCCCGGCGGTCAACGTCACCAGCGGCACGGGGGTATAGTTAAGCCCGAGATTGACCGCCACCGGGTTGTGATACCCGGTTCCGCTGTTGAAGAGGTCAACGTTGTCGCCAAAATATTGCTCAAAGCTGACGCTGGTGTTCAGGTGATGAAACCACGGCAGCCAGGCTTTGGCGGTCACGTCATATCCCCGCGCCATGCGCTGCTCCTGGACGTCAGAGCTGTCGCGCCAGCCGGCAAAAGGCTGATAATAGTTAGCCGACAGGCGCAGATTTTCTCCCCACACCTCCGCACCCAGCCCGGCACGCTGCAGGTTCTCATCCAGCAGATTGTCGTAAAAGGTGTTGTAGCCCAGCAGCCATTTTCCGGCCACCCAGCGCTGGCCGATTCCGGCGTTACTGACCAGGCCATCCGTCTGCTGCGTCAGGCCGAGCTGGCTCCAGCTCAGGTAACGGTTGTTATCGTTCCAGGGGATAAACCAGCTCCCACTGCTGCCGTTGAATTTCCCGTCGTTATCCACCAGCAAATTGACGCTGGCATTCCCCCAGGGTGACAGCCAGGATTCAATCTGCTGGTTCACCTCGCCGCTCACCGCGTCGCGCACCTGACCAAAGGCAAACTGCCGCGCCTGCTCGCCCGTAGTCAGGCCGTTGTCGGTCATACTGGCTTCACCAAAGGCTTTCGCCATTTCGGCGAGATGCTTTTCCCCTTCCCCGGTGGGGGCTGCCATACCGAGATCGGGGAGATTATCCCCGTTATTATCAAAGGGATTTTGTGCCTGCTGGATAAAGGAATTCGGCGCACCGTGAACGGCTCCGGCAGTAACAAGGGAGAGTAAAACCAGCGTTCGGAAAGGGGGAGAAACAGTCATCAATGTCGTAAGAATTACCCGGTGCTTACGTAAGAACACCAGGTACCTTAACGTGATTTCTCCCTCTTTGCAGCTTTACGGGGAATTTTCCGGAATTTCCTGAAACATTGTTTTGAGCTCAGGCACGCACGAACCGCAGTTCGTGCCGCACCGTAGCGTCGCCCCCAGCGCGGTAACGGAACCGCAGCCTCCGGCAATCGCCTCCCGTATCGCGTTTTCTCCAACGCTGAAACAGCTGCAGATGATGCGCCCCGGATCTGTAACCTTCCCCACGCCCTGCCCGTTCAGCAGCGCATGGCGCTCAGCGGGTGTCGAGGGTGGTGACTGAAAAGCGGCTTCTATCACCGGGTGCGCCAGATCGGGCAAGGCGGTCCCTTCCCAGAAACCCAGCATCAGATGGCCGTTATGCCAGGCCAGTACGCTGCTGCGTTCCCCGGTTTGCGCAACCTGCAGCTGCCAGCCCCGGCCGCTGGCATAGTCCATGACCCACGACAGCAGCGGCTTTTCACCCGCTATCGTCATTCGCGAGGCTTTACGCCACCAGTGAACCCAAGAGGGGATTTCCGGCCATTCCCGGGCATAGAGCTCCCCCTGCCAGGCGGGCTGCCAGGGCATGATTCTGACGGCGGTTTGCTTACTCTCCGGCTGCCCGGAAGCCGGATCGATGCGCCCTTCCACCAGCGCGTTAACCTTTCCCTGGCGGGCAAACTCAGCGTTCCAGTGCATAGGAGCAAACGCTTCGCCTTCCCGTATTCCCTCGTTGATTCGTACTCTGGCCACCATCACGCCTCGCGGCGAGCCGATCCGCGCCAGCTGGCCGTCGCACAGTGAAAACCGAATGGCGTCTGCGGCGCAGACCTCAACAAACGGCTCCGCGATATGCTGCATCAGCCGGGGCACGTATCCCGTACGGGTCATGGTGTGCCACTGGTCGCGGATACGGCCAGTGTTGAGGATCGCCGGGTATAGCGCGGTAGCCGTCGCGCCGTGCGGCAGCGGATCGACAGGGACTACGTTTCGGCGCGGTAAACTTCCCGTCGGCCACTGGTACGGCTCAAGCGTCTCCCACGCTTCACGGGTTAACCCCGTCAGTTCCTGAAGGTTCAACGCCCGCGCGCCGTCATTTTCAAACGCCGTCAGCGCCGCATGTTCGCAAAAAATCTCCTGCGGATGTTGCCAGGCAAAGGCCTCGCCGTAGCCCAGCCGTTTTGCAATCTGAGCCACGATCCACCAGTCCGGCTTCGCCTCACCCGGCGCGGGCAGAAACGCGCGCTGGCGAGAAATGCGCCGCTCGGAATTGGTCACCGTGCCGTCCTTCTCCCCCCAGCCCAGCGCCGGAAAACGGATATGGGCGAACCGGCTGGTGTCGGTATCTTTCATCACCTCAGAGACAATCACCAGCGGACAGGCCGCCAGCGCCTGACACACCGCGTGGCTGTCCGGCAGCGATACGGCAGGATTGGTGCCCATGATCCACACCGCCTTCACCTCGCCGCGGGCGATGGCGTCAAACAGTTCCACCGCCATCAGCCCCGGCGTCTGCGCCAGCCGTTCCGTTCCCCAGAAACGCGCCACCCGCGAAAGGTCGTCCGGCTCGAAGCTCATATGCGCCGCCAGCTGGTTCGCCAGCCCGCCCACTTCCCGGCCGCCCATGGCGTTTGGCTGTCCGGTCAGCGAAAACGGGCCGCAGCCCGGACGGTTGAACTTCCCGCTGGCAAGGTGAACGTTAATGATGGCGCTGCACTTGTCGCTGCCGCTGGAGGACTGGTTGATCCCCATGGTGTAGAGCGTAATGGCGCGAGGCACGGTAACAAACCAGTCGTAAAAGGTACCAATATCCTCTGCCGGAAGGTCGCAAAACGCCGCCACGCGGGCAATCGGCCACTCATCAGTGCCCTGGATCAGATTGAGCAACCCCACAAACAGCCCGGCATCGCTGCCGGGTTTAAGCGCCAGATGCAGGTCGGCAATATCGCAGGTAGCGGTTTTACGCGGGTCAATCACCACCACCTTCATCTGCGGGTTGTTGTGCTTTGCCTGCACCAGGCGCTGATAGAGCACCGGATGCGTCCAGGCCGCGTTCGAGCCGGCCAGCACCACCAGATCGCTGTTTTCCACATCCTCGTAGCTGCACGGCACCACGTCTTCGCCAAAGGCGCGCCTGTAGCCCACCACCGCCGAGGACATGCAGAGCCGGGAGTTGGTATCGATGTTCGCCGCGCCGATAAACCCTTTCATCAGCTTGTTGGCGGCATAGTAGTCCTCGGTTAATAGCTGGCCGGAGGCGTAAAACGCCACCGCCCGTGGCCCCCATGTGTCGATGATCTCCCGCAGTCGCTCGCCCGCCGCGTTCAGCGCCTGGGACCAGTCCACCTCAAGTCCATCGACAACGGGGTACAGCAATCGCCCCTGCAAGCCCGTTGTCTCCCCCAGGGCCGATCCTTTCACGCACAGGCGGCCAAAGTTTGCAGGGTGGGTGTCGTCCCCCCGAACGCTGACCGCTCCATCCTCCACGCTGGCGATCACGCCGCAGCCGACCCCGCAGTAGGGGCACGTTGTCCTGGTTTCCGTCATGAGGCCTCCGCGCGCATCACCAGCTCTTCGTTGCCGACCCACACCTTGCCATTTTCAATTTTGACCGGCCAGGCGCGCACAGCGGGTTCGCCACTCTCCACCTGACAGCCGTCGCGCAGGCGAATGCGCTGCTTGTAGAGCGGAGAAATAACCACCGGTTCGCCCGCCGCATCGCCGAGGATGCCGCGTGACAGCACGTTCGCACTGCTGCCCGGCTCCTGGTCGTCCAGGGCATAAACGGACGTGCCAAAGCGGAACAGCGCGATCGGTTTACGGCCAAGACGCGCGCCAATGCCCGCCTGCTCCGGGATATCGTCAATGCCGCAGATTTCCTGCCAGCGCTTGCTTTCGTCCGACGGCGCGACGTTCACCGCGGTGCGGAACAGCGCCAGGCGGTCAGGATCGTTGAGCGTGGTTTGCCATTCGCACTGGTACGTCTCGACTACCCGGGCCATCTCCTGCTCCAGCTCGTGGGCGATGCCGAGACTGTCGTTGAGGATCACCTCACGCAGATAGTCGAGGCCGCCCTCCAGGTTGTCCATCCAGGTACTGGTGCGCTGCAGGCGATCCGCCGTGCGGATGTAGAACATCAGGAAACGGTCGACGGTGCGGATCAGCGTTTCGTCATCCAGATCGCTGGCGAAGAGATCCGCATGGCGAGGCTTCATCCCGCCGTTGCCGCACAGATAGAGGTTCCAGCCTTTGTCCGTGGCAATCACCCCCACGTCCTTGCTCTGCGCCTCCGCGCACTCGCGGGTGCAGCCGGAAACGGCCATTTTGATTTTGTGCGGGGCGCGCAGGCCCTTGTAGCGGTGCTCCAGTCTGACCGCGAGACCAGTGGAATCCTGCACGCCGTAGCGGCACCAGGTCGACCCGACGCAGGATTTCACCGTGCGCAGGGATTTCCCGTAAGCGTGCCCGGTTTCAAACCCGGCCTCCACCAGCGCCTGCCAGATTTCCGGCAGCTGTTCCAGGGTGGCGCCAAACAGGTCGATACGCTGCCCGCCGGTGATTTTGCTGTACAGGCCGTAGCGTTTCGCAATCTGGCCGATGGCGATCAGCCCGTCGGCGGTCACTTCTCCTGCGGGCATGCGCGGCACGATGGAATACGTCCCGTCCTTCTGAATATTGGCGAAGTAGCGGTCGTTGGTGTCCTGCAATGGCAAATGCGCCGGCTTCAGCAGGTATTCGTTCCAGCAGGAGGCCAGCACTGACCCCACCAGCGGCTTACATATTTCGCACCCGTGCCCCTGACCGTAGCGGCTGATGAGCTGCTCAAAGGTGCGGATATGGTTGACGCGCACCAGATGGTAAATCTCCTGGCGCGAGTACGGGAAGTGTTCGCAGATGTCCTTTTTCACCTCCACGCCCTGCTCGGCAAGCTGGAACTCCATCACCTGCTTCACCAGCGCGCTGCAGCCCCCGCAGCCGGTCGCCGCTTTGGTGCACTGCTTAACGGCGCCGATATCCGCTGCGCCCGCGCTCACCGCCCGGCAGATATCGCCTTTGCTGACGTTATGACACGAACAGATCTGCGCGCTTTCCGGCAGCGCCGCCACGCCCAGCGCTTTTGGCGCGCTGCCTGACAACGTGGGTAGTATCAGCGTTTCCGGCTCTTTCGGCAGGCTGATGCCGTTAAGCATCATCTGCACCAGCGTGGCGTATTCGCTGGCATCGCCCACCAGCACGCCGCCGAGCAGCGTTTTTCCGTCGTGGCTGACCACGATTTTCTTGTAGATTTGCTGCGGGCCGTGCGTCCACTGGTAGCTTAGCGCCCCCGGCGTGCGCCCTTGAGCATCGCCAAACGACGCCACGTCCACGCCGAGCAGCTTGAGCTTAGTGCTCATATCTGCCCCGGTGAAGGTTTTATCTTCGCCCGCGAGCGCGGCGGCGGCCACGCGCGCCATCTGGTAGCCCGGCGCCACCAGGCCAAAGATTTTCCCCTCCCACAGGGCGCATTCACCGATGGCAAGCACGTTCGAATCGGAGGTCCGGCAGGCGTCATCAATGCAGATCCCGCCGCGCTCGCCGACAGCCAGCCCGCTGCTGCGCGCCAGCGCGTCCTGAGGACGAATACCGGCAGAGAAGACCACCATGTCCGTTTCCAGCTGTTCACCGTCGGCGAAGCGCAGCACCAGCCCGTCGTCCGTCGCAGCAATTTCCGTGGTGGCTTTACTGGTGTGAACGCCAACGCCCAGCGCCTCGATTTTCCTGCGCAGCATCGCCGCACCGTCATTATCAAGCTGCACCGCCATCAGATTGGGCGCAAACTCCACCACGTGCGTTTCCAGCCCGAGTTGCTTGAGGGCATTCGCCGCCTCCAGCCCGAGCAGGCCGCCGCCAATCACCACGCCACGACGCGAGCCCGCCGCGTGGGCCGCTATGTTGTCCAGGTCGTCAAGGGTGCGGTAGACAAAGCAGCCCGGCAGATCGTTGCCCGGCACCGGCGGTACGAACGGGTATGAGCCGGTCGCCAGCACCAGCTTGTCCCAGTGGGTCTCATGCCCGCTGGCGGTACGCACCACGCGCGCGTCGCGATCGATAGCGACGATCTGCTGCGAGAGGCGCAGCTCAATGCCGTTATCGGCAAAGAACTCCCCCTCCACCAGCGAGAGCGACGCCGCGCTTCGGCCGCCAAAGTATTCCGACAGATGCACGCGGTCATAGGCGGCATAGCGCTCCTCACCAAAGACAACGATCTGATACTGCTGATGCAGATTGCGGTTAACGCAGTCTTCGAGAAAATGATGGCCGACCATACCGTGCCCAACCACCACCAGAGTAGGTTTTGTCATAGCGTTCTGTCCTGCAACCTGCGGTTGCGTAGTGAAACGATCGAACAGCCAGTCCGCGCGTGCGGGCGCAGCCGTTGCCAGTAAATCGGTAAATGTTGCCGCGCTGCGGCAGTCGCCCATCAGCAGTACGCCAGCCAGCGCACCCTGATGGATCAGTAACCGACGATAGTGACGGGTTAGCGGATCCCAGGAACTCCAGACCACATCGTCCTCCTGCACCGTCGCGCGCCCGAGGCTGAACAGCTCCACGCCGGTCACCTTGAGGCGCACGCCGTTGTCGGTGAGGGCAAACGGCGCGGCTGTGTCACCCGCCAGCCGCGCGGCGAGAATATCCGCCTGCGTCATACAGGGGGCGACCAGGCCAAAGGTCTGGCCGTCAATTTCGCAGCACTCGCCAATGGCGTAGACGTCCGGTGCGGAGGTCCGCATCTGGCTATCCACCACGATGCCGCGCGCGCAGCGAACACCGCTGGCCTGCGCCAGCGCGACGTTGGGCTGCACGCCGGTCGCCAGCACCACGCGAGCGGCGGCGACGCGGCGTCCGTTGAGCAGCGTCACGCTATTCCCGTTAATCGCCGCGATGCCGGAGGCGAGTTCAGAGCGCACGCCCCGCGCCGCCAGCGCCTCATCAAGCAGTACGCCCGCCTGCTGGTCCAGCTGCTGCTCCATCAGCCACGGGCCGCGATGAACGAGCGTGACGTTGTCACCTGAACGAGCCAGCGCTGCCGCCGTCTCTACGCCGAGCACGCCGCCCCCCAGCACCACCGCCGGACCGGCTATCGCCTGAATGGCGCGGGTATCCTCCAGGGTACGGAACGTGAAGACGTGCGGCGCATCGCCCCCAGGAATCGGCGGCACAAACGGCGTTGACCCGGTGGCAAAGACCAGCGCATCCCAGCCCAGCGTGCGGACGGTGGTTTGCACTTCCCGCGCGTCCACGTTCACGGCGAGTGCCTTTTCGCCCCGCAGCACCGTCACGCCGCGCTCCTGGTACCAGTGGTCATCCTGAAGGCAGATGCCCGCAGCCGTTTTTTCACCCCCCAGCACCGGCGAAAGCTGGATGCGGTTATAGGCATGCTCCGGCTCGTCACCGATGACGGTGATAGCGAACCGACCGGAAGCTCGCCCGGTGAGCGAAGCAATCAGCCGGGTTGCCGCCATGCCATTCCCGATAATGACCAGTCGCATCAGCGCCCCCTCGTTACGCCGCTTTCGGCTGTTTTTCGTAGAGGAAATGGAGGATCTGCTGGCGCATGTGGTGATAGCGGCTGTCGTCCGCCAGCTGCACCCGGTTGCGCGGGCGCGGCAGGTCAACGCGCAGGATCTCCCCGACGGTGGCCGCCGGGCCGTTGGTCATCATCAGCACGCGATCGGAGAGCAGCACCGCCTCGTCCACGTCGTGGGTAATGAGCACGATGGTGGTGTTCAGCGCCTGCTGGATCTGCATCACCGAGTCCTGCAGATGGGCGCGCGTCAGCGCATCCAGCGCGCCGAACGGCTCATCCATCAGCAATACTTTCGGCTTCATCGCCAGCGCGCGGGCAATCCCGACGCGCTGCTTCATGCCGCCGGAGATCTCCCCCGGACGCTTGTGCAGCGCGTGGCCCATCTGCACGCGGTCGAGGTTGTGCTCGATCCACTCTTTGCGCTCGGCCTTGCTCATGGTGTGACGGAACACCTGATCCACCGCCAGCGCCACGTTGTCGAAGCAGGTCAGCCACGGCAGCAGCGAATGGTTCTGGAACACCACCGCGCGCTCGGGTCCCGGCCCGGCGATTTCGCGGTTGTCGCAAATCAGCCCGCCTTCCGTCGGCAGCGCGATCCCGGCGATAAGGTTAAGCAGCGTCGACTTGCCGCAGCCGGAGTGGCCGATAAGACTCACGGTTTCGCCCTCGTGGATATCAAAAGAGACGTTCTGCAGCGCCAGAAACTCGCCGCTGGCGGTGGAAAAACGCTGGCTCACGGCCTGGACCTGAATTAATGGTTTCATGTTCGCTCCTTATTTTTCCTGCCAGCTAAAGCGACGGGCGATCAGCATCAGCCCCTGCTCCAGCAGCAACCCGACCACGCCGATGATGACGATGGCGATCAGAATGTTTTCGACGTTGAGGTTGTTCCACTCGTTCCAGATCCAGAAGCCGATACCCAGCCCCCCGGTCAGCATCTCGGCGGCGACAATCACCAGCCAGGCGATGCCGATGGAGAGGCGCACCCCGGTCAGCACGGCGGGTAGCACAGCCGGGAAGAGTATGCGGCGCATGATCGTCCACTCGGAAAGCTGCAATACGCGGGCGACGTTGAGGTAGTCCTGCGGAATGCGGCGCACTCCTTCGGCGGTGTTGATCACCATCGGCCAGATAGAGCAGATGAAAATGGTCCAGCTCGACGCGGGCTCCGCTTTCTGGAACAGCAGCAGGCCGATGGGCAGCCAGGCGAGCGGGCTGACCGGGCGCAGAAGCGCAATCAGCGGGTTGAACATGCGCGAGAAAAAGGTGAAGCGGCCAATCAAAAAGCCCAGCGGAATACCCGCCAGCGCTGCCAGGCCAAAGCCGATGGCGACGCGCTGCAGTGAAGCAAGCACGTTCCAGCCAATTCCCATATCGTTAGGCCCGTCGCGATAAAACGGGTCGGCAAACAGGGTAACGGCAGAATCAAGCGTGCTGAGCGGCGTCGGGAAGCCTTTGCTGTTTATCGCCGCCAGTTGCCAGAGCACCACCAGCAGCCCGAGGCCGAGCAGCGCCGGAATAACGCGTTGGAAAAAGTCGTTCATCCGGCGCGCTAACGCGGGCGGACGGCGGCGAACCTGTACCGGAGGCAGGACAATCACTTCCCCGCTCTCTGGCGTCTCTTGTGGTTTCGTGTTTTGCAGATGCGGCATAATCAGGCCCCTTTACGGTGAATGGCGAAACGGCTGGCGTACCCTTCCGGATCGGTGCCGTTCCAGACGGTGCCGTCCATCAGCGTGCTGCTGCGGTACGGTGATGACGGCGTGGACATGCCGCCGACGGCAGTGGCGGCATCCTGCCAGACCGCGGTCTGGTTGATGCGCTGCGCGATGTCCGCATAGTCCGGCGCGGCTTTGAGCAAGCCCCAGCGGCGGAACTGGGTTAAGAACCACATGCCGTCGGAGAGATACGGGTAGCTCACAGCCCCCTCGTTGAAGAAGCGGATCGGGTGCGCGTCCTGCCAGCGCTGGCCCAGACCGTTGTCGTACTCGCCGAGCATGCGCCCGGTGAGATACTGTTCTTTGCAGTTGAGCCACGCCCGGCGGGAGAGGATCTGCGCGGTTTCGCGTTTGTTTTCCGGGGACGCCTCGATCCAGCGCGCGGCCTCCAGCACCGCGCTCACCAGCGCCCGGGCGGCGTGCGGGTTTTTCTCCACCCAGTCACGGCGCGTGCCGAGGATCTTTTCCGGATGATCGGCCCAGATGGACTGCGACGTGGCGGCGGTAAAGCCGATCCGGTCGTTAATCGCCCGCGCGTTCCACGGCTCGCCGACGCAGAAGCCCACCATGTTGCCGATGCGCATGTTCATCACCATCTGCGGCGGCGGCACCACCACCGTGCGCACGTCGTCAAAGGGGTTAATGCCCGCGCTGGCCAGCCAGTAGTAAAGCCACATGGCATGCGTTCCGGTCGGGAAGGTGTGTGCGAAGGTGTAGGTTCCCGGCGCCTGCTGCCCGATCAGCGTTTTCAGCCCGTCGAGATCGCGAACGCCCTTCTCCGCCAGATCGCTTGAAAGCGTGATGGCCTGGCCGTTCTGATTGAGCGTCATCAGGTTCGCCATCTGCTGCGGCTTGCCGGCGATGCCCAGCTCCAGCCCGTACAGCAGACCGTAAAGAATGTGTGCGGCGTCCAGTTCTCCCGCCACCAGCTTGTCGCGCACCGCCGCCCAGCTCGCCTCTTTGGTGGGAACGATGGTGATACCGTATTTTTTATCAAAGCCTTTTAACGCTGCGATAACCACCGGCGCGCAGTCGGTCAGCGGGATAAACCCGACGCGCACCGTCTCCTGTTCCGGTTTATCAGAGCCAGCCGCCCAGGCAGCCTGCATAACACCCGGTAACAGCGCTGCACCACTCGCCAGCATGCTGGCCTGCAAAAATCGCCGTCTCGACAAATCCGCCATAACCGCTCCCGAAAAAAAGCCAAAAAAAAGCGCCCGCCGTGCCGAAGCACCGCTGGACGCCTTTATCCCGAAGACGGATGCACCGCCGTTGGCGCACCGTCAAAAATGGTTAATTAAATAATGCAAAGCCAGTGCCAGGTTTAAAGACCCTCTTTCAGGGCCGAAAACCGGGTTTTGCCCGCGTTCACGCACCTCAATCAGGCATAAAATGCCCGCTGATTGTGCAGCTACTCCTTTGGTGTTACCTGCCAGACGCTCTTCACCGTAAGCAGCGCGCGGGCGATATCGACCATGCGCTGGTTCTTGTCCATCGCCATTTTGCGCAGCGTTGTCCAGGCCTGTTCTTCACTCATGTTCTGGTGGGTCATCAGCACGCTTTTGGCTTTATCAATGGTTTTGCGCTCCTCAAGCGTATCGCGCAGCGACGCGAGCTGGCGGGAAAGCTGCTCTATCTCTCGTGCCTGCTGGCGAACCAGGGTCAGCAGCGGTTTATCCGGGTAGTGCGCCAGCGGATCGTCCTGTTCATCCCCGGGAAGCGGGTACGCCTCGTCGCGCTGAATACGCTCATCCACCGCGACCATCAGATCGGCGATGATCGTCTCCTCCAGCGCGCGCAGATGCTCCAGCCGCGCCGTTTGCAGCGCAAACCAGGCGAGTGCGGTATGTCCATTGTCTGCAGCAGGCTGGCGGGTACAGGCCACGCGCCGGAGCTGCTCCGTCTCACGATCGGGCTGACAATTAAGGGAGAACGAAGTCTGCACGTCGGCCTGGCTGTGGGAGAGAAAGATCTCAAAGCAGGCCTGCTGCCCGTCAATGCGGTCAACCAGCCGCTGGCGGGTCACATCATCGAAAAAGCCCTGCGTGAAGCCAATCGCCCCCAGGGCCCGCTCTTGTCCCGCCAGTTCTTTCCCCTGCATCAGGCTATATAGCGCGACGAAACGGCCCGCGATTTGCGGGTCGTCAATGCTGTCATTAAGCTGCGGTACGATACTGAGCAGGTGGCGCAGCATGCGGGAGTAGTGCTCCATTGCCTGCGGAGCCGTCAGCGTTTGCCGATTTACACCGTCGCGCAGTGCGGGAAGCGTCTCCAGCGTGAGCAGCGCATTGCCGATACGTTCGCAAACGGCGCTTCCCGGAAAGGCGGACTGTTTTCCAAGAATGCCATTCAGTGCGGCAAGGTTTTCGTCCACCAGCGCCCGGCTGGCTTTGCATTCAGGTGCATAGAGCTTACCCTGTGAGCAGAGCCAGACGTTAGATGCGCCGCGCTCGCACTGGAGCATATGCACCAGCTGGCTAATACCGCGCACCAGCACGTTCAGCTGCGCCAGCCTGCTGAGCTGCTCCCGGCGCATCCGCCTTGCGCGCTGGAGCCATTCGGTTGCACCTGGCGAAATGCCGGCCATTAATGTCATGCTTACTCTCCCGGACAGCGAAACTCCGGGAAATTAAGCAATATTCGTGCCTTTATAAGAACAGGAGTCAACATGCAGAAGATTGTGATCGTCGCCAACGGGGCTGCCTACGGCAGCGAATCCCTTTTCAACAGCCTGCGCCTGGCGATCGCGCTACGCGAAAAAGAGAGCGACCTGGTACTGCGGATATTTTTAATGTCCGATGCCGTGACCGCCGGGCTGAAGGGTCAAAAACCGGCGGAAGGCTACAACATTCAGCAGATGCTGGAGATCCTGACCGCGCAGGACGTGCCGGTAAAACTCTGTAAGACCTGCACCGACGGGCGCGGCATTACCGGGCTGCCGCTGATCGAGGGCGTAGAAATCGGTACGCTGGTTGAACTGGCCGAATGGACGCTGACCGCGGATAAAGTATTAACTTTTTAATAATAAACCCGTAAAAATATTATTTTCTTATGGACGCGGTTTCAGCATCAAGTTTACCTGCGGGGTTGCCGATAGGCATGGAAACAACACAGCAGGTATTTCACTTATGTTCAGATCCATTCGCGCACGCATTATCGCCGCGACGACAGGCTGCCTCGTCGTCGCCCTTCTTCTCAATACCGTAATTAACTTCCAGGTCACGCGCCAGGATAACCAGCAGTCCCAGCGCAATATTCTGACCAGCACCCGCGCCAGCCACAACATGGCGATTGCCGACTGGGTCAAAAGCAAAATGACGGTGATTACCTCCGCGCAGAGCATCGCGCTGGCTGACGATCCGGTTCCGGCGTTTAAGCAGCTTGCCCAGGCGGGCGGTTTCACCAACGTTTACGTGGGCTACGCCAGCAAGACGGCGAAATTCTCCGACCCGACAGGCGTCCCGGCGGATTATGACCCCACCGTTCGTCCCTGGTATCAACAGGTGGTGAGCACGGACGGCCCGGTGGTAACGGCACCCTACGTTGATGCCGGGACCGGGAAGCTGGTGGTCACGTTTGCCGTGCCGGTGAAGGAGAATGGCGCTCTGAAAGCGGTGGTGGCGGGCGATGTCGCCATGGATAGCGTGGTGGCGAACGTGCGCGGGATCCACCCCACGCCGGCCAGCAGCGGGTTGCTTCTGAATAGCGACGGCACGGTGATTGCCGCCAACGAGCCGGCCCTGACGCTGAAGCCGTTTGCCGAGACGATCAAAGGCATCGACCTTGCGGCGCTGAAGAGCGGTAATCCGGTCGACGGAACGCTGAATGACGAGGAAAAAACCTTTATCGCCTCAGCCGTGCCGGGCACGAACTGGCTCCTGGTCGTCGCCCTCGACAGCAGCGATGCCACCTCCGGCATGCGTTCCCTGCTGAAAGCGTCGGCGATTTCGCTGGTGATCCTCGCACTCCTGAGCGGTGCCATTGTTCACGTCCTGATTGCCCGCCTGCTGAAACGCCTGTCCGACATTCGCGACGCGATGCACAACATTGCCAACGGCACTAACGATCTGTCCCAGCGCCTGCCGGACAGCGGCGATGACGAAGTGGCGCAAATTGCGCAGGCGTTTAACGCCTTCAGCGATAAGCTCTCGGTGGTGATGGTTCAGCTCCGTGACGCCAGCGCCTCGGTGAAAAACGCCGCGCAGGAGATTGCGGCAGGTAACCAGGATCTTTCAGGCCGTACCGAGCAGGCGGCATCCAGCCTTCGCGAAACCGCCAGCGCCGTGGAAGAGATCACCGCCTCCGTCACCCAGTCGAATGAATCAGCAGCAGAAGCCAACGACCAGGCCAGCAAGGCCTCTGCCGCCGCAGCGCGCGGCGGTGAAGTGGTTTCGCAGGCCATCAGCACCATGCAGTCCATCGAAGTGGCGTCCGCTAAGATTGGCGATATCACCAGCGTGATCGACGGCATCGCCTTCCAGACCAACATTCTGGCGCTGAACGCCTCCGTCGAGGCGGCGCGTGCCGGTGAGCAGGGCCGCGGGTTCGCCGTGGTTGCCGGTGAAGTGCGGAACCTCGCCAGCCGCAGCGCCCAGGCGGCGAAAGAGATCAAATCGCTTATCGACTCCACCACCGACAGCGTGGCCACCGGCTCGCGCTACGTGCATCTGGCCGGGGAAAGCATGGATGAGATCCGCTCCAGCATCGGCAGCGTCTCCGGCATCATGCGCGAGATCTCGATTGCCACCAGCGAGCAGATGAAAGGCATTCACGAGATTAACCATGCGGTGACCCACCTCGACAGAATGGTACAGCAGAATGCCGAGCTGGTGGTGCAGTCCGCCGCGGCCGCCAGCGCATTGCAAAGCCAGGCGGGCGACCTTGCTGAAACCGCCGGCCATTTCCGCATTTAATTTTCTTCAGGCGCGCGTTAAACAGGGTAAACGCGCGTCCGCTGAAAGGTTTCAGGAATTTTGTCATTTTTGTTTAATCGTTATGCCATTTTTTGATCAAAATCAGCATCCCTCGCTCCCCGCTTTGGTGTTATGCAATGAGTATTTTGTGAACAACATCACGCTCGGGATGGGCAAAATCGACGGGGTAGAAAATGGCACTGGTGAAAACAAGTTTGAAACTGTTTGGCGGGGATACGGTGGTGGTGCGTTGCTCAGAGCGCTGTCGTATTCATCTGATGAGTGCGAAAGCACAGAAGCAATCCCAGGCGGATATTCTGACCGTGCAGGATGACAAGGCCTGGCTTACCGTGCCGTATACCGGCACGTGGGATGTGCTGATCGACAGCCACAGCCAGTCGCTGGAGCATTCGGTCAGCTACGTGGCAGCGTAATTTAAACGCCCGGCTCGCCGGGCGTATTCTCAGGCAAAACCCGGTCGCAGCGTGCTGTTGAGCGGGTTCCCTTCCAGCAGCGCCTTCACTTTCACCACCAGCTCATTCAGACAATCGTCCTGCATGCCGAGGCGGGTCAGCTCCTGATCGAGGGAGAAGAGATATTGCGCGTTGGTGCCCAGCGGCCCGCTGGCGGCGGCGATTAACGGGGCAATCACCTGCGTGCGGGTGTCCGCTTCATACAGCGGGTGGCGCGGATCCATAATAAACACCAGCGCGTTAACGGTGCGCCCGTCGTCGAGCTCCAGCTTGCACCAGCTCGGCATATAGCAGCCGGTGATCATCTCGCGCTTCCAGAGCAGCGTCAGCTCCTCTTCGAGCGTGGCATCCGGAAGGCGATACGCGACGCCCGTGGTGCGTCCGCCCTCTTTTAGTGCAAGCATGCGCCCTGGCTGACAGGCGCTGCCGCGTCCGGCCGTCAGGCGCAGGCAAAATGCGCGATGCCAGCCGGGCAGCGTGCCGGTTGCCGATTCAACAAATTCGAGAGCCGGGTTCCACATCAGTGAACCGTAGCCAAAAATCCATACCGGGCCATCATCCGGGCGGCAGGCAAGCGTAGCAGCGAGCGACGCCGCACGTTGTTCAGCTGACCAGAGAAGCGATTCCTCAATAGCACCAAATGCCGTCTTACAATCTGCCTTCATTAAGAAATCACGCGTTAACACTTTACACCTCCGCCACTGCATGCTTCCTTGCGACATCTGTAATTCGCCTTCCCGGCATTCTGTGCTGGTCATTTTGCCAGCAGTCAAATTACGATAAGCAATTAGCGGACCAGTTGCAATACAACGGAAGTTCAACCGCCTGAAAAGTCAAAATGAAGGCAGCGAATAATTTCACGGCTATTTCTTTTTATGCCATTTATCATCGTCTCCTTTCTCATAGTCATGTTTTACTGCGGCCCAGGCGACCTTGTGCGCCGTCTCTTCCCGGCTGGCATTATCCCGCCGATCGTCTTTATCTTTGTACTGATCCCAGGCGCTGTTAAACGCTTCTTTGTAGATATCCTGCGCGTGTTCGGGCAGGACGTTTTTCATGTTATCGGGTAATTCGCGTTTCGTTTTATATGGCATCACTAACCTCTCTTTTGCCTAAAGAGTTAAGTGTGGACGACGATACGCCGGTGTGCCAGCTGGTCATAAACAATGAACGGATGAATTTCATAATTCATTGTTATTTAAACTATATTTAAAAGAGATATCTTATTATAGGCATTAAACAAGAAAACCATAACAAAGGGTAAAATTAAGTAAAAAATAAAGGTTATTTAACAGATTTCTGTTAATTTATTGCCCTTAAAATCTATCTATAATTACAAGCACCTGCATTGATGGAGAAGCACATGACAGCAACACACGAGGCGGTAAAGACCCGCCACAAGGAGACGTCTCTCATTTTCCCGGTTCTGGCACTGGCTGTGCTGCTCTTCTGGGGAAGCAGTCAGTCACTGCCAGTGGTGGTTGGTATCAATATTCTTGCCCTGGTGGGCATTTTAACCAGCGCATTTAGCGTCGTTCGCCATGCGGACGTATTAGCCCACCGCCTGGGCGAGCCTTATGGCTCTTTAATTCTCAGCCTTTCCGTCGTTATTCTCGAAGTCAGCCTGATTTCCGCGTTGATGGCAACCGGCGATGCCGCCCCGACCCTGATGCGCGATACGCTTTACTCCATCATTATGATTGTGACGGGCGGCCTGGTAGGCTTCTCTCTGTTACTGGGCGGACGCAAATTTGCGACCCAGTACATGAATCTTTTCGGCATTAAACAGTATCTGATTGCCCTCTTCCCGTTGGCCATCATCGTGCTGGTCTTCCCGATGGCGCTGCCGGGCGCAAACTTCTCCACCGGCCAGTCGCTGCTGGTCGCGCTGATTTCCGCCGCCATGTACGGCGTGTTCCTGCTCATTCAGACCAAAACGCACCAGAGCCTGTTTGTTTACGAACATGAAGATGACAGCGACGACGATGACCCGCACCACGGCAAGCCGTCGGCCCACAGCAGCGCGTGGCACACGGTTTGGCTGATCGTGCATCTGATTGCGGTGATTGCCGTCACCAAGATGAACGCCAACCCGCTGGAGACGCTGTTAACCGAACTGAACGCGCCGGTGGCCTTTACCGGTTTCCTGGTGGCGCTGCTGATCCTGTCCCCTGAGGGTTTAGGTGCGCTGAAGGCGGTGCTGAACAATCAGGTGCAGCGTGCGATGAATCTGTTCTTCGGCTCCGTGCTGGCGACCATTTCACTCACCGTACCGGTGGTGACGCTGATCGCCTTTATGACCGGTAACGAGCTGCAGTTTGCGCTGGGCGCGCCGGAGATGATTGTGATGGTGGCCTCGCTGCTGCTGTGCCAGATTTCATTCTCCACTGGCCGCACCAATGTCCTGAACGGCGCGGCGCATATGGCGCTGTTTGTAGCGTATTTGATGACAATTTTTGCGTAGTCTTTTTGCCCAGCGGCGCTTCGCTTACCCGGCAATATGTCCCATAAAAAAACCCGCCGAAGCGGGTTTTTTTATTAGTTGCTGGTATCCAGCTCGTCGAAGCTTTTCACCAGATCGTCAATCGCTTTGATCTGCTTCAGGAACGGCTCCAGCTTATCCAGCGGCAGCGCGGATGGACCATCGCATTTCGCGTTAGCCGGATCCGGGTGCGCTTCAATGAACAGACCTGCCAGGCCGGTCGCCATACCGGCGCGCGCCAGCTCGGTCACCTGAGCACGACGGCCGCCAGAGGCTGCACCAAACGGGTCGCGGCACTGCAGCGCGTGGGTCACGTCGAAGATCACCGGCGACTGGTTAGAGACGTTCTTCATGACGCTGAAGCCCAGCATGTCTACAACCAGGTTGTCGTAACCGAAGTTAGCGCCACGGTCGCACAGAATAATCTTGTCGTTACCGCCTTCGATAAACTTATCAACGATGTTACCCATCTGGCCAGGGCTCACGAACTGTGGTTTTTTCACGTTGATCACGGCACCGGTTTTCGCCATCGCGGCAACCAGGTCGGTCTGACGCGCCAGGAACGCCGGAAGCTGGATTACGTCTACCACGTCTGCCACAGGCTGCGCCTGCCAGGACTCATGCACGTCGGTGATCACTTTCACGCCAAACGTCTGCTTAAGCTCCTGGAAAATTTTCATCCCCTCTTCCAGGCCCGGGCCACGGTAAGAGTTGATGGAGGAGCGGTTGGCTTTGTCAAAAGAGGCTTTAAACACGTACGGAATGCCCAGCTTCTGGGTCACGGTCACGTAGTGCTCGCAGATACGCATGGCGAGATCGCGGGATTCCAGCACGTTCATACCGCCAAACAGCACGAACGGCAGGTCGTTTGCTACCTTGATATCACCAATGCTAACCACTTTTTGTTTCATAGGATCGCCTTATTCAGGTGTGAATCGGAATTAAGATTAATGCAGTGTAATTTGTTTGTGCGAGATCGCGTTGATCTGCGCGCGAATCATTTCGCTAATCGGATCTTCCGGACACTGCTCGACGAAATAGCTCAGATCGTTCAGCGCCACGTGCTCGCAGTCGAGCTGGGCATAGATAAGCCCGCGGTCGCGAATTTCGTACGGATCTTCCGGATTAAACTGCAGCAGCACTTCACTGGCACGCAAGGCCAGCTCCATCTGACGCTCTTCCATCAGCGCTGACTTCAGCGTATCCAGCAGCTTGCGAATGACTTCGGCGTTGTCGGCTTCGTCGAGATCTTCGTTAAAGAGCTCGGCCACCGGGCTGATGTTGCCTTTCAGCCAGACGTCCAGCGTATGCTCGTCCAGTGTGTCGCCGTTAAACGGATTAATGAGCCACATCTCACCGTCCAGCCACTCCGCACGCAGGATCATCTGCGTCGGGAAAATAACCGGCACCAGCGGAATATCCAGGCGGTGCGCAACCCACAGCAAAATAGAGCCCAGCGCAACGGCGCTGCCCTGACGATTTTTTAAGACCTGGTCCAGCCATAATGCGTCAGACAGGCGATACACGCCACGCGTGTCGCAGAAACCCCATTCGCCGTAGAAAAGCTCCAGAAGCTTCTCTAATTGCCAGTCCTGCGGGCGCGCCTGATTGATCTCTTCACGCGCCAGGCTGACCAGATTCTCCAGCTCATCGTAGACGTACTGCGACGTAAAATCGTCGCGTATCATCTCCGAAATCAGGATCATGCCATCGCAAAGCGGCACTTTATTAAATTCGAAATCGGCTAAGGACCTCATGACTTACCCCAGTAACGACTGAGCGAACAATGACGCTCAGGCGCGATAAAACTCAAAACGATGTAGATGATAACGCCAAACTGCCTTTCAGTCAGCCTTACGCCTTTATCAGTAAATGGCAGATACCCGGATCTCAAGACCACTGCCCCAGCGTCAGGCGTTCGTTGCCGCCGTAGTCGCGGCAGGTTTCGACAGCGGCGTAGCCTGCCTGGGTAAACAGTGCCCGCACGGATTCTCCCTGCGTCCAGCCATGCTCCACGAGCAGCCAGCCGCCGGGAAGCAAATGCTCTCGTGACGTTGTCACAATGTGATCAAGATCGGCTAATCCCGCGTTGGCGGCCACGAGCGCCGTTAGCGGTTCGAAGCGAACATCTCCCTGCACAAGGTGCGGATCATGTTCGTCAATGTAAGGAGGATTGCTGACAATCATCGCAAATGAGCGGTTCTCCAGCGCGGCAAACCAGCTGCTTTGCAGCACCGTTACGTTGCTGAGCCCGAGACGTTCCACGTTACGCAGCGCCAGCGCCACCGCGTCGGGCATCACATCCACTGCCGTTACATCGCAGTCAGGCCGCTCGCTGGCCAGCGCCAGCGCGATAGCACCTGTTCCCGTCCCGAGATCGAGAATGCGGCAGGCCGCTGCGGGTAAACGTGCCAGCGCCTGCTCAACCAGACACTCGGTATCCGGACGCGGGATCAGCGTTGCCGCCGAGACGTAAAGCGGTAGCGACCAGAACTCGCGCTCACCGACAAGGTGGGCCACCGGCTCGCCGTATTTACGGCGGGCAAGCAGCGCGGCGAGCCGTGCTTCCTGCTCTGCGGTCAGCTCAGTTTCGCCGAATGCCAGCAGGTACGTGCGGGCTTTACCCGTCACATGCTCAAGCAAAATTTCGGCGTCGCGCTTCGGGCTTTCGCTTTTGGAAAGCTCAGCGGCCGCCTCACGTAACCAGCGCTGAAAATCCATTATTCCTGCTCGGACAGCGCCGCCAGCTGGTCGGCCTGGTATTCCTGCACGATAGGCTCAATCAGCATATCCAGCTTCCCTTCCATCACCTCGTCCAGACGGTACAGGGTCAGGTTGATACGGTGGTCGGTTACGCGCCCCTGAGGGAAGTTGTAGGTGCGGTTACGGTCGCTGCGATCGCCGCTGCCCAGCAGGTTACGACGCGTAGAGGCTTCAGCCTGCTGACGCTTCGCCATTTCCGCCGCGTGGATGCGCGCGCCCAGCACGGACAACGCTTTGGCTTTGTTTTTGTGCTGCGAACGTTCGTCCTGACACTCCACCACGATGCCGGTCGGCAGGTGGGTAATGCGGATGGCGGAGTCGGTGGTGTTAACGTGCTGACCGCCCGCCCCGGAGGAGCGGAAGGTGTCGATGCGCAGGTCCGCAGGGTTGATGTCCGGCAGTTCCGCTTCCGGCAGCTCCGGCATCACCGCCACCGTACAGGCGGAGGTATGAATGCGGCCCTGAGATTCGGTGGCCGGAACGCGCTGCACGCGGTGACCGCCGGATTCAAACTTCAGACGACCGTATACGCCGTCGCCGCTGATCTTGGCGATAACCTCTTTGTAGCCGCCATGTTCGCCTTCGTTGGCGCTCATGATCTCCACGCGCCAGCGGCGCGATTCGGCGTAGCGGCTGTACATGCGGAACAGATCCCCGGCAAAGAGCGCCGCTTCGTCACCGCCGGTACCGGCGCGCACTTCGACAAACGCGTTACGTTCATCGTCCGGATCTTTCGGCAGGAGCAGCACCTGAAGCTGCTGCTCCATCTCTTCGGAACGCGCTTTTGCATCCTGCAGCTCTTCCTGCGCCATCTCGCGCATCTCAGGATCGTCGAGCATCATCTGCGCGGTTTCAATATCTTCCTGAACCTGTCGCCAGTCGGTAAAGCATTTTGATACATCACTCAACTGCGCATATTCACGCGAAAGCGCGCGAAAACGTTCCTGGTCTGCGATAGTCCCGGCATCGCCGAGCAGCGCCTGTACTTCTTCATGGCGCTCGTGCAGAGCTTCCAGTTTAGCGACGATAGAAGGCTTCATAGGCGTAAGTGCACCTTGTCTTAGAAAATGGGTATAGGGCGCTATTCCAGCCCGAGGCTGTTGCGCAGAATAGTCAGGCGTTCATCATCCCCGTCACGGGCAGCCTGTTGAAGAGATTTGGTTGGCGCATGGATCAGGCGGTTGGTCAGCTTCCACGCCAGATCCTGCATAATCGCCTGCGCGTCGCCGCCCTGTTCCAGGGCCGCTAACGCTTTGGCAGTCAGGTCATCACGCACCTGCTCCGCCTGCCCGCGGTACTCGCGGATGGTCTCGCTGACGCTTTGCGCGCGCAGCCAGGCCATAAATTCGCTGGTTTCCTGCTCAACAATGGTTTCCGCCTGCACCGCCGCCGCTTTACGCTGGGCGAGGTTGTGCGAAATAATGCTTTGCAGGTCATCCACGCTGTAAAGATAGGCGTTAGCCAGCTTGCCAACCTCTGGCTCAACATCGCGCGGAACGGCGATATCCACCAGCAGCATTGGCTGATTACGGCGGGATTTCAGCGCACGCTCCACCATCCCTTTACCGATGATCGGCAGCGGGCTGGCGGTAGAGCTGATAATAATGTCCGCCTCTTTCAGACGTTCATCAATATCGCTCAGCGCAACCACCTCGGCACCCACTTCATCCGCCAGCACCTGCGCGCGTTCGCGGGTGCGGTTCGCGATAATCATCTTTTTCACTTTATGCTCGCGCAGATGGCGCGCCACAAGCTCGATGGTTTCGCCCGCGCCTACCAGCATCACGGTGACGGTCGACAGGGATTCAAAGATTTGCCGTGCAAGGGTACAGGCCGCGAAAGCAACAGAAACCGCACTGGCACCAATGTCGGTTTCGGTTCGCACACGCTTCGCCACGGAGAAGGACTTCTGGAACATACGCTCCAGCTCGCTGGCCTTGAGATGTCCTTTCTGGGAATCTGCGAAGGCTTTTTTTACCTGGCCGAGGATCTGCGGCTCGCCCAGCACCAGCGAATCCAGACCGCTGGCGACGCGCATCAGATGGCTGACCGCATCGTTATCCTGATGCCAGTACAGGCTGTTGCGCAGCTCGTCTTCGTTGAGATTGTGGTAGTCACATAGCCAGCGGATCAGCGCGTCGTGCAGGTTATCCTGCTCTTCCACGCTCAAATACAGCTCGGTACGGTTGCACGTCGAAAGCACCACGCCACCCTGCACCATCGGCTGTGCAAGCAGGCTGTCCAGCGCCAGGTCAAGCGTATCCGGCGAAAACGTAACGCGTTCTCGCAGCGAAACCGGGGCCGTTTTGTGGTTGATGCCGAGTGCTAATAGGGTCATGTTGAGCGGGAGTAGTACCAGCGTTAATAAGGTTAGCAGGACGCATCATACAGGATGCGCGAGATCAATAAAAGAGACCGCCTCCTTTCGGAGTAATAGGTTACTCAACGCTTTGAGATAATTTGAACGTAGACGGTAGCACTGCGGGGCGCTAGCATTAACAGTTATAACTGCAACGTATCTCAAGGATTTGTCCTCATTATGACCCGACTGATTCGCCTGCTGCCGCTGGCAGCACTGGTTCTGACCGCCTGTACTGTCACCCAACCAAAAGGCCCGGGCAAAAGCCCTGATTCACCGCAGTGGCGTCAGCACCAGCAGGACGTCCTTAATTTGAAGCAGTACCAGACGCGCGGCGCCTTCGCGTATCTCTCTGACGAACAAAAGGTTTATGCCCGCTTCTTCTGGCAGCAAACGGGGCAGGACAACTATCGCCTGCTGCTGCTGAACCCGCTTGGCAGCACCGAGCTGGAGCTTATGGCCAAACCGGGCGAAGCGCAGATCACCGATAACAAAGGCCAGCACTACACGGCGACCGATGCCGAAGAGATGATTGGCAAGCTGACCGGGATGCCAATTCCACTGAACAGCCTGCGCCAGTGGATCCTCGGCCTGCCGGGCGAAGCGACCGACTATACGCTTGACGATCAATACCGTCTGAGCCAGGTCAACTACATCCAGAACGGCAAAACCTGGAAAGTGGTGTACAGCGCCTATGACAGCAAGAGTAAACCGTCGCTGCCATCAAACATGGAGCTGACCCAGGGCAGCCAGCGCATCAAGCTGAAAATGGACAACTGGATCGTTAAATGATGACCCACTGGCCTTCTCCGGCAAAACTGAACCTGTTTTTATACATCACCGGCCAGCGTGCTGACGGCTATCACACTCTGCAGACGCTGTTTCAGTTTATTGACTATGGCGACACGATTGCCATCGAGCCGCGTCAGGATGGGCAGATTTGCCTGCTGACGCCGGTCGACGGCGTGGCGCATGAGGACAACCTGATCGTCCGCGCCGCGCGCCTGCTGATGAAAGCCGCCGCGGAGTCGGGCCGTCTGCCGGCGGGAAGCGGTGCGGATATCCGCATTGAGAAGCGTCTGCCGATGGGTGGCGGTCTCGGCGGGGGCTCATCCAACGCCGCCACCGTGCTGGTTGCGCTGAACCACCTCTGGGGCTGCGGGCTGTCGACGGATGAACTGGCTGGTTTGGGCTTAACGCTGGGCGCAGATGTCCCTGTGTTTGTTCGCGGCCACGCGGCCTTTGCCGAGGGCGTGGGCGAGATCCTCTCCCCGGTCAACCCGCCGGAGAAATGGTATCTGGTTGCCCACCCCGGCGTGAGCATTCCGACCCCGGTCATCTTTAAAGATCCTGACCTGAAAAGAAATACCCCGGTACGGTCAATAGAAACGTTATTAAATTGTGAATTCAGCAACGATTGCGAGGATATCGCAAGAAAACGTTTTCGCGAGGTTGATGCGGTGCTTTCCTGGCTGTTAGAATACGCGCCGTCGCGCCTGACCGGTACAGGGGCCTGTGTCTTTGCTGAATTTGACACCGAATCCGCTGCCCGTCAGGTGCTTGAGCAAGCGCCGGATTGGCTGCATGGTTTTGTAGCGCGCGGGATGAACACCTCCCCCCTACAGCAGGCCATTCTGGCGCAGACTGAGTTTCGGTGACAACGTCACCCTGTTCCAGACGTTGCATCGCGCTCTTTAATACACCGCCTGGATAGCCTTCGCTTAGGCCCCGCAGTTTGCGGCGAACGCTATCCACCACTGGACGCATGCCTGAGGTTCTTCTCGTGCCTGATATGAAGCTTTTTGCTGGTAACGCCACCCCGGAACTAGCACAACGTATTGCCAACCGCCTGTACACTTCCCTCGGCGACGCCGCCGTAGGTCGCTTTAGCGACGGCGAAGTCAGCGTACAAATCAACGAAAATGTACGCGGTGGTGATATTTTCATCATCCAGTCCACCTGTGCTCCAACAAACGACAACCTGATGGAACTGGTTGTTATGGTCGACGCTCTGCGTCGCGCTTCCGCAGGCCGTATCACTGCTGTTATCCCTTACTTTGGTTATGCCCGCCAGGACCGTCGCGTCCGTTCCGCGCGTGTGCCAATCACCGCAAAAGTTGTCGCTGACTTCCTGTCCAGCGTCGGCGTTGACCGCGTACTGACCGTTGACCTGCACGCAGAGCAGATCCAGGGCTTCTTCGACGTCCCGGTTGATAACGTATTCGGCAGCCCAATCCTGCTGGAAGACATGCTGCAGCTGAACCTGGATAACCCAATCGTGGTTTCTCCGGATATCGGCGGCGTGGTACGTGCCCGTGCTATCGCTAAGCTGCTGAACGATACCGACATGGCGATCATCGACAAGCGTCGTCCGCGCGCTAACGTTTCTCAGGTGATGCACATCATCGGTGACGTGGCTGGCCGCGACTGCGTGCTGGTTGACGACATGATCGATACCGGCGGTACGCTGTGTAAAGCTGCTGAAGCGCTGAAAGAGCGCGGTGCCAAGCGCGTGTTCGCTTACGCGACCCACCCGATCTTCTCCGGTAATGCCGTGAACAACCTGCGCAACTCCGTCATTGACGAAGTTGTGGTATGCGATACCATCCCACTGAGCGACGAGATCAAGGCACTGCCAAACGTGCGTACCCTGACCCTGTCCGGGATGCTGGCCGAAGCGATTCGTCGTATCAGCAACGAAGAATCCATCTCTGCAATGTTCGAACACTAATCGAACACGGCCAAAAAACCCGCTGCGGCGGGTTTTTTTGTCTCTGGGTTTTATTTGTATGATTAATGCCTCCTTCACCTGCCATTCACATGACAGATGATGCGCACACGGATGATAGATAATTGTGAAAAACGTAGCCTCCTCACATGTTCTGCCCTTTCGCGCCCTCATCGACGCCTGCTGGAAAGAGAAGTACACCTCGTCACGCTTTATCCGTGACCTGATTGCCGGGATCACCGTCGGAATTATTGCCATCCCGCTGGCGATGGCGCTGGCGATTGGCAGCGGCGTTGCGCCACAGTACGGTCTGTATACCTCGGCCGTTGCCGGGATTGTTATTGCCCTGACGGGCGGCTCGCGCTTCAGCGTCTCCGGCCCGACCGCCGCCTTTGTGGTGATCCTCTACCCGGTTTCACAACAGTTTGGTCTGGCAGGCCTGCTGGTTGCCACCCTGATGTCCGGCGTCTTTTTGATTCTGTTCGGTCTGGCCCGTTTTGGTCGCCTGATTGAATATATTCCCCTTTCCGTGACGCTGGGGTTCACCTCGGGGATTGGGATCACCATCGGAACCATGCAGATCAAAGATTTTCTCGGTCTGCAGATGCCCCACGTCCCGGAGCACTATTTACAAAAAGTGGTGGCGCTGTTTATGGCGCTGCCAACGGCCAACCTGGGCGACGCCGCCATCGGAATAGTCACCCTGGGGACGCTGATCGTCTGGCCTCGCCTCGGTATTCGCCTGCCGGGCCATCTGCCCGCCCTGCTGCTGGGCTGCGCGGTGATGGCTGTCGTCAATATGTTCGGTGGTCATGTCGCGACTATCGGCTCGCAGTTCCACTATGTTCTGGCGGACGGTTCGCAGGGTAACGGCATTCCACAGCTGCTGCCGCAGCTGGTGCTGCCGTGGGACATGCCTGGTTCGAGCTTCACCCTGAGCTGGGATTCCCTTCGCGCCCTGCTGCCCGCCGCGTTCTCTATGGCGATGCTGGGAGCGATTGAATCCCTGCTGTGCGCTGTGGTGCTCGACGGCATGACCGGCACCAAGCACAAAGCCAACAGCGAACTGGTCGGTCAGGGCTTAGGCAACCTCATCGCACCATTCTTTGGCGGGATTACCGCCACGGCAGCCATCGCCCGTTCTGCGGCAAACGTGCGCGCAGGTGCGACCTCCCCCGTTTCAGCGGTTATCCACTCCGTGCTGGTGATTCTGGCGCTGCTGATCCTTGCCCCACTGCTCTCCTGGCTGCCGCTTTCCGCCATGGCCGCCCTGCTGCTGATGGTGGCCTGGAACATGAGCGAGGCGCATAAGGTGGTGAATCTGCTGCGCCGTGCGCCGAAAGACGACATCATCGTGATGCTGATCTGCATGTCGCTGACCGTGCTGTTCGATATGGTTATCGCCATCAGCGTCGGGATCGTGCTCGCGTCCCTGCTATTTATGCGCCGCATCGCGCAGATGACGCGCCTCTCGCCGGTTAACGTGGAGGTGCCTGAGGATGTGCTGGTGCTGCGCGTGATTGGCCCGCTCTTCTTTGCCGCGGCGGAAGGATTGTTCAGCGATCTGGAGTCCCGCATCGCGGGGAAACGGGTTGTGGTGCTGAAGTGGGATGCCGTCCCGGTTCTGGATGCCGGTGGTCTGGATGCCTTCCAGCGCTTTGTTGCACGTCTGCCGGAAGGCTGCGAGCTGCGGGTCAGCAACCTGGAATTCCAGCACCTGCGCACCATGGCGCGTGCGGGCGTGCAGCCGATCCCTGGCCGCCTTGCCTTTTATCCTAACCGTGAAGCCGCGTTAGCGGATCTGTGAATTATCTGATGCAGAGAAACGTCTCTGCATCATCACCCCGATCGCCTGCTGGAGCCATGCAAGCACGGCAGGCGTCATCCAGGTTCCTTTCATCAGATGCGGCTCCTGCTGCATAGCCGTACGAAACTTTTGCTGGGTCTCGGGGTTGGTGCCTGCGTAGGACTGGAACAATGCCAGCCAGTTTTCAGCCAGCTTTTGCGCCTCCGCCGAGGCAGGATCGGTATTTTCACGCTGCGCCTGATGCAGTTTCGCCACCAGCGGCGGCCACTCCATCATGCGGTCAAAATAATGTGCCCGGGTAAAGGCCATCTCTTCGGCAGTGAGATACTTCTCCCATATCCTGAGCTTAGATTCCGCAAACGCGCGCGTGATGTAATCTGTCATCTCCGGGGTGATGCCGGTCTGCGCCTGCATCTGTGGCTCTACGCTGTGCATCTCGTTCAGCCGGGTGAGAAACTCCGGCTTGCCCGCCGTGTCCTGTTCAAGACGTTCCATCCAGCGCGTCGCCAGATCCATCGCCCGCGTGTCAGTAACGGGTATATCCTGTTCCAGCAGCGCGTTAGCCTCTGCCACCAGCCCTGACCAGATAGCCGCCAGCGCATCCTTCTGTACCGCAAACGGCAGCTGCTGTAACTCTTCTTTGCTAAACCAGCGATCGTACATATTCATTAACTCCAGAGTCTGTAGCCAGGACTCCAGATCCGGCGTCGCATCGTCGGTAAGCCCGGTACGCAGCTCCACCAGCCGGTCGCGCAGCGTGTGTATGCTGCGCAGCTGTTTATCCAGCAGCGTGATTTGCGCATCGAGTAGCTCGGTCAACGACAGCGACTCCTTTTCCAGAAAATCCCTGATTTCAGCAAGTTCCAGCCCCGCTTTTGCCAGCGCCTGGATCATGTGCAGACGCTGGACATCCGCCAGGTTGTAAAGCCGGTAACCTGCCGCGCTTCTGGCAGAAGGCAGCAACAGCCCTGTTTGCTCGTAGTGATGCAATGTCCGCACGGTGATACCGGCTCGTTTCGCCAGCTCACCCACCTGAATCAACATAACTGCTCCTTTTTACTTTGCCAGTGCCACCACTCTGGAGCCTTACGTTACGTGAGGGTCAATATGCTATGCAAAAAAAAACGACTCCGGATGGAGTCGTTTCGATGTTCTTAATCAGGCACTAGCTGTGCTTATGCTGGTCACGACGACAGCGTTTGTCGTAGTGGCGCACCCACCAGTATTTATCGCAGACTTCCTCATGTCCGCTTACGCGCGCCCCGGCGAGCCACAATACTGCACCGAGGAAGATGCTCAATACCGCGCCATGCGCGAAGTATTGTGGGAGATCAAGTTGCGGCAGTTGGTTTAAAATGGAATAACCTACGCCGACTACCATCACGAACAGTCCCAACCCCATTAGCACGTTACCGAGCATCGAAGCGTTTTTGCGTTTCATATGTCACCTCCGGAACTTTGGGTTGTCAGGGGAAAAGCCCCTAATCCTTGTGTGTAAAGTATAGACAACGCCCCTTTTATGAGTTGCGTGAATGATCACAATTACGGATAACGCACAAACAAAAATTTACAAATAAGGCGTTGAACAGCTTGAAATTCTAATTGTTCAGATGAGTAATTATTCGAATTTCGCTGGGATAACCGCAGAATTTTGTCAAGCGGCGCGCCAGACAGTAAACTACGCGCCAGATCTGGAACCCATTAGGAATTGAATCGTGACGATTAAACTGATTGTCGGCCTCGCCAACCCGGGCGCGGAGTATGCGGCCACCCGCCACAACGCCGGAGCCTGGTACGTCGATCTGCTGGCCGAACGGTTACGTGCTCCCCTGCGTGAAGAACCAAAATTCTTCGGCTATACCTCACGTATCAACCTTGCTGGCGCGGATGTTCGCCTGCTGGTGCCCACCACCTTTATGAACCTGAGTGGTAAAGCGGTGGCGGCAATGGCAACGTTTTATCGCATCAATCCGGATGAAATTCTGGTGGCTCACGATGAGCTGGATCTCCCGCCTGGCGTAGCAAAATTCAAGCTGGGCGGCGGACACGGCGGTCACAACGGTCTTAAAGACATCATCAGCAAGTTGGGCAATAACCCGAATTTCCACCGTTTGCGCGTGGGAATTGGCCATCCGGGCGATAAAAACAAAGTTGTCGGTTTCGTGCTCGGTAAACCCCCGGTTTCCGAACAAAAACTGATTGACGAGGCGGTAGACGAAGCGGCGCGCTGCACTGAAATCTGGCTGCAAGACGGCTTAACCAAAGCGACAAATCGCTTACACGCTTTCAAAGCGCAATAATCCGCCCGATACGGCTTTTTTACCGCGCGTCATGCGGGTTACGTGTATAATAGGCGTAGTTATTTACTTTTCATCAATCGGTTATCGTTAACGGATTGATTATCAAGATATTAAGGTGATTTAGAAATGGGATTCAAATGCGGTATCGTCGGTCTGCCAAACGTGGGCAAATCCACCCTGTTTAACGCGCTTACCAAAGCGGGTATCGAAGCGGCGAACTTCCCGTTCTGTACCATCGAACCTAACACCGGCGTTGTGCCAATGCCGGACCCGCGTCTGGACCAGCTCGCGGAAATCGTGAAGCCGCAGCGCATTCTGCCAACCACCATGGAGTTCGTGGACATCGCGGGCCTGGTAAAAGGCGCATCCAAAGGTGAAGGCCTGGGCAACCAGTTCCTGACCAACATCCGTGAAACTGAAGCGATCGGCCACGTTGTGCGCTGCTTCGAGAACGACAACATCATCCACGTAAACAACAAAGTGGATCCGGCTGACGATATCGACGTTATCAACACCGAGCTGGCGCTCTCTGACCTCGACACCTGCGAACGCGCCATTCACCGCGTGCAGAAGAAAGCGAAAGGCGGCGATAAGGATGCGAAAGCGGAACTGGCTGCGCTGGAAAAATGTCTGCCACAGCTGGAAAACGCGGGCATGCTGCGCGCGCTGAAAAACCTGACTGACGAAGACAAAGCGGCGATCAAATACCTGAGCTTCCTGACCCTGAAGCCAACCATGTACATCGCCAACGTTAACGAAGACGGCTTTGAAAACAACCCGTACCTGGACAAAGTGCGTGAAATCGCCGCGGCGGAAGGTTCTGTGGTTGTGGCGGTTTGCGCTGCCGTTGAATCCGATATCGCAGAGCTGGACGACGCCGACCGTGAAGAGTTCATGGCCGAACTGGGTCTGGAAGAGCCGGGCCTGAACCGCGTGATCCGCGCGGGCTATGAGCTGCTGAACCTGCAGACCTACTTCACCGCTGGCGTGAAGGAAGTGCGTGCATGGACGATTCCTGTGGGTGCGACTGCGCCTCAGGCGGCCGGTAAGATCCACACCGACTTCGAAAAGGGCTTCATTCGTGCGCAGACTATCGCGTTTGAAGACTTTATCACCTACAAGGGTGAGCAAGGCGCGAAAGAAGCTGGCAAGATGCGTGCGGAAGGGAAAGATTACATCGTTAAAGATGGCGACGTGATGAACTTCCTGTTTAACGTTTGATTTGTTTTGAATGAAAAAAATCCACGCTTTGGCGTGGATTTTTTTATAGAGTAACGAACTTATCCCCTTTTGCGCAGGTAGAACTCTAGATATTTTTTAGGTCTATCCTGAAACGCACGCTCTTTGCCGTAGTTATAAGCATCGTTAAAATATTTGTACGCTTCATCGAATTGATTCAACTCGTAACAGACCATACCCAAGTCGATTAACGGTGCAGTGTCTATATCCGATCCACGTGTCCGTAAAGTCGTCTCTCCCCATTTCTTTGCCTCAACGTAATCCGCAAGATCAAAATATGCGCTGTACATGCACGCAGAGATCCAGTTGGCGAGTTCCCATTCAAGCTTTGGTTCAGGGAGAGCTTGCCATGCTTTTTGGTATTGCTCTAAAGCCTCGGCGTATTTTTTGTCATCGTGAAACTCGTTTCCTTTTTCAACAAAGGAGTTAATTTTGGATTCAATTTTTGGGTCTTCAAGATCTTTCATGGAACAATGCTCCTTCATTGGAAATATTGGGACTTTTCCTTTGGGCCAATAAAATCAAGGGAATCTTTATATCTTTCCGGTAGCACTGCTCCCTGAGACCGATTGTGCCATAATATTCAAGCTCATACTTCCTGGAATCTCTCATAAAGGCTCTGACCTCACGAGATTTAGGACCATAGTAGCCACCCTTCTGATTCCAGTATTTAACTGCATCTGTTAAATGAGCCATGTCCGCATCCTGAATACGGTACCATTTACCATCAGTTGAGCTTTTAAATTGCATCCTATCGCCCGTACCATGAATACGTCTTTCTCCTCGCATTCGTGCAATTACTTCACGTCAAGTTTTACTGTTTTTTCCCGGGGGTCTTCCCATAAATTTCTGACATTGCAGGTAAAGACGTCCCGGCGATGCCATCGCCCAAGGCGGTCTTACTCGCTACGGGGATCAGCCGCCACTGGGGGCTTTACTCAGGGTAGAGTTGTTCGTCGCGAGTATACTGACAGCTTATTGAACACAAGGGTAAGCAAGGCGCGAAAAAAGCAAGCAAGATGCGTGCAGAAGGAAAAAAAATAGTGTTAAAAATGGCCACGTAGTGAACTAATTAATTATTTAACATTTTTTTGGATGAAAAAATCCACGCCAGGGCGTGGATTTTCATTCAGAGGTAAACACCCTCTTCTAATGAGTTTTCAGTAAACGTTGCTTTTGTAAAGGAAATTAGCACATCTGAACCATGCTTTTTATATTTAACCTCGTAACTACCTGGTTCTAAAGTAATAAACTCGCCTGAAATAGCATCTGAATCATCTGGCTCCAGATCTCCTCCAGTGACATCCTCTCCCGCCCCTATGAAAACCTTTCCAGTAGGTACGTTTAAAAATAACGATCCGGTATATTCACCAATGTCACTTTTAATATCAACTTTATAGTTACCATCATCTCCAAGATTGAGAAATAATACATTCCCTTTATTTATTTCTTCAACTTCATCTTCTGGAAGACTCCACCAATCTGCATCATCATTAATCCTATGCTTTAATGACATCAAATCATAAATCACTAATGTGGCAGTATCCGTCTGTATATTAATAGATTTATTCATTTTACCCCCTATTGAAATATTATTTCACTGATGGCATCTCCGGGCTGAAGCCCCGCCTTTCTGCCTGCATTTTTCAAAGAACTACCTACACTTTTATTAATAGTTTCATTCAGCATTTGTAATCTTTGTGTAGGCGAACCTCCAACAATTAAATCAACAGGATGATCAGCGTTTAACTTACTTAGATCAGGTGCTGAACCAAACATTTTTTCAAAACGTGCAGAAACAGCCTGCCTGTAAGAACTTTGCAAAGATGAAATCCTAACCTCATGGGTGCCAGGAGACCAAACTAACTCTCCTCTTTGAGCCGCTCGGTTTAAAGCATTCATTTTTTTCATAAACTGTCTTTCGAGGAATTTTCTCTCAGTTGATGACAGCTTTGTGCTGCTTAAAATCTTCGGTTTATTGACAGTTAAGCGGGTACCTCCAGAACACCTACTCAACCCCCACGGATCCACCCACCCCAGCGCATTCGGCGCATACTGGTAAAGGTTTATCCCCCCCGCCAGCCCTATCGGGTCCTGCTGCGTAAACCTTCCGCAATCCGGGTCGTAATACCGGAATAGATTGTAGTGCAGCCCTGTCTCACGGTCCAGGTATTGCCCCTGCATCCGCAGGTTCTGGGAATATCCTGATAGCTGCGTCTCGCTTTCCCGCAGCAGCTTGCCCCAGGCGCTGTTCACGCCTTCCCAGCGCACCTGCCCTTCGCTATCCGTCATCCGCTCCGGCGTGCCGTTGGGCTGGCAGTGGAACCAGAAGATCTCCGGCGCTTCCAAGCCATCAATACGCGCCAGCGGATCGTAGCTGTCCTGATCGCTGTAGACGTAGGTGAGCGGCACATCCCCGTGAACTTCCTGCAGCAGGCGGAACCCTTCCCAGACAAACCGGGTGGTGACCGGCTTGCCGGTTGGCTGTCCACCCAGCATCTGGCGTCGCGTTTTGCTGATGCGTCGCCCGAGCGGGTCATAGCGGAAGCTGACCTGCGTCTGCGGCCTGTTGCGATCCCGCGGCTGGCTGACCACCTCCGTCAGGCGGTGCTCACCGTCGTAGCGGTAGTGCCAGCGGGTCTGGCCGTTATCTTTCTCCACGGTGCGTCCGTGGACGTCATAGCGCCAGCGAATGCCGTTGAGCTGCATCAGGCGGTTGTGCGTGACCTTCTCAGCAGAGCCTTCCAGCGGGTTACCGGCTGCATCCCAGCGCCACTGCTCCTGGCCGGGTAGCGTGCCGTCCTGAACCAGCAGACGCCCGGCGCTGTCGTACTGCCAGCGGTACCAGCTGAACGGGTTATCGTCCCGCTCTTCCCTCACCAGGTTATTACGGTAATCGTAATCCCAGCGGCGGGACCAGCGGCGCGGCGACGGGCGCTGGGCATTGCCGGTAAAGACGTCCCGGCGATGCAGTCGGCCAAGACGATCGTATTCGCTGCGGGTGGTCAGCAGCCCCTGCGTGCGGCTGGTTTCACGGTGAAGCTCGTCGCGGGTAAAGTCGGAGACCGACAGCTTATCGAGGGCAATGCTGAGCAGATGCCCGCTGCCGTAGTAGAACTGTTTCAGCTCGCGGCCATCGGGCAGCGTGACGGAGGTGCGATTGCCCAGCGCATCATATCCCCACGCCAGCTCACCATGCTCGCCCGCTTCGCTCGTCACGCGGCCGAGCGCGTCATACTCAAAGGCGAGCTCCTGCTCCGCCTCGGTGCTCCACGCGTCGGCTGAAAGCGCCGGATGCAGCCCAATGCGGCTTAACAGCCCGGACGGCGTGTAGTGGTAGCGGGTCTGCCCTTCTGGCGTGGTGCGGGCGACCATCTGGCCGCTCGCGCTCCAGGCGAAGGCGTGGGTGATAGCTTCCGGATGACCGGCGGCAAACGTGCGCGCAATCGTGCGTCCGCAGGCGTCATAGCGATACTGTGAGGCCACGCCATCAAGCCCTACCTCTTCCAGCAGCAGCGAGTCAGCGCCCCAGCGGAACTGGTACGCTTCGCCGTTTTCGTTTTCCAGGGCAATCAGACGCCCGCGGCTGTCCCAGCGGCGACGGACCTCTTCACCCTGCGTATTACGGGTGGCGGTTAAGCGCCCCGCCTCATCGTATCTGAACTCGCTCTCTTTCCCGTCGGCGCCCGCGTGCCTCACCGGCAGGCCACGTTCGTTCCATTTGAGCGACTCCGTCCAGCCTTCCGGGCGATCGAGCTGCACCGGGCGCCCTGCGGCGTCGTAGCGGTAGCGCGTCTCTTCACCGTCGGCGCCTGTCTCAGCCACCAGCCAGCCCAGCGGGTGATAGCGATAGCGGGTAATACGCCCGGAACAGTCCGTCGAACGGACAATCTGCCCGGCCTCGTTGTACTCCTGATAGCGGCTGTTGCCGGCGGCATCGATCTCTTCCACAACCTGGCCAAACTCGTCCCGGCGCAGCTGCGTGGTCTGCCCCAGCGGATCCACCACGCGCTTCAGCCCGTGGTGTTCGTCGTACCAGAAGCGGGTGGCGCTGCCGTCGGCTTCGATAATGGCCGAGGGAAGCGCGCGGTGCTCCAGCCAGGTGGTAGTGCGGGTATTGCCGTCGGCATCGGTTTCCTGCACCCGGTTGCCCATCTCGTCGTAGACGAAGGTGACGGCATTGCCGAGCGGATCGATGCGACGCGTCAGAAGCTCGTTATCGTCCCACTCGTAGCGCCAGTTTTCACCGCGCTCGTCGACGTAACGCACAATCAGATTCTGCGCGTTCCAGTAGTGGCGTCGCGTCTGGCCGTCGTAGTGCTCGACGGTCGTCAACCCCGCGTCTAAATCGTAGCTAAAGCGGCAGCCATCGCCGGTGCTGGTGCGGTTTTCCACCACGCGCCAGTGATCGAATTGTTTCCAGCGGTATTCGCTCTCCAGCCCCCCCGGCAAGCGGTGCCAGACCATCAGGCCGTGGTCGTTGTAACGGTATTCACGCGTCACCACGCCGGAGGCGTCCGTCGCGCTCGCCAGCTGGCCGCGCGCATCGTAGCCCCACTGCATCAGCGGCCAGGTTTGGTTGCCGTCGAAATGGCTGGCTGCGGTAACCCGCTGCGGGAAACGCTCATCTTCATAGCGCAGGGTGACGTCTATCGCCCGCGGCTCGTCGTGAAGACCAACCAGCCTGCCGTACTCGTCCCACGCCGTCAGCAGCGCGTTGCCGTATTCATCGCTGAGGGAGGCCAGACGCAGGATGGATGGATTCGCCCGGGTCGGTTTGTACAGACGCCACACCGCGCCGTCATCGTCGGCAATCGCCACGTCGCCGCTCTCATTGCAGCGGATAATGATGCCTTCGCTGATGCTGTAAAACGCCTGGTCGACAGGCGGCAGTTCAAAGCTCAGCTCGCGCCCGGTTTCATCGAACCAGGTCGCATTGTTATCTTCCAGCGTCAGATAGCTGTCAAAGGTTGTAGCCCAGCCCAGACCGAACAGCCCTTCGCGGGTGGTCAGGCTGTTATAGCTGCGCTGCCAGCGCAGCGGAAAGCGCCCCGGCAGCGAGAAATCGAGCTCGTCGTCGTCATTCAGCACCTTCACGCCGGTGGCGGCGTGAACCGGGTGCGAGGAGCCAAACACGGCATTCACCGCCATATCCGCCAGCATCCCACCGCCTGCCGCCGCCAGCGCGCAGGGCATGTTTTTCAGGATCTTGCCCGGACGCCCGCGCAGCAGGGAGAGCGCAATCATCCCCAGCGCCAGACCCGGCGTTTTACCGCTTTTGATATCGCGGACCGTGAGCGTGTCCCCGCCGATGATCACGTTAGGAGAGACATCGTCGGAAACGGTGCCTTCGCAGGTGGTGCGATCTTTCGCGCGCACCGCAGGCTGGCCGTTGATGAAGACGCTTTTGGAGCCTTCCGCCAGATACTGCGGCCCGGAGTGTTTTTCACACGCCACCTTGTCTTCTTCCAGCGGCGAGGTTCCCGCAGCGGCAGAGGCCACGCTCGGCTGCCACATTTCGCTGCCAAACTGTCCGGCGGCGGAAAGCAGCATGCCCGCGTAATCGGCAAAGCTGCCCGGCGACTGCGGCTCAGGGGGCGGGGTATCGGCGGGCGTGAGCGTGCCTGCCGCGCGCGCGGCAGGGATTGCGTTGGTCAGAACGTTGTTCGAACCGGTGGTGATTTTGCCCGCAGGCGACGGCGGGAAAAGCGCATTACCTAACCCTTCCGCGGCATTGCTGATATCGTCTGTGATCCCCGCCACGTTCGCCAGCACACCACCGATAATTCCGCTTAACAGACAGCTGGACCCAATCGCCGCCACGCCCGCTGCGGCGGCTCCGGCACCGAGCAGTGGCGCCGCAGCCGTAGCCGCCAGCCCTACCGCCGCACCGATCACCGCATAGGCGGCACCTTCCGCCACAATGCTGGTGATGTCAGCAAAAATGCTGGAGTGAATAATCTCGTCGCCCTTGCGGGCCGCGTTGTTATCGCTCATGCCTTACACATTCCGGTTGTCGTTTAGCGTCAGACTCTGCTTAAGCGCGCTCCAGCGCACCTCGTCCTCTTCAGTGAATGCTCTGAGTGCCGAGAGGGTAAAAATCATCAATACCGGTTTGCCCGGCGTCTGCACGGCCAGCTGTTTTTGCCACAGACGCTGCCCGTTGCGGTCAAAGGTGGTCTCGACTTCCAGTCCGCTAATTTTTCCATCAGGCCCGGCTTTTACGCTCCGGAATTCGCTCTGGGCAATCTCACCCATCTGAGGACGCAGCACGTCCCACTGGCGGTGAAACTCTTGTTCGTAGTCGCTGCCGTCCGGGATAACGCCGCGGCTGACCACCACGGACAGCCCGCTTTCGTCATCGCGAATGATGTTCATGCTGTTATCCTGCCAGGCAGCAGGAAAAAGGGAAAATGAACCTTCCTGGAGGGTGTATTTCATAAGTGAACTCGGGATGATTAATATTGAGAGAAACAAAAGAGGCCAATCCATGCTGGCCTTTTGGCTGGCTTTTTTATTTAAGCCACTGACCTGACTGTTCGACTAAAACATGACTGCCTTTGCTGACAACCAATTTCACAGGTGCATACGTCACGGTATAAGCGATCTCGCCATTCTTGTACGTTGAGCCGATTATTTTACCTGCGGAGTCGTGTAACGTTTTACCCCTTAAGGAGATCGTACTGTTATCGCTTTTGCGCACGCCGAGATAAACCATCTCGTCACATTTGCTCTCAAAATGGCCGCATTTGTTTATCAGCGAAATAGTTAATTTATCGGTGTCCAGTTTTCTGGTTTCCGCGTTTTGAACCGAAGCGGCTTTACGTAATGTATACCGCAGCGGGGCATAGTAATTTCCTTTTTGAGGAGGAGTAACTAAACGCCATTCCATTTCACGCCCCTTTATTTCCAGAACAGCCCGTCCACCTACGCCGCCAAACGATGAGTTGAACTCAACGCTGGCACGATTGCCAGCGATCGTACCGCTAAGATTTTGCTCATCATCTTCCGGGCAATCTATGCGGTTTCCTCTCTGGGAGATATAGCAATAAGAGCCGATGATCCGGTTGTCTGATTCAGCTAACCGCAGGGTTAACGTCGAGTCGTTCTTGTATTCGCCAGCCCACTCCCCGTCAAATACGAGTTTTGATTGGCCGAACGTTGCAAAATGCATCGCATCAAATCTGGCTGCCCACTGCTGAATATCGGCATGAATAACCGGGCTATTATCAGATGACTGGTAATGAATAACGTCCGACGTCGGAACCACCCAGGCTGCAAAGATTTTGCCGTCAGGATTGATGACCAGCGCGGATGCATTCTCCTGATAGAGATCTTTTAACCAGCCTTCAACAAACAATCCGCCACCTGTGGTGGTATGCGGTTCACCGAAGACATCAAAGTTATCAATAAAGGTCTGGTAATGATTTCCCAGCGTTTTCCTGAGATTGTCAGTCACTTCGCTGTCGTTAACGATTTGACTGACCGTATCGAGCTTGTTGTATTGGGATAATTCAAGCGCCGTTGACGTTTCAACGAGACCTGTCAATAAAGCGGTGAACAATATGGCTGCCAAATGTTTTTTGCTCATAAATTACTCTGAAGAGCCATTGTTGTAATTCATGGTTATTTTCAAAACGTCGCCGTCTTTCATCTCAAACGAGAGCGCTTTTTTACCCAACTCGTAGGTAATCCACTGTTCCCCCGAATCATTGTCGACCTGACCGGTACCGTATGCGCTGTTCAATTCCTCTCTCGTTGAACCCACATGGATACCACGCGGCGTTGCGAAGCCTTCGGCAGTCACCGTAATTTGAGACACGATATAATCATCAACGCTTCTTTCCGCTTTATCCCACCAGAGATTGGAACTGAATATTTCTAACCCAGCCCTTTGATGCTGGAAGAATTTATAATTAGTTCCGTCAAAAGGAACCTCACCGGTAAAACTGCCTTCCACCGGCACGTCAAATTTAAGCGCGATATTAGGAGCCCATCTGTCGCCCAGGGCGATGGACTGGTCTTTGACCTTCACGGAAAAATCCTTTTTTGTCAGAACGGGCGGCATAGCCTCTGCCAAAACCACATTGCTACTCAGACAACTAAACATCAGGGAAAAACAAAGAAATATAGGCGTGTGTTTTTTCACGTTTATCGTCACTAACTTGATGTAAATTACGCTTTTCATGAATACTGCAAACCGGCAGCGAAATATCCGTGCCGGCATGAAAACACAACACTTATTAACGATCGTAACGCGACATAACGACTCTATTTAGGCATTCCTGGTTCATTACCGGAAAACTAAATGCCCATGCAAGTCCTCTCTCATCAGTAACGGTTCGGTATCCAACTGATTGTCCTGCGGTATTCCCACGAGGAATGTTAGAAATTTTAACATCAGGGAAATGAGTTTTGACTTGTTCGAGCGTAATGCAAGGCTGTTCGATTACAAACGAGATAAGTGAAACACTATTATCTCCATTTCCCCATAAACGAACATCTAAATCGCTGATACGAGTTCCATCAGATAATGTGAATGGAACTGACGTATATCGGTCTTTCACTTCTGGATTTTTTTGGACCAGTGGTTGATGGAAAAGTTTACTGACATCCTCGGTCTGTTTTCCCCAGACTGTTTTGAGTTCTTTAACAATATTCCATAACGAATCTTGGTTCATGTTTTTTTGTCCTGCGTAAGAAAAAGATGAAAATAGTGGGAGCAAAAAGAGGATGGTATTTTTTGTCATTCTACTTACCATAGAACCCCCCGTAATAATCGCTGTAATTGAGATCGGTACCCGAAGCTATTTCGCCTTTACCGTAGACTTTACCTATAGCTTTTGCAGCGTCAACCCGCGACAGCTCTCCACTTACCATTTTATCATAGGCTGCATTGTAAGCTTTGAGATTTTCCGGGCTTCCTGCTATATCAATATCAATACCGCCATTTCCCAGAATTTCACGCTGTATTTTAATATTATTCAAGGTTGCACCACCTTCATCCATAAGCTGGCTGTTAACGAAATTTTCTTTACTAGAATAGTCCGCTGGAACAGGATATGTTGCATGCCCTGCTTCATGAGCCAGTGTTTGTACTGTATTGGCCGTGTCTTCCATGTGTTCGGGATCCATAACGATCAGTTTATTATCCGAATCAGTATAACTTCCCCCTCCAGTCGCACCTGGTTGAATCGCCCATCCCTTGTCTTTCAAATCTTTTAGCTGAGTTTGAAGGGTCGGTGACTTGTTGATTTGTTTAACAACATCATCATTGAAAGGCATAACGTCTGAGCTATTCGGATTGTTTTTATAAACATAATTCCCTTTCAAAGGCGGGGCTGTTGTTGACGCCGAAGCTGGAGCAGGTTTCGATTGGCCTGCTGCTGGAGCCGCAGCGGGGGCAGGACGACTAGCGCTCTCTTGCGGCGAAAACTTCGCCTGCACCGCCGCATCAATATCCCCTTTATGCCCCGATCCCGGTGCCGTTGTGCCCGGCTTGGTTCCCGAGGTATTCAGATGCAGCTTACCGCCCGTGGTGATATACCCATCTCCCTCAACGAAGAAGTTAAACTCTTTGCCAATCAGGTTAATCTTGCCGTTAGCGTTAAGCTCTATGGCGCTTTCACCTGAGACCAGCCTCAGCTTCGTCCCGGAAGCAATAACAAACTGCTCTACCGCCGCATCCAGCTTGCCTTTCCCCGTCAGGATCTCGGTTCCACCTTTCACCGCTTGAGTCTGGTTTGCTTCCACACGATGCAGCTCATTTTTCTTCACATAATGGCTGCGCGCCCCGCCGACGCTGTGCGTTTCATCATTTTTAACGCTGGTGTCCATGTTGCGCTCGGCCTGGATCCATACCTGTTCTGCGCCCGCTTTATCCTCAAAGCGCAGGGCGTTGGCGTTGTCCACGGAGCCCCCTTTCGTGCGGCTCATAAAGCCCATCTGCGTCGCCGCAGCCGGCAGCGCCCACGGCGGCATGCTCGCGTCGTTATACACGCGGCCGGTAATAATCGGACGGTCCGGGTCGCCGTTGATAAAGTCCACCACCACCTCGTCGCCNGAGCCCCCTTTCGTGCGGCTCATAAAGCCCATCTGCGTCGCCGCAGCCGGCAGCGCCCACGGCGGCATGCTCGCGTCGTTATACACGCGGCCGGTAATAATCGGACGGTCCGGGTCGCCGTTGATAAAGTCCACCACCACCTCGTCGCCGACGCGCGGGATCTGCACCCCGCCGTAGCCCTGGCCCGCCCACGCGCTCGACACGCGAACCCAGCAGGAGCTGGTGTCATCGCCCTTCGCCAGCCGGTCCCAGTGGAACTTCACCTTCACCCGGCCATATTTGTCCGTCCAGATACTCTCGCCCTTCGGCCCCACCACCTTCGCGGTCTGCGGGCCGTAGGTGCGTGGCCACGTCGTGCTCTGCGCCGGACGGTAAACCACCGCCGACGGAATGACCGTGAAATCGGTACGGTGTATGGTCTCCCCCTCGCCGCTGGCGTAGCGGTTCTCCTCGAAGTGGTAGCCCGCCGCCGTCACCAGATACTCCCCGTTGTCGCTGAAGAACGGGGCGTTGGTTAACGTGAAGGTGTGCCCTGGCGCTATCCCCGCCGCCGTGGCGGTGGCCTGAATCTGTTGGTGCTCAACCTGCCAGCGCTCCTGACGGATACGGGCATAGAACTCCCCGTGACCTTTGTCCACAAAGCGACCCGGCCAGTCGTACACGTCGATGCTGCCCGGCTTCGGCGACGCCGGGTTCTGCTGGGCCTGGAACAGCCACGCGTTCGGCTTGCGGAAGTCATAGTCGTCGAGGCTGTAAATCCCCGGCGTCACGCTGTCCTCCAGCGCCCACTGGCTGATGCCCTCTTC